>JAZUKJ010000028.1:0-18761 GCA_045643225.1 Treponema sp. | reverse complement strand
TTGTTTTTTCTGTTCTGACCGGTTCAATTACCGGCTCATTTATTGGTTCAATTTTTTCAACCGTATTTTTATTGCAGCTACAGATTGATAGAAATAAAAATGCAGCTGACATTATTTTAATGCATTTCATAGATGCTCCTGTGGTTATTTATCAAAATACATTATGACCAGATAATGCATCTTGGCAAAATATATTTTGATTACAAAGACCTCTTGCCCCAGAAATACCAAAAGACCAATCTGTCAAAAGATTCCATTCTCTACCTGAAAAATCAATGCCTTCATGGTTATATTTTGTATCGTCTGACCTGGTTATTTCGTATTTGAAAACCGTAGATATTTTTGTATTGCTAGGATATGTCCCTTCTCTAATGTATTCGGTTGGATCTAGTACAGCACTCATGGGAAAATTGTTTTTGTCTGTTCCCTCTGGATAAACCGAAACATGCAGATGTTTATTTGGTCCTGGATTTCCATTGCCAGTTGAACCCATGACACCAATTTTCCTGCCCTCAGTTATATCTTCACCTTCTTTTACCAAAATCTTTTCTAAATGCCCATATCTGACAAAGTTACCATTTTTATCTTGAATAATAATGTTGTTTCCATAGGGAGAATAATTATTTTTCGTTTGTTCATGTACCATAAAAACTTTACCAGATTTGATTGAATAAATACCCCACATATCAGTTCTGTTTATTCTGTATTCATTATCATAGGCATTTGAATAATTTTCCGTAGTACTAGGATATCCACGATTACGGAAGCTGGCATTTGGATTATTTTCCGTCGTGCTAGGATATCCACGATTGCAAGAAGTTGAAAAATTTCCCTTGCTGCTCGGATATCCGCGGCTGTCTGTTAGTGTAGTGTATGTTGTTTGTGAGGCTTCGCTTTCTTTTGTTGTCCCATGGGAGGAAGACGAATAATTCTCTGTAGTACTTTGGTAACCACGGTTGTTTGTTGTTGTGGTGTATTCTGTTGTTTTATGTAAAGACGAATAATTCTCCGTAGTGCTTGGGTATCCGCGGCTATTGGCTGGGGTAGTGTAGGTTATTTGGGAAGCGGCTGGCTGTTTGCCTTCCAATGTTGTTCCCTTTATTGCATTTGCGTTGTCATGAGGTCTGGTGCTATATGTTTTGCTTTTATCTGATTCTTCAGCAAATGCGTTGCCTGCTAAATTTGCTCGGGAAGTCTGCCTCTGTGATGTGCTTGGGCCGCTAGATGACCTTCCTTCTGTCATTGTGGGTGTATTGGTTGCTATGGCTGATCCGGTCATTCCCAATTTCCCCTGCGCCCAGGTAATGTCCCCTTGTGTAAGGGTATGAGTTTCTCCACGGCTGTTTGTAACCGTGTCACCGACCTGTGCGTTGGCCTGTGCCTCGATGGAGTTTGCAACTTCCGCGCCGCCGTTGATCTGGTAAAGTGCGTCCCCTGTGACTTCCACTGCAAGGCCTGTGAAGTCATAGTCAAAGTTCGCTGGCTTTGGTCTTCTTCTTTTCAATTTCCCATCTCCGTGCATAATTAATTATTGATAATTTTTGTTAAATGCTCAAGTGTGGCCGAACAGCAAACAACAAGCGGTCCGGCATGATTGAGCAGCGAAAAACGGACCTGCCTTGAACGGTTGTCCAGAACATGTCCGTATATAATTTGTAGTCAGTGTTTTTATCTTGCAAGACGATAGAGTGCGTTGCCTAAATCGTTCAGGAAGGTTGCTCTGGGATCCCATCGTGAAAGGGATTTGTATATGCCGTTGATGTTTGTTTCCACATACCAAGTTTCTCCATCTCTTCCATTTTGACGAATATAACGAGGCTGGTTATAGAAATCTGTTTTTTCAATTATGTTGAGGATTTTTTCAACTTCTTTTTCATCAACCTTTCGGTCTGCTCTTTTTTTTATTGTGCTTTTATTTTCCTCTTTTTCGACAAAGATAATGGAAGCGGAAGAGTCTGTCCATGTAAGCTCAATGGCATAATAATAAGGGTCATAACTGGTGGTACAAATGCGAATTACATTTTTACCAGATTGTAAATTCTTGATGGATTTTAAGCCAAGGCTGCTAATAATTTTTGAATACTCCTTATCCCAATAATCGGCCTGACTTTCATTAAAAACTGGATCCTGGTCAGATTTAACTGAAAGTTTATTTTTATCATCATTGTGTTTTTCCTTGTTTCCATCTGCAGTTAGGGAACCTACCGTACCGTTGCGTGTTCCTTTGATGTAGAAAATTTTTCCATCTTCTGCCTTAAGTTCAAGTATAGAGGAGAGGCCCACATTTATTGAAGTTTCAGTTTTTACCGTGTCACCTTCTTTCAGTTTTGTCCAAACATCTTTTGATGATTCATATTTCACAGTACCTTTAACTTTGTTTACAACAAAATCTTCCGCAAAAAGGGAAGCACAAAAGAGTAGCGTAATAAATGCGATGGCAAAAATCTTTTTCATTTATGTTTTCTCCTTGATTTTATTATGGAAAGTTTTTGTTCAATTTTCTACGGGCAGCCCTCCCATGTTTGAGCAGCGAAAAACGAATTTGTTCGCGATTAAAAGTTGCTCAAGGGAATCTTGCTGGCACAATGTTTATAAACCAAAATCTTTTTTTATAATGTTGCCGTCGTAATCAAATAAGTAAGTTGCGTCACCACCTCTAACTGATGGGGATTTAATATAGAAATATACTTTTACTGTGTCTTTGGAATAGGTTATGTCAAAAGTGTACTTAGATAAATCTGTGAAAGTGTTTTTAATGTAATCCTCTTTTGAGCTTTGGAGATAAAATTGCAGTTCATTGTATTCCTGAAATTCTTTTTTCCATTCTTCTGTAGGCTGTATATTGTCTAGCGGATTCCAATTTTCCCTTTTGCTAAGTTCTTCCAGATGATTTATACGCTCATTAACTTTTTGCGTATCCTGAATAAAAATTTTTTGTTCATTTTCAATCATGTCCTGATAGGCAAGGTTGACGAAATAAAAATCCTTTCCAGACATACTTGATTTGGTTTCTTTAGAAAAACAGCTCGCGCAGCTTAGAAAAATTGCTAGTGCTGCGATAATTTTTTTCATTTTAATTCTCCTTGGGTTCATTATGGAAGGTTTTTGTTCAATTGTCTATTGTTGTGTCCACATAGGCGAACGACGAAAAAAAATGGACCTGTGTTGAACGGTTGGCCAAAACAAGTCCGTTTATAGTTTGTGTCAGTGTTTTTATCTTGCAAGACGATAGAGTGCGTCGCCCAAATCTTTCAGGAAGGTCTCTCGGGGGTCTGGATCCACGCGCTCAACTGATTTGTACACACCATTGATGTTTGCTTCCACATACCAACTTTCGCCATCCCTTATGCCATAAGCTGGACGGTAGACATATCCAGGCTGGTTGTAGAAGTCTATTTTCTTTATCAAATTTAAAATTTTTTGGGCATTTTTTATGTCAATCTTCCGTTCCGTTATTCCTTTCGTATAAGGGTCCTCGTCCCAATCGAATTCATTCATGTGGTGATTGGATTCTTTAAAATGAGCAACGGAGGCGGAAGATTCTGTCCACGTAAGTTCAATAACCTCATGCCCCCAGGAAACTGCAAGTAGTCTAACAACATTTTTGCCGGCTGGTAACTCCTTGATTGAATCAAATCCAAATTTTTGAAGAGTGTTGAAGTTGGATTTGTCGATATGGTCAGGTGTGATTTTAACCTCTACAAATTCGTCTTTAGTGTTTCTTTTTGGGGAGGAACTTCTGTGATTGTTGATAAACTCAATCCTTTTACCTACGGTGCTTGTCGTTATGCCTATGCAGTAAACTTTTTCATTCTCATTTTTAATATAAACATATGAATCAAGTTTTACACTGATTACTGTCTCGCTTGTAATTTTATCTCCAACATTCAGTTTTTCCCAAATGCCATCGGATGTTTGGTAATTTGCTTTTCCTTCAATCTTAGTCACAACAAAATCTTCTGCGAAAAGGGGGGCGCAAAAAGCCGTAAAGACTGCTAATAATGTTACAAGTTGTTTTTTCATTTTCTCCTCCTCTTAATTCTCGCTATAGGGGAAAAACTCATCTGGATGATAATATGCGTTCTTGTAGAGATTGAATATTTCCCTTCCAAAGTCACTTTCAATGAAACTGTAAGACATTCTGGCTCGTATATCATCGGCACAGTCTTTGCTGAGAATGAAGTTCTTGTAATCATCTTCACCTCCGAATTCCTCGACCCATCCATTAGGTAAGACCACGTACTCTCTTCCTGTGTGAGAAGAAAATTCTCTATCTTGTTTTAATTTAGATAAATTTTTTTTGTCAGTATCTGATGGAGATTGGAATTCTCCATAAAGATCATCTCCGTGACTGTGAATTGCGGATACGACACGTATATTTTCAATGCCATCGCCATTTGTGTAGTAGTCTTGTTTCCATGATACTACGCTGCGTTTTTGAAAAATATTTAATTCATAACCTTCGTTAGGCTTGTTATAAAAATATCGAGCTTCTCTTTTTTCTGAGCCGTCTTCCTGTGTAAAAAAAGAATCGTATGCAAAAATTGCAGATGCATATTCATGACCAGTCACAATTGAATCATCACCGTATGTTTTTGCCCAATATAAAGCGGCAGAATCAATTGATTTGAATCCAAACCCCATTCCGCTTGTATTGGTTTTATCACTGGCATTACAGTTTGCATGATTCCATTCTGCCAAAAGTTCTTCACTGCTTGCGTAAGCCTTTGGATTTCTTTGCATTATCTTATTTATTTCTTTCTCTGTTAGAATTGGATTGGTACTTCGTTCAGTCTTGTATCCTAGTGATTGGAGGGCTTCCTGTGCGGTTTTGAAGCCAGAAAAATCAACCTTTATAGGGTTGGGGACGTGTTCTATCATCGAGGCATCGAAAGGTCTCATTAAGAAATCCATGAATGCTTGCTCTTTCAAGGCTGCCTGCTTTTCCTGCGCCCAGGTAATGTCACCTTGCGTTAGTGTATGAGTTTCTCCACGGCTGTTTGTAACCGTGTCACCGACCTGTGCGTTGGCCTGTGCCTCGATGGAGTTTGCAATTTCCGCACCGCCGTTGATCTGGTAAAGTGCGTCCCCTGTGACTTCCACTGCAAGGCCTGTGAAGTCATAGTCAAAGTTCGCTGGCTTTGGTCTTCTTCTTTTCAATTTCTTTGTCCTCCTCTCCAATGTTTCAGCAAGTAAAAAAAATCTCCCAAATAAAATATACGGTCTTTTTTTTTTTTGTCAAGTGTTATGATTGCTTCAGGAAAAAAATGAAATATTATTTAGTAAAACAACAGGACGAAAGCGACTGTGGAGCTGCGTGCATTTCTACGGTGGCAAAGTTTTATGGCAAAAGGATTTCTGTATCAAAAATCAGGAACGTTGCTGGAACAGATATTAACGGAACCTCTGGAAAGGGAATTGTAAGGGCCTGTGAGTCTATAGGTTTTTCTTGCAAGACTATGTTTTCGGACAAAAAACTTCTGAAGTCTGAATATCCTCTTCCCTTAATTGTTCACATAAAAAGGGATGGACTTGAACATTATATTGTTGTGTACAAGATAAAAAAGAACAAAATCCTTGTGGCCGATCCTGCTGATTATGTAAAATGGATTCCTGTTAAAAAGTTCAATGAATGGTGGAGTGGAATATTTTTTCTGGTTTCACCCAACGAAAAATTTGAAAAGACCAGCGACGATAAATCATTTTTATTGCGGTTCGCATATCTTTTGACCAAGAATAAAGTTCTTTCCATAGAAATTTTTGCCGCAAGTTTTCTGATGACTGTCCTTGGAATTCTTGGTGCTTTTTATTTTCGGTATCTTATTGATAACGTAATTTATTCCAACCTTCCCACTTCGCTGGTTTCTATATCCCTAGCATATCTTGTCGTCTTGATTTTCCAGAATCTTCTGACCTTTGCAAGAAACAACCTGCTGATTTTTCTGGGAAACAAAATAGATGCGTCCCTGACCCTTGAATATTTTAATCACATCCTGCAATTGCCTTTGGATTTTTTTGTAAAACGAAAGAGCGGTGAAATCCTTTCCAGAATTAGCGACATCAGGACGGTAAAGAATGCCCTGTCAAGCATGAGCATTGGAGTCATTCTTGACAGCCTTATGCTTGTTTTTGGAGGGATAGTTCTTTTTACGTTCAGCTCTTCCCTTGTGGGGGTTGCAATAATTCCTGTTATTCTTTCAGCTGTCATTGTCCTTGTTTTTACAAAAAAATTCAGGGAGCTTATTCGCAAAAGGGCCGTGATTGAGGCCGAAAAGTATTCCCATTTTGTGGAAACAGTGAACGGTATTTCAACGGTAAAGGCGCTTTCAACGGAACGGGATTCCTATGACAAGGCTGAACTCAAAATCATTGACACAATTAAAAAAGATTTTTCCCTTTCCCATCTGGGGAATTTTCAAAGCACATTGCAGGGCTTCCTCACCCAGGCCGGCAATCTTGCGGTGTATTGGTATGGAAGTTATTTGATTATGAAGGGCCAGCTTTCTCTGGGCGAACTTATTTCGTTTGTGACTCTGCTGGGATACTTTTTAGGACCCTTGGGCAGATTGATTACATTGCAGCCGCAGTTTCAGGAACTTTCCGTAGCAGGAAAAAGACTTGGAGAAATCCTTGATTTGCCTGAAGAAAAAGAATTGTCGGACGGATTTTTAACTGTCACGGAAACGGAAGGAAATATACGCATTGAGAACCTTTCTTTTTCCTATGGAACAAGGGGAGCGACTTTAAAAGATATTTCCCTTGAAATCAAGTCTGGAGAAAAAGTTGCTATAGTTGGGCCGTCCGGTTCTGGGAAAACGACTCTCCTGAAGTTGCTAATGAAATTTTACAAATCAGACAGCGGAGATATTTTTCTGGACGACCAGAGCATAAAGGATATTAATACTGAATCATACAGGAATTGTTTTGGCTATGTTCCTCAGGAGATTCTTCTTTTCAGTGGAACGATAGCGGAAAATATTGCATGGGGCAGTGACGGAGCGACGGCGAAAGATATTTTCAATGCTGCACGAGAGGCCCAGGCTCTGGATTTTATTTCCAAACTCAATGACCGTTTTGATACTAAAGTTGGCGAGAGAGGTGCGTCACTGTCTGGTGGGGAGCGTCAAAGAATTGCTCTCGCAAGAATCCTTTTGAGGAAACCTAAAATCCTTGTTCTGGATGAAGCCACTTCAAGTTTGGACAGTCTTTCGGAAGCGGCGATTATGAAAACGATTAGTTCTATTGGAAAGAATCTTACAACGGTCATTGTTGCCCACAGGCTTTCGACAATCAGGAACTGCGACAAGATATTTGTTCTCAAAGATGGCGTTCTTGTGGAGCATGGGAATCATGAAAGTCTTCTAGCTCAAAATGGAATCTACGCTAGAATGTGGAAGAGCCAGACCGAATCTGCGGAGTAAAAAATGAAAGTTTATTCGGACGAGACAATATCATATACAAGGGAATATTTTTTTACGAAAAAGCCGGTTGTTCAAAGCATAATGGTATGGATCATTTTGGGTATTCTGGTTACTGCTTTCGTTTTCATAGCGTTTGCTCCATTTGAGGAAGTCATAAAAGTTACAGGAACGGTACGTCCTGAAGAGAATATATCCCCGGTTTCAAATGCCGTGACAGGAAGAATAAAACTTATATCATATGAATCTGGAATGTATGTGAAGAAGGGGCAGCTTTTACTGGAGATTGATCCGACTCAATTGGAAGCCCAAAAGGAAAGTCTTGATTCCCGCATCGCTGATGAAAGCGAAAAACTTACCGCGCTTTATGAAATAAGGGAAAGTATTTCCAGAAACAGGAACTTGGTAGGGAAGGAACATTACGAGGCATATTTGCGTTATGAAGTGTGGCAGACAAATCTTGCAAAACTAAGAAACATCAGAAACCTTAACAGGGAAAGGTATGTCCAGGAGAAAAAAATGCCGGAGACAATGACCACTGTTTCGAAACTCAGGGACTTGGAATCGGAATATCTGGTTTCCTGTAATAATTATGATGATTACAATATCTCGTTTAAACATCAGATAGAGGCGGAGATAACGGAACTTGAAACGGCCGCAAAAATCAATCAGGCCCAGCTTAAACAGATTGAGGATTCTCTTTTGTTTACAAAAGTTCTTGCCCCAATTGATGGAATAATTCAGGAGGTGTCTGTTTTTAATGCCAACGACTGGATTCAGGCAGGGCAGCATTTGTTTAATTTGATTCCTGATGACGAGAGGCTTACAAAAGTTGAATTATTGATACCGGCAAAGCAGGCTGGTAAAATTGAAAGCGGAATTAAAGTGAAAATGCGGTTTCCCAGTTTGCCTTATCACGAGTTTGGTGGAACCGAGGGGAAAATTTTAGTCATCGAGCCAGATACAAAACATTCACAAAATAATGAAGCATTTTTTTTGATTAAAGCAGACCTTGAAAAAAAATCCTTAACGGACAAGAAGGGCAAGGTGTATCCTCTGAGGGTGGGGCTTCAGGTGGACGCAAGAGTCATTGTTTCTAAAACAACCTTATTGAAATTTGTTTTGGAGAAATTGAATTTATGGTACTGAAACAAAAGGTTTTGGGATGCCTGATTCTTGCATTCTCTATCAAATCATATGTTTTTTCGCAATCAGACATTGCGGTTCGCGAAGAAAAAACGGCTTATGTCTTTGATGTAATTTCTCAAATTCTAAACGATTCGCCACATGGAATTGCTCTTGCGAATGAGGAAAATTCCATGAACCTTTCCTTTGAGCAACAGGAAAAATATTGGCTTCCTTCCATTCAGTTTGACATATCGGCAGACTCAAACTTGGTGCAGGGGGATTTCAATTATGTGAAGAACAGAGGAATTATTTCGGATCCGCAAATTATACTTTCTCCATCCCTTAATGTTGGTATTACCCAGAATCTTCCGGGTAACGGAAGGGTTTCAATTAATGCAGGGTACGGATTGTCCTGTTTGCCTAGCCAGAATGGATACAAGCAACAACCTTATTTGCAGATAGGAATGAGCCAGCCGCTTTCCCATGGAATGTTTTCTACATCCAAGGACCCATCCATTGCGAGACTAAAAAATCAAAAAAATATGGCCAAGCTGGAATATCAGAATGCATTGTTTGAATTGGTCTGCAATTTTATTGGAAGTATGCAAAGTTATAACATAGCTCTACTGGAAAAAGAGTATTACTCGGTTGTCCTGAAAAAAATCGAATCTGAATATGATGAACATGATAACCGGTTTGGTCTTGGCCAGGAATCTACTGTCGACCTTTT
Organism: Treponema sp.; assembly: GCA_045643225.1. Taxonomy (GTDB): domain Bacteria; phylum Spirochaetota; class Spirochaetia; order Treponematales; family Treponemataceae; genus Treponema_D. The sequence goes on along the minus strand of JAZUKJ010000028.1, from coordinate 9,485 downwards.
TAACTTGCATATGAAAAAATCCGAGACAATGCAAAAATTTCAGCAGGCTTCTTTAGCTGTAATGCAGGCGGAAACAATTCTTGAGACATATAGGATAGATGATGTCCTGGAAAAAAGTGGTCTATTCAGGGATGGGTTTTTGGATTTGTTGAATAAAAATTATGATGATGTTATGCAGCAAACCATACAGGAATTCAGAATCCTTAATCAGATTGAGGATGGTGAAATGTCATTAAAGATTAATGAATCATCATTCTTTCCTTCACTTTATTTGCAATTGTCGGTTGCGCCAAACGAAAATAAAAATTCCGAGTATGTTGATTTTAGCCGCTCCCTACGGGATGTTACAGATTTTTCGCATGCCTGGTCCGCAGATGCATCCATAAGAGTACATGTCCCTTTGGATTATTCTTCCCAGTTGCAAATCTTCAGGGAAACTTTGTCTGTCAAGAATAAGAACCTTAATTTGCAGCTAGAAATTTTAAGGGAAGAACAGATAAAAATGCGGCAGCTGTATAATGAATGGTCCGTTTCTTTTTCTGAATATTGCGAATATATGGAACAGGCATTGCAGAAAGAGGAAGTGTTTAGGCGGGATTTAAAATCTATGTTCGATAATCGCATTATTACGGAAAGTGAATACTGGGGAACTGAGGCAAATTATTTTGAAGCTCGCTTAAATTATTACCGTAGTGTATGGAACATGATACAGGGGAAAATAAATATATTAAGACTTTCATCTGCGTGGATAGAATTCATTCAACAATTTGCAGGAGGTGTGGAATGAGAAAAAACTTAGGATTTATGACAATACTATTGCTTTTTGGTTTGACGGGATGTTCTATTTTTGGAACCCCGGAAGGCTTGGTTGAATTATCGCCAAGGTCCATACATATAAGGTCTGAAAAAGCTAGTGCATCCGAGGAAATTGTTTATTGTTGCGCCGATGTAAAAGTGACAAACCAGGGTAACAAAACAATATATGATTGCACTGTATCGGCGGTGGCGACTTCGGACGCTGGGATAGAGCATTATATTTCGATGCACTGTGATGTGAATATACCGCCATCTCAAAGTATTTATCTTAAAATTGAATGGCAGCTGGTTAAAAAAATAGAAACCATAATAAAGGAAGAAACTGAAACAACTGCCAATGGTAGTTCCACTTCCAGTTCTTCATCTTCTACAACTACATCGACAACGACCACAGAGACCTCTGACTCAACCGAAGAAAGTTCATGGGATAAAGATTCTGTTAAAATATTGGATTATTTTTTTAACTGAGAGAAATCTTTTTCGGTTTGGACGAACTTATGAGAACCGTAAGTCCACGGCTAGGGATACGGAAGGCGCGGAGCGGACACCCTTGGTGGCTGGAGCGGTAGCGGAACCTGGAGCAGCCCGACCCGAAGGGGAGCCGCCGTACAACTAATATTGAAAGTAACAATTGAACCCCGTAAAAAAAAGTGCTAAAATGGTTTGACCGTCTTTTGGCGGATTTATTTTCGGGCAGAATCATGTGCCTGGATCTGAGGTTTTTTATGAAAGCTATTGAACTGGAAAAAGCGTACAACCCAAAGGATTTCGAGGATAGAATCTACAGTCAGTGGGTTGAGCAAGGTTGTTTCAAGCCTGCATCTGATGAGGACTCTCCAATCCATCAGACTTATTTAGATAAAAAGGCAAAGTCTGCCAAAGTTTCAAAATATACAGTCGTCATTCCACCGCCAAATGTAACCGGTGTCCTTCACATGGGTCACGGTCTTAACAACACTTTGCAGGATATCGTTGTCCGTTACCACCGTATGATTGGGGACAACACCCTCTGGCTTCCTGGAACGGACCATGCCGGAATTGCCACCCAGAATGTTGTTGAGCGGCAGCTGAAAAAGGAAGGCCTGCGCCGTCAGGATTTGGGTCGCGATAAGTTTTTGGAACGCACCTGGAAGGTTAAGGACGAGCACCACAATATCATCGTGAAGCAGCAGAAGTCTTTGGGCAACTCAACAGACTGGAGCCGCGAAAGATTCACTTATGACGAGGGGCTTTCAAAGGCTGTCCGTGATGTTTTCGTGACCCTTTACGAGCGTGGTCTTATGTACAAGGGGCAGCGCCTTGTCAACTGGTGTCCTCGCTGTGGAACCGCTCTTGCTGATGATGAAGTTGACCATGTTGACACCCAGGGCGCGATGTACCACATGTATTACAAGTTTGCCGACGGTTCTGGACAGATTGAGGTTGCGACTACACGACCTGAGACTTTCTTCGGAGATACCGCCGTCGCTGTTAATCCAAAGGACGAAAGATATACAGCCATCGTTGGAAAGAAGGTTGTGCTTCCAATAATCAACAAGGAAATCCCGATTGTGGCCGACGACTATGTTGATATGGCTTTCGGGACCGGTATGGTAAAGATTACTCCTGCCCATGACCCTAACGACTGGGAAGTTGGAAAGAGACATGACCTGGAGGTCATCAACCTTTTGAATCCAGACGGAACCTTGAACGAGAATGTTCCGGAGAAATACCGTGGAATGACCTGCGAAAAGGCCCGCCAGCTTGTCATTGATGATTTGACCGAGCTTGGTTCTTTTAAGAATGAAGAGAAGATGACCCACTCCGTTGGACACTGCTACAGATGTAAGACCGTGGTTGAGCCATATCTTTCATACCAGTGGTTCGTGAAGATGAAGCCCATGGCCGAGAAAGCTTTGGATGCCTGGAGAAAGGGTGACATCGTTTTCTATCCACGCAAATGGGAGAACACTTATACCCACTGGATGGAGAATATCCGCGACTGGTGTGTTTCCCGTCAGATCTGGTGGGGTCACAGAATCCCTGCCTGGTACTGCGAGTGTGGAGAGACCATCGTCAGCCGCGAGGATGTCTGCAAATGTCCAAAGTGCGGTTCCACAAAGGTTGAGCAGGACCCTGATGTTCTGGACACCTGGTTCTCGTCTTGGCTTTGGCCTTTCAGTACTTTGGGATGGCCTGAGAACACTGCCGACTTGGCGGAGTTCTATCCAACCACCGCACTGGTTACTGCCTACGACATTATTTTCTTCTGGGTCAGCCGCATGATTATGGCAGGCCTTGAGTTTACTGGAAAAGCTCCTTTCCATGATATCTATATCCACGGTCTGGTCCGTGACAAGCAGGGAAGGAAGATGTCCAAGTCTTTGGGCAACGGTCTGGACCCTCTTGAAATAATTGACATGTACGGAGCCGACGCCCTCAAGTTCACTTTGGGGTACATGTGCGCCCAGGGTCAGGATGTTCTGGTTGACAAGGACTCTTTCAAGATGGGAAGCCGTTTCTGTAACAAAGTCTGGAACGCCAGCCGCTACATCCTTGGAAATCTGGAGGGAAGGAACCTGGTTCCAGTCAAGGACTGCGATTTGACAGAGCTGGACAAGTGGATTTACTCATGCTTGGACAACGCCGTCAAGACTGCCCGCTCCGCTTTCGAGGGATACCGCTACAACGAGGGAGCCAGCGCCCTTTATGAATATTTCTGGAACGATTTCTGTGACTGGTATGTTGAGGCAACGAAGCTTAGCTTCAGGAACGGGGATGACAAGGAAAAGGACAGGGCCGCATCGGTTCTGCTTAATGTAATGGAAGAATCCTTGAGACTTCTCCATCCATATATTCCTTTCGTCACCGAGGAAATCTACAGCAAGCTTCCATTGGCAGAGATTGTGGCTAACAGAAAGACTGCCGGCGACAACAGGATTCTTACCAACTGCGACTACACAGGACTTCTTGTGGACGCACCGTATCCTGAAATTCAGGAAGCCCGTGTGGATGCAAAAATCACTGGCCGCTTTGATGCCCTCAAGGAACTTATCCGTGGAATCCGTGGTCTCCGTGTGGAATGTGGACTGGATCCAGCCGCAAAACTTCACGTGGCCGTAAAGGTTACCGCAGGATCGGCTGCCGAGGTCATTAAGGAAAAGACCGACATGATTGAGCTTCTGGCAGGCGTAAGGCAGATTGACTTTGTTGAAGCCACACCTGAAAAGTCCATCGGTACTGTGGGCGCAGGATTCGAGGCATTCCTTTTGGTGGACGACGGAATCAACAAGGACCAGCTTAAGGCCCGCTTTGAAAAAGAGATCGCAGCTGAAGAGGCAACCGTAAAGAGAAGCCAGGCAAAGCTTAGCGGAAAATTCGTTGAGCATGCACCTGCGGAGGTCGTTCAGGCCGAAAAGGACAAGCTTGAGGAAAGCCAGAGAAGAATCGAAAAGCTTTCTTCTTATTTGAAGAATCTGTAATCGGACAAAATAAATTGACCCATTCTGCAAACGTGGAATGGGTTCATTCATTTTAATCGTTTTGCCGATAATGAAAGTCAGGAGGATGCGGAATGGGAAGATACAGTATGGCTACGGAAAAACCAGGGCTGATGGACAGGGAGCATATGCTTCAGCTAAAGGGAATCAGTCTTGCACCGTATATGCAGCTGGCGACGGCCTTGATTGGAAAAGCCCGTTTTGCCGGTGGAAACATGTTCCGCCATCAGATGGACACCTTGGCAATATTGATTGACTATGGCTATATCGATTCAGTCCTCCTTAAAGCCGCCTGCATCCATGATGTGGTGGAAGATATTCCGGACTATGATGTGGAGTTGATAAAGAATGCCGACGAGGAAGGTGAGGAGGTCCTGAAGCTGGTGATGGAGGTCACCAAGAAGAAAGGGTGCCTAAAATCCGATTACCTCAAGGGGATAATTGACCACGGAAGCCACAAGGCAAAGCTCCTGAAATGCGCCGACAGAATCAGCAACATGATTTCCCTTGGATTTGTCACTTCCTCCGAGTTTATTGAACGCTATTGTGATGAAACTGAATACTATATCCTTCCGATAGCCATCGAGGTGGACTACAACATGTATCAGGAGATAATCGATCTGGTGGTTTCCCGCCGCCGCTACCTTGAAGATTCCGGCTACTTTGACAATAAAGAAGACTGATTTTTGACCTACGTATCCTTTAACGAATATCTAAAAAAAACTTTCGGTACCAAAGTCTATAAGCTCTCCCTTTCATCCGGCTGTACCTGTCCTAACCGGGACGGTAAGGTGGGCCGGGGAGGCTGCGCTTTTTGTTCTCAGGAAGGTTCCGGCGATTTTGCCACCGGTTTTGAATCCCTGGAACTGCAGATCCAAAAGGCAAAGACCCTTGTGGATAAAAAATTTCCAAAATCCATTGCCCCAGAGGACAGACGCTACATAGCCTATTTCCAGTCCTTCACAAATACTTACGGGGATTTTGATAGACTTTCTTCTATTTATACGCAAGCAATCCGGAGAAGGGAAATTGTGGCGTTGTCCATCGGGACTCGTCCTGACTGCCTTGACCAGAGGATTGTTGATTTTCTTTCCGGACTCAATAAAATAAAGCCCGTCTTTTTGGAGCTGGGGTTCCAGACGTCGAACGAAAAGACCGCTTCCGCCATGAACCGCTGTTATCCCAACAGTGTTTTTGAGGATGCCTATGCCCGTCTAAAAAGGGCCGGACTTCCTATCGTGGTGCATGTTATCCTGGGACTTCCCGGCGAAAAGAAGGAGGATATGCTGGCTACGGTCCGTTATTTGTCCCGCCTGACCCCGGTTCTGGATGGAATAAAGCTTCAGGTCCTGCATGTTCTTGAAGGTACGGCCCTTGCAAAAATCTATAAGGAAAACCCGTTCCCGCTGCCGACCCTGGAGGAGTACTGCGAAATACTGGGGGAATGTTTAAGGCTGGTTCCCAGGGAGACCGTAATCCACCGTCTCACCGGGGATGGCGCAAAAAAGGACCTTATTGCCCCTCTGTGGACGGCAGATAAAAAAAAGGTTTTGAACCGCATAAATCTGTATCTTGGTGGAATAGATTAATGTTTTGTTATAGAATGACAGATAAGATAATATAAGGTTTTCGAATTTTATAAGAATCATAGATCAATTTTTATGGAGGATATATGTCCGCATTAGAAGATAGAGCTAAATTCAAGCCATCCGTTTTTGTACCTCTGGCCGTAACATTTGTTCTTCCGGCTATTCTGTTTTGTCCGATAGGTCTTTTTATTAACGCCATAACTTTTTCGGAACTGACGAGGATACTCTCAGATCCTTTTGTTCTCTTGTATAATCTTTTGGTGATTCTGCCGACCCCGGTTATTGTATACATGTTCTACCTTAACAAGCTGAAGGGGTATGATGGCAGTGAGGCTGGTGTCAGGAAAATCAGCCTGGTAGCAAAAATGCAGTGTATCATTCCTGTCGTGCTTTTGCTGGTCATTTATACAGGACTGGCCGTGGTTGTAAGGGTCAGGGAACTTGCCACAGGGCTTTTTGCTCATTTCAATGGAAGCAACAGTTTTGGCTGTATGTTCTCTGCTGCATTTGGAACCGTATTTACGTTCGCGGTTTCGTTCTATGTCATGTACATGAACAACATGGAAAGTGACTTGAAATGGCTTCCCTGTATTCCTGGCTACCATGTCATGAAGATGCTTTTGAGGACCACCCTGGTTGTATCCTTTTCGATATTCGGTCTGGTCTGTATTTGTATTTCACCAATACTTGTTCCGTTCAACTACAACATGGGCATCGCTCTTTCCGGAAGCAAGGTCCTTCCATTGGGAATCGTTTTCGGAATGATTTCGGTTTTCAATATCTTCAATATCCTGAAGGGTGTGAAGGGCGGAGTTACTGCCGTCAATGATTATACCTCCAAGTTGGTTGCCAGAAACTATGACATGGCCCCTATTGAGATTACCCTCAGAAATGAGGTTGGCGACCTGATGAACAACATAAACATATTCCGTTCCACAATGGAAGAGCTGCTTGCCGGCATGAGGAATACTTCCGTTCAGTCAAAGAATACGGCGAATACTCTTGAACAGAACATGAACCACGCCGGAACGACCATAGATTCCATCACCAAGGAAATAGAAATGGTCAACTCCGATATGGAAACCCAGGCCGCCGGTGTTGAAGAGTCCCATGCATCCGTCAATCAGATTCTTGGACGCATCAGGGATCTTAATGAAAACATTGAATCCCAGGCTGCCAGCGTAAATCAGTCATCCGCCGCTGTTGATGAAATGGTCGCGAACATTAATTCCGTTACAAATATTCTTGAGAAAAACTCTCAGGCGGTTGAATCCCTGGGAAATGCTTCCGATGAAGGCCGCAACTCCGTCAAAAGGGCTGTAGAAATTTCTGAGGAAGTCTTGAAGCAGTCATCGGGACTTATGGATGCATCAAACATTATCCAGACAATCGCGTCCCAGACAAACCTTCTGGCCATGAACGCCGCAATCGAGGCCGCCCATGCCGGTGAAATCGGTAAGGGATTCTCCGTTGTTGCTGATGAAATCCGTAAGCTTGCGGAACAGTCCAACGCCCAGGGTAAGGTAATCAAGACATCCCTCAAGGATTTGTCAAATTCTCTTAAAAACATTGGCGAAAGTATCGTCGAGGTTCAGGATAAATTCGATACAATCTATTCCCTGGCCCATACGGTCAAGGAACAGGAAAACGTGGTCAAGAGCGCCATGGAAGAGCAGAACGAAGGTAACCGTCAGGTTCTGGAGGCCATGAAGAGCATCAACGAGAATGCCGTTAACGTACGCGAAGGTTCACAGGAAATGTTGAGCGGTGCGGAGCAGGTGGTTGTTGAGATGAATGCGCTGTCCGAGGCTACAAGACGTATCAATGAAAGCATGACATCCATTTCTGCCGGAATTGATGAGATTTCTTCAGCCATGAATCTTGTTTCCCAGTCCTCCAAGAAAAACCAGTCGGATATTGATGTTCTGGCTAAGGAAATCAATACATTTAAGCTTGGAAAATAGGCGTAGTGGAATGTAGTTATTGTGAATTCCCTTGAATTCTTTGGAAAAAAGAAGTATCTTATTAGAGAAATAATCTTTACGATTAAGGAGTACAAATTCTATGTCAGTAAGAGTTGCTATTAATGGTTTTGGCCGTATTGGTCGTTTGGCTTTCCGTCAGATGTTCGAAGCTGAGGGATATGAAGTTGTTGCTATCAACGATTTGACAAGCCCAAAGATGCTTGCTCACCTCTTGAAGTATGATACAGCACAGGGTGGTTTCATGGGCCGCATCGGTGAAGGAAAGCACACTGTATCTGCAACTGAGGATTCTATCATCGTTGACGGAAAGGAAATCAAGATTTCTGCAGAAAAGGACGCAGCTAACTGTCCTTGGGCAGCAAACAAGGTAGACGTAGTTCTTGAATGTACAGGTTTCTACTGTGCAAAGGACAAGGCTGCAGCTCACATCACAGCTGGTGCAAAGAAGGTTGTTATTTCTGCTCCTGCAGGAAATGACCTCCCAACAATCGTTTACAATGTAAACCACAAGTCTTTGACAAAGGAAGACAACATCATTTCTGCTGCTTCTTGTACAACAAACTGTCTCGCTCCAATGGCAAAGGCATTGAATGACTATGCTCCAATCGCTTCTGGAATCATGTCAACAATCCACGCTTACACAGGCGACCAGATGATCCTCGACGGACCACAGAGAAAGGGTGACCTCCGCCGCTCAAGAGCTGGTGCTCAGAACATCGTTCCTAACTCAACAGGTGCTGCAAAGGCTATCGGTCTTGTAATTCCTGAATTGAACGGAAAGCTCATTGGATCAGCACAGCGCGTTCCAACACCAACTGGATCAACAACTATCTTGACAGCTGTTGTAAAGGGAAAGGATGTTACAAAGGAAGCTATCAACGCTGCAATGAAGGCTGCTGCAACAGAGTCTTTCGGATACAACGAGGATGAAATCGTTTCTTCTGACGTTATCGGAATGAAGTTCGGTTCATTGTTCGATGCAACACAGACAATGGTTTCAAAGATCGATGATGACACATACCAGGTACAGGTTGTTTCATGGTACGATAATGAAAACAGCTACACATCACAGATGGTACGTACTATTAAGTATTTCGCAGAGAACTGCTAATATTGAGTATATCTGATTGATAGAGAGGGCCACGGGAAACCGTGGCCCTTGCTGTTTTCATTATCGTTCAGATATAACAGTCGGATTGTTCCTGCGGAAAACCTCCTGCAGCCGCTTCCCCCCTGGTCGCGTCTGTGGTTCGAACAATTAAGTACTTTGCAGACACATCGGTAGCAGGGGCGGGGGGATTTTATGTGCCATTGAAAAAAAATCTACGGAGGAATATAATCATTCTGTTTTTGTTAACTTTTTTATGCAGAGGATTAGAGCTGTGACTAGAAAAAAACATTTGCCCTTAAATTTGGAGATTCTTCTTGTCAGTATTACCGGTATTCTTGTTACCGTACTGGTTATGCTGCTGGGTTTTAGCCAAATATCGATGTATGTCGTAAAGGAAGATATTCAGCAGATAACTTTATCAAAGACCAAAAGTATAGCCCAGGGTGTTCAGAATATTATGCAGACTTACTGTGATACCCTTGATAATTTTGTCGCTGTTGCCCAA
>JAZUKJ010000027.1:0-57701 GCA_045643225.1 Treponema sp. | reverse complement strand
TCATATATATGCCGGTGGCCATGGCGCGGAGGCCATACCCGTTCCCATACCGAACACGGAAGTCAAGCTCCGCAGCGCCGATGATACTGGGTCCGTCCCGGGAAAGCAGGTGGCCGCCGGCTTTTTTTTGTCCTCCATCCTCATCCCCGGCACCTCCGCCGGATTTTTTTTTGCCCGCGCCAGAGATTGAGCCTGGGTTTTCTTTTTTTTGTTTCCATTGTACTGGCTTTTAAAATACATGTTCCTAATTGTAGATAGTTCACATAAGTCCTTAAATTTGATATACTCTACTATCTTATATTTTTAATTTTGTAAATTTTGTTTTAAGAGGAAAAATATGCTTACACTTAAATTTGGTGGAACTTCTATGGGGTCAGCACGTCGTATTTTGGACAGTGTTGATATCATGATGGGAAGAGCTAGCAAAGAACGTATTTCTGTTGTTGTTAGTGCTGTTGCAGGAGTCTCTAATAAGCTGCAGGAGGCCATTGACAGCTGTGTAGGCGGAGGCGTGTCTGACAGTTTTATAACTGCTTTGAGAAATATTCATTCAGATATATGTGCTGAAATAAAATCAACATTACAGGAATTCAATCAAGAGGTTGTGCTTGAGAAAATTGAAAAGCATTTGATTGAACTCGGAAAACTTCTGGCCGGTGTAAGCTCTTTTGCCGAATGTCCTGATTCTGTTCATTGTAGAATAATGGGAATGGGCGAACTTATGTGTGCTCCTATTGTGGAGGCAGTTTTGTCTGCAAAAAAACAGTCCGTTCTGTTGCTGGACTCAAGGAAGTTTATTTATACAACTGGAAATCAAAAAGAAGGCGACCCGGATTATGCAAGATGCGCGGAAGCTTTTGCTCCATATAGGGATGGCAATGGAAACAATGCTCAGATTCTTCTTTTCCCTGGATTTATTTGCTCATGGATTTCTGGCGTAGGTTCCAAACCTGTTATGGGTCTTATGGGAAGAAACGGCTCGGATTTTTCTGCTGCAGTTGTAGGAGCTTCCCTTGGTTCCAAGAAAGTTGAATTCTGGACTGATGTTGATGGTATTTATACAGCGGATCCACGTGTTGTTAAGGATGCTGTTTTGGTAAAAGACATGAGCTACGAAGAGGCAATGGAATTGTCGTTCTTTGGAAGCAAGGTTCTCCATCCAAAAACATTGGCTCCATTGGCGGCTAAGAATATTGAAGCCTGGAGTTTGAATTCCCATAATCCATCTGCCCGTGGAACTTGCATCGGACGTGGTCCTTTTGAAAGTGAAAAGAAGGCAGGCCCTGTACGTGGTATCTCATGTTTGAAAGATTGTTCCATGATTTCTGTCAGTGGTTCTGGAATGAAGGGTCGTAAGGGAATGGCTGCACGTATATTCGCGGCGGTAAGTAATGCAGGAATCTCAGTTCTTTTGATTACCCAGTCTTCATCAGAATATACAATTTCTTTCTGTGTCCGCAAAAATGATTCAAACAAAGTTCAGGATGTTTTGAAAAATGAATTTTCTTTGGAGATATCCGGAAAACTCATTAATCCTATTGATGTACGCATGGATTGTGCAATCGTTTCTATCATTGGTGACGCCATGAAGGAGAAACGTGGAGTCGCTGGAACCTTCTTCGACTCATTGGCATCAAGGGATATCAATATCTTGGCAATCGCCCAGGGATCTGCCGAGCGTTCAATTTCTGCTGTTATCAATTCTAGCGATGGTGATATGGCTGTCCGCGTTGTTCATCAGTTCTTCTTTAATACCGTCCAGTCAATTCAGGTTTATGCGTTTGGAGCTGGAACAATCGGTGGTACAATGCTGGATCAGATTGGTGAGCAGCAGAAAGCCCTCTATGATCAGGGAATTGATATCCGTGTAATGGCCATTGCAAATATTGATGGAATGATTTTCAATGCGGATGGAATCGAGCTTAAGGATTGGCGTGACCAGGTAAAGGCTAATGGCGAAAAGACAAATCTTGATAAGATCCTTGATTTCGTAAAGGAAACAAAACCTTTGAATCCAATCTTTGTTGATTGTACCGCAAGCTATGACTTGCCTGAGCGTTACATCGATATCCTTAAGGCAGGAATGAATATAGCAACTCCTAACAAGAGAGCAAATTCAATGAGCATGGAGTTCTATCACAAGCTCCGTGAGACTGCAAATGAAATGCATGTAAGATTCCTTTATGAGACGAACGTTGGTGCAGGACTTCCAATAATTGATACCCTCCAGAATCTGTTCAAGTCTGGAGACCGCTTGACTGCATTCAATGGAATCATGTCAGGTTCCTTGAGCTATATCTTTGGCCGCTTGGATGAGGGCGAAAAATTTAGCCAGGCGGTTCTTAAGGCAAAGGAACTTCGCTATACAGAGCCTGATCCACGTGACGACCTTAGGGGAACCGATGTCGCAAGAAAGGCTTTGATTATTGCCCGCGAATCTGGAATGGAAATTGAACTGGAAGATATACAGATGAATTCAATTTTCCCTGAAGGTTTTTCTCTTGATGGAACAGTTGATGAATTCCTTGCAAAACTTCCAGAACTTGATGCCTATTTTGACAAAAAGATGGCCGACCTCAAAAAGGAAAACAAAGTCCTTAGAATGGGTGCCAGCATAAAAGATGGAAAGGTTAGCGTCGGTATGCTGGAGGTTGGACCAAATGATCCACTGTATGGTGTACGTGGCGGAGAAAATGCATTTGTATTTACGACAGCCCGTTACACACCAATCCCTTTGACCGTTCGTGGTTATGGAGCAGGTGCCGGAGTTACAGCGGCCGGTGTATTTGGAGATATACTGCGTACAGTTAGCTGGAACATGTCAAATTTCTAGGAAACAAAATGGGCAAGGTGTTAAGCGGCGCTTTATTGGAAGAAGCTGGACAGAAGATAAAAGACAGCTATGTTGCTGAAATCGCGAACAGCCGTGGGCAGGTCATCAGAGTTGGAGGCCAGCGGGTAGTTGTGGTCTCGGATCCGTACACTGCCCATAGCCGTGAACAGATTTTTGCGATGGCTGAATCCATAGCGGTATCGGGTGGTTCCATGCTTTTTGGAAGCATGGATAAGGACCCGGTAGATGAAGAAAGGTTGTCTTTCCTTAAAGATGCTGGTGAAAGATATGGATTGCCAGTTGTCTGTGAGATTTATTGTGCAAGTCAGGTTTCAAATATAAAAAAATATGTGGATATATTTTTGACTGACCCGGAAAAGATGGATGATTTTTCATTCCTTAAAACCGTCGCCGCTACTGGCCGCGCGGTCATTCTGGGACGTAAAAATAAGTCAGGCATCGATAGTTATTTGAAATCTGCCGAATATCTTAGTTCCTGTGGATGCAGCAACGTGATTCTCTGTGAACCTGGTACAATGCCGGATGATGGTTCCGTAAAGAAGGTACTGGATTTTTCTTCCATTCCGGAACTTAAGGCATGTACCAGTTTTCCGGTTCTTGTAGACTTGAGGACTGTTGCCAAAGATGGAAGCATGGTTCAGCCACTTAGTTTGGCTTCAATCGTTGCAGGCTCGGATGGAGTGATAGTTTCCGTCAGTTCAAAGAAATCTGAACCGGATACAGCGGCGCTTGAGTTGAACCAGTTTGATAAATTGATGCACGACTTACAGGCGATGGTTCCTGTAATTGGAAAATCCCTTGTCCATATTAGAAAAGCAAAAAAAGAAAAAATTGTGTGTGCGTTCAGCGGAAAGAAGGGGGCATACGCGGAACAGGCTGTGGGAAGGTACTTTGATTCCATGGATGTGACGGCTTTGGCTGTTGATTCGTTTTCGGAAATATTCCAGAGCGTGGTTGACGGAAAAGCCGACTACGGAATGGTCCCTATTGAAAATTCCCTGGCCGGTTCAGTTTATCAGAACTATGATAATTTTTGTCATTTTCAAGAGGTGACAATCGTTGGGGCCGTCACATTGAATATACGTCATGCTCTGCTAGGGCCAAAGGGTGCGACCATAGATGGAATCAAGACCGTCTATAGCCATCCTCAGGGATTTGGACAGTGCAAACGTTTCCTGGATAATTATAAATCCTGGACCCATATTGATTCCGTGTCCACCGCTACGGCCGCAAAGTTTGTAGCGGACCGGAAAGATAAAGCATTGGCCGCCATTGCAAGTACCGTCAATGCCGATCTGTATGAACTGGATATTCTTCAGGAAGATATAGAGGACGACCCAAACAATTTTACACGGTTCCTTGTCATCCAGTCCGTCGCCCAAAAACGACCTTCCGTTACTAATCTAAAATCAAATATGGCGAGTTTTATTTTTAAAACAAAAAATGAACCTGGCGCCCTCTATAAAACCCTGGGGATATTTGAAAGGTACAAGGTCAACCTTACTCGATTGGAATCAAGGCCAATTGAGGGTAAGGCCTGGAATTACTGGTTCTATGCCGATGCCGAATTATCCAACATATTGGCGGAAATCGATGAAGATTTGGAGCAGTATGTTAAGCGGCTGTCTAAGGACCTGGAGAGTATAACCGAGGATATTAGGCTGCTTGGTGTGTATCCTGAAATACGTCCATAGGTGCTTTTAAAAATCTTGCAAATCTGTTAGAATAGACGAAAGGGATTTGGGTTCAGCATTGAATTCAGTCCGCTCAAGGTTTGCGTTGCAAGCTTTCTATTTCATCTGCACATTCTAGTTGTTGTGGAATGCGCTTTCGATTTGATACCGAAAATTATTTGATGGGAGATATAATTATGGAAAAATACGTTCTTTCTGTTCTTGTTGAAAATCATGCCGGAGTTTTGAGCCGTGTATCAGGACTCTTCAGCCGCCGTGGATATAATATTGATTCCCTGACAGTCTGTGAAACAGCTGATTCCAGGCGTTCCCGCATGACAATTGTTGTCCGTGGTGACGAATATATCCTTGAGCAGATTGAAAAGCAGCTTTCAAAGTTGGTGGAGGTTATTTCAATTGAACATTGTCTGCCATCCGAAACGACTCAGCGTGAAATGGCTCTTATCAAGGTAAAGGCCACCGGAGAAAAGCGGGCGATTATTATTGAGACCTGCAATATTTTCCGTGCACATATTGTGGATGTTGCTGAAAATTCTTTGATTGTTGAAGCGACGGGTGGCGAGGATAAGATTTCTTCATTGATTCGTTTGCTTGAACCATACGGAATCCTTGAGCTTCTTAAGTCTGGACTTACCGCAATGGACCGTGGCGAGAAGGTGATGAAATAAGTCTGATCTGGAAATGTTTTCCGTAATCAGATGGTGATTTTGAACCAGCGCTCATCAAAAAGGCAGAAACCGTTGTTTTCTTCGACAACGTTTCCTGTCTTGTAGCAGGACATCTTTATTGGAAAGTTTTCCAGGATTCGGGTTGGAAACCCCGGATCCATTTTTTTTGCTCCCTTTTCGTCTAAGTTTTTATCAACCAGCGAAGCGAATACTATTCTGTAGATACAATCTGATTCGCCTGTCCTTATCTGGAGGGGGAAATAAAATTCTGTGCCCTCAAATCTTGGACTTAAAATGCAGGCGCCGTCCACCTTGTCCGGAAAATCCTGGGAAAATGCCCATAGAGGAAATCTAGGGAAGGCGGCGTATTCCTGTAAATGTACGGTGTTAAAATCTGTGATAATTTGTTTTGAAAGCCGGGCCAGTTTAAGGATTGTATCCCGGTGAGGAACTAAGGCTTGGATATACATTTCTATGTAGAGTAGCGTAAAATCAAAAAAAAGTGTAGTATAGCGTCATGTATAAGAGATTTTTAACTATATCGATTATTTTTCTTTGTGCATTCTTATTGTGTAATTGTTCATTTCAAAAAAAAATAATAATGATGGAATCTGATGTTCCACTGGAAAACGAATATCTTATAGCCTTGAATGAGGAATCGATTGATGGCGTAATGAGGGATTCGAAAAAGCATCCTACTCTTTTCTATTGGTTTGCGGAACATCAAAAAAATGTACTTGGAAATTTGCAGTCAAGCCATGCCGGGGTTGCGCTGCAGGTGACAATCCGCTGTGATATTGAGGGAGCTACTTTGCCTAAGGGAATAAAATTCGGTTTCCTTTATAGCTCAAATTTTTCCAGAGGGGAGAATTATGAAAACGCCGTGAACCATAAACCTCAGGTAAGTTTTGACTTTTCCATGACGCAGAATTCTATTGTAACTGTTTCCATGTGTGTGCCAAAGATTGGTGAGGACATCGTCGGTTTTTATGTTTCCGGTGAGGCTCCTTTCTGTCTTGATAAAGTGGAGTTCTGTCCAGCCAAGATTGGATGGGATACGACCGCTGTTGTGCCGGTGTATTCCTTTGGTGTCAACGGTGGAAAAGTTGATTTTTCCAATCTGTCGGCGAACTTTGATGGCGGAAAAAAAGTTTTTGATATAAGCAACGGCACGTCATCTGTTTTGCCAAAGATTGAGATTCTGTTGAAAAGTGATGAGGAAGCCCCGATTACGAAAGATCAGAACACTGTCGCTTTTAAATATGGGTCGGAGGAATTTTCAATCAGAAGGTCATCGTCCGAGACCCGGTTCACGATTCAGACTTCCGCCACAAAGGAAGCTTTTTCTGTAATGAATTTTATCAAAAATGCCGGCCTTGTGAAAAGTGTTTTCATGACCGCAAACTCCAGTGAACTTTGCCCTGGGGAGGACTGGATTATCGACAAGCCGTTTGTCACCGACCTTGGCCTGATTGTTGAATGGCCTCAGTCCATGTGGCGGATAAGGACCTATGAACTTTTCCAGTGGGAACAGTTCCCGAATGTCCTTGTGTTCGATTTTCCGACATACAAAATCCAGAATGAATTTTTCTCAAGGATTGCTTTCTTTGTTGAAAAAAAAGGATACAGAGGCACGCTGGTTGATGATGATTTCATTTATTCCAATCATGGATATAATGCTCATGACTATGGTGCTTATGACTTGGCCAAATTTTTTAACGAGGTGCACAGAAAAAAAGTCCGGCTGAACAATAAAGAAAAAATGTTGTGCAAGATTCTGGTGGCCAACGGAATAATATACGATAACGGCGATGGAACCTACAGTCCGGGAGAGGGGGCGGTAATCTCAATGTCCAAGGAATCCAGCAATTCGCTACGGTATCAGCTTCTGGCGCACGAGGCCTGGCACGGTATCTATTTTACGAACAAAAACTTCAGGGCATATTCCGATGCCTTGTATGACAGTTTTGCTCCATTGGGATTGGAATTCCTGAAGACCTATTTCACCGCATACGATTCTCTGCAATACGATGTGGACGACAACTTTTTGATGCGCAATGAATTCATGGCATACCTTTTGCAGCAGTCACCGGCTAACACTGCCAAATATTTTACAACAAAGAGTACCTGGGTGAAAGTGAATGAGGAAAACCCGGAGGCCGCGCAATATGTTAGTGAAACTGAAGGCTCTGATTTTGGAATCGCTTCACAAAAGTTGAGCGACTACGTGGACAAGAGATGGGGATACTGGGGAGGACGTACCCATCTGGTTACCAGAAAATAGGACGTCCTTTATTCGTGGGTCGTTCATTGGGGGCTAAACGAATTTTTTTTCTTTCGAGGTATCCATGTTGTAGTACCGTTCAGCCGCTATGGTTGATGGCGGTCCATGTCCTGGCATAAGGATGAGTTCGTCGCACTGTGAAAAAATTTTCTTTTCGATGTTGGAGCTAAGCATTTTCTTGAAATATGCTCCCGAGGTGTTTCCTATGGTTCCGGCTGATATTGCGTCGCCTGTGAAAATAAGGTTCCCGATTTTAAATATCATGCTGTCAACGGAATGTCCGGAGAGTGAAAAATATTCTACCTCCAGTCCTGCAAGATTCAGTTTTCCGTCGCCACGGATAAGGTTTGTGTGGCAGCCTTCGACTTCATAGTCAGCGGCGTAGACCTGTGGGGTATATATTTTGTTCAGAGTGGACAATCCCCTTACGTGATGCGTGTGATTGTGGGTGACCAGAACCGAAGTGAGCTTGTAGTGGTTGACTTCAAGCTGGGTTATGATTTCTTTTGATATTTTCCCCGGGTCAATTATTATGGCTTCCATAACTCTTGGGTCGTCGTTGGCTATGACGTAGCAGTTTGTAAATTCTTCAAGGCACATATGGAAATATACTTTCATAAGGTCTCCGTTGTTGTCTCGTTGTCAAAACCGTAAAAATCGGATCCATTGTTCTGTTTTCTGTCGATGAGCGCTTCCCTTGTGTTTGAAAGTTTAAAGGAGACTCCCTCCCTTGCTGATTCATAGAACGCAGCCTTTTTCAGGTTGCAGTTGATCATTGATGTGTTGATTAGGACCGCCTTTATGAATCTGCTGTTGTATAGGTCGCTGTCGTCAAAACTGGACTGATATGCCGTGATTCCATTGAAATTGTTTTGAATCAAATCGCTTCCGGTAAAAATTGTGTGAACCATTTTGCTTCCAGCGAAAGATGAAAACTGGATGTTGCTGTTCATGAAGCTGCATTCCGAGAAAGTGGAAAAATCGAACATGCACATCCTGGCCCTCATGCCGGTAGAGTGAATCGAGTTGAAGGATGAATGCTGGAAATTGCAGCCGTAGAACTTTTTCCCCGACAGGTCAATGTCATCAAGTGAAATGTAGCTTGCATTTATTCCGACAATCTTTTCATTGTCCTGGATATATTTTTTTATGTCCTCCACATTTTTTTCGGGACTTGGACTATGCTTCAGGCAGAACCCTTCCTTTGAATCAACTATGGCTCCATTCGCGATGGAGGAAATTGCAAAGGTTCTGCATCCTGGGTAACGACATTCATTGAACAGATACATGCCTAAACTTTACGCTATTGAAAACATTTAGTCAAATAGCTAAAATCCTTTTTATGTGTTGGAAATGCGGAACTGCTATATCTGAAGAAAATATTTCTCGTACATCTGCCTGCGGAACCTGCGGAAAAGATTTGCATAGCTGCCGGAACTGTGTCTTTTATGCTCCGGGGAATCATTACGACTGCAAAGAGACTGTGGACGAGCTGGTTTCTGATAAAGAGAAATCAAATTTCTGCGACAGTTTCAAGGTAAAAAGAAATTGGGATGGGCATTCCGTTGCCGTTGATAAGTCTGCTGAGGCAAAGAAGGCTTTCGATTCACTGTTTGGTTGATTTTTTGTTGATGGATTTTTATGGAAGATAATTATAAAGTTGATTTTGCGTTCCTTGATAGCGGAACCGGGGGGATCCCCTATATGCTGGCACTGAAAAAAAAGTGTCCCGACTACAGCTGCGTATATCTTGGTGACACCGCCGAGTTTCCCTATGGCGAAAAATCCGTTGACGAGATTGTCCGGTGCGCCTCCAATGCAGTCTCCCTGATTATAAAAAAATGGAACCCCAGGGCTCTTGTCATTGCCTGCAACACCATGTCGGTGACGGCCCTTGAGACTTTAAGAAAAAATTTCCTGACACTTCCTATAGTCGGGACCGTTCCGGCAATTAAGCTTGCGGCTAAGGTGTCCAGGAACAAGAGGATTGGTTTTCTTGCCACCAATGCCTCAGTGTCAAATCCTTATAGCAAAAAGCTGATTCAGGATTTTGCCAGCGACTGCGATGTGGTTTCCCGTGGGGACCCGGATTTGATTTCATTCATCGAGCGGGAGTTTTTCACTTCGACCCAGGAACAAAAGATTGCGGCCGTAAAACCATCCGTTGATTTTTTCAAGGAAAACGGATGCGACACCGTCGTTCTTGGATGCACCCATTTTACCCACATTGCCGATTTGTATGCAAAGGTCTGCGGCGACGGAATAACCGTTGTGGATAGCCGTGACGGAGTTTCGAATCAGGCCATCAGATGCATCGGTGAAAAGGGCAACGGAAAAATCGACCTGGAAAAGGACATGGCATTCTATGTTACCGCCGCCACCGAAAGTCAGCAGATAGAATACAAAATCCTCTGCAGCAATCTGAACATTCCCTGGGGTGGGGTGACGGAAAAGATTTGATTTTTTCTAACGCAAAATCATATGACTTTTTTAGGAGTTCTCACTTACCACCTCTGTTTTAAAGAAAAATCGTTAGATTTTTCGAACCCGCGTGACAGTTTTTATGCCTTATGTTATAAGCTTCACCTGAAATTTTAGCTGGATATTCTATTTGATAATACAAAAAAATCCCCAGAGAAATCCAATGTGAAAATCTCCGGGGAACGGTTATTTAGTCAAGCTCCGCTTCAAAAAACTACAGTCTTGATGCAATCTCGTCGATGTATTCCCAGCTGTTGACAATCTTCTTTGGTGCCGGGTTGGCAAGCTTTGCCAAGTCTCCAGTCATAATTCCATCCTCGATTGTTCCCAGTGTTGCCTTTTCCAGTTTCTTTGCAAACTCTGCCAGTTCTGGTGTTCCATCAAGTTCGGCTCTCTTTGCCAAAGCTCCGGTCCATGCAAAAATTGTTGCAACAGGATTTGTGGAAGTCTTTTCTCCCTTCAAATATCTGTAGTAGTGCTTCTGGACTGTTCCGTGGCTGGCTTCATATTCGAATTCACCGTTTGGACAAACCAAA
Organism: Treponema sp.; assembly: GCA_045643225.1. Lineage (GTDB taxonomy): Bacteria > Spirochaetota > Spirochaetia > Treponematales > Treponemataceae > Treponema_D. The sequence goes on along the minus strand of JAZUKJ010000027.1, from coordinate 47,184 downwards.
ACAGAAGTCATCATTGCCAAACTACCGCATGCTGAAGCGATCATGTCACTCATAACGTCACCGTCATAGTTTTTGCAGGCCCAAAGGAATCCACCCTCGCTCTTAACGACACGGGCAACGGCGTCATCAATCAAAGTGTAGAAATATGTGAGGCCGGCCTTTTCAAACTTGTCCTTGTATTCCTCGTCGAACACCTTCTGCATGATTGCCTTGAAGTCTCCGTCGTAGATCTTGCTGATTGTGTCCTTTGCTCCAAACCAGACATCAATCTTCTGGTCCAATGCATAGTTGAAACAGCAGCGGGCAAAGTTCTCGATTGAACCGTCCAGGTTATGGATTCCCTGAATGATTCCGCTTCCCTTCATGTCCATGATTGTCTTGCGGATTTCTTTTCCGTCTGCGCCAGTGAATACCAGTTCAGCCTTTCCAGCGCAAGGGGTCTTGATTTCGCAGTTCTTGTAAACATCACCATAGGCGTGACGTCCCAAAGTGATTGGCTTTTTCCAGCAGCTGACTGTTCCCTGGATGTTGTTAACGAAAATAGGTGTGCGGAAAACAGTTCCGTCCAACTCGCCACGGAGAATACCGTTTGGACTTGGTGTGAGGTGGGTCAAATTGTATTCCTCAACGCGGGCCTGGTTTGAAGTGATTGTGGCACACTTTACGCCAACACCCAGTCTCTTGATTGCGGCGGCGGCATCGTAGGTCACTTTGTCGTCTGTCTTGTCGCGCTCCGTGATAGACAAATCAAAATACTCTGTCTTCAAATCAACGAAAGGCAGAATCAGTTTGTCCTTAATCAGCTGCCACAAAACACGGGTCATCTCGTCGCCATCAAGTTCAGCGATTGCATTCTTCATTTGAATTTTTGCCATGGGTATTTACTCCTCTTTAAATAATTTTTCCGGAAATCATTAGAATCCTGATATATTTTTTTATTGTCACCAAAACAAACACTCTGCTGTTGGAGTGCCAAAGAAAAAATCCTTTGGAGACGGATGGCGGCATACTCATTGTATCAACAAAGGGTACCGCCGTCATTGTTTTTTTCGGAACTGCCGGCAATTAAAAGGACGAACCCTTCATGCAGGAGTTTCCATTGTAGTCCAAATCTGTAAGGACTTCGTTATGGTCAGGGAATACCGCCACTGTATGCTCCTCGTGGCAGCTCCATTTTCCGTCCGCGGTTTTTACTGTCCATTCGCTGGCCTGGTCCCCGGTGATAACCTCCGAAGTTCCCAGGTTAATCATCGGCTCAATTGCCAGAACCATTCCCGGCTGGATGCGTGGATTCAATCCCCTGCCGGGACAGTTCGGTACACTTGGGTCTTCGTGGACATCAAGTCCAACTCCGTGTCCGCAGTAGTCGTAGACCACGCCGTAACCGTTATCCTCGTGGGCAATCTTGTATACCGCCTTGGATATATCCGAAATCCTGTTTCCGGCTACACAGGCCTGGATGCCTGCCGTCAGGGATTCCCTTGTGACCTGCACCAGCTTGCGGATTTCCGGTTTGACGTTTCCCACCATGACGGTATGGGTGCTGTCGGAAATATACCCGTCAAGGTTTATTCCGATGTCAAGGGAAACAATGTCCCCGTCCTTTACTATTACTTTCTTTGAAGGAACCCCGTGAATGACGACCTCGTTTATGCTGATGCAGGCGCATCCAGGAAAGCCCTCCGAGTGCCAGGCCGGTTTTCCGCCATATTTTTTAACAAACTCAACGCACCAGTCGTCAATTTCCTTTGTGCTGACCCCCGGCTTCACTTTTGGGATAATCTCGTTAAAAAGGTCCGCCAGTTCGTGACAGCTTTTGCGAATCTTGTTAATCTGGTCATCGTTCTTAAGTCTAATCATATATCTACCTCTCTTGTATACAGTCCATGAGTCCTAAAGCTGGCCGGCAGCAATCCTGCAGTTTTCGGAAGTCTCGTCATCACCGATGCGCCTGTAGGCATCCGACATTTTTAGAAGGATCGCCGAATCACTTTTTTTGCCAAGCCTCAAATCCAGTCCCCTTTCCCAGGCGTCGATTGCCATTTCATCATTGACGGCCCCTTCAAGGTTGTTCAAAAGTATATGCCTCGTAAAATCCAGAACCTCTTCAAAAAAGAATTTGAAGTAGTCGAAGCGCCATTCCATTTTTATAATCTGGTCCAGGAGCAGCACCGCGTCGTAATATTCGTGCCGGATCACCAGTTCCTCCGCAAGTATGAAACCGTAGTCCATAAAATCTTCGTGCCCAAACCAGCGGGCAAGCCTGAAATTGGTGCGGGTCATGTTCATGCGCTTGAATTCGGATACGGCGGTGTCCTCAAGTCCGTGGGTCAGGTCGTACATTATCAGTTTGGCGCGGCTTTCATCATCTTCCCGGTCCAGAAGCCATTCCCTGTAGTTAAAGGAATTTTTTTTGCTGACCGATGCAGCGGTGGTCTCGCTATGGAAACTGAAGGACTGGTCAAAAAGGTTGCGGGATTTCAAGTCTGAAAGGGTCTGGTATGCCTCAAGAAGCTCCTTAAAATCGTCGGACTCCTGATGCGTGATATCCGGGTGAAGAAGTTTAGCTTTCTGTCGGTAGGCGCGTCTAATTTCGGCTGCCGATGCTGTGTGGGATACGCCCAAAACCTTGTAGTAGTCCTTCATGTGTATAATTTTACATTTTTTTGAATAAATATTCAAATGATTTTTCCATATAATATGGGCGTTCCCTCCGCTACACTACGGTCAGGCTTTCCGGGGTTGCCATTCACTTTTCCGGTCCCGGGGCCCAAAAAAGTGAACGCTTCGCGCCCCTGCAATCCTTAACGCGGATGCCTTTGGTTGATGCTAAGGGGCATCCCTAAAAGCTTTTGCCAAATCGGCCGAAAATCTAAATTCCTAAATCAAATTCTCCATAACCCTTTGACATTCCCCGGCCGGATGTGATATATTGGCGATGTATGCAAAAGAGTTTGACTGTTTTGGCCCCTGCCAAAATCAATTTGGGACTAAAGGTGTTTCCTAAGAGGGCTGACGGTTATCACGATATTGCAAGCATTTTTTCGACCGTCTCCTTGTGCGATTCCGTTACGGTGGAATTGCTTGACGGAGCCGAAACGAGGAACTGTTGTATCGTTGATTGTGATGGGATGATTCTTCCTGATGACAATACTCTTACAAAGACATACAAAGCTTTCTGCGTGCTGACTGGCATAGACAGGGGAGTCCATGTAAAAGTGGAGAAAAAAATCCCCGCCGGCGGTGGATTGGGGGGCGGATCAAGTGATTCATCTGCTTTTTTAAAATCCATTGACATATTGTTTGGTACGCGCTTGAGCAATTCCGATTTGATGAACATTTCTGGGAAGGTAGGAAGTGATGTTTTCTTTTTTACCGAAGCCCAGTGTTCTATAAAGGATGACTCGGATTTTCTTGGTAAACGTTTTTCCGCCTTCGTTTCGGGGCGCGGAGAAAAAATAAAGCGGATTGAAGCGAGAAATGATTTCTCCGTTCTGCTTGTGTTCCCTGGGGAGTCGGTGTCAACACCATTGGCCTATCGCCTGGTTGATTCCAGAGAGACGGCGGTGGCGGAAAATGTGTCGCTTTTAGATTGCAATAGTCTCGAAAGTGTCTACAGGCTTCCGGTAGTTGAATGGACGTTTGAAAATGATTTTACAGTACCGGTTGCCGGTGCATTTCCAAAGGTTGGAGAAGCCTTGGAGTGTCTAAGGAGTTCCGGGGCTGATTTTGTGGATATGTCGGGATCTGGTTCAACAGTGTTCGGTGTATTCGCTGATAGAGATCAGGCTGTGTTTGCTAAAAGACATCTTGAAGTTAGGTGGCGGACAGCGCTTGTTTAATCGATTTCGTTGGTTTCATTATGGAATCTAACTAAGGAGGACGACATGAAAATTACGGAGCTCAAGATTCGCAAGGTTGAAGGAGACGACAAGCTTAAGGCTTATGTCACCGTTACTTTTGATGATTGCTTTGTTGTGCATAACATCAAGGTGATTGAAGGAAAGTCTGGACTGTTTGTTGCTATGCCAAGCAGAAGAAATAGCGAAGGAGTTTACGTGGATGTAGCTCATCCTATTAATCCAGAGTTCCGCAATGAATTGCAGAACAGGATTATTTCTGAATACAATTCAGGAAACTTTGACAAAGTGAATAGCAACTCCGCTGAGTAATTCGGCCGGAGTTGACAGGGTCCCGGTTTAGCGTGGCCCTCTATATTTTGGGGCGTCGTCAAGTGGTAAGACAACGGCTTTTGGTGCCGTCATTCCGCTGGTTCGAATCCAGCCGTCCCAGCTTTTATATTTTTTATAAGGATGAACAGGAAATCTTTTTGAATCCTCGGCGGGTATCACCTAAGGTGGATTTGAATTGAGATATTGGGCGTCCTTAATAGACAAAGGAGCTATTTAATTATGGAACAGTTTGTAATTAATGCAAAGACCAGAACAGTTACTGGTAAGACAGCTGCAAAGAAAATCCGTGCAACAGGAAATCTTCCAGCAATTGCATATAACGAAAAGGGTGAATCAATCATGTTGGAAATCAACGCCGCTGAATTCTCAAAGGTATGGCGTTCAATCACAAAGACAACATTGGTAAACCTCAAGATTGACGGTCAGGACAACATGGCCTATATCGCTGATACAGAATATGATATCCTTACAGACAAGAACCTTCACGCTGATTTCCACATTGTTAGCGGAAACAAGCCAATCACAGCTGTTATCAAGATTCGTCTTGAAGGAAACCCAGCCGGTGTTTTGAAGGGTGGATTCATGGTAAAGCATGTTCCTGATATCAAGCTTAAGGCTCTTCCAGCTGATATGCCAGCTTCAATCTCTGCAAACGTATCAGCATTGGAAATTGGTGGAAAGTTGGCAATCAAGGATTTGAACTTGAGCGACAAGGTTACAGTTCTCACAAACCCAGAGTCATTGATTGTAACAATCGCACCTCCAAAACGTTAATCAATTTTTAAGTTAGATTATGAAGCGGTTCCATTTGGAGCCGCTTTTTTTATGTCTTTTGAAAAATAATTGGGTTTGTGCTATAATAGTTTTTATGGAAGAAAATATGGTTTTCACGGATACTCTGGAAAGGTCTTTATTTTTTAATCTACAAAAATTTGGCCTGGATTTTTCTTCCGGATGCTCCCTGGCTGTCGCCGTTAGCGGTGGGGCTGATTCCATTGCTCTATTGACGGCGCTTTCCAATATTCTTCCTTCGAATTTTCTTTTAAAGGCTATAACCGTAAATCATAATATACGTCCCGCCGAGCAGACGGAAGGGGATGCGGAATATGTTCAGGACTATTGCAGGAGGCTCGGGATTGAATGCGCAAGGGTGGACCTTCCAAGAGGGGAGGTCGAAAAGGTTGCCCGGAGTTTTGATTGCGGAATAGAGGATGCTGCCCGCCGGTTAAGATACAAGGCCTTTGAGGAATTCAAGGAACGATGCCAGGTGGATTATATTTGCCTTGCCCATAACCGGAATGACCAGATTGAAACTGTCCTTATGCGTTTTCTTTCCGGGGGCGACTCGGTTTCCTTGAGCGGAATACCTTCAAGGAGGGGCATATTTCTTAGGCCGATGATTGAAGTCTCCAGGAAGGAAATCGAAGCCTATCTTGACGCAAGAAACATTCCCTACAGGACCGACTGTACAAATATGGACACTTCGCTGCTCAGGAACAGGGTCCGGCATAAATTGATGCCCGCCCTTGACCTGAATTTTCCCGGATGGCAGAACGCTGTGTACAATCTGGCGGCAAAAGCCCGGGACGACGCCGAGGTCATAGAAAATATTGCCGGTTCCTCCCTTGATAAAATAGGCCTTATGGAATCGGAGCCGGGATGCTGTTCGGTTTTGATGGAAGAGTTCCTGTCACTGCCAAAAGCGGTCAGGCGAAGGGTTGTTTATAACGTCATCGGCAGGGTGGGGCCGGATTCAAGGGTGCCGTACAGTTTTGTCGAAAAAATCTGTGACTTGACAATGGATGTGCCGGGGAACTGGAGCTGCAATGCGGCGGGACTAAGAACCGTGGTTGATGGCGGAAGGATTTGCATACAAAAAGATGTAAAACAGGCGACAGAAAGGTGTTTTTCTGTTACCATTAAAGGCACTGGAACCTTTGTTGCCGGACGCTGGACCATAGTTGTTGAGTCCGTCGAAGGCAAAACTGTTTTAGATTTTTTCCGGAATGGAGAAAAGAAATCTGTAATCTCAATCCCGAATCTTTGTTTTCCATTTATAATCAGGAACAGGCAGATAGATGATGAAATCCTGACCGCTTCCGGTTCCTTCAGGAGTGTTTCAAAGGTTCTTGAGGATTGGAAATGCAAAGGGCCGGACCGGGATGAGGTACCTGTCGTCCAGGAACTTGCAAGCGTGGAGCAAAGGCTTGTGGCGGTGCTTGGAAGCGTGATGGGATTCCGTGACTGGATTGTGAAGGGATAGACTTTCACTGTTGAAACCGGCAATTTTACACGAAAATAGTAGATAGGGGTTATTCCGTGGATGCCTTTTTGTCGCTTCATGGAGAACCTTGTTATCGATATAGATTCTGAAGATAGTATAGGTTGGCTCTAAGGATGGCAATCTTTAGGGATGCTTATATGAATAGAGGACAGTATATGAAAAGAAGTTTTTTATCAGTCTTGGTGGCTTCGGTTGCTTTAGTTATGGTGGCTCCTGTTTTTGGACAGGGCTATTACAATGACCCCCTTGATGATTCTGCCCGTATGGCTAACAGGCGAACGGCCTTGAGATATTTGAGTCTGGCAAAAAACAGCGCGGCCAAGGATGACTGGTCAACAGTGATGACCCAGGTTTCCAGTGGAATTGCCTATGACGATACGGTTTCTGATCTTTGGTATATGCTGGCCGTGGCCGAAAACAATTTGGGAAAGACAAAGTCTGTTGTTTTTTCCCATGTGGAGACTGCCATAAATGAAAACCTTTGGCTCGACTATAACCGGGATGCCGCCAGAATCCTTTATGCCGATATCCTGTGCGATACCTGCCGCTATGCCGATGTTTTTGCTGTCCTTGACGGAAACGGCCGCTACATTGACAACGACGCTTTTGTAAATGGTCCCTACGTCTATTCCTCTGACGCCGAGTACATCCGTGCAAAGGCCTACTACAGGATGGGGGACAAGGATTCATTGATTTATGCAAGGGCAAAAATTGATGCCGCAAGAAAGCTTTATCCTAATGACATCCGTTTCCCTATTCTTTTCTTCACCTACGAAAATCCATCCGTGGCTAATGCTGATGTCAGCCGCATATCAAGGATATTCATTTCACAGATAATGGAAACCTCCGGCGGATATTATGACGGAAATTCCACCGCCCTGACAACGGAACTTGAAGTCCTTGCCATTCCATTTGCGGATGCACGGACCCGTCTTGTTATGTTAAAGTCTTTCCGGGCCAGGGGGCTCAGACATCCACGTTTTGCGTTGCTCGCATTGCAGAACAAATTGCTGACTGAACAGCAGGCTTTTGATTATATAAGCGACTTCGCCGACAGCAACATTTCTTATGACCTGCTTTTGAATTTCTTCTCCTCAATCACCGAGGAGGAGGTAAAGAAAAATATTGCTACCTACCTGAATGCATATAACGGCCATATCTCAAGGGATACGGACGGTGACGGAATATCAAATCTGGATATACTCTATCAGCGGGGACGTCCTCAGGTGGTCTATTATGACAGGAATCAGGATGGCAGCTATGAATGGAGCGCCAACTGTGATTTCGGAAATCCTGTATCTGGAACTCTCTATGGTCAGCGCATGAACTATACCTGGGGAAAGTTCCCAAGCCTTCGTACCGTTGAAACCTATGATATGAATGGAAACGCTATCCAGAACTTCAATCTTGTTCCGGGCGGACTGAACTGGTCACCTTTTAACATGGTAGTTGATTTTGATATCCGCAAAGCCACTGGCGTAAATTTTTATGTCCCGATATTGAATGACGAAACGGAAGTCAATGGTGGAATTGCAAACGAATCCCTGATCAATGCCGCCTCATCCGTGACGGTGAAATCAAACGAAAGGGAAAATGCGACCATCACTTTCTATGTCCTTTCCGGTCAGATCCAGAGCGCAAAATACTCCCAGGGAAATCAGCAGTATGCCCAGGCCGAATTTGAAAATGGCAATCCTGTCCTCCGTGTTGTTGATGTTGACGGGGATGGAGTATATGAGACAACAGAATTCTACGGCGTGGACAAGAATGGAGAGATGGAGGTCCATGCCCTTGAGGACGAGCGGGTTATAATGACCAACCTCTTTGGACAGCCTTCAAATGCGTCTCCATACTATTTGCGCATGATACAGGTGGACACCCAGAATCTTGATTCCATTCCGGACTTTACGGAGGAATACACTGCCCGTGGTGGAAAGATTACTTCATGGGATACGGACGGTGATGGCAGCTGGGATATCCGCTATGTCCGTCACTCCGCACCGAAAGACAAAAAGGATGCCCCTGTGGTTGAGGAGGCAATGTTCTTCAGCTACAACAGCGAATTGATTCGGGTAAAATCAGAAAATGGAGTGCCGGTTTCTGTTTCAACGTCGATCGAAACCTTCCCGATTTTTGAGGATGACACTTACAGGTTCTACTGGATTGGAGAAAAGGGAACCCTTGCACTTACCAAGCTGTCATTGCAGGCCCTCAATGCAAATGGAAAGCAGGGTGGAAGCGTTATGGTTACGGACAAGGTACACCGGGTTTACGCTGTAAGAATCGGTCAGCAGAATTTTGGTATGATAATCGGAAACTAGCCGGCTTTTGAAAGGATTTTTGTTGGATGAACATAAAAAAAAGGTCTCTTAAAATATTCGGACTCGTTTTTTTGCTTTCGGGAAGTTTTTTGTCAATTGTTTCCTGTGGAAGTACGGACCAGGTCCAGGAAATATATTCGGCCATCAATTATACGCAGGAAGATGTGGTCAAGGATGAGGTGAAGATTATCGAAAACCTCCTGACAAAAAAGCCTGTGGAAGCGTTGTGGCGTTCCTATATCTTAGTCATGAATGTTCCTGACTGTTCGCAGGCCCTTGAAGTATATTCAAAATGCGAGGACGAGGTCGCTTCCAGATGTTCTTCCAGCATTGAGTCCAAGGATTATTTGAACGCGAGACGTTTCTATGAAGCCCTGTCCGCCGTTGGTTATAAGAAGCTTTCATCTCTCAAAAAAAATAAAGCGGAACTGAACTCCCTTATAGAATCCGCCCTGCCGCTTGGAAAAAATTCTTCTTCAGGGGAAAAGGTTTCCGCGCGGATCAAGGGGACCGTGACCGTTTTTGTTGACAAGGGAATTAAAATTGAAAGCGGCGTGGGGCACAACGATACTGTCCTGGGCAGCGGATTTTTCATTACCAGGAACGGATATATCGTGACCAACCACCATGTCATTAGCGACTGTGTGGACCCTGCCTACAATGGATTTGCGCGGCTGTACATTAGACTTGCAGAGGATCCGGAGACCCGCATTCCTGCAAGGGTCGTGGGCTATGACAAGACAATGGACCTGGCCCTCCTTAAGACCGAGGTTGATGCTCCCTATGTGTTTTCCCTTGGCTCCAGTTCCGATTTGGAAATTGGTGACAGGGTCTATGTAATCGGTTCCCCTCTTGGACTGGACCGTACTTTGACAAGTGGAATTGTTTCTGCCACCGACAGGGATTTGCTTTCCCTTGGAAAGGTGTTCCAGATTGACGCCGCGGTTAGTCCAGGTAATTCTGGCGGACCGATGATTGATGACCAGGGAAGGGTTCAGGCGATTGTGTTTGCTGGGGTGCAGCCTTTTCATGGTTTGAATTTTGCAATCCCCGTGGAGGATTTAAAGGTTCAGTTGCCATTCCTCTTTGCAGGTGGAAAAAGGAATCATGGCTGGATGGAGGCCTACGGTAAAACCAAACGTACTCCGGGAGTTGGAGCAAAAAATGAAGGGGTGGAGGTATTGTATGCCATGCCGGGAGGACGCCTTAGTTTTGCTGGCATAAAGGCCGGTGACATTATAACTGGCCTGGATGACGTGAAGATAACTTCCCTTGATGATTTGCAGATTTTTTTGCTTGGAAAATCCGACGACAGCATCGTAAAAGTTAGGTACCTGACTGCGGATGAATCCGGGACCCAGGAAAAGGCTGTCCCTGTATATCTTTCAAACCGTCCGGAAAATCCGGGGTTCAGTTTCTATTCCCATGATTTGATTTCATCTGCCCTTTATCCAGTGGTCGGAATGGAGTTGGTCAGAAGTTCGACTTCCAATAAACGGCTTTATACCGTGAAGCGGGTCCTGAAGGGGTCCTTTGCGGATGAGAACGGTTTTAGCGAAGGGGATCCTGTTCAAATTTTGAACTGCTCTCCAAGTGATGATAAAACTGCCCTTATTGTGGAAATCTATGCAAAGAAAAAACGCAATGGATATCTTGATTATGGAATGTCCCTGGGGGTTCCTTTGGACGGGTCCCAATATTTTTGACTTTGCGTTTTCAACAAATTATGATAAAAAAAGATGAGGAAATAAATGGTAGAACTAAAATATAAAAGAAATTTCTGTATCACCGCCCACATTGACCATGGAAAATCCACCCTGGCGGACCGTCTGATTCAAAAAGCAAAAATCATCGAAGACCGCCAGATGATGAACCAGATTCTTGACAGCATGGACATTGAGCGTGAAAGGGGAATCACAATAAAAAGTCAGGCCGTCACCATACCATACCACGCAAAGGATGGCCATGATTATGAATTGAACTTTGTTGATACACCAGGACATGTTGACTTCAGTTATGAAGTAAGCCGTGCGATTGCCTCCTGCGAAGGTGCGCTGCTTTTGATTGACGCCACCCAGGGAGTTGAAAGTCAGACCGTCAGCAACATGTATATGGCTTTGGAGCATGACCTGGAGATAGTGCCGGTGGTCAACAAGATTGACCTGGCCAGCGCTGATATTGAAAGTGTAAAACATCAGATAGATCACGACCTTGGTCTGGATTCTTCGGAGGCCCAGCTGGTTTCCGCAAAGACCGGAGAAGGTATAGATGATTTGATGGAAGCAATCGTAACAAAATTTCCTGCTCCGACCGGGGACTGCGATGCTCCGCTTAAGGCTTTGATTTTTGACTGCCATTATGACGAGTACCGTGGGGTTGTTGTCCATATCCGCATTATGGATGGCCGGGTAAAGCCTGGGGATACAATCACATTGATGAGCAGCGGTGCCCAGTACAAGGTCGAAAAGACGGGTGTGTTTAAAATCAAGTATGAAGAAACGGAAGGTCTTGAGGCAGGCGATGTCGGATATATAATCTCCGGAATAAAGACTGTTTCCGATGTCCGTGTAGGTGATACCATAACTCTATCAACAAATCCTGCCCCTGAGCCTTTGCCAGGTTTTAAGGATGTAAAGCCGGTGGTGTTTTCTTCAATCTACCCGATTGATTCCAACGACTATGAAGAGCTCAAGGACAGCATGGAAAAACTTAAGTTGAACGATGCGTCCCTTGTTTATGAAAAGGACAACTCCCTTGCCTTGGGAAATGGATTCCGGTGCGGATTCCTGGGGCTTTTGCATCTTGAAATCATTCAGGAACGACTTGAAAGGGACTTTGGACAGGTAATCATTTTCACGGCTCCGTCGGTTTGCTATAAGGTTAAACAGGCTGGACACGAGGAAATGGATGTAGATAATCCGGCGGATTTCCCTGAAGGAAAAATAGAGTCCTCCCAGGAACCTTATATCAATGCTTCCATTATCACCCCGTCAGAGTTTTTGGGTTCCATTATGGAGCTGTGCCGGATGAAACGTGGCGTACAAAAAAATATGTCCTACCTGGATGAAAAGCGTGTTGAGCTGACCTATGAAATGCCTTTGGCCGAGGTCCTTTTTGATTTCTATGACAAGCTGAAATCCTACAGCCGTGGATATGCTAGTTTTGATTACGAGGTCATTGATAATCGTCCGACCGACCTTATAAAAATTGATATCCTCATTAACGGAAAACCTGTTGATGCATTGGCCCAGCTTTGCTACCGTCCAAGCGCGGTCGAAAGAGCCAAGGTTGTTTGCGAACGGCTCAAAGGGGAAATATCAAGGCAGCAGTTCAAGGTCGCAATTCAGGGTGCAATCGGAAGTCAGATTATTGCCAGGGAAACGGTAAATCCAGTACGCAAGGATGTTCTTGCAAAATGTTACGGTGGAGACGTTACCCGTAAACGCAAGCTTCTTGAAAAGCAGAAGGCCGGTAAAAAACGTATGCTTATGGCCGGTGATGTGGAACTTCCACAGAGCGCCTTCCTTGCGGTCCTGAAAGAGAAAGAGGATAACTAATTTTCGTGCAAAAAAAGGTTCCAGTTCTAGTCGTCTGGAACCTTTTTTTTATCCTATGATTTTCAAAAAGAAATCGATTTCTGCCCTGACCCGTTTCAAGAAAATCGGGTTCATGGACAGAGCGTATCCATCGGGGAAGTGGAGGTACAGGTATTCCCTGTCCTGAAGCAGATTTTGTATCCGCGCCGTAAGGTCCGTGCCTGGTGTGTAGAACTCCGAGTTTTCTCCATTGGAAAGCAGGTCCCTTAACTCCATAAGGCATTTCTTTTCGTTCGCAAGGAATGTGCCGGCCTCCTTTTTTTGTGGAGCATTTTTTGGAATGGAACCTGGGACGGACAGTCTGCACTGATTGAAAGCCTGTTCGCTGGTCAGATGATTTAGGCCAAGGGGAAGTCCGGTTTCGCCTATGTCAAACAGGTTTTCAAATTTGGAAAAGCTGTTCTCAAAGTATTGCCTGTATGAAAGCATTATAGTTGAACTGACAGTGGTTCCGCCTTTTTTGTCCATAACAAAGGATGCCGCTGGAGAAAATGCTGCGTCCATATTGTCCAGGGATTTCGTTCGGCCAAGGGAGAAAAGTCTGTCCTTGTGAGCCGGAGTGAAGGAGGCGTGAGTCTTTCCAGGACTGTAGCTGAAATCAAGGCCGGTCAAAAAAATTGGCAGGGACTTGTTGTTTCTCAGAATCAGCGCTATATAGACAGCCGCAAGACCAACCGATCCCAGCGGCGGAATGAAGTCCTGGATTATGTTTAGCTCTTTTAGTTTAGATATAAAATTGGCCGATGTATATTCCGACATGAACCACACGGTCCTGCCGTCATGGAGCCTTTGAACCTGAGGACGGGAGCAAAGGTCAGCAAAAAAAAGGGGGCGAGAATTTCCCATCCCGATATAGGCCTTTTGAATTGCAAACTGGGATTCAAGACCAACGGCGGCGTCCACCCTGATACCTCTGTCCAGAAGTGTGGTCAGGGATGCATCGACCGCGATTACATAAAAATTTCCAGCGTAAAGGGCCTTCGAAAATGGTGTGGAATCTTTTTTTGTTGTAATGTCCAGACTTTCCCCGGCACCGCAAACAAGGATTGGTTTGTTTATGGTCTGCCTGAATTGGCTAAGAAGGTTTTCGCTGTCCAGGGATTTCAAATTTGTGAACAGGTTTTTAGAAAACAGTCTTCCCATCTTGACCAGGGTGATACGGTTTTTCCAGAATGTGCCAATTATTTCCTGTGCGGCAGATAAAATCAGGTTGTATATTTCCGGATTGAATATTTTTCCGGCCGACAAATCAAAAGATATGACCCGCCTGATTTTTCCTGTGTCAACGGTTTTCCGTATTGAGCTGTCAATTTCCAGAAGCCTTTTTGTTGAAAGAATCCGGATTGCTGAAAAATCTATATCCCCGTTTTGATTGGCAAGTGTCTCAAGGGATTTTTTTGCCAGGTCCAAAAGGTTGTCGTCATCTTCTATCGCCAGGATACAACAGTCCGCCGGAAGCTTTTCCAATAATTTTTCCAGACCATAGAAAAGGCAGGGGGAGTTGAGGATAATTAACGTGGATGGCTGTATTTCTGTTTTTTCTATTACCGCCTCGATGGACCGCGAAGGATTGTATTTTGAATAAAGGAACCGGCCGCGGTATTCAACTGTAAAAACAGAAAACCCCGAACCAGTTTCTACTAGACGGGGCTTGTTTTCTTCAATCATAAAATCAAAAGATTTAGTTCATGAAAGACTTGAGGAAGGTTTCAAAGAAATTGTTTTCCAAATCCGGTGACGCCATGATTGCATTTGTGGAAGATTCTCTGTCGCTTGATGAAGCCTCCGCGGCGTAGTCATCTTTCTCTGCAACGTCATCCTTCTGGATGGATGTACATTTTACTACGATGACATTTGAGCCAAGCACGAATGGTTCAGAGATTTCATTTTCCTTGAGCGCGAACATTGTTTTCATTGCGTTTGAATTTGTGGCAAGGCTGCTGAGTTCAGAAACGTCAGAAGGAATCTTGTCAAGGAACGCTGAGTTTCCATAGTTCACAGGGAATTCCGAAACGTTGACAGCGTTTGTTCCATAGTTCTTGCATGCAAGCTCGAAGGAGTTGAACTCAACGATGTTTTCTCCGCCGGCATCAATAAGTCTCTTGTCAGCATAGGAAGCTGGGTTAAGGACGCGTCCTTCTGTACCGTCTGAAATGTCCATGATTACTGGAGCAAGAGTTGATGTATCGTAAATGAACTTGTTTGCGATGCCTGTGTAGTAGTTTTCGATGTAGCTCATTTCGTTTGACTTTATGTAGGTTGTGACTGCATCAACTGCGGCGTCATCTTCCAGGTCGATTGCTGTGAAGGCTCCGTCGCAACGGAAGATTGTATATCCTCTTGTTGTCTGTACGACTGGTGAAAGTGCATCCTTTGAGAGTGCCACGACTGTTGCCAAATCTTCGTCAGAAGAAATCTGGTTCTTCAGCTGGTAATAGTAAGCGTCAGTGATTTTTCCTTCTGAATCTGTGAGGAGCTTTTCTGAAATTGTAGATACAGCATCGGCGAATGTGATTTCTCCGTTCTGAATCTGCTTGAGTGTATTGTCTGCGTCAATCTTTTCAGAAAGGGTGATTGCTGAAAGGTTGTAGCGGCGGAAAGTGTCCATGTTGTTCTTTGCGTACTTTACGGCCTCTTCCTTTGGCAATGTGTTTGTGCTGAATGCGGCCAGCTGGAAGGCATGCTTTTCTGTTCCCATTGAGGCAACGAAGGCGCTTTCCTTTGATGATACCTTAAGACCGTAGAGTCCGTTGTTTCCGAACACATCGTCGGTGAAACGTGAGATGGTAAGGTCCTGAAGTGCTGCTGCGCGGAGCTCTGATTTCTTTGATTCGTCGGTCTGGTTGAACAGCTTCTTTGAGAATGCTCCGGTCTCGTCACGGAAGAATGGAAGGATCATTCTGTTGACTGCTGACTTTGGTACGGAGTATCCGCTTGTTTTGATGGCTTCGTTGTAGTACATGTTCTGTACGGTTTCCTCGAAGGCGGATTCGAAGATGTAGCTGTAAATCTGGCTTACATCATATCCGTAGCTCTGGAATACCTGTGCCTTGTTTGCGACATTGAGTGCCATGTCTGATCCGGCCTTGTACTCAATTTTTTCTCCCTTATACTTTCCAAAAACAGGAGTATTTCTTTTCTGCATGATTGACTGGATAACGGCAGAGCCTCCGGTCGGTATAAATACTAATGCTGAGATTACAAGAACGATAACAGCGCCAATCTTTGCGTTGTCACTTTTCTTCTTTGCCTTTTTTTCTTTTACTTCTTCTTCTGCCATGGTAAGAATCCTCTGATAAAGATTTTATGTATGAGTCACTTTTTTATATGACTTAAAAACCTCATTTAGGGATCATCCGACTAGAGTCTTAATGAACAAATGGGTTTCCACGGTGAATCTATGCTAACAGAAAAGCTCACCGCATAGGCGATAATTTTATCATTGTATAAAATTGGTGTCAACAACGGGCGGCCGCTGAGTATGATGCATCGGGGAAGGCTTTGCTGATATTTTGGCCTGTTTTTGATGGAAGTACATTTATTTTACCATAATTGTCTAATGAATTTGAAAGCCCGATGTTTGACTAAAAAATATATGGCAAAAAATGTTTGCCGGTGTTGACATGGAATTATATAAATGATATAGTAAATCTCGTTACGGGGTGTTAGCGAAGCTGGTTATCGCGCTGGCCTGTCACGCCGGAGATCGCGGGTTCGAGCCCCGCACATCCCGCTTTTGCCTGTTCTTTCGAGCAGGCTTTTTTTTTCGGGTAATAGCGCAGCTGGTAGCGCGCCACGTTCGGGACGTGGAGGTCCCCGGTTCGAATCCGGGTTACCCGACTTTTTTATTCCTGGGACTTGCGTTCCGGGATTTTTTTTTGCCTTTCCGGTTGAAGAAAACAAAAACCCCAGCCACGCTCTGTGACTGGGGCAAAGGAGAGGAGGATGCAGAAACAATGGAAACGGGTGTGCATTCCATTTCCATAAAAAACTGCTTTATTAGGCGTAACCTAATTGTATTGCTTTCGCAATCATCCTCACAAATGAACGTAACGCAATTAGGTTACGTGAAAAAGTCTTTTTATTTGCGATATAACGGAATGTTATTTTTTTTTGTTCCCTATCTGCCGTCCCTGTAAGGTTTTGTCCACATGAAGTACTTTGGAGCCCTGTAATCCACGTGCCACCCGCCGTTGTAGAAACCGTTCTGGTTGGCCGTCGGGTTAACGAAAATGACCTTGAGTGCAGGTGCGCCTACCGTGTATTTAAAGGTGTTGGACTGCCATTCCTCCGGGTGGTCAGGCAGGTAGTCCCTTTGATGCTCCGGTGGTGTGTAGACGCTTATGAGGTATGTCCCTTTCTGCATTTCCAGATGGACCACGCATCCCCCGGTGAAGCAGCCGTTGTAGTAGGTGTGGCTCCAGTGGGGTGTGTTTCGCATGTCGTTGTACCAGGAATAGCTTATGCTGATGATTTTGTCCCAGGCGTCGTTGCCTTCGGTGTCGGTGATTTTTAAAAGGCAGGGGATATCATCCATTGTCCCGTAGTTGGAGGGACGGTATATTTCCAGGGAAAATGCGAATGTTGATACGAGCATGGTAGAAATCAGCAAGACAACTTTTTTTGCCAGTGTCGTTATATTACGGTACATGTTTTGATTTTCGGAAAAAAATGGTGTCCGCCATAGGTTTTAGTTCTGCGGTACAATTTGCCCCCCTGGATTAAAACCGGACTACCGGTGCGACTGTTTTTCCACCGTTTTCCATGGAAAAGCTTGAACTACCTTGAGTTTCTACAATTAAATCAATATATTATAATGACGGAATTCGTGGACATTGATGCACGGGTTCCATTTCTAAAAAAATAACTTGGAGAAAAAGATGTCTGACGAAGTTAGAGTTAGATACGCGCCATCCCCAACGGGACTTCAGCACATTGGTGGTGTCCGTACCGCACTTTTTAATTATCTGTATGCACGTTCAAAGGGCGGAAAGTTTATTCTTCGCCTTGAGGATACTGACCGCACACGTTTTGATGAAAAATATGTTCAGAACCTTTACGACACCATGGAATGGCTTGGGATTGACTGGGACGAAGGTGGAGAGAAGGGCGGCGAATATGGACCTTATGTCCAGAGCGAAAGATTCGAGCTTTACAAGAAATATGCCCAGGAACTTTTGGACAAGGGCGAGGCATATTACTGTTTCTGTGATTCGGAGCGCCTGGAAAGAATCAGGAAGATCCAGACCGAAAACAAGATGCCACCTGGATATGACCGCCACTGCCGTCTTTTGACGGAGGATGAGGTTAAGGAAAAGCTGGCCTCCGGTTGTCCTTATGTTATCCGTTTGAAGGTTCCGCTGGAAGGCGAGACAAAGTTCCATGACCATCTTTTGGGCGACATCGTTTGGAAGAGCGAGGATATTTCTCCGGACCCAATCCTTTTGAAGTCCGACGGATTCCCTACATACCACCTGGCGAACATTGTTGACGACCACCTGATGAAGGTGTCCCATGTCATGCGCGCCCAGGAATGGATTCCTTCCACTCCGTTGCATGTCCAGATGTACCGCAGCTTTGGTTGGGACCATCCTGAGTTCTGCCATCTTCCAATGGTAAACGGTTCCGACGGTAAGAAACTTTCAAAGCGTCATGGCTCCACATCCTTGAACGAATTCCGCGCCCGCGGATATTTGCCACAGGCTATCGTAAACTATGTGGCCCTTTTGGGATGCAGCTACGAAGACGGAAAGGACATGTACACTCTGGAGGAACTTGCCGCCAACTTCAAGCTGGAGCATTTGAACAAGGCCCCTGCTGTTTTTGACTACAAGAAGCTTGAATGGTACAACGGCCAGTACATCCGTGCATTGACGGACGAGGAACTTTACAAGTGGACCCTTCCATTCATCACTGGAACCGGGGACGCCACTTTGGAAATCAATCCTGACAATCCTCAGCCAAAGCCAAAGGTGGGACCAGAGTATTCCGGTGTTGCCCTTGGAGCTGACGGTGAGCCTGTGTGCGTGGATTCTTCAATGGGAATGTCTTCCGCCGATGTGAAGAACGCCTTGATGAGTCTTATGCCTTTGATTAAGGAAAGACTTCACTTCCTGTGCGATGCCGCCGAGATGGTTCACTTCCTCTTCACCGAGCCAGCCGTTCCACCAAAGACCGACATCGTTCCAAAGAAACTGGACGAGGCAAAGACAAAAGAAGTTTTGGTAAAGGCAAAGGACTTTGTTGCTGAACTTCCAAACCTTGACCACGAAGCATCCGAAGCCTTGGCAAAAAAATATGCCGAGGAACTTGGAATCAAGTTGGGCGATTTCATGATGCCAATCCGCATGGCCGTAACTGGAAGCCGTGTCTCTCCACCATTGATCGGTTCCATCCTGATTTTGGGTGTGGAAAAATCGATCGCCAGAATCGAAAGGACTTTGGCCACATTCTAGTTTTTGGATCCTAAAGACATATTCCCCTGGAGGCAGCCGTTTTCCGGGGGATTTCTTTTTATGAAGGGATTTCATTGTTTTGGGGTGCCCTTTTATTACATTTCCTCGACAACAAATGAATTATGCGTTATAATCTTTGCGGGTGTTTTCGGGGAAGTAATGTTCACAATGGAGTGCAAAAAAGTATGCTGGATTCTCTGGACTTTAAGAAGGTTTTGAATGTGGTTCCCCGGGCCGTATGTGTTGCCAGCGCCGTAAGAAATGAGGATGGCCGTATCGGTGACTGCATAGTCGAATACGTTAACGAACAGTTTTTGATTTTTTCCCACAACATAATCTCCACTGGAATGAGGTTTTCCTCTGTCAAGGAATTCCTGCCCCAGGACATGGCGCTTTTTGAAGTGTTCGAGGAGGTCATCCGCACCGGATACAAGGTTACGAAGACCTTTTTGTCCGCAAGGAGCAACAGATGGCTTCAGCTTACGGTGGTAGGTCTGGAAGAGGATGCCGTGGTCGGGTTCATTGAGGACGTGACCCAGGAAAAACGCCTTGAGCAGACTGTCCAGCGCCAGGACGTAAGGAACATGACCTTGACTGAGGAGCTGTCCCTGACCCGCACCGAGATGCGCACAAAGCTTGACAGCATACAGACCTTAAACAATCAGCTTCATTTTGCAGCATTCCATGACAGCCTCACCAATCTGTTCAACAGGGCGTGGTTCAACCGTGTGATTGCGAACGTGAAAAATCATGGGGTGGCATCAACCGCGACCTCCTGCAACAACAAGAATGTGGAGAACGTGGAGATAAGAAATTTTGGTCTCCTGCTGATTGACATAGACAACCTGAAAAATGTGAACGACGCCGGTGGACACAATGCCGGCGACATGGTCCTGCGGCAGATGGCGGGAATCCTTCGGGGCTACGAGAACGAAAGGATTACTGCCTTCCGGTTTGAGGGTGACGAATTTATTCTTGTAGTAAAGAATGTGTCCAGCAGGGATGAGATGTCCCTCCTTGGATATAAAATCATACAGGACGCCAACAGTCATGAGATTGGTTTTTCCGGTGGAATAAGCCTTTATCCTGAGGACTCTCCGGATCCAATCAATATGTTGAAGTTTGCTGACATGGCAAAGTCGGATGTAAAGAAGAACGGCAAAAACAATATCTATTTCTTCAAGCAGGTCATGGAGGACCGGTTCCTCCGTAAGATGCTCATAGAGAACAAGCTGAACAACGCGATGGAGAAAAATCTTTTCCAGCTTTACTATCAGCCGCAGTTTGATGTGTCCAGCGGGGAGCTCCGTGGATTTGAGGCTCTGCTTAGATGGCATGACGATGAGCTTGGATGGATAAGCCCCGACCAGTTCATTCCTTTGGCGGAAGAGTCCAGACAGGTTGTTCCTCTGGGGCAGTGGGTTATGGATACCGCCATGGACAACCTTGCCCACTGGGAAAAGGATTTCGATTTTGACGGTATTGTATCAGTAAACGTCTCTCCGGTTCAGCTGAAGTGCGTGGATTTTATTGACAAACTGAGGGAAGGCATAGAGCGTACCGGAATTAATCCAGGTCATCTGGAGGTTGAAATAACGGAAGGTATCTTCATTGACAATGTTCAGGATACGGTAAGGAAACTGAACCAGGTCAGGGACATGGGGATAGGCGTCTCCCTTGATGATTTTGGAACCGGCTATTCGGCTCTAAGGTATCTTCAGATTCTGCCGCTTACGACGCTTAAGATTGACAAATCCTTTATCTCCAACATCGATGAAAAGGGTTGCGTGGAGGCAAACATCACCGAAAGCATTGTCTCCATGGTATCGAAGATGGGGCTTGATACAATCGCGGAGGGAGTCGAAAATGATTCCCAGCTGGATATGCTCAAGAAAATAAATTGCCATAATGTGCAGGGGTTCCTGAAGGGGAAGCCTATGCCAACAGATCTGTGCGACCGAATGCTGTCCGGAGACAGCTCCGCCATTCTGACGGTCAACAATGTTACTCCGGAAAGTGTCTGACACTATGCATCGGATGTGTTTATCGGGGAAGTCTGTACTCAATGTATCGGACTTCCCCATTTTTTATGGCCGACTTTAACTGTTTTTCCCTTTCGGAAAGGTGGCTCCCTCCCGATTTTACCTCGATGAACATGACCTCCCGTATGGGTTTGCCTTCCGCGCTGCCAGGAAATGCGATGAAATCTACCGGCTGGCCAAGGAATTTGCAGTCGCCGGGGTTGCATGGAAATCCGGGCATGTACGGGGCTATCTGTTCCCCGAATTGCCCTCCCAGGACCTCCCGGCTGCGTTTTATGGCTTTTTCCCTTTCCTGCTTAATAAGGTCCCGGGTTTTGATGCTTTGGATGGTCTTGCCGATCAGTATCCCGATCAATAGAAAAATCAGCAGGCATAGGGCGGCGATGCCTATGAGCAGGGGAAGTTTATCGTTGAGCTGCTGGCTGAGCAGGGTGAAGAGTGTTTCCGGTGTTTCTGTCTGGTCCATAAAGTGGCTCCCGTTGGTGAGTGTTGTCTGGTTAATTTTTTTCTCGGTTTAATCTATAATCGGCAGAATCGGTGGACCACAAAAATCAACAGGAATTGGGGCTGGAAGGCATAAAATTGGCAAAAAAATTGAAAATTTGTGTAATCTACATAAAAAATTTTGATTAAATCATAAAAATATTTGAAATTTATTGACGATGGCCACCTTGTTTTAGTATCTTCCAATATGTAGACAAAATGAGAGGTTTGCAGAATGAGTGAAGAAAACGCAAAGGACGAAGAAATTAAAGAAAATGTCGCCGTCGATGGACAGAATGAAGAGATTGTCGAAGAGAAGGGTGCGGAGTCCGAAAATTCCGGATCCAGTGCAGAAGGGGATGTTCAGTCAGAGGAAGTGTGCGAGAAATCTGAACTGGATAAGGCAAACGAAAAAATTGCCGAGCTGGAAGCGAAAGTGGCGGAACTTAATGACAACTACCTTAGAGCTGTTGCTGATTTTCAGAACCTCCGCAAGAGATCTATCCAGGAAAAGCAGGAGGCCTACGATTATGCCAACACAAGCCTGCTGAAGGATTTGCTTGACAGTTTGGATAATTTTGATAGAACCGTCGAAGCCGCTGCTTCGGCAACCGATGCAAAATCTATTGCCGATGGAGTGACAATGATAAACAAGTCGCTTGTCAGCATGCTGGAGAACAAGTACAACCTTGTCTCTTACGGTACGGCAGGTGATGCCTTTGACCCTGATATCCACGAGGCCATAGGAAAAGTTGACGAGAGTGTTGCGGAACCTGTTTTAAAAGCGGTATATTTGAAGGGCTACAAACTTAAGGACCGTGTGATTCGTCACGCAAAGGTCATGGTAAGCATGCCTGATGGTTCAGTAAAAAGCGAAGAGAAGGCTGATAAATAGGGGCGTCTCTGGAAATTGCTTTCCGGGGTTTGTGCACGGAAAGATTGGACTGGATCTCCGGGAGTCTTGTTTCTGGAGATGGGATTGAATACGTAAAATACTTTAGAGGAGTGTAAATAAGATGGGAAAGATTATCGGTATTGACTTGGGAACAACAAACTCATGTGTTTCTGTCATGGAAAATGGTGAACCGGTTGTAATTCAGAATTCAGAAGGTGGACGTACAACTCCATCAATCGTTGGCTTTACAGCAAAGGGCGACCGTGTCGTTGGTCTGCCTGCAAAGAACCAGATGGTAACAAATCCAAAGAATACTATCTATTCTATCAAGAGATTTATTGGACACCGTTTCAGTGAGCTCGCCGGTGAAGCAAAGATGGTTCCATATACCGTTATCGATCATGGTGAGGATGTCCGCGTTGAGGTTGACGAGAGCGGCGAAAAGAAGCAGTACAGCCCACAGGAAATCTCAGCTTTCATTTTGCAGAAGATGAAGAAGACTGCCGAGGACTACCTTGGAGAAGAAGTTACAGAGGCTGTCATTACAGTTCCAGCTTATTTTAACGACTCACAGCGCCAGGCAACAAAGGATGCCGGTAAAATTGCAGGCCTTGATGTAAAGAGAATCATCAACGAACCGACAGCCGCTGCAATGGCATTCGGTCTCAAGGAAGACCAGAAGAATGAAAAGACAATCGCTGTTTACGACCTTGGTGGTGGTACATTCGATATTTCTATCATCGAAATTGCTGATGGCGTTTTCGAAGTAAAATCAACAAACGGTAATACACACCTTGGTGGAGATGACTGGGACCGCCGCGTCGTTAACTGGCTCATCGACAGCTTCAAGGCAGATACAGGAATCGATTTGTCAAAGGACAGCATGGCTCTCCAGCGTTTGAGAGAGGCCGCAGAAAATGCAAAGATCTCTCTTTCAAACCAGACAACAACAGATATCAACCTTCCATTCATCACAGCCGATGCAACCGGTCCAAAGCACTTGGCAAAGACCCTGAGCCGCGCTGAATTCGAAAAGATGACTGACGACCTCTTTGAGGCAACCCGTGAGCCATGTGTAAAGGCTATGAACGATGCAAAGATTTCTGCAGACAAGATTGACGAGGTCCTTCTGGTCGGTGGATCAAGCCGTATGCCAAAGGTTCAGGATATCGTAAAGAGCATCTTCGGAAAGGAAGGAAGCCGCGCAGTTAACCCAGATGAAGCAGTCTCAATTGGTGCCGCAATCCAGGGTGGTGTCCTCAAGGGAGACGTAAAGGACGTTCTTTTGCTTGACGTAACTCCACTTTCTTTGGGAATCGAGACAATGGGTGGTGTATTTACACGCCTCATCAACCGCAATACAACAATTCCTACAAAGAAGAGCCAGATTTTCTCAACAGCCGCCGATGGTCAGACTGCTGTAACAATCCATGTTCTCCAGGGTGAACGCGAGATGGCTTCCGAAAACCGCACTCTGGGCAATTTTGACCTGGTTGGAATCCCTCCAGCACCACGCGGTGTACCACAGATTGAAGTTACATTCGATATCGACGCCAACGGTATCGTAAAGGTTTCCGCAAAGGATATGGGAACTGGAAAGGAACAGAAAATCCAGATCCAGAACTCATCAGGCCTTAGCGAAGAAGAAATCAACCGCATGGTCAAGGATGCAGAGGCAAACGCAGAGTCTGACAAGAAGAAGCGTGAAGAGATTGATGCCCGCAATGAAGCCGACAGCATGGTTTACCAGACAGAAAAAGCTCTCAAGGACTATGGCGACAAGGTTTCTGAGGGAGACAAGAAGAATATCGAGACAGCAATAAACGATGTCAAGGAAGCTCTCAAGGGTTCTGACATTGCCGCAATCAAGGCAAAATCGGAGGCTCTCAAGCAGGCATCTTACAAGCTGGGCGAGGAGATGTACAAGGCTCAGCAGGCAGCCGGTGGTGCAGGTGCACAGCCAGGTGCGGACGCAGGAGCCGGTGCCAGCGCTGGTTCATCAAATGCTGGTGACTCAAAGTTCGACAAGGGTTCCGCTGATGACGTTCAGTACGAGGTACACGACGACAAATAAAGGGCATCGCTGGAAAATACTTTTTAGCATGTCTGCGGGTTTTCAAGGTTGCCTCTAAAAATTTCGATTTTTAGAGGTTCCATAAAATCCTTAGGTTCTGTCCCTCCGGGGGCAGAATTTGTTTGCGCTGTGATATCCTGGAACGGCGCTTTTGGTTTATTCCGCGATAGTTATATCACGGCAGGAAACGGTTTTGTCGGGGGCTGCCCCCTTGATGTGCCGTATCCGTGCAATGCCTCCGGGAAGTTTTTCTTTCCGGAGTTTTTTTGATTTTAAGTAACGAATATGGCTGACAAAAGAGATTACTACGAAGTTTTGGGCGTTGATAAAAATGCCGACGAAGATACAATAAAAAAGGCTTACCGCAAGCTGGCAATCAAGTACCATCCGGATAAGAACCAAGGCAACAAAGAGGCCGAGGCAAAATTCAAGGAAGCCACGGAAGCCTATGAAGTGCTGGGTGATGCGGACAAACGTTCAAAGTACGACCAGTTTGGATTTGCAGGTGTAGATGGTGGAGCTTCCCAGGGGTACAGCCATGCGTTCCACGACTTCAGTGATATTTTTGGAAGTGGCTTTGGCGATATATTTGAAAACCTTTTCGGTGGCGGCGGTTTTTCCGGAGGTTTCTCCGGTGGCGGAAGGTCCCGCACGAACAATGATGGTGCCAGCCTTCGCTATGATCTGGAACTGGATTTCGATGAGGCCGTCTACGGTTGCAAAAAGGACATAGAGTATAGGCGCAACGATGTTTGTCCAAGCTGCAAAGGTTCCGGCGGGGCTCCGGGTTCTTCGACAAAGACCTGCGGTACCTGTAACGGTATGGGACAGATTAGAAGCAGCAGAGGTTTTTTCTCTGTTCAGCAGACCTGTCCAACTTGTGGCGGAAACGGAACTGTAATCGACAAGCCTTGTACTTCCTGCCGCGGAACCGGTGTACAGGAAAAGAGACAGAAAATTACGCTCACCATTCCGGCAGGGGTTGATGAAGGAAAACGCTTTGTGATTCACAATCAGGGGGACGCCGGAAGAAATGGTGGTTCCACAGGCGACCTGGTGGTGATTGTCCATGTAAAGCAGGATAAATTCTTTGAGCGCGACGGAAACGACCTTTACTGTGCGGTGAATATTTCGCTGTCCCAGGCCGTCCTTGGTGCTTCAATCGATATAAAGGGACTTTCCGGTAAGACCATTTCAATCAAGGTGCCGGAGGGTACCCCTCATGGAAAGATGCTGAGAATCCGGGACGAGGGCGTTCCTTATACAAATTCCAACAGAAAGGGCGACCTGTATGTAAAGATCCTGGTCCAGCTGCCATCCAAGCTTACAAGGGAGCAGCAGAAAGTCATGCAGGAATACGCAGCATTGGAAAAGGCTACCACATCACCGGACCTGGTACCTCTTGCATCTCTGTCACGGTAGTTTCCGGGGAGGGTTTCCCAAGGAAAGTTGCCTCCAGAAACTGCAATTTTTGTGATTATATTAAGAGTCTTTTTGGCAAATGCTAGAGGGACTCTTTTTTTTCTTTCATTTTGCCGATATTGATGTATAATAAAAGAACGTACATTAGTCCGTGGTTTTTTTGCAGGGAGGGGGGGGCCTCTAAAAACTTTTGGAAATTTGATTTTTGGTTTGCGTCAGCCTCATGGCCAAGTGAATCCTGAGCAAATTGCCTTGTTCTGAAAAAAAACTTTAAGAGGGTTGCGTATGTTTAAAGCAAAACGCTATGTCATTCTGGCGGTCACCAATGTTTTTCTGGTGGCTGCGCTTGTTCTACTTGTCTGTAAGGTTATTCCTGCATCAATATCCGGGAAGAACAATGCAGGGCTGTTCATCTGGGTGTTTGTGACGGTCCTGTCCTTCGTGCTTGCCCTGATTTTATACAAAGCAGGGAACGTTATCTATGATAAATCTGTTGAGAGGATTTATAAGGCAAAGGAAAATGCCATGCTTTATGAATTTATTGAAAACCTGCGCCGTTGCTGTTCCCTCGACGATTTTTATGAAATCATTGGAAATATCCTTGAAGAGAGGGGTGACTGTGCGGTTCTTTTTGTGGACGAAGAAAAAGAGTACGTCCTTTACAATAGCCCGAACAAACTTACCTGCAATCCTGAAGTCATAAGAACCTTGAACATGAACTTCCATAACGCATGGAGGGAAGGTTTTTTCTTTATTGGTGACGAATACGGAATCATTTCAAAACCAAAGGAAGCCCGCGGATTCTTCTTTACATACGGCAAGCACCACTTCTATGTGTTCTGCCGCTATACAGGGCTCTTTGAGGAAAGCATGTTCGAAATTTTCTACAAAGAGTTTACCCGTTTCTTCCGCAGGGCAAAGACAATCGATGGACTTGCAGAAATATCTGAACTTTCCTCAGAATGGAACCAGCTGGCCGAAACCCAGCGTTCCTTCTTGCCTCCTGTGATGCCTGATATTGAAAAGCTGTCCGTGGCCGCCTATTACCGTCCTCTGGTCAACGTTTCCGGAGACTACTATACGGTTCTTCCTATCAGCAGAACAAAGACTCTCCTTATGCTTGGTGACGTATCCGGAAAGGGACTTGCTGCATCATTGGTCATGGGTCTTGTTATGAACACCGTCAAGATTCTTGACAACAAGGAAGACCTTCCAAACATGATCCATGCCGTCGACAAAGCTATCAAGGGAATGAAACTCCAGGACAAATATACTGTCGTTTTCATCGGTGTCGTTGATACATCAAAGATGACCATCCGCTATGTCAATGCATCCATGTCCGACCCTATCATCATTTCAAAATCCCCTGACGGCTATAAAATCAAGCCGCTTACATCCAACTGTTCCGTTGTCGGTATTATTGATATTGATGATGTGGAGGTTTCCGAGCAAAGACTTTTCCGCGGCGACGTAATCCTTATGGCGTCTGACGGTGTATCCGAAGTAATGGACGAAACCGGAGTGGAATTAGGCGATACCCAGATTTACGAGGACACAATCAAGAGAAGCGCTGCCAAGAGTCCTAAGGAATTTATTGACGACGTGGTTGATTTGGTTTTCTCGTACAATGGTGACAAAAAACTTCGCGATGATGTAACGATGATGGTCGCAAAGGTGGAGGGATAAAATGGTTTACATAGTTGTTAACTTTTTAGTTGGTGCAGCGTTGATGACCTTCGCGTTCATCTCTGAACATGTTTCGAATGCACAGAAAGAAGAACCTTCAATGACGAACCAGATTCTAATGCTGTCGTTCATCTGTATCCTCATGGGCCTCCTGAACCTGTTGATCTATTTTGCGCCACGTCCATTGTGTCTTCTGATTGGAAGGGGCATCTATGTGCTTGTGGGATGGTTCTGTACAGGCTTTTGCAAGGCCATATTCACATACAAGTCCAAGAAGAAAAAGCATTATTTTTTGACCATTGTTCAGTGGGTCATAAACGTTTTGGCGTTCGGGGTCGTGTTCCTGTCTGGAAAATGTATCACCGGAATATCCCTTGACGAAGGCAGCGTCCTTAGGATTGCCTCCGCAAACCTGATTGAAGGGGCTTTCGGCCGGATGATTAACATCAGCTGGATAGATGCCTACATGTTCTTCTTTGTTGGAATCTTCCAGTTCGTGACCGTCCTGATGGTTCTTATAAAGGCTGAATATCTTAAGGATAAGCTGCTGAAACAGAACATGATTGTATTTTCCCTTGGAACCCTCGTGACCTGGATTGTCGCTATCCTCCTTTTCTTTGGAATTGCTTATCAGCCTGCATTGTCCAATCTTACGATCCTGGTTCTGGTTCCTGAACTTTTGATTAACGTGTACTCTTCATCAAACACAACTGTCTGGGGAAAGAAACTTGTTGGAAGAACAATCCTCCGTCTGATAATCCTGTACCTTATACCTTCGATTATTATTGGAGGCGGTTTCTTTGTTCTGTACAAGAACTTCCCGAACAAAGGGGTCCCGTTCTATATCCTGAGCGTGGCCTTGAGCGGCGGTGTCTTTACTGCTTGGCTTTTCATTTTCAAGTACATCTCAAAGACGGACCTGATGCGTGATGGACGCTACGCGGAAGAATTTGAATCGGTCGTTACCTCTTTGAATTTCGAGGACCAGGCAGGCAATGTTGGAAAAAGTCTGGAGGAGGCGTTCAAGAAATATGTCGAAGCTTCCTCTGTCCGCATAGCAATTGATGCAGGAACCGGATTCCTTGAGACGATTGACGATGAATCCGAGTCAAGCAAGATAATGGTCCCTATCAATCAGAAAGGTTTTGACATTTTGCTCAACATAAAACATTCGGTGGTTCTGAAAAGCTTCGTGAAGACGAACTACCAGATGAAGGAAGCAAAGGATTCCATTTTGAAGATGATGGATGAAACCAATTCCGAGGCCTTCATCCTTTTGAACGAGGGTCGCCGCATTATTGGAGCCATCTTCCTTGGTCCAAAGGTAAGCAGCGACAGTTACAACAAATACGACTACGATATCTTCACGAAACTTTATTCAACATTCTTCGTTGTGGGCTACTACATGAAGAACATGATGAACGAATCCGTCGTCGGTACGGTCAACCGTGAAATCCGTATGTCCAGCCAGATTATTACCTCCATCCAGGAAAACATGGACTACATCAACAATGAAAAGGTTGACTGTGGATACCGCATGGTTCCTGCCCACAACATTGGTGGTGAATTTATTGACATGATTCGTCTTAATGATACCCGCCACATGTTTGTCATTGGAGCCCTGAGCGGTAAGGGAATTGCGGCATCCATGAGCATGGTTATTTTGAAATCCGTCATCCGTACTAACCTGGCGGAGACAAAAGATTTCAAGGTCCTGATTGAAAAAATCAATTCGTTCATCCGTACGGGACTTCCGAAAGGGACTTTCTTCTCCGGACTTTTCGGAATCATTGATTTCTCGACGGACACTCTGTATTACATAAACTGTGGAGCTCCGGCTTTGTTCATGTACAACCATCTCTACAACAATGTCATCGAAATCCAGGGTGAAGGACATGTCCTGGGATTCATGAAAGATATCAGCAACTTGATCCGTGTCAAGAAAGTCAAGCTGACTGCCGGCGATATTATCTTTGCCTGTACGGATGGTCTTATTGAATCAAAGTCCCTCCGTGGAGAAAGCTACGGAAAAACCAGGGTCCAGTCCCAGCTTATGGAGAACGCCAGTTATCCTGCAGAAAAGATGGGGCAGTTCATGTATGAGAACCTTCTGGACTTTACCACAAGGGCCCTTGAGGATGACTTCACTGAACTTGTCATTAAACAGATGAAATAATTTTTCGTGCCCCCTCCCAAGGCTTTGCACTGGATGGGGGCGGTGAAAGATTTTTGGGAAATTTGATAGGGTCCGGGATTTTTCCGGATTCCAATTTAATGGAGGAAGAAATGGATCAGCTTACTATCTATGAAAAAGTTGGACCAAACTATATGCTCCTTGAGTTGATGGGAGCAATAAATGCATATACTATTGGAGATTTCCAGGAAAAGGTCTACCGCTATATCCATGATTCGAATTTAGTTCTGGATATGTCAAAGGTCATTTCGATTGATTCTTCCGGGGTTGGCATAATCTTGGCCGGCTATAATGATGGACTTGAAAGAAATACGAAATTATTTATAATGAATCCGTCAGAATCTTCAAGGCATGCTCTGGAAAGAACGGGATTCCTTGATGTTTTTGATATAATTCATGCTATAACAGAGGTTTCTGATGTTTCATAAACACGGTTTGTTGTTTGTTTCTTTGCTGGGATTGGCTCTGACTTCCTGCTCCCAAAAAAAATCTGGTGATGTGGTAATCAATCAGTCCAGCAAAATCAATGTCGTAAAGGATTCCACCGGTGTCACTGCCGTGACTGCTGTTGCTGAAGTAAGTTCAGCTCAGGCGCAACCTGTAAAGCCGGCCCGTGATTCACGCTATTCCGATATTGAATCCGTACTAAAAAGAATGACCAGCCGTTTTAGAGGTGAAGTCAGCATCCTTGAAAAGGATTACGATTCTTTCCTCTCTGATTTGGAAAGTGCTCTTCTTGATGAAAAGAACAATGACAGCGATGATATTTCGCTTTTTTATCTGATTGATAAAACCCATTACGCGGGACCAAACAATGGTGCGAATTACGAGCCAGCCCATAGGACCCAGCTGTCAAGCTGCAACGCCTATTCCGTAAATAAAAGTGGATTGTCCTTGAGAAGGGAAGCCGCCGAAGGGTTAAAGGTTTTGGGAAATGCGGCACGCGCCGAGGGAATATCGTTGACGGTTTCCTCGACCTACAGGTCCTATTCATATCAGCAGAACCTTTTTCAGCATTGGGTAAATGTGGACGGACTTGAGCAGGCGGAACGAGAGTCTGCAAGGGCCGGAACAAGTCAGCATCAGCTGGGTGTTGCCGTTGACTTTGGGTCCGTGTCTGATGACTATTACTATACCAAGGCCGGAAAGTGGATGTACAACAATGCGTACAAATATGGCTGGTCATTATCTTTCCCAAAGAACCATGAGGACGTTACCGGTTTCAGATGGGAAAGCTGGCATTTCCGCTATATCGGTGTGAAGGCTTGCAAGCTTCAGAGGAATTGGTTCTGTGATATACAGCAGTACATGATTGAATTCATTGATGAATGGAAAAAGACAGAAAGCTATAAGACTTTCGCGAAGGAAAATGGAATCCCAGCTCTCCTGAATAGCGCAAAGTAATGGCTTGCTATAAAACGAATCGAATCCCGGATTTTGGTCCGGGATTTTTTTTTAGGGATTTCCTTGTATGTGATTTTCCTTTGGACTTATTCCGTAGTTTTCGGTCCGTTGATGGCAGTCGCTTCCCAGTGGTTCCACATGGATCTGGATTTCATATATCTCAGGGATTTCCTTTCTGATTGCCTCCTCGACTTCCTCCATCAATTCATGGGCCTGGAATACGGTCATGTTCGGGTCCACCTCAAAATCCAGGTCCACATCGTAGGCGGATGAAATTTTCCGGATCCTTGCCTTGTGAGGATTTTCGACTCCCTTGACGGATTTGGCCGCATTGAATATTTTTTCGTAAAGGCTGTCATCCAGGTTTCCGTCCATCAGCTCAACATTTATTTCTAGAAAAAGTGTAATGGAATTTTTTATGACCCACAGTCCCACCAGGATGGCCACGATTGGATCCAGTACGGGACAGCTGAAAAGTTTTGATGCCGACAAACCAAGCAATACCCCGGAGGAAAGTATGATGTCGCTTTTCATGTTCTCGGCATTTGCCTTTAGTATGGAGCTCCCGGATTTTTTTGCGTAATGCCTTTGGGTCAGCGCCAGGAATATTTTTCCTGTGATGGATATGATTGATGCGATGATGGCAAAAATGGACATCTGGGAAACAAATGAATGGGAAATCAGTTTTTTTATGGACGAAATAATCAGCTGGCTTCCGCAGTAAAAAATAACAAGGGATAAAACCAGTGTCGCCACCGATTCAGACCGCTGATGTCCCCAGGGGTGTTCCTTGTCGCAGGGTTTGGAGATGATTTTTCCGATGACCAAAGTCAATATGGCCAGAAGAACATCGGAGGCGCTGTCCAGACCATCCCCCAGAAGTGCTATGGAAGAGGAGAGGCTGGAAAAAATTATTTTTTCAGTGGCAAGGATAATGTTGCCAACCAGTGCAATAATTCCGGCTTTCTTTATATAGGACGATTTTGTGTCGCATGTCATGTTTTCTATTATTGCAGATAAAGGGTGTTAGGTATAGATAATTTTTTTGTGGATAAAAAAAGATGGTAAAGTAAAAGGTATTTTTTGGAAGATGCCCTTGATTAATTTTTTTATTTTTTATATAATGATTTCATCGTTAACGAAAGTTGCGATGAACTGAATAAATGCCGGTGTAGCTCAGTTGGTAGAGCGGAGGACTGAAAATCCTTATGTCGTCAGTTCAACTCTGACCGCTGGCACTTCAAAGACCTTTGATTAAAATCAAGGGTCTTTTTTTTTGAGAAAATTTTTACACTGTGGATTGGATATACGGTGAAAAAGAACAGGTCCCCGGTTTTCGGGGACCTGTTCTTATGGTTTACAGGATTCAGGTCCTGGACCATTTAATTGCAACGGTCCAGAATAAAAATCCTTTGGAAATTATTTGACAACAAAGTTTACAAGTTTGTTTGGAACGATGACTGTCTTTACAATCTCCTTTCCTTCCGCAAACTTTGCAAATCCTTCTGTCTCTTTTGCCATGCGCTCCAGCTCTTCTTTTGGTGTGTCCGTAGGTACCTGGAATTTGTCACGGACTTTTCCATTGATTGAAACGACAATCTGCTTTGAATCTTCGACGCAATATTCTTCGCTGAACTCCGGCCATTTTTCGTAGGCGCAGGTCTTGTCGTGTCCAAGTTTTTCCCAAAGCTCCTCAGCAAGGTGAGGTGCGTATGGGGACAGCATAAGCACAAATCCTTCCCACATCTGGCGTGGAACGGAGGCTACCTTTGATGCTTCGTTTATGAAAATCATCATCTGGCTGATTGCGACATTGAAGTCCAGGTTGGCTGTATCTTCGCTGACCTTCTTTACGGTCTTTGCGTAGGTCTTTCTCAAATCGGAAAGCTCCTTGTCCAGTTTTCCCTTGATGTCCGCGTCGCTCATTGGTTTTTCTGACAGGTTCCAGATTTTTTCCAGGAAGCGGTTTACACCGATAAGCCCCTGTGTGTTCCAAGGCTTTGAGACGGTCAAAGGTCCCATAAACATTTCGTACATGCGGACAGAGTCTGCGCCGTAGTTCTGAATCATCTCGTCAGGGTTCACTACATTCTTCAATGACTTTGACATCTTTGCGATGACCCTTTCCAGTTCCTCTCCGTCCTCTTTGGAATAGAACTTTCCGTCCCTTTCTTCCACTGCGTCTACGGCTACCAAAGATTTTGATTTTCTCTGGAAAGCGAAGGAGGTGATCATTCCCTGGTTGATGAGGCGCTGGAACGGTTCCTTTGTTGAAACGACACCGCAGTCATAGAGGACCTTGTGCCAGAATCTGGAGTAGAGGAGGTGAAGAACGGCATGCTCTGCGCCACCGACATAAAGGTCAACCGGCATCCAGTATGATTCCTTGTTTTCGTTACAGAAAGAGAGTTCATTTTTTGGGTCAATGTAGCGGAGGTAATACCAGCAGCTTCCTGCCCACTGAGGCATTGTGTTTGTCTCACGCTTTGAGTCTGCGCCACACTTTGGACATTTGCAGTTCACCCAGGAGTCGATTCCCGCCAATGGAGATTCTCCGGTTCCGGTCGGCTGGTATGTCTTTACATTTGGCAACTCAAGTGGAAGCTGGTCCTCTGGCACTGGAACGGTTCCGCAGCATGGACAATGGACCAGCGGGATTGGTTCTCCCCAGTATCTCTGGCGGCTGAAAACCCAGTCGCGGAGCTTGTAGTTGACAGCCTTCTTTCCGATTTTCTTTTCCTCAAGGAACTCCAGCATCTTTGCGATGGCATCCTTTTTGTTGAGCCCGTCAAGGAATTCTGAGTTCACATGGATTCCGTCCTGGGTCCAGGCTTCTTTCTGGACATCAACTTCGCTCTTGAGGACCTCGATGATTGGCAGGTCAAATTTCTTTGCGAATTCCCAGTCCCTTGTGTCGTGGGCTGGAACCGCCATGATGGCTCCGGTTCCGTAGGAAATCAAAACATAGTCGGCAATCCAGATAGGGATGCACTTTCCGTTTACAGGATTTACTGCATAGCTTCCAGAGAAAACACCGGTCTTTGTCTTTGCCAAATCTGTTCTTTCCAGGTCGGATTTCTTTGAGGCCTCTTCGATATATTTTTCAACAGCTTCCTTCTGTTCCGCTGTGGTGAGTTTTTTTACAAGAGGATGCTCCGGGGAAACGACCATGTAGGTGGCTCCGAAAAGTGTGTCGCATCTTGTGGTGTAGACAGTGAGGGTATCCTCTGTTGGTTTTCCGTCTTTATCAGCGATGGCAAAATTTACTTCGGCACCTTCGCTGCGTCCGATCCAGTTTCTCTGCATGGCCTTGACGCTTTCTGGCCAGTCCAGTGTGTCCAAATCTTCCAGAAGCTTGTCGGCATAGGCAGTGATTTTCAAAATCCACTGGCGGATTGTCTTGTGGGTGACTGTGGCTCCACATCTGTCGCAGTGTCCTTCCTTGACTTCCTCGTTTGCAAGTCCAGTGAGACAGCTTGGACACCAGTTGATTGGAGTCTCCGCTTCATAGGCCAGTCCCTTTTTGTAGAGCTGGAGGAAAATCCA
The DNA here is from genome assembly GCA_045643225.1 of Treponema sp. Taxonomy (GTDB): domain Bacteria; phylum Spirochaetota; class Spirochaetia; order Treponematales; family Treponemataceae; genus Treponema_D. The sequence continues at coordinate 12,589 of JAZUKJ010000027.1, read as the reverse complement.
CTGGGTCCACTTGTAGTAGTCCGGTGTACAGGTTCTGATTTCCCTGTCCCAGTCATAGCTAAAACCAAGCGCCTTTATCTGCTGAGTAAAATGCTCAATGTTTGCGTTTGTGGTGGTGGCCGGATGGGTTCCCGTCTTGATTGCATAGTTTTCGGCAGGAAGTCCGAATGCGTCATATCCCATTGGATGAAGAACGTTGTATCCGTTCATACGAAGGTAGCGGCAGTAGATGTCTGTGGCTGTATATCCTTCCGGATGACCTACATGAAGGCCTGCTCCACTTGGATAAGGGAACATGTCCAAAACATAGCGTCTCTTTTCCTTTGGTACGGATGGATCCTCCACCGCCTTGAAAGTTTTGTTCTGGTCCCAATATTTCTGCCACTTTGGCTCGATGTGTTGGAATGGATATGCCATTTTTTTTACCTCTTGATTTGATTGTTGGGCAGCAAAAAAGGCCGCTCAGGTCTGCGGAAGGTTTATATTATAGAAGAAATCCGCAAGAAGATATACTATCACAAATCATGTCACTAGTCGAGATGGCAGAGATGCTTTAGGTGTATCACGGTTTTGAGGTTGGTGATAATGCTTTAGGGTTTTGCCCTTTTCGTTGACCAAAAAATCCATTATAGTTTAGATAGGCTTTTTGCCGGGGGTTATTATGAATTGCAAAAAGATTTTTGGCGGAATTTTGGCATTGACTGCTGTTTTGTTTTTTTCATGCGCAAGTACTGGCAAAAAAAAATTGGCGTATTGCGATGTTTCCCTTTCAATTATGGTAGACGAGGACCCTTATACTGACGGTGAGCGTTTTTTTTCGTTGAGGGATTCTTCCTATTATGACAGTCTTGAAAAACCGGACAATGAAAAAAAGGATAACGAAAATCAGGAAGGGGTGTATCCATTTGTTTTGGCAGGCGAGGAAGATACTGACAAATATATAGTGAATGTCCTTGAAGGTGAGTACAAGCTGTTCGAGGGTGAAAAGGATTTGAATGTTTTCGTGACGGTTGCTCCGGACAGGAATTCCGTTGTGTATGTTGAATGCTCTTCAATCGATATGGCTGCGAAAGCTTTGCGTACAGTTTCAGCTCCTTCAGGTTTGGTGCTTATGGTCAAGGAAAGGACATACCAGACTTTGGGCTATGACAACCTGCTTCAAAGGTCTCTTGCTGCCTGCGCAAGTCCTGTCAACATGAACATAAGTGGATGCACGAATCTGACTGTAGGATACAGGGCTTTCTATGGATGCTCCAACCTTAGGTCGGTTATTCTTCCGGAATCGGTATCCTCTTTGGGAAAGGATTCCTTTTCGTTTTGCTCGTCCCTTCGTCATATAAACATCCCGGCCCGCGTTTCTTCAATCGAGGGGGGGGCTTTTATTTCCTGTTCCTCTCTTGATGAAATAGATATTGCCCCCCGCAATTCCTCTTATATTGAAAAGGATGGCGCGATCCTGTCTTCCGATGGAAAGACCCTGGTTTCCTGGCCGTCAGCTTCTGGAAATGTTGAGTTGCCTTCCGGAGTGGAGACTCTGCTGTCCTATTGTTTCGCGGGCTGCAAGAATCTGTTGTCCGTGGATTTGTGTGACGCGATTGAGATTCAGCAGTATGCATTTCAGAATTGTGTCGGCATGAAGGGGATTGACCTGCCAATGACTCTTATGTTCATAGAGGCCGGCGCTCTTGATGGATGTACTTCCCTTGAAAAAATCCAGGTGGCCGAAGGAAATGTGTCCTTCAAGTCCAAAGGCGGAATACTTTTGGCTTATGACAACAGACGGCTTTTGGCATGGCCTAGCGCACAGGGATCTGTTAAAGTGCCTGATGGTATAACCAGGATTGAGGATAATGCTTTCCAAAATCAGAGGGGATTGAATTCCATTGACCTGTCATCCAGTGTAAAGGAAATTGGAAGCCAGGCTTTTACTTCCTGTATTGACTTGACTTCCGTTGCAATGCCGGCGGTTGTGAATATAGAGGCCTATGCATTTTCCAAGTGCCAGAATCTGACTTCGGTAACAATCCCTGAAACCACAAGACGCTGTGACGGTTCCGCATTTTCTGAATGCAATTCCCTGAAAAATATTTCCGTAAGCCCAAACAATGTCCAGTACAAATCCGCCGACGGTGCAATATATTCCCATGACGGAAAAGTCTTGATTGAATGGCCTGCCGCCAGTGATTCCATAACCATCGCTGATTCCGTTGAAACCATCGGGACCTATGCCTTCAATGGTTGCGTGAATCTGAAGTCGGTGAGCATGTCCTCTGTGGTGACCGTTGGGCATCATGCTTTTGATTCCTGCAAGGCTCTTGAAAAAGTTGACTTTGGCGAAAAGGTTGTAACAATCGGTTCCCATGCCTTTAGCAACTGTCTTTCAATCGAAAATCTGTTTGTGCCTTCCAGCGTGACCACCATAAAAAACTATGCCTTCTGGTTCTGGGGTAGCAATCAGAAAATAAGTTGCCAGACCAGGACAAAGCCTTCCGGTTGGGATTTTGCCTGGAACGCAGATTGCGAGGCCGCTCTTGTTTGGGGGGCCGAAAAAGTTGTTGAGCAATAACAGCTCAAAAAATATTTGTGTGCAGGGTCCACCATTAAAACAGTCCATTGGAATTGTCCTGGGCTGTTTTTTTTATCCATAACAAAAAATGTATTGCCTAGGTATTTTTCATTTAGTATATTTTAAGAATGTCTACATTATCCAAATTACTTAAGGGCATGGAGAAAAAGTTTATAACCTTTTCCCTGTTGAGCCCTGTTTCCATGATTGGCGAAGTCATTTTGGAAACTGTCATACCTCTGTTGATGTCAAAGATAATCGACATCGGAATTGCGAACAGGGATATTTCGTATGTTGTGAGGGTGGGACTTCTTATGGTTGGCCTGTCCTGTGTTTCTCTTTTGTTTGGTGCGATGGGTGGCATTTTTTCAGCCCAGGGAGCCACTGGTTTTTCAAGGAATCTGAGGAGAAATGTTTTTGCAAAAATCCAGTCTTTTTCCTTTGGAAACATAGATCATTTTTCCACATCCTCTCTGGTCACCCGTCTTACAACTGACATAACGAATCTCCAGAACACATACCAGATGATTATCAGAATGTGTTTCCGCGCACCTTTCATGATGATTGCAGGAACCGTCATGGCCTGTAGAATCAACATGAAACTTGCCATCATATTTTTTGTGGCCATTCCTATCCTTGCGCTCTGTCTGGTGCTGATTGCGACAAAGGCTTTCCCTCGTTTTACCAAAATGATGAAGCAGTACGACCACCTGAACAATACCGTGCAGGAAAATCTGAACGCGGTCCGGGTTGTCAAAAGTTTTGTCCGCGGCGACTTTGAAAATAAAAAATTCTCTGATTCCGCTGATGCAGTTAAGACTGCCCAGGTGGCGGCTGAAAAACTTGTAATCCTTAACCTACCGTTGATGCAGATAATCGTCTATTCCTGTATCATTTTGTCCTTGTGGTTTGGTGGACGCATGATTGCGTTCGGCACAATGCAGACCGGTGAGCTCATAAGTTTTATAACCTATATTGGACAAATCTTGATGTCGCTGATGATGCTTTCCATGGTTTTCATTATGCTTGTACTTTCAAAGGCCAGCGTTACCCGTATAGTGGAGGTTCTGGACGAGGATCCTGAAATCAAAAATCCGGAGCCCTGTTCTTTGGTGGACCAGGATGGAAACAAAGTTTCTGGTTGCATGGAAAAGATTCCGAATGGTTCAATCGATTTCAAGAATGTATCCTTCAGTTATCAGAAGGACCCTGGAAACTGTGTCCTGAATGACATCAACCTTCATATCGAAAGCGGTCAGATGATTGGAATCATTGGAGGCACAGGTTCATCAAAGTCTACGTTGGTTTCAATGATTCCACGTCTTTATGATGTCCTTAGCGGAACAGTCTGTGTCGGTGGAATGGATGTCAGAAAGTATGCTTTGAAGACTCTCCGCGATGGAGTTGCCATGGTTTTGCAGAAGAATGTCCTTTTCTCTGGTTCCATCAAAGATAACCTGCGCTGGGGAAATGAAAATGCGACTGACGAGGAACTGGTGGAAGCCTGCAAGGCGGCGGATGCACATGAATTTGTTTCGACCTTCCCGGACGGATATGACACTGACCTTGGACAGGGCGGAGTAAATATTTCCGGTGGTCAGAAGCAGAGGCTTTGTATTGCCAGGGCGCTCCTAAAGAAACCAAAAATCCTTATCCTTGATGACAGTACCTCTGCGGTTGATACGGCGACCGACGCAAGGATCCGTTCCGCGCTTCGTTCAAGTCTTCCGGATACCACGAAGATAATCATTGCCCAAAGAATCAATTCAGTCCAGGATGCCGATTTGATTTTTGTCCTGGATAATGGAAGGATAGACGGAATGGGAACTCATCAGCAGCTTCTTGAAAACAACAAGATTTATCGTGAAGTCTATGAGTCACAGCAGTCTCAAAACTAAATAAGATTGTAAAGTTTGAATATGGAATGGAAGCGACGAAAGAATCCTTTCTCTTGAAGTTTGCGTTGCAAACTTATGGTAACCTCCAGAAATTGCAATTTTTAGAGGTAACTTTGAAAGTACGAGGTATGAAATGCCAAGACCGAATAAAGGCATGGCAAAGCCTAAAAATGCCAAAAAGACGCTTAGCCGTCTTATAGAATATATTGGAAAATATAAGGTGCTTTTGATATTTATTTTCCTGGCCGTGCTTATCAGTGCCGGTGCGCAGATTGCAGGTGATTATCTTTTGAAGCCTGCCATAAATAATCTTGTTGGACTGACCCAGGCATATAAATTGAATGGTGCCCTTACGTTCACTGATTTTTTGCCGTTCATCAAAATCATTTTAATAATGGTGGTGGTCTACGGATTCGGAGCACTGGCTTCATGGATCAATGCGCGGCTCATGCTTCATATTTCAAGCAACACCTTGTACAGAATCAGGACCGATTTGTTCCGCCAGATGGAAAAACTTCCGCTGAAATATTTTGATGGACATACCCATGGCGATTTGATGTCGCTTTACACAAACGATATTGATACCCTCCGTGACATGATGGGACAGACAATACCTCAGCTTTTTTCAGGCATAATATCCGTGGTGGGCGTTTTCTGGATGATGATGATAATCAGTCCTCTGCTTACTGGGGTTGTGATTGTGACGATGGCGCTTTGTCTTGTGTTTGCTGGAACAATCGGAAAAAAGGCGGCCGCTTCTTTTAAGCGTCAGCAGAAAGCCATTGGAGCCTTGAATGGATTTGTTGAGGAACATATCAGCGGGCAGAAGGTCATAAAAGTTTTTAACCATGAACAGAAAACAATCGACGAGTTCAATGGTCTTAATGACGAGCTGCGTGATGCCGCTGTCAGTGCCAATACCTTTGCCAATATACTTATGCCAATCATGGGAAACCTGAGCCATGTGCAGTATGCCATAGTCGCAATAGTCGGTGCCCTTAGGGTTATTACAAACCATCTGGATTTGGGAAGCATTGCGTCTTTCCTTCAGTATACCCGTAGCTTTAACCGTCCAATCACCATGATGAGTCAGCAGATGAACGGAGTCTTGAACGCCCTTGCCGGTGCGGAAAGAATCTTCAATGTGATTGATGAAACGGAAGAACTGGATGAAGGCGACGTTACCCTGGTCAACGCATCCGAGACTGTTCCTGCCGCATCGAAGGATGGTGAGTCTCATTTGGTTCAGTCCTTTGCTTATACAGGTGAATGGGCCTGGAGAATTCCATCGGACCTTAAAATTCGGAACAGCGAAAAACAGTTGCCTTCCAATGCTGATGACAAGGACCATAAACTTGTTCAACTTCGCGGCGATGTTGATTTTGAAAACGTTTCATTCAGCTACGTTCCGGAAAAAGAAATCCTTCACAATATTAGTCTGCACGCAAAACCGGGTGAGAAGATTGCCTTGGTTGGTTCAACAGGAAGCGGAAAAACCACAATCACAAATCTTTTGACCAGGTTCTATGATATTGAGGATGGAAAGGGAACCATCACTTATGATGGAATCCCGCTGAAGGCAATCAAAAAGGATGACCTTAGAAAATCTTTGGGAATGGTTCTGCAGGATACCCATCTGTTTACAGGAACAATCAGGGACAATATAAAATATGGAAACCTTGAAGCTTCCGAAGCACAGATTCTTGATGCAGCCAAACTTGCCAACGCCGACAGTTTTATTCGTCATCTTGAAAATGGTTACGACACTGTAATCACTGGTGACGGAGGAAACTTGAGCCAGGGACAGAGGCAGCTTTTGGCTATTGCCCGTGCAGCTGTAGCGGATCCGCCAGTCCTGATTTTGGACGAAGCCACTTCATCAATCGATACAAGAACCGAGGCCCTTATTGAAAAAGGAATGGACAGCCTGATGGAAGGAAGAACCGTTTTCGTAATCGCCCACAGATTGAGCACAGTCCGCAACGCCAATGAGATTATTGTTCTTGAAAAAGGAAACATAATTGAACGTGGCAACCACAATGAGCTGATGGAAAAGAAGGGTAGATACTACAAACTTTACACCGGCGGAATTGAGCTGGATTAATGATTGCTAAAAAACTGGGACCTTAGTTTCAATGTCGCATGACGGTGAACTGGGGTCCTTTTTTTGTGTGATTTTTTTTGGTTTCCTTATTGTAAAAATCTGTCTAAAGCGATACAATGTGGCCATTGATCATTTCTAAAAGTACAAAGCATCTCAGAAAGTAAAAGTATTAAACATCTCAAAAAGTATTAGTGTCGAATAGCTCTAAAAAAATCGATTTTAGGGCCTGTTGCATGGTTGTTTAAAATGCAATTTCACCAGTTAATGTAGGGTGTGTTTTATGAGACTTTGTTTAAAACTTTGTTTTGTGTTGTTGCTGGGGTTTGGTTTTTTTTGTGGATGTGCCAATTTTATGAACGGCAGTGAGCTTAAGGATGAGCTGGACAAGGCCGTAGAAATTGCAAACTCCAGTGAAATAGGTATCGAAATCAACCTGAAGAACAAAAACAGCGGTAAGATTTCGCCGACCGGTGTGAGCAAAATAAAAATGGGTGTTCCTTTTGAAATTGAACTTACAGTGACAAGCGGTTTCCTGTTTGACGGTAAATTTTCTGTCTATGACAAGAGCGACGGACGGCCTCAAAAAATTGATTGTCCAGAGGAATGCGTAAAATTTGATAAAAAAAGCGAATACACGGTGGGAACTGGAATCACGAATTATGTCTACGAGGTAACTGTCCTTAAAAAAAATATCAGCAGTATTCTTATCAATCCTGACATTACAAATTTGAGTGTAACAACAGCTCCGGCCTTGCACAGTCTGGAAATTATAAACAGATATGAAGGCAGTAACCTTTTTGATTACTTTACTGTGGAGTTGACAGTGGAAGATGGGTCATGTCTAGAAGAAATGGTTGAGGTCCGTTTTTTGGATGAAACTGGAAAATCCTATGTCACGGATGGAAGCGGTTACATGCCATATCCCGCAACGGTAAGTGATATCGGAAACGGACTTTATCATCTGTATTTTGACATTGATTTGAGGGATAAGGGACCGGCCATTTCTGAGGGGGCCACATTTAAAATAGAGGCCACAGTAAAAAACGACGGGAAAAGAGAAGACGGAAAAAACTTTTCCGCATCCATAATGTCAGACAAGATGCAAACAAAGTACTCGTATTCCAGAACTCAGGTAAAGGTGTTCAATCGGCTGAACGGTTGGATTAATATGTATCCTACAGGCCCTTATCCTCCATTGGCGGCCAAAGATTACATGAACACAGAAGAAGGAATTGCAAATCATTCAAAAACCATAAGGCTGATTGTCCTGGAGTGTGATGAAAACGGCAGAGACAAAAATGTTGACGGCCAGCAAATGTCAATACGTTACGGATTTTGTCAGGACAAAAGCCAGCTTGACGAACTTCAGACGGACCATATCATTCCGTTTTACACTGCCTATGATTTTGAAAACGAATGTGCAGAAATCCAGCGCATTGCTTCAAATGCTGTACAGATGCTCGATTTTCCACAGGAACAAACCTATAAGATAATTGATGAAGTGCTTGAAGATTGGGATATGAAGACTGAAAACTATCGCTTATGGATTTACAACGAGATAGAAGGTGTATATCCTAACCCGGTTCAAGTCTCGGAAGATGAGGAAATGCTTTTGCTTGATCCACTTCTTGAGGTTATGGATAAAAAATATGAAACGGAACAATCTTTGCTGGAAAATGTATCAGCAGGTATGAACCAGGAATTAAACGATAATTTTCTTAAGTATTTTCACAAGGGAGAAATGGATTGTTCAATCATAGAAATCCCTTTGCCTTCAAGATACGACCCCTACAAAGATTTTTATGTAAAGGTAGATACTGACAATGGCATAAACGGCAAAAAGTACGACGTTTTTAAATTTCCTGCTGCACCAAAAATCGTATACGCTAAAATTGAAAACAGTGAACTGACTTATAGACTTCATTTGCAAAGCTCAGATGCAAGGCCTGGCATATACAGATATGTATACAACGAATATGAAAACAAATGCAAGTGGGATGATCACCTGAGAGCGGAAGATGATTTTGTAATTCCAAGTGAATTTGTAAACAATAATCTGGACTACCATTTTTACTTATATTCTGAATCTTCTAAAAATAAAACATACTTAACGAACAAAGGCCTGGAGTGCTATTTTTTTCAGGACAGCATTGATACAATCAAATATACGGTAAAAAAAGAAAGCGAGCCATTAGAGAAATTTCCATCCACCGTAAAGACTGAAATTCATTCGGATGGATTGAATAGCGGAACCCATACCATTACCATGTCACTGGATAATAATGCATTCAGCAAATATGATCAGGTTTTCATAAAATATAAGCAAGATGGAAATGATATATATGTGGAGCCCGTTAAGTCATCCGGTAGTGCAGTGTCGTTCACTGTTCCAACGGCGGATTTTTATGTTGGAAAATTTGAGGGTTTAAATAAAACATGTGAAAGAAAGGAATTTTCATATTCGTTGGTCGGGTCAAAGGATGGACGTGCATACACAACGGAATATAAAATATCTAAAGAGGACCAAAGAATTGAGGACAATATAAGTCCAATAGTTCCAGAAGGCTTTGATTTTAGTGATTCCTCTTATTTGTTAACTAGAAACGATTTGATACTTGATTCCACTGGAAGTTTCCTTACCTTGAAGGGGGGATTCACTGATCAGGGGGACGGTTTTCTCTTTGACAGTGACAACAATATGGAGGCGACTATAAAATTCACGGGCCTGAATTACACTGCTTATGATGAAGAGTTTAACGTCAAATTCCCAGTAGATAAATATCTTAACATTCCTGTCGGTCATCTGAAAAAAGGTGACTACAAGGTGGATGTAAAAATAAAAGACAAACGTGGAAACACAGGAAGTTTCCTTACGCCTGAAATAGCGATATTTAAAGTTGACAGAAAAAAAATTCCGGAAGGATATAAGTTACTAAATCCTTCCGGAAATAATATTGAACTTAAATTCAGTGACACAGGGAAAGGACGGTACTATATTGATTTCTTTGATGGCTCCCAATGGAGAAGCGTTGACGAGGGAAAGGTGTTAAAGGGAGAATCCTCTCAGCAAAAGAATTTAGGGAAAAGTGGATTGGTAAGGGTCCTCGTAAATGAAGGGTATAGCGAAATTGGTTACAATAATACAGTTAGCTATCCATTTTATGCTCATGTTCCAAGTGAAGCGGTTTCAGAACGGGATTACCAGCTCTTAAAAAACAGTCTGCGCATATATTCTGACAAACCTTTCTTTGTCCATATCCTCCAAAGTGAAACGGACTACGGGAGGTCCATTGATGACTGGGAAAACAGCCAGCTGTTAACAAAAAGTTATGAAAAACGGACTCCTGTTACAGAACCTGTTCGACCATCGGAACCGGATTCGATGAATTACCCAGACTTCGACTATTGGTATGAGGCCTATTGTGAGTATTTGGATAGTGAAGAGTATAAGGAGTATACCAAAAAGTATGAAGAGTACAGAGAATATATTGAATTCGTAAAATACGAAAGTTTCTTTGGCTCGGAAATAAATCCTGTCTATGTGACGGAGAACCATTCATCCTCGCCCTACATATATAATTTCCCATGGAACAAGCTGACAAAAAAATATGCGGTGGCGGTAATCACTTGGGCGGACAACAAAAGATACATTGTCCCAATTGACATGTCATTGAAAGATTGATTCGTGCCGATGGGGTACATGCCCCGATGCTTGCGTCGGGGTTCATTCATTGCTTAGGTTTAGTCTGGTAACCATCCCTTGATTTTTGCAATCTCGGCGGCATATCCGGTGTCGTCGTTGGGCGTTTCCAAAATGAAGGGCAGGTTCTGGACCCGGGGATTTGTGACAATCCTTTTGAAGGCATCATCGCCTATGTGTCCCTGTCCAATCTTTTCGTGTCGGTCCTTGTGGGAGCCGAGGGGATTCATGCTGTCGTTGATGTGGATTGCCTTTAGTTTTTCAAGCCCAATGATTTTGTCGAATTCATCCAGCACTTTGTCAAAGTCGGAAACGATGTCGTATCCTCCGTCCCAGACGTGGCAGGTGTCAAGACAGATTCCAAGATGATTTTTATCAATCACCAAATCCATAATCTGCTTCAGTTCTTCAAAAGTGCGGCCGACCTCACTGCCTTTTCCGGCCATTGTTTCAAGAAGGACTGTGGTGGTCATGGAGTCGAACATTGCTTCGTTTAAGGCATTTGCAATTACAGGTATGGCCACTTCCAATCCCTGACCCACATGGGAGCCTGGATGAAAATTGTAATACTGATTGGGTGTGGCTTCCATCCTCTGCAAATCTTCTTTCAACATATTTTTGGCGAATTCCCGGATGTCCATTTTGTCGGAGCAAAGATTCATGGTGTAGGGGGCGTGGGCGACCAGCTTTCCGAATCCGTTTTGTGAAAGATAGTCCATCAATGCGGCGGCATCCTTTGGGTCAATCTCCTTGGCACTTCCTCCCCGTGGATTGCGAGTAAAAAATGCGAAAGTGTTTCCACCCAATTTTGTGGCGGCTTTCCCCATGGCCAAAAATCCCTTTGATGATGAAAGATGGTTTCCAATGTATATCATTTTTGTCCTGCTTTTGTTTGTGTTGATTTTTTATACGTATGCCCAAAGAGCTTCCTTTTCTGAATACATGAAATAAGAAAAAAAGTCTTCGACACGCGGGACCATGGTTTCATCAAAATTATCCAGCGCGGTGGAGCTCAAGTTGTTTTCAGATATTTCTCCAACAACAATGCCGCTAAAAAGAAACATTATTTTTTCTTCATCCGTTGCGTGTTTTTGTGAATACCTGGAATACAGTTCATTAAATATTTCCAGGGACTGCGCTTTATTGTCGGAACAATATAGTGAACATGCGTAGGAAAATTTTGAGAAACCGTCCAAAGTGTTCCCGTTTTTAATCCAAAGATTGTAAACACCCTTCACCTGTTCTGCGTTTTCTTCACAGGAACCGATTTTCAGAATCTGTATTTTTTCTCTGTAGGGTAGCCACCATTTTGGAGAGATGCTGATTGCTTCATCCAGTTTTTTGATCGCCGTTTCTTTTTCCTGGCTGCTCTCCATCAATGCAACTGGATCCGCGGTTTGAAGAAATGTGCATGCCTGATTGTAAAGTTCCTTTGCCTTGGAAGAAGGGGTACAGGAAATCAAAAGAGTTAAAAAGGCTGACGCAAGAAATAAGTGTTTTTTCATGTAATTTTATTTTACTTGATTGCCATTTTTTTTTCAATTAATAAACAAAGAACCTTCAGAGTTTTGAAGATTCCTTGTTTTCATTTGACAAATCGCACTGCAACTTTTTGACTAAAATCCCCCGATATATTTGCTTACCAGATATAAAAAATCGGTCTCGTTTACTTCCTGGATTATTCCTGCATTGAAAATTTCATCATCAAAAATCAACACTTGCGATACATTATCTTTATTAATCTTTCCAATAATTATTCCAGAAATAACGCTTTCCATAAATGCAAGTTCGTCATTTTTTTTGAGGGAGTTATTTCCTAATCTGTCATAGCACTCTGTTAGCATTGAAATTCCAACATCAGAATTTCCATCTGCAATGTATGCACATCCTAAACCGAATTTTTTTGACGTATCCAGCTCATACCCGTTTGCTTCCCACTCTTTATAAATGGAAATGATATTATCTAATATGTCCTTTTGCTCTTTTTCACTTAAACATTCAGAATAGCGATATTTATAGAGTTTTATTTTCTGGAGATAATAATTCCATTCACTGGAGTCAAGGTTTATTGCTTGATTTAATTTTTCGATAGCTTTTTCGTTTTCTGAAATATCCATAAAACATTCGGGTGTTAAGGTGGATTTGAGAAGCATATCAGCTTTTTTCTTGTCTTTAAGCGAGGGCTTTGAGCATGATACAAATAAAGCCAGAATCAATAAAAAATAAAAAGATTTTTTCATTTTAGTTCTCCGTATAGTTATATAACAGACTCGTCTTGGAAACGATTACATGCATAAAAGCAAATCTTGTTGTACAAAATA
>JAZUKJ010000026.1:0-6981 GCA_045643225.1 Treponema sp. | reverse complement strand
AAAGTGGCAGGCTCTAGTGCTGTTGGAACAAATATGACTTACGGAGACTTGAAACGTGAGTACTTTGATTTGACGGTTGCGGAGGCTAACTCAATTACCGGCTGGAAATATTCTCTTGATTCTACAACTCCATCAACCTGGGAGACTGGAAGAATCAAAAGGGATTTCCCTATCGAATTGTATAAAAAGAGCTCAGGTTCTGATATCTATAGAAGTGAAGAACCAAAAGATATCTACCTCCATGTAAAGGATGTTGTCGGTAATATCACTTCGGCAAAAATCGGTGCAACAAAATGGTTCCCTGATTTTAACTGGCCAGGTGCTTCCGATAACATAGAAAAGACAACCGGTATATTTAAAGAGTACAGTGTAAAGTATCCAAAGAATGCATCACATTATTATAACTCTGAGAACATTAACTACACTGTTTCTAATTCCGGAAAAGTCACAATGAAAATATCGGAAATAGGTTCCTGGTTTAGTGATGAATATTTGAGAGAATTAAAAGATGACGTATGGACTCGCATTGCGACTAATCCAAATGCCAATCCAATATATGGATTCTCTTTAACTCAGGGAAACTTTGCAAGTGCTACATCAGAGCTGGAGTTGGATTTTAATTCCAGCAGCACACAAAAGGTTTATCTTTATGACAAGGTTGGAAACTTCTTTACGTTGACAGTAAGCGGAAATGTTGACAGTTCAGGACCTACTGTGAGTGTCAAAACAATGTCCGGTTTTCCACCTAGTTCTAATGACGTTAACATTGGAAACGGTAGCGTAAATGGTTCAACCGTTTATTATAAGAGCGCTACGGTTAGGCCAAGTACCTATAGTGATTCTGTATCTGGAATCTATGGATGGTATATTGACTCTAACTCCATAGCTTCAACAACTCAGTCTGATTATCAAACAACGCAGCCTCCATTCAATCTGCCGACGGATGCTGATGGACCATTGTATCTTCATGTAATTGACTGGATGGGAAATACTTCATCAACACAGCTCAAATATTCTGCATCAGCAGTTAAGAGCAATTGGGTGTGCGACAATGTAAAGCCTGCTGCCCCAACAGTTTCTACTACTGTAGATAGTGCAAAAATAGCTGGGCCTAATATGAGCAATGTTTACACACTGTCTTATGATAGGAATCAATATAGCAATGATACGGAGAAAATTATTCTTCAGCTTTCGTCTGCATCAACAGACATTAAGGGCTTCAATACAGACGGTTCAACTAATGTGGTTTCTGAAATCTCGGTTATACCAAATGGACTTTCGGATTCAATAACTGTCTATGCGGTGGACTATGCCGGAAACGTAAGTGATGGAACATCTGTCCGTTATGTCCCTGCATGGGCTAATGATTTTAACTATGACGTTATTGTTGCAGACCCTGGCAAAGTCTATAAGAAGGGGGCAGTAAACTATTACACGGAAGGTTCCGTTAAAATTAAATTGAATTATACAGGTTTCTCTACATTTAAGAAGTGGGGAATCGTTAACGGGTCAGGAATTTATGTAATTACAAGTCAATCTGCAACAGAGGAATTGGTTCTGCCGACAAGTGTAACATCTAATCAGACATTGAGCGTGAGGGTTGAAAGTTCGACGACTGTTTCAAAGGAAATGACCTATGATAGTGTTTCTTCATGGAGATATGATGGAACTCCTCCAACCATTCCTACGGTTACTTTGGATGCCTCCGTTGATACAGGTCTTTGCAAATTGGACAGCGCGGCCAAAACACTGATTTATGATTCGTCCATAAAGCCGGTACTAAAATTCTCTTCCACTGATTCGGGTTCCGGTGTCAAGGGATACAAGTATATATATGGTGGAAATACCAGGGATATAACTGGAGATTCCTTGGAGATTTCTGGTGAAGGCAACATCACATTCTATGCTGTTGATAACCTTGGTAACTTGAGTGATGGAATTACATTCAACTGTGAAAAGAAAATAATCAGCAGTTTTAGTTATACAGTAACAGGCACGACAGTCTTGGCTGATTCAACAAACTTCTATGGCTCTACGGTATCGGTAACACTTACCAGCAGCGGAGTTGCAGGATTGAAAAAATGGCAAATTGTTGATTCCAGCGGAACCATCGTGGCTGGGCCATCTACGGATAATACAATAACTTTGCCAATGAGTTTGACTTCCGTAAAAGAATTGAAACTTGTTGTCACCAATGAATGGGGTGGTATAACCAATATTCCACTTTCAAAAAATTCGACAGCAAAATGGTGCTGCGACGAAACTGCGCCTGGTAAACCGGTTTTACAATCTGCCAAAGCAAAGGGAAGCGGGGTAACTGCAACGGAAAGTGCAGATTTTGTTTTCATAAATGGAAACAATGTAATGTACAGGTCAGATGCGCCTCAGGTAAAATTGATTCTTTCCTCCGTTGATGAAAATCTTTGGTGCATTAACCAGACTGGAAATAAAGATGCTACATCAAACGTAAATGCAGATGGAACCTGTACTGTAACAATAACTGCAACTCCAGGAAATCCATCTTCAAATCCTGTTGACTATAGGTTCTATGCTGTGGACAAAATTGGTAACGCATCTGATGTTCTGGATTTGAAACTGATTGACCTGCATACACCTGTTGTTACTTTCAGCAAAGCCGTACCATTCACTTATAATGATTCTGATACAATTGATATAACAATCGCGGATGACGGGTTTGGTGGAAATACCTATAGCTATGGATACGATGCTGTATCCCTTGCCTCGGGTAAAGCTGCTGGAACTTATACGATTACATTGCCATTGGTGACAGGAGGACATAGCATTTGGGTAAAGGATTCCACCGGTCTTACTTATACTAATGAAAATGCCTGCAGTTATGAACCAGTCGCTGGCGATCCATCAGCAAGTATGTTTGGATTTATCTATCACACATTGGATTTCACTGATGTGGTCGAAGCTGAAACAGCAAGGAACTCTTCCGGGGCAATGTCCATTGTAAAGTATTTTGGCGCAATTGATGCTTCAAGAAGACAGCAGAATGTTTTCGAAAGTCCAGACAAGTTTACCTTTGGAAACAAGGTTGAGTCTTTCAAGGAAACGGAAAGCAGCGCGACCGACAAAACTGTAACTTTTGCAGTCCAGAATGGTTATGTCAATGAGACGGCGGAAGTGTCCGAAGATTTTGTTCTTGCAGACCACAGGATGCGTTTTAACGATGAGGTTGGACAGGAAGAGCAGAAACTTGCTATGGCGGGAAATTCCATTGCACCAGAAAAATCAGTAAGTGTTGTGGCTGCTTCGGACTTTGCTTCCGATAATAACAGTGACGAGAAATCTGATGGCTGGTCAAGACTGATTTGGATATTTGGATTTGGAGTAATTTTTGGAGTTTTTGCAGTTTTTTTTCTAAAAAAAAATAGATTTAAGGCATAAAAACCTTGCACAAACTTGTCAAAATTGATAAAAAAAAGAAAAAACATGGTTTATTTATAAAACTATGCTATATCAAAAGAGTTTATATTAACCGTAAAGGTTAAGGAGGTTCGTTATGAACGCAAAAAAAATTATTGCTTTGGCACTTACAGCTTTGGTTTCAGTAGGTATGATTTTTGCTCAGGGATCCTTTGTTGTTAAGTCTGTTAAGGGTACTGTAACGTATGAATCTGCAGGAGCAAAAAAAGCTGTTACTGTTGGTCAGACACTTTCAGCATCAACTGTCATTAATGTTGGAATGAGTTCTAATCTTGTTCTTGAAGCAGATGGAGCAGAGTATACTGTAAAGGCAATGTCACGTGGTGCTTTGGAAAAGTTTGTTAACGTTCCAGCCGGAAATGGCCTTAAAAGAGGTGGCCCTGTGGCTGGTTCCAGCAGTGTTAAATCAGATAATGGCACTGGAAAGTCTGTGAGCACAGCATCTAGCCGTGCTGAAGACCAGCAGAGCGAATTGCCTTTTGATGAAGGAAATGAGTAATCTTTAACTCTCTTGAATAAGCGAATTCCTACGGTGCAATTTTTGTACCGTGGGATTTTTTGTTTTTGGAATTATCAAATGTACCAATGGTTGTTCATAAGTGTGCATATGGACAGATGTTATTTAATATAGGGTTTATTCAATCATCAAATTATGAAATCACATATAAATAAAAAATTATTTTATCTTTTAATTCCGTTAATCGTTGTAACTGTTTGCGCCCCGTTATCTTTTACATTTCTTGATAAAAAATTAAACGATTTGTTTATCAGGTGTCTGCCTCCAGCTCAGGAAAGTGAAAAGGTTGTTCTTGTTGAAATCGATGATGCCTTGATTAATAATACGGGCGTATGGCCGCTTACCCGTAATGTTTATGCTGACATGTTGAATGTTATGAAGTATTTTGAGCCAGAATCCTTTGTTTCCGATTTAAGTTTTGTCGATAAAAGTCCAATCCAGGTAAACGTTGATTATTTGAATAACGATTTGCAACGTTACATTGATAACGACTTTGAGCTGCTTGATGACAAATCCATTGAAATAATGGGTGAAATGAGCAGCAATCAGCTTCCGGAAGATGTAATAAATGATATGGCTGAGCAATATCTCAATACCAGTGAAGAAACAAAAAATAGAATAAAGACTTCCATTTTATCAGCAAGTAATGATTATGATATTAATCTAAGTCAGTCTCTCCGTTTTTTTGAAAATTCGTATTTGACTTTATGGGCTGATTCCAGTATTGATATGAGCGAAATAGATTCAGAGTTTTTGATGAATAATCTTGCTCTGGATAATGTTGAATCAATAGGGGACACCATTACTCCTGTTGTCACGACCATGCAACCGGCTCTTGATATGTTGGTTAAATCTGCTGGAAAGGCTGGTTTTGTTGATGCCGATCCGGATGATGATGGATATTTGCGCCGGTTAAATCTGGTTTTCAAATACAAGGACAAGTACTTTGGGCAGCTGGTTTTTGTTCCACTCCTTAGCCATTACGGTAATCCAAAGGTCGTTGTTACCAATAAATCCATAACGTTAAAGAATGCAAAGATTTCGGAAAATGAATACCGGGACATTGTGATTCCACGTTGCGAGGATGGAACTGTTCTTATCCGGTATCCACCAAAAAAATATGTTGAGTATGA
Source organism: Treponema sp. (assembly GCA_045643225.1). Taxonomy (GTDB): domain Bacteria; phylum Spirochaetota; class Spirochaetia; order Treponematales; family Treponemataceae; genus Treponema_D. Next base: position 1,878 of record JAZUKJ010000026.1, on the reverse strand, counting down.
CATGAGGGTTTCTGGCTGGAGTATCTACAGAATCAACATGCTTGAAAAAAATCTTATACAGAATTTGGAAACAATGAGTGGGAACGGTTATTTTTCTGTATGGGATGAAGAGGAAACGCCTCTGGATATTTACGGGTACGTTGAATATAGCCGTGAAGCTCTTTCTACTGGAGAAGAATCAGATTTTACTTTTGCGGATTACAAAAATTATTTGGAATCCTTCTATAAGGCGACAGAAAAATTTTTGTCCGGTAAGTATGAGCTGGAACTTTTGGGAATGACCAAAGATGATCCTGATTTTATGCAGGAAATCATGAGATTCTTCCGCCTTACTACAGAACTCTTGAATGATATAAAGAAACAGAGCAATTTCATATATGAAAAAATCAATGGTTCTCTTTGTCTGGTTGGAACCACCGCTTCAAGTACAACTGACTACGGTGTAAATGCTTATGATGGAAAATATGCAAATGTTGGTGCCCATGCGGCATTGGCTAATCAGATTCTCTACAATGATTTCATCGATGACAGTCCTTGGTTTGTTGGTGTTTTGATTGCTTTCGTTGCATGTTTCTCATATGTTCTTATTTGTCTAAAAGTTAAGACGACTGGTAGAGAAATTGCGGCCGGTATTCTTATGATTCTTCTGGTGATAGGAGTTTTGCTGGCTGTTTTCCTTGGAACAAGAAAGTACCTGTGCGGAGTTGTTCCTATAGTCTCCATGATTATCACCTTTATTTTCGTTACAGTTCTTACACTTATAAGTACTTCTCGTGAAAAGAAACTTATTCAGGAAAAATTTGGTGCCTATGTTGCTCCAGAAATTGTTAGCCAGCTGGTTAAACATCCTGAATCGGCAACCGTTGGAGGTGTCAGTAAACACATAACGGCCCTGTTTAGTGATGTAAAGACTTTCTCAGGATTTACGGAAACTGTTAACAATGCAGCCATAAAGGAAGTCAAAGAGCATAACGAGGCCGTGAAGTCTGGACAGATTGCTGATGAGGAAGCATTGTCGGATGAGAAAGTGGCAATGAAGGGTGCCGCCAAGGGAGCTGAAAATCTGGTTGCATATCTTAATGATTATCTTGGTGCATTGAGTGATGCAATCATGGATGCCCATGGTACAATCGATAAATATGTTGGTGATGAAATAGTTTCATTCTTTGGAGCCCCATTGGATGATGCGGACCACGCATGGAATGCTTGTATTGCAGGAATCAGAATGCTCCAGGCTGAAGCTCGGTACAATCAGGAACATTTGACAGATTTGCCAATAAATCCAAAAACTGGAAAACCATTCCTTTTGAATTCCAGAGTCGGAATCAATACAGGAGATATGGTTGTCGGTAACATGGGTACAGAGAAAAAACTTAACTATACTGTAATGGGTAATAATGTAAACCTGGCTTCACGTCTTGAGGGTACTAACAAAGCTTATAATTCCTGGATTATGTGTTCAGAAAGTACCTGGAAGGAAGCTACCGCCAGACCTCATGATGATGAATTGATTGCAAGACGTTTTGATTGTGTTCAGGTTGTCAATGTTAACCAGCCGGTGCAAATTTACAATATCCTGGGATTGAAATCTGAACTTCCGTCTAAACAGATTGAAGCTGCAGAAATCTTTAATCAGGGTATTCAGTTGTATCTTAAAGGTATGGATACTCCAGGAGTGGCTAAGAATCCGGATGAGTTGAAACAGGCCTACAAATTCTTTGAACAGGCTTCTAAATGTTATCCTGATGACAAATCTTCTGAAGTGTTTATGCAGCGCTGTATGTTCTTCCTTACAAATGGTATCCCTGATATTTGGGATGGTGTCTACACAATGAAATCAAAATAAGGTTTTGACCATAAATCCCTGGGAAGCTATAA
>JAZUKJ010000025.1:0-3394 GCA_045643225.1 Treponema sp. | reverse complement strand
TATTCCGAGATAGCCGTACGCCGCTGCATGAATAACAGCATGATGCTTTCATCCGATGTGAACGCCGCTTTTGACCCTCAGAATCCTGGACTTTATGACAAGGCCAATGCGTCTTTCCTCAACGGTGGAATCGTGTTCAATAAATACACTGGAAGTCGTGGAAAGTCTGGAGCCTCGGATGCAAGTCCAGAGTTCATTGCTCTTTTGAGAAAGGTTCTGACCGAAGCTGGGGTGAATTATCAGATGGCGGAGCTTGGAAAAGTTGACCAGGGTGGTGGAGGAACCATCGCTTATCTGGCTGCAAAATATGGTATGTATGTGCTTGATGCAGGAGTGTCTGTGTTGAGCATGCACGCGCCTTGGGAAATAACCGCCGTGGAGGATTTGGTTCAGGCCTACAATGCCTATTGCGCATTCCTGAAGATTGAAAAAAATATGGGACATCTATAAAAAATACTTTTAAGAGGTTCCCCATGCTTCCATAAAGCTATTTAATAGAAAACAGTAAAGGCCAGGTGACTGATTAATCATCTGGCCTTTTTTTAGGATTTATTCGTGCCGGTGGGGGCATTTATTTTCCGACCCTTCGGTCTATTCCGGTTCTTTCGTAATATTCGTTTTTATCTTTGTACATCAGCTCGTCGGCAATGGCTTCTATTTCATGAATTGATTTGTCCGGGTAGTCCGAGCATATGGCGACACCTTTTGCGATGGCCAATTTTTTTACCAGTTTTCCGCTCCACTGTTCACTGATGCTGTCCAGTTTTGCGACGGCAGATTCCACTTCAGTTTTGCTGCAGGTCAGGAGAGCCATGAACTCGTCGCCTCCGGTACGGTAGACCTGTCCCAGTCCATCGAAGGCGGCCGTCAATGTCTGGGCTGCTCCGATTATCAGTTCGTCACCGGCGGCGTGTCCCAGTGTGTCGTTTGCTTTTTTTAATCCATTTACGTCGATTGAGATAATAATAAGGTTTTCTGATATTTGGTCTTTTGTCTTAGGCAAATCCTCTTCGTAGGCCCGCCTGTTAAAAAGCCGTGTAAGTTCATCGGTCTTTGAAATCTTGATAAGCTGTTCTTCGCGTTTTTTGTCGTTCTCGATTAGGGAGGTCACAAAAAGATATTTGTCCTCCTCGTTGGAGACTTTGATAAAACTTCCCCGGACCCAGCCGTTTATACTTCCGTCAAACTCCTGGGAAATGTATTTTTTATTTTGCATTCGCTTGGAAAGGGTCGAAAAGTTTGTAAATTCAAGCATCCCCTTAAGGTGTTTCGGGGAGCAGGTTTTTTCTATGGCTTCGTGCAGGAGAATCTGGATGTCCGTGGTGTCTTTTTTCTCATAGATTTCGTGGATTTGATCGATGGTCGAAAATTCTGTGCAGATATTATTTTTCAAATCAAAAAGGTGCATGGTGTGATAGATGTCTCCCAGGGATTTTATTATTTTGCCCTGTTCCTCTTCCGCATCGATTAACCTGTTCTGATTTTTTCTGATTTTTGAAAGTATAAAATTCAGGACCAGCAATACAATGGCCATGATTATTGAACTTATCAGGATGTTCCAGAGTAAAAGTTTTTTGTACAGGTCAAATCTGTTTGGGCCGTTTTCAATAACCAGGAACCATTTCGATGAGTGCAGCTGCTTTATAAATGTAAAATTGTTTTTGTCGCCGGCATACAAATGTGAAGTTTCCGGGGTGTATTGGTTCAAAAGATTTGTGGTGCTTTCGTGAACCTTTTTGCCGCATTCGTCAATGTTCATGGAAAGTTTGCAGTCTCCGTCAGCGGAAACTACGCGAAGTGAAAAATATCCGTCTTTTGAAAAATCTTCCAGGTCCTGCATCAGGGATTCAATTGTGGAGGCTGTTCCGCATAATCCCAGTAAAGTACCGTTATCGTCAAATATCTTCAGGTTGACATATATTTTTTTGTTTATATTGTCCAGACGAAAAACGATGGTCTCGTCCGAACTTATGATGTCCGGGTACCAGGCATCTTCGGGTTGATTTTGCGGGTCAAGTTTTGTCTGCAGTCCTTTCGTTGTGTAGTAGTTCATGTTGCTGCAGTTGACAATAAAAAGCCGGTCATAGGAATTGTTTTTTGCCAATGAGGTCAGGTATTCCGAAAAAGCAGATTCTGTTTCTTCTTCTGATAAATTGGTCCTTCCTGCGAGAATGTTTTTGACAAAGGAGTTTGCCATTGTTTTTGACATGATTTCCGGTTCTTCAAGGCTTTCATTTACGCTACTGTAAATACGTCCCGTGTATTCTGCAACAAAGGTTTCCCTGTTTTTTTTGATAAGTGAATTGACGGAGCCCAGTGAAATCAATGTTGACAAAAGCAGGCTTGCAAAAACAAAAATGACTATAAGGGGTACGTTTATTCGTTTGCTCATAATTTCTCCCACAAAAAAAATTGTGCCTCAGTTTTTAGTAAATGGTATAGTGGAATCCATTATTATTCAATCAATAATTTGGGAGCATCTCTAAAAATTGCAATTCTTAGAGATACTATATGGGAAGAAAATATAAAGAGGAAGTCGCCAATTCAGCTTAGGCCATGTTTGACACATTCGGAACAGCCGGTGACTACCACATGTTTTTTTCCGTCGGTCCGGTTGAATAATCTGGCGGTCAAGTGTCCGTCCTTTGTTGGAACATTTTTTCCACATACAGGACATTTTCTTTCCAGCCCAGGTTCCGGGGTAGGGTAGCAGTGGGGACATCCGCTGATTGTACAGAGCTGATCGGGAACGTTCATAGGTCTGTATACTCTGCTGAACAAATCCTGTCCTTTCTGTAAAAAGCTTCCGCAAAGGGGACAGGTTATTAATAGCTTCTGGTCGGAAGCGGTTTTGATAAGGGATTGTCTTGATTTCTTATTACGATTTTCGTTTTCTCTTCTTAAACTTCTACCGATGGTCCAAGCCAACAGGATTATTATAACTATAATCGCCAGCCCTATAAATATTTCTTTCATAATTAAAAATTCGGCTAATTATATGAAAATGGTTAGAGGGGAGAGACCTCGATGGAACCTTGCGGTTCCATCTACGAGTTTTCTTCAAAAACTCGCCCGACGGATTGGTGGACAGAGGGGACGGACCTCTTTTTCTGCAAATGCATGAAAATTTGAGCGTTATTATAGTTTAAAAAGACGACGTTAGTCGGCTCGAATCCGTGTGGCAATTTCTCAAGTTCGCGGTGAAAACTGCGCTGGAGATAAAAAGCAGAATTTGAAATTATTATGGGCAATTTTGATTTCCTAAAGAACAACTGTTTTTTTTATATTGCCACGCGGATTGGATTTTACTAACGTAAAATCTTTGAACAAAGGGGACAGACCCTGATGGAACCTAGAGGTTCCATCAACGAGTTTTTATCAAAACTCGCGCGAC
>JAZUKJ010000024.1:0-32621 GCA_045643225.1 Treponema sp. | reverse complement strand
CATAAAAAGTCAATGAGAAAATATCAATTTTCGAAATTGACTTTTTACGCACATCCACAATGCAATGAGGATGTGCAGTTGATAAGAAAGTTTGCAACGCAAACTTGGAGGCATCTATAAAAGATGCCCTAGATAAAAGCTACACCATTTTAGTAGCTTTTATCTTACACTCCTATAAAAAGTCAATGAAAAAAATATCAATTTTTGAAATTGACTTTTTACGCACATCCGCAATGTAATGAGGATGTGCAGTTGATAAGAAAGTTTGCAACGCAAACTTCAAGTAGATAAAAGCTACGCCATTTTAGTAGCTTTTATCTTACACTCCATAACTTTTTTCAGCATGGACATTTGTTCTGCCGTACCGATTGTGATTCTGACAAAGTTTTCAATTCCCGGTGTGGAGAACAGGCGAATCAATATTCCAGCTTTTTTTACAGCCTGATAGATTTGATCTCCGGAAAGTCCATCCTTTTTTGCGAACACGAAATTTGTTTTGCTGTCGATAACAAACCAGCCCCTTTCTTTGAGGAAGTTTGTGAAGGACTCTCTTTCTGCTGCAACTTTTTTTGCATTTTCAGCATAGTACCAAGCCTGCTGGCATGAAGCGGAGGCCGCTTTTTGGGTGACAAAATCAACAGGGAAGTGGTTGAAAGAATTTTTGACTGTGAAAATTGCGTTAACCAGTTTCGGTGATGAAACGACATAACCAAGTCTCATGCCTGCAAATGAAAGACTTTTGCTGAAAGTGCGAACTATAACCAGATTGTCAAATTCTGCCAGTAATGGAATGCAGCTTTCTCCTCCGAAATCACAGTAGGCTTCGTCTACCACAAAAATTCTGTCCTTTGGTGCTTTGCGAATCATGTCGGCAACTTCAGCTCTGCTTATGGAAATTCCTGTCGGTGCGTTTGGATTTGCGAAAATGATTGAGCTGTTGGTTGCGTTTGCTTCCGCCAACATTTTTTCTTTGTCCAAGGTCCAGTCCTTTTTCAGCGGAATTGTGTTCATCGGAATGTTGTAATATCCGCAGTAAACTGGATAGAAACTGTATGTGAATTCCGGCAAAACCAAAGGTCTGTCACTGTCAAAGAAAGTGTAGAAAACAAAACTCAAAACTTCGTCGCTACCGTTTCCGCAAAAAATCATTTCCGGGGTAACTGTGAAAGGAATTTTGTCAGCGTCGGATGGGGTGCATTTTTCTCCATCAATTTTTGTATTGCAGAATACGCCGCCGGTTGAGTTCAGCATATCGGCAATGGACTGACGCAAACTTGTTGAATCAGGGTCAGGGTACAGCCCAATTTTGTCAACATCTGAATCGACTGCATCCTTTATTGCCTGGGCCACAGCCTTGTGCGGTGGATATGGATTTTCATTGGCGTTTAACTTTATATATACTCTGTCCTTTGGTTGTTCACCTGGAACATACGGGTGTAGATTTTCTAATCGTTTTGCAAGCATTTTATTTCCTCTTTCATAAATTAAAAGCCCCTAAAAACAAACTGTTCTTAGAGGCTTGATTCGTTTTGATTCTGTAGTCTTTAAAAACATTGAAATGTTTTATAAAAGTTTTAGCAAAAATATTATGGAATATTTTTAATCAGCTTGACCATGTAAAGTTCCACATAGCGTTTCAATGCCGGGTGGTTCTTTATTTTCATCAATGAAGGGGTATCAACGAGTGCGGCGGCCAGTGTTGAAATCCTGTCACGGGTTATGGCTTCCGACTTTATTGTCCTCAGTGTTCTGCGGGTGTAATCGCGGATGAGGGTGTTGATATCTTCAATCAAATCATCATGGGCCTTCTTGCTGATACGGTCATTCCATTCATGCATGTAGGATTCCAGTTCGCGGTCAATGGTGCTGGTCGCAGGAACAATCTGGGCTTCAACATTTGTGGCTGCCCTACGTATTTCCTTCTTGCGGCTCATCTTTGGATCAAGGGAATCCTTTGCATCAAGCTTGTCCTGTCTTTCATCAGCGGCGGCCTTTTCTTCACTAATCAGACTGGCTGTCGCGGATTTTTCGGAATCCTTCTTTCTCTGGCTCTTTGACTTTCTGTGGATTGCTGAAAGAATCCATGAAATTATAGGCATTGTGTACCAGAATGGGAGTTTTGCTCTAGCGTTGTTGTAGATTTCTCCTCTTCTTAACATCAAAAGCTCGCTGTAAGGGACCATGACTCCATCCCTGAACAGAACAATTTTTCCGTGAGTATCATTGTTGACCAGCGGCAGGAAAGACGCGTTCAGCAGGGAATAGAAAACAGGGGCGCAGGCCTTAAGTTCACGTTCAAGACAACGCTCAAAGGCTGGCTGCTCTTTCATTTCCGGAAGAATTTCATAGTTCTCCATGTATTTGAACCATGATTTGCTAAGGCTTTCATGAATCAGTTCGCGTGTGTCGTTGCACTGACGGACGATGAAAGGTATTACGCTTTCCTTTACAATAAAATATGATCTTGCCTCAGATTCCTTGAAAACCAGAAGAGGTGGCAAATCAGAGGTCTTTGAATAGGACGTGAGACCTTGAATATGCTCATGCAAATCTTCCTCGGAATATTTTGTGATAAGAAGGGTTCCGTTCTGGTCCTTAAAACAGGCAATCTCATCCATGGTGAAGTAATATGGAGGCTGGACCAACTGTTCATCAAGAATCTTGAAGGCAGCTTCCTTTAATACTTTTTCGGATGCAATATTTTTGTAGTACGAAGCCGCGACCTCAATGACTCCGATTGTCTGGAGAACGTTTATGTCCTCTGCGTTGAGGTCCTTCATTTTTATACAGTCCTGGCGGATAAAATAACATAGCTGGTTCCAGTAATAGAAAGAGTCCCCGCTAGTTTTTAGGGCAATCCAGGTTTCCTCAGGCTTACCAAGAAGTGAAGAAAAAAAGTTTTTAATGGAAATCTCTTTTCCCGGGTTTGCTCCATTTATTTTTTTCTGGAAATAATCATGGGAATCACCCTTGCGTAACATATCCTGAAGTTTTTTGAGACAGATGGCAATGACATCGTGGATTGAAACGTTTGATGGCATAAGGAGACCTGGGACACCTTTTCCAAATGTGATGCAGTACAGGTTTCTTTCTGATGTATCAATCTTTCCGTCGAGCATTTTGAAAATTATGTCCGTTGCCTGTTCTTTTATGGCTATGTCAGAAGAGACGTGCTTTGGAAGGTCATTTATATTTGGGAATGGCCTTGAGTAGTTTCTTTCCATCTCTTCATAAAGCTGGGTACACTCATCAATTATGTATGAAATGACAACAATAAACTGCTTTCCAGCCTGGGTGCTCAATGATACTGAGTGCTTTATAGACAGAGATTCCAGCTCATTTTGCAATGCGTCACTTGAATTTATAAAGGTGTTTAATTCTGGGGCTTCTTCTTCATGGTGCTGAGCGTAACGCCTCAGATAGTCGACAAATTCTCCTTGGTCAATGACTGGAGTCCTTTGCTTTGTGGAATAAAACTTTAAAAGTGTATAAATGATATTACTGGCCATAGTACCATATTATAGCCGAATTCTAGGTGGTATAACAAGATGGCAAGGCCTTTGCCTCCTTTTTTTTACGGACGTATGGTGGGTTAATTTAGGTTTGCCATAAAAAACGGACCCATACATTTTTCGGGAATGCATGGGTCTGCCTTTTGGTTGACCAGATTATATGGACAGCCATTGCCTTTTTGGAGCTAGATATATTCACCGCCATCCCTGATTATTACCAGGTTGTCCTTGGCCTGTAAAATTTTTATTATCTGACAGATTTTGGCCTGCCTGTTCATGCTGTCAATGATTGTGGCCTTGCTGGAATTGATTTCATCTTCAATAATGTCGGCCTGCCTTTTGCTCATGTTTCTGAAAATCTTTTCCTTGATTTCCGGATCAGCATATTTAAGGGCGATGACACAATCGTCCGAATCGATTTCCCTAAGGACTTTCTGCGTATCCCGGTCGCTGATTTTGAGAAGGTCATTGAAGCTTACGGTTGATTCAAGAATGAAATCCCTGGCGACAGGATTTTTTTCAATCTGGTTAATTGCTTTTGGGAGATAGCCTATCCTTGATTGAATCTGGGCGATGGACAAATCAACAAGCGGGGACTCTTTGGAAGTCATGATTTGTGCTGCAATTTTTTTTGTATCGATTGCTTCGGGACAGCCGAAGGACTGGATAATTTTTTTCTCGTCGCCGGAGAAAGTTTCCAGAACTGTTTTTGACGAATCACCGTCGGTGGTTTCCAGGTATTTGAGCAGCAGGGAAACCTGTTTGAGGTATCCTTCGCTTATGTAGTTTTCAAGGCACTGGGAAGTCTTTTGGTTGATTGAATCAATTCCGGCTTTCAGGGTGGATTCATCGGCCTTGGTTTTGAGGGACTTTCTTATTTCTGCGGACAGTTCCTTTGCGGCATCAAGGGCACTCTTTTTTGTTACGGGGCCCATGTATTCCAGGTCCTCTTCAAGCATTGTGGCATCCTTTTTGGGGAGAGCTTCCAAAACTTTGTCGAGTGTTTCTTTTTTTGCAATTTTCATTGCTTTTCCCAGTGTGGTGGAGTTGGTCTGTTTTATGATATTGCAGATTTCCTCACCGCTTAAAGTTTGCAGTACGTCAAGAATTATGCAGTTGGAGTACATTTTTGCCAACACAGGATTTGATTTTTCAAAATTTTTAAGGAGCGGTGAATCTGGATTCAGATTTTCTGCAAGGAAAATGATTTCCTGATTGATTTCATCGGACGGGAAACCGTTTTCAGCAAGGATTGCCTCCACCGGTCCAAGAATTTCCTTTGGGTTGATTTTACTTTCTTCCGGGTTTTTCAGGTTCTCGAGATACAGTTGTGCAAGCTGTTGTTTTTCCCTTATTCCCACTGTGAGATATGATTTGAGTCTGTTGTTCACATGACCGCAAACCTCCGATACCGCTTTTGTCAAATTAGTGAGTTCATATTCTTCAATAATTTGTTCTCTATCTGCCATAGGAAACCTCCTGAAAAGATTGTTTTGAAAAGGCTCTGGACCTCTCTATAATATTATAGGTCATATTTAAGGACATATCAAAAAAATAATTTTTAGATATGCCTGCGAGTTTTAATCCTTGTTTGCCAGAGGGAACGTATTTTCGTTTGGCGAAAAACAATAAAACTTGGGGAATTGGAAAGTTTTGACTTGCCGCAAACTGTTTTTTACAAAAATCTACCCCCCTATTTAAAAAAATACATTCTTACTGTATTCTATAGAATATGACCAATATTTCGGAAAACATATTTGATACAGTATATGCCTCTTCGCTTATGGAACGGTTTTTGAAATACGTAAAGACTTATTCCCAGAGTGATTCCGTCCAGGCTGACAACGGGGTTATGCCTAGCACATTGCAGCAAAGGGACATGGCGTCCATTTTGAATCAGGAGCTTAAGGCTCTTGGACTGGAGGACGTCCAGACTTCCGAGTATTGTTACACTTATGGCCGGCTGAAAGCCTCTCCTGGAAAAGAAAATGTGCCGAGTTTTTGTTTGCTGGCCCACATTGATACTGTTGAAGAAGTTTCCGGCCTGAATGTAAAGCCTATGGTGCACAAAGACTATGACGGTTCTCCAATTACGTTGCCTTACGGGAATGTTTTGGATCCAGCCAGGGATAAGGATTTGTTTTTTGCGGGGCAGCAGGGGGATACCATAATAACCAGCGACGGTACGACGCTTTTGGGCGCTGACGACAAAGCCGGTGTCGCTGAAATAATGACCACCCTGGAATTTTTGGTAAATCATCCTGAAGTTCCTCATGGCCAGATTGAAGTAATTTTTTCTCCGGATGAGGAGACTGGTCACGGAATGGACCATGTTCCGTTGGATTTGCTTAAATCAAGGTTTGCGTATACAGTTGACGGGGGCCATCTTGGTGAACTGGAGACGGAATGTTTTAATGCCTTCCGAAGCGATGTTGTGTTTACCGGAAATTCCATTCATACTGGGAATGCCCGTCCGGATTTTGTTAACGCAGTGTCCATGGCATCGGCGTTCGTTCAGTCATTACCACATACCCAGAGACCGGAAACGACTGACGGAAGGCAAGGATTTTTTGCTCCTATGAATATTGAAGGGGCCGTTGAATCTGCCACTGTCAGTTTGCTGCTTAGGGATTTTGATATGTCTGGCATGGAAAAAAGGAAGTCCCTGGTTGAACAGCTGGCTCAGGCTGTGGCTGCAAGCTTTGGTGGAAAGGTTCAGGTGAGCCATGTCCAGCAGTATCTGAATATGAAGGGAGTCCTTGATGGGCATCCCCAGGTGGTGGAAAATCTGGTTGCCGCCTATTCCGAAGCAGGCGTTCAGGCGGTTTTTGTTCCAATCAGGGGAGGAACTGATGGTTCAAGGCTGACGGAAATGGGAATCCCAACGCCAAATATTTTTACCGGCGGACACAATTTCCATTCCAGAAGCGAATGGGCAAGTTTCAGCCAAATGATTTATGCCACGGAAGTCCTGATTCAGCTGGCAATCAAATGGTGTGAATCATAAAAATGGTTGTCTCTAAAAATATCTGTTTTTGGAGATTCGCAAAAGGAAAAATCGGTGGCCCCGTGCCACAAAATCAATAGGGCCTGGCTCTGAAAAAAAATAAAAGGGGATTTGGGGAAAACCCAATGTAGAAAAATGTACGAATATCATGTAGAAGGTGGAATTCCTATCAAAGGAACCATCCAGGCAAGTGGAAACAAAAATGCTGCGCTTCCTTGTATCGCGGCCGTTCTTCTTTCAAAGGAGGACGTTATTCTTAGGAACATTCCGGAAATCGAAGATACAAATGTTATGATTCAGATTCTCCAGTCTATGGGTGTTAAGGCAGAAAAGATGGAGAGCCATGTTTGGCGTTTTAATGCTGCCGAACTGAAAGGAAATTCTATCCCTCATGAACTGGGTAAAAAAATACGTGCGTCCATCCTTTTTGCGGGTCCTCTTATTGCCCGCTGCGGAAAGGCTGTTATGCTGCCACCGGGAGGGGATGTAATTGGACGCAGACGGCTTGATTCCCATTTCCTGGCTTTGACGGAACTTGGAGCAAGGGTAACTACTTCCGGAAAATTTGAATTCACTGCAAACAAGCTTGTGGGTACAGAAATCTTCCTGGATGAAACCTCCGTTACCGCTACCGAAAATGCACTTATGGCTGCGGTGGTTGCTGAAGGAAGGACCGAGATAACAAATGCCGCCTCCGAGCCACATGTCCAGGATTTGTGTAACATGTTGAACGCAATGGGCGCCGACATACAGGGAATCGGGTCAAATATTTTAACAATCAACGGTGTCCCGGAACTTCACGGCGCAGATTTTACGATTGGGCCTGACTTTATGGAAATCGGTTCATTCATTGGTCTTGCGGCTGCCACAAGGGGATCCATAACAATCAAGGGTGTGAATCCAAAAGACATGAGACCTCTCAAGATTTCGTTTGGAAAGCTGGGAATCCGTTGGGATATAGACGGGGATGAACTTACTGTATCGGCGGGACAGGAGATGAGGGTCAATACAGACCTTGGAGGTATGGTTCCAAAGATTGATGACAGTCCGTGGCCAGGATTCCCGCCGGATTTGACTTCAATCATGACGGTTGTTGCTACCCAGGTTGAAGGAACCGTCTTGATTTTTGAAAAGATGTTCGAAAGCCGTATGTTCTTTGTTGATAAGCTCCTGAACATGGGAGCCAGAATCACTTTGTGTGACCCTCATCGTGCCGTGGTTACAGGACCTAGTGTTCTTCACGGGGAGCATCTGGTTTCTCCTGATGTCCGGGCTGGAATGGCAATGGTTATAGCTGCCATGGCTGCCCACGGGGAAAGCGTAATCAGCAATGTATACCAGATTGAACGGGGATATGAAAATCTTGTTGAAAGATTGAAGTCTCTTGGCGCTCATATTGAACGGGTTGAAGTAAAATAGAATTGGCTTTACAAAGTGAAATTATGTGTCATAATTTAGTGGATTTGTAATTCCGTATTATACTGAATGGCATCTCTAAAGATTGCAGTTTCTAGGGATGCCATAAATGAAGGCGGGTTTTATGGCTGATATTTCGGCGAAAATCAGAAGAAAATCTTACGCGGCAAAAAAGAAGGCCGCCATAAAGACCTTAAAGGCTCAGACTAAAGAAAAAATCAAGGAACTGAACTTGATGTACGCTGAAAATCCTGAGCAGGTAAAGGCGCGTATTGACGAGAAAGAACGTAAAAAGGCTATCAGGATTCAAAAACAGAACGCCCGTATGGCATATAATTCAAGGCAGCCAAGACTGTATACCTTGGGCGAAGATATATTCAATTCCATAAGCCACGGTGTCGGTGCTGGATTAAGCGTTGCGGCGCTGGTCCTTCTGGTGATTCGGGCGGTTATTTATTTTCAGGGAACAAAGCAGGCCCTGATGGTGAGCGGATATTCGATTTTTGGTTCGACGTTGTTTTTGATGTACGTGATGTCCACTTTGTATCATGCCTTGACCCCCCACATGGCTCGAAAGGTGTTTGCAATTCTTGACCACGATGCTGTCTATCTGTTGATTGGAGGCTCCTGCACTCCATTAATTTTTGCCTACTATGGCGATAATTTTGTGCTGCCACTTTCAATCACATGGGGAGTCCTTGCAGCTCTTATATCAGTATACTCTGTTTTTGGTGCCAAGCTAAAAGATTGGGCGGCTCTTTCGTATGTTCTTATAGGATGGTTGCTGACGGCGTTCTTCTATAAGTTCGGGGCAGGCGATCTGGTGATTAATAAAATCTTCCTTCTGTGTGGTTCCATAGCCTATACAATTGGAGGATTCTTTGCAGGATTTGGACAATATAAGTGGACTCACAGTATTTTCCATATTTTTGCTTTGGCCGGTAGTATTCTTCATTTCTTTGTTATATATCAGATGCATTACTAGACATCTGCGGCAAGAGAATTGCGAGATTTTGTATCGGGCACTGGCATTTTGACAAATTGACGAAAAGTGTCAAAATGTATAAAACATAAGGGAGTCTCTAAAAATTGCAATTTTTAGAGATGCCCATAATTATATTAGAAACAGCTAAATACAATATTTTAATTTATAGGAGAAAACCATGGTTGTTAAGCCAATGATCCGCAGTAATATCTGCATTAACGCACATCCAATTGGATGTGCAAAGGACACAGCACGTCAGATTGCCTACGTAAAAGAGCAGAAGGTAAAGCGCGGTGTAAAAACTGTTGCCGAAGGTGGAAAGGCCCCTAAGACTGTTTTGGTTCTTGGTTGTTCCACAGGATATGGACTTGCCAGCCGTATAAGTGCCGCCTTTGAGTACGGTGCAGATACAATCGGTGTATCATTTGAAAAAGAGGCTACCGAAAAAAAATATGGAACCCCTGGCTGGTATAACAACCTTGAGTTTGACAAGGAGGCTGCTGCTGCCGGTCTTAAATCAGTGACTTTGAATGCTGATGCTTTCAGTGATGAGACCCGCAAAAATGTCATTGCTCTTGCAAAGGAATGGGGCGTAAAGTTTGACCTGGTTATCTACAGCCTTGCAAGTCCTGTCCGCACAGATCCTGACACACAGGTTTTGTACAAGTCCGTTATTAAGCCAATCGGTTCTGTTTATGCAGGTGCCGCTTTGGATATGATGACCGGTAAAATCACTCAGGCCAGCACAGATCCTGCCGAGGGAGATGATATTCCAAACACTGTAAAGGTTATGGGTGGAGAAGACTGGGAAAGATGGATGAAGCAGATGAAGGAAGCTGATGTCCTTGCAGACGGATGCCGTACAGTTGCTTATTCATATATTGGACCAGCTTTGAGCCATGCAATCTACCGCGACGGTACAATCGGTGAAGCAAAGAAGGATTTGGAAAAGAGAGCCGGAACAATCAATGAATCCCTCAAGGCTTTGGGCGGTGCTGCATATGTTAGCGTAAACAAGGGACTTGTTACCCGTTCTTCAGCTGTTATCCCAATCATTTCTTTGTACCTTGGTGTTCTGTTTAAGATTATGAAAAAACAGGGTACACACGAAGGTTGTATCGAGCAGATGGAGCGTCTGTTTGCGGAACGTCTCTACACTGGCGAAAACAATGGTCCTGGAGCTGTTCCTGTTGATTCAGAAAACAGAATCCGTATTGACGATTGGGAAATGGATCCAAAGGTTCAGGAAGAAGTTGACAAGATTATGCCAACCGTTACTGAAGAAAATGTTGCACAGACTGTTGATTTGGATGGACTGCGCCATGACTTCCTGATTATTAATGGATTCGATGTCGAAGGTGTTGACTATGATGCTGACATCGCTGACATGAGAAACATTGAATAGTCCGTTTTTTTGAAAATATATCCCGGTAGCCAACTGGTTATCGGGATTTTTTTTGCACCGTATTCAATTCCGCCAGAGGGGACTGTCGCAACCTTCGGTTCCATCTAAAGGATTTGTAACATATTTCGGTAAGCTATAAAAAAAATGATTGATAATTATATCCATATATTATACTGTTAAGTGCGGCTCTAAAAAAATTAGAGTTGAGTTAAAAAAAATATATAAATCCGGAGGGTTTTATGAGACTTGCAAAAAAAATTATGGCTCTGGTTATTGCACTGTCAGTTGGATGTTTTTCAGCCTTTGCAATTGATTCAGAGGGTGTTGACATCAGCAAAATTGATGACATGTGTCTTCGTGGTGATTTTGAAGAAATCGTTAATGACGAGGACATTTCAGAGTTGCTCATGGAGTATGCAGGGGATTCTTGTGAGTTGATAGATTTCGTTCAGATTTCTGAATCGGATGTTGATGATACTATTGAAGATGCCTGTGAATATATTGAAAAAGCTATTTCAAAAACTGCAAAAAAGAACAATGTCTTTATGACAATTGCAATAGTTTCAGCGGATGAGTATACGTGCGAAGTCGGTGGATTGTTTGTGCTATCTCATTTCAATAATAAAAATGATATATTGCATGCTGTCTATGGTTTTACCCTGTATGTACATTGATAATTTTGTAACTTTTTAGGCATTAAAAGTTTTTAACTTGTGGAATAATAGATGGAGCCTCTAAAAATTGTAATTTTTGGAGGCAAGTTTGAAAATTCTAAAAATAATCTGGAGGATTTTATGAAAATGTTAAAGAAATTTTTGGTAGCTGCAGTTGTTTTGATTGCAAGTTGTGCTGCGGCTTTTGCTTTTGATAGCAGCAACATTATCGAAATGGAAAAGATTGATAATGTATCCCGCAAAGAATTTGAACAGTTGTTTGGTGACCAGGATGCTATCGATGAATTCATTGACGAAATGATTACCGAAATGAGAACTGATGAATTTGCTGTAACAAGCATGGGTTTGATTGATGTTGATCAAATAGACGATGAAGATGAAGAGCTGTTGGAATTGATTGCAGATGGAATGATTGCAAAGAAAGCAAAAAAGAACGATGTTTTCGTTACGTTTGTCCTCGTTGAAGTGGATGAAGTTGAACAGTTCTTTGGTGGACGCCTGGTCGTTTCACACTACATCAGCTCAAAAGATGTAGAGCATGTCATGTTCTCTTATGGCGCGATGGTCAGATAAGTAAATATCTTATTGATAAAAAATAACCTCTGGAAGATTAGCCGCTTTTTAGAGGTTATTTTTTTTGTGTTTTTTGTTCCATAATCACGCGAAAAGTTGTGGCTGTCGGTTTATTCGTGATGGTGGATTAAATTCCTTGGACTTTTTACGTCAGGGTTTGTCATTTTCGGTATAATTTTTTTTAGTTTTAAAGTTACTTCTAAAAATTGCAATTTTTAGGAGTCCCCTTAAGTTTGTTTATAGGTTTGTGTGATATAAACTTATATATTGGAGCTTTTGATGAACAAATTGAGGAAAGGTTTTGTTTTTGTTATCCTCCTGATTGTTGGATATGCATCTGCGTTTGCTTATGATGAAGATTCATCGGTTTTTATATATTTTAATAATGTTCCTAGAAGTGTCTATGAAGATGCAATGAAATCACAGATTTTTGAGGAACAGACAATTTATCAGATAATAGGTTTTTCAAGCAGTTTCTCGAATTTCTCCCAAATAGATATGGACAACATGTCGGAGGAGGAGATGCAGATGTACCGTTTCGCGGTTGCCCATGTTACGAATAAGGCCCAGAAGAATGATATATATGTAAGTATCGTTATAAAGAATATAGATTTGCTGGCAGGAACTTTTGATGGCTGGGGCATCATTTCGCATGTTGTGGCTAAAGATGATGTTTTAAGTAAAGCGTATTATTTTTCAGCAGAGTTTTAAGTTTCTTAAGCAATGGACAAGGCGTTTGAGTTGTACTTGAACGCCTTTTTTTATCAGGAAATTGGAAAACATCTTGCTTAAATTTTTTCCATAAAATCAAAAATAGTGGTATAATTAAGGAACCGTTCGTGAAGTTTCTGGGACCGATGTTTTTAGAAAACGAACACTTTGTGTCGGTCAATTATTTTTAGGGGGGCTCTAAAAGATTAAAATTTTAGGGATGCCTTTTGCCAAATAAAAAGGGGTGCAGCATGAAAAAAATTATTACAATAAGTCGTGAGTACGGTAGCGGTGGACATTCGATAGGAAAAAAATTGGCTGACCTTTTGGGATATAGTTTTTACGATAGCGAAATTATTGATATGACGGCGCAAAAATCTGGATTTTCGCCTGAGTTTGTAAGGACCACGGAACAAAATTTGTCATCAGGATGGTTGTACAACCTTTTGCTGGGTTCCTCTTATGCGGCGTCCAGTTCAACAGGAATATCAAGTTCCATGGGGGCCGCACCTACCTTGCCTTTGGCTGACCAGGTTTTTAATGCTCAACGTAAAGTGATTATTGAGCTGGCGGAAAAAGGCCCCTGTGTTATTGTAGGCCGCTGTTCGGATTATATTCTGCGTCATTCGGATAAAATCGAAAAGGATGATTTGTTGAATGTCTTTATCTATGCCCCTATGGAGGATAAGGTAAAACGCGCCATCGAGCAAAAGGGACTGGATCCAAAGAATGCCGAAAAGGAAATAAGAAGTTTGGATAAAAGACGGGCAAATCATTACAATACGTTTACGGAACGGACCTGGGGAAAAAGGGACCATTATGACCTGCTGATTAACAGTTCCATGCTGGGTGTAGAAAAAACTGCCGAAATGTTGGCTCAAATTGCAAAAATTTAATGGGGTTTCTAAAGTTTGCAATTTTTAGAGACAACTTTGAAATTCTTTAAAATCCTAAGAACAGCCGGGCGCCATGTTTGATTTTCAGGCATGGCCCAACTTTAAGCGATGAAAAATATATTATATGGACATATAAAAACAATATTAAATCATTTGCGGATGAAACAAAAGCTGCTGGTAATCTATTCAGTGGCCTTTCTTTTGCCTACATTGATTATAACAATCTGTCTGTTTGCATGGTTCTATGGAAGATTAAAAGGCTGGCAAATAGAGCAGGCCCAGACATCTATTGCGCATACTTCATCCTTGATTCAGGATATGATACAGAGCGCCGAAGAACTAAGTGATTCTCTTTATATCAACAGGACCGTCCAGGATACGATAGGACGGACGTTTAAATCTGCACAGGAAGTCTATGACCGTTATCTGGAACTGGATTTTTTGGATGACTTCCTTCACGCCAGTTCAGATATCTACAGCTTTAGATATTATACAGAAAATAAAACCCTTCTGGACAATTCGTATTTTATGAAAACGGACGAAGATATCAGGACGACAACTTGGTATAAGAATGCCCGGAACGCTGCAGGAAAAATTACCTGGCAGATGAAGAACGACAATATCACAAGAAAAAGGATGCTGTCATTGACCAGGGGAGTTTTCAGAAAACTTGATGGAAAGTTTTTAGGGGTCCTTGTTATCTATTTGGACACAGAAAAAATAAATAAGCTTTTGTCTAAACATGAAAATGAAACCTTCGTTGTCGTTAATGGTAGAATCGAATTTTCTTCTGTAAATCTGCCTGATGTTCGTAGGCCAATGCTCGTTAATGTTAATCTTGAGCGGGATAAAACTCTTGTCACTGATGCGGAATGGAATAACTCGAATGCATTGGTCCTTATGTCCGGACTTACAAGTGACCGGGGTTCAATAGTTTTAACTTCAATCATTCCAAAAAAACAGATGTTCAAATCAATGATTGTTGCAATCATGGTTTGCGCGCTGATTATGATTTTGGGTTCAATGATTTCGTTGGGAATGATTTTCATTTTCTCGAACTATTTTTCACAGCGCGTTAATTACGTTAATGGTGAAATCAAAAAGGTTGTTCAAAATAATTTTGAGCTGGGACCACAGCTTGAAGGAACGGACGAGTTTGTTGAAATTTATGATGCCCTTTCAACGACGTCAAACAACATAAAGACTTTGATTGATGAAGTTTATCAGCATAAGATAAATCAGGAACAGCTGCTTGCCCGTCAAAATGATATACGTTTTAAAATGCTTGCAAATCAGATTAATCCTCATTTCCTTTTTAATACGCTGGAAACAATCCGGATGCAGGCGCTGGCGGATGGAAACAGGGAGGTTGCAAAAACTATAAAGCTGCTGGCAAAAATCCTCAGGCATAATCTTGATGCAACTGATAAACCTGTTCCTTTGACTACAGAAATGGAAGCAATCAGCAACTATCTTGATATACAGCATTTGAGGTTTGCAGATAGAGTTTCTTATGATATCATTTACATGTGCAATGTTGATGACGTGGGAATACTTCCTCTTTTGGTGCAGCCCCTTGTTGAAAATTCTTTCTCGCATGGACTTGAGGACAGACGGCCGGGTGGTTTCATCTGCATAACAATTGATTCTGATAAAGATGATAATCTGATTATAAAAATCCAGGACAACGGATGCGGAATGTCTGAAGAAAAACTTGCGCAGTTAAGAGAAAGATTGACCGTTGGTTCTGTCGAAAATTTCATGAATTCAATTGGAATGGTAAATGTCAACCAACGAATCAAATTATTTTACGGAAAGAAATACGGAATTGATATAGAAAGTCAACTGGATGTTGGAACGGAAGTTACAATGAGAATTCCAAAAGTCTCTTTGATGGGAAAATGTGAGGTGAAGAATGTCTAAACGTCCTTTAAAAGTTTTGATTGCCGATGACGAAGAAATTGTTAGAAAAGGATTAAAAAATATAATCGATTGGGAACGCCTTGGATGTGAAATCTGTGGAGAGGCTTCCAATGGAGAGGATGTCCTTGAAAAAATAGCTAACCTGCAGCCTGCGATTGTAATGCTGGATATAAATATGCCTGGAAAAACCGGTATAGATGTTCTAAAGGAAATCCATGACAATCCATCCTTGTATCCAAGCCATCCAAACTTTTTGATTCTGTCGGGATACAGCGATTTTGATTATGCGCAAAAGGCTCTCAATTATGGCGCGAAAGGATATATCGTAAAGCCTGTGGACGAGGATTTGCTTGAAGAAAAAATAAAAAGCATTGCCCAGGAAATTCACAATGAATCTGAAGTCAATACGTTGCGCAGCAATGCAAAGAGTTTGGAAATTGAGCACAAGTTTTCTCAAATGTTTTTGTTCGGTGCGGTTGATGATGCCTTTGAACCGGACGAAGATAATAATGACAAATATAAGGTCCTTATAATTTCACCGGAACTGTGTGGATGCTCCGGTCAGATGCAGGCCTTGAAAGTTGCCGTCGCTGAAAATTTTGTTTACACAAATCATCTGGATTTTACGATGGAACCTGCGCACATTATTATTTTCAAAAATGAAAGCGAAGAATCAATCATCCGGCATCTTCGTCGATTTTGCAGTAGACTGCAAAGTAACAAAGAAGGTTCCCTTGTTGCAGTTGGGGAAACTCAGGAAGGATTGCAGGGTGCTCTTAACAGTTACAATCAGGCAAGAAAGATATATAATCAGCTGTTCTTCTTTTCCGATAGACCTTATGTTACATCTGTTGATGTCCAGAACGATGAGGATGCCATGATTCGAATGGAGTCCCATTTTTCAAATGTCAATGAAAAACAGTTTTTCCAGTGCATTCCAGAATTGATTAAATATATTGAAATCTATGAACTTCAGAAAATTCATGCAACATTGGATGCCCAGACCCAGTGGCTGAAACGGAGTTCGCTTTCTGTGGATCTTATAAAAAAGATGTGCATGGCATTCATTGTTGAAACGCAAAATGCAATCAGGGCAAAGCATCCAGAAAAAGAGTTGGAAACCGTTCCTGCGTTGGACCTGGTGAACCTTATCTATACGCAGAATTATTTTGATGAAATGATAAATATAGTCCGGGATTTTACTTTGGGACTTGCGGAATCATTCACTTCAAACACTGCCAATTCAACAATTCTTAAAGTGATTCAATATGTTAAGGTAAATTTCAATACGGATTTAAAATTGGAAATGCTTGGAAATCTTTTCAATTGTAACAGTGCCTATCTTGGAAAAAAATTCCGTGAATACACTGGCGTACCGTTCAATACCTATGTTGATATTATCCGAATTGAAGAGGCAAAAAAATTGTTGACGACAAGTGCCCTTAAGATTTATGAGATATCAAAATTGGTTGGATATAGCAACACAGATTATTTTTATCTGAAGTTTAAGAAGCATACAAATATGACTCCGAAGGAATTTAAAAGTTCAAAATTGGGTGATCAGGAGAATCAGGAAAGTTGAAAAAGAAAGTTTCATTCAAGGATTTTCTAAAAATAGGAATTGTCTGTTCTGTTGGGGCTGCATATATCTGCACGAATTTTATGTCCTGCAAGGAAGATTCCGACAAGATTGAACCTCATGGACAGAATCCTATAACTCTTTCCTTTTACAATGGCGATTTGTCATCATATATTCCATTCACTGATCCAGTTGCAAAGGAAATAACTGCAAAGACCGGAGTGACATTGGAAGTGATTCCTGCAAAGTCGTCAACGATTAATGATATCCCAATGATGATTGCGTCGGACAGATATCCGGATTTGATTTATGCCAAAAGTGAACTCTCCCTGCTGATTGATTCCGGTGCTGTTGTTGCGCTGGATGATTGGGTTTCGCCAAGCGGTGAACATATCAATTTGATTGAAGAATATGGAAGCAATTTTAAGGCTTTGTATGGGGATCAGTTGGTTAAGCTCAAAAATCCGGATGGACACATTTACACTTTTGGAACTTATGAAATAAAAAAAGCTATAAACGAAACCGCCGGAAGTCTGCAGATTCAGCACGCAGTTTTGAAGGAACTGATGTATCCGCGGATACATACCCTTGAAGATTTTTCCGAAGTTTTGCGGGCCTATATCAAAAAACATCCAACCATTGGTGGGAAAAAGACTTTGGGACTTTCCCTTCTGACAAATGACTGGCATTGGCTTGTCGGACTTAGCAATACAAGTAATCTTGTAATTGGTTATCCTGATGATGGTCAATGGCTGGTGGATAAAAAAACTCATAAAGCGGAATATAAATTTTTGAATCCAGAAATCAGTCAGTACTATAGATGGTTGAATGGATTGTATAACGAAGGACTTTTGGATCCTGAGTCCTTTACTCAAAGCGACGATGTTTGGAGAGCAAAGATTGCATCCGGAATAGTCTTAGGTTTGGCAAGTCCGGGTTGGGAATTCGAAAGCGCGTGCAAAAGTCTGGTTGCCGATGGGATGAGCGAACGGACTTATGCATATCTGCCAATTGTTGTCGATTCAGATAAATATATGGACCCTTCTTTAACTGATTACGGTTTTTCCGGTGGTTGGGGCATAAGCATTTCAAGTGAATGTAAGAATGTGGTCCGTGCATTTAAGTTTATGGATTGGATGTGTTCCGAGGAAGCTCAAATACTTGTGAACTGGGGCATCGAAGATACGAACTATGTTGTCGTTGATGGACGGCGCATGATTCCGGACAAGGAGCAGAGAAGATGTAGTTCCAATCCTGACTATGAACAGGAAACAGGAGTCGGACAGTGGACCTATCCATTCCCCCAATGTGGAAGTGGCGCAAAAGATATGAGCGGTGACTGGATGACAAAAAACTCTCGTGAGCGAATTATAAATTCCTATCTGCCGGTGGAAAAGGAAACCCTTAGGGCCTATGGAGTCCAGTCGTGGACAGATTTGTTCCCCCAGAGCAACGAACTATACAGACCCGCCCATGGACAGATTTGGCAATATCAGTTTTCAAAAGACATAAATGAAAAGATTGAGAAAGCGGATAATCTGGTCCGAAAATCTTTGGTGTCATGTATCATCAATCCGCCTGAAGAATTTGATGGCAGATGGAACGAAATGGTCAAGGCCTTGAAGCAGATGGGAATGGAAAAAATTGGGGAACAGGTATCCGATATAATAAGCGAAAGACTTGAGCTGTGGTATAAAAAATAGTTGCTGTTCAACTGGCAAAAGTTGTTCAGAATTTTAAATAGGGTTTTGTGGATTTATGAAAAGAAAATATTTTTTGTATTCTGTTTTATGTTTTTCTATTGTGTCCGTCTTTGCTCAGAAAATGGATGCAACAATTTCTGATGACGGACTGGATCGTGTGGAAGAAAATGTTTCTGTCGTAAAGAATGTGGATTCCAAAATGGTTTATGTATCGGGCGGAACTTTTTTGATGGGAGCGAAAAATCAGGAAGCGAATGAAAAGCCTGTCCATAATGTTTCGCTGGATTCGTTTTACATTTCATCTACCGAAGTTACACAGGCTGAATATTTTTCTGTGATGAACGAAAATTTTTCACAGTCCCTTGGCGACGGCAGACCTGTGGAAGAGGTTAGCTGGTACGATGCAATTGTTTTTTGCAACAGGCTTAGTATTTTGAATGAACTTGAACCGGTATATGCGTTGAATGGAGAAACGGATCCGGAAAAGTGGGGAAGCGTTCCCAGGTTAAATTCAGATGAAAGTATAAAATCGGAATGGAAAAAAATTTCCTGGAATAAAAATGCAAATGGATATCGGCTGCCTACCGAGGCGGAATGGGAGTATGCATCAAGGGAAGCCTCGTTTGATGAGGGAAAAATTTTTAGCGGTTCCGATGATTTAAAGTCAGTTGCATGGACACAAGAAAATTCCGGTGGAAAATCCCATGACTGTGGAACAAAAAATCCTAACCGGCTTGGCCTTTTTGATATGAATGGAAATGTCTGGGAATGGTGCTGGGACTGGTATGGACGTTACAAGGAAAATGGTGTCTCAAATCCTGATGGCATGAACGAAAATGCAAGTGGAAGAAAAGTTCGCAAGGGTGGTTCGTTTAAGAGTGAAGAAATTTTCTGCCGCAACACAAATCGTGCAAGTTCGTATCCTGAAATAAGAGGACGTGATTTAGGATTCCGAATTGCCAGATCCGCAGAACAGAAGGACAGACTATATCTTTCCAAGAATGATGTGGAAATTGATTTTTCTGAAAATCAATATTCGGTTTTGATTAATTCGTATAAAGATTTAGAGACTGCAATTTCGGAAAGGGACAGGCTTTTGGAAAAAAATATCAGAGCTGTGGTCCTGAAAAAATATTCCGACGAAAACGGATTTTACTTTGATGTGCATTCCGATTTCTTTTCATCAAAAACTGAGGCGGAACTCTTGAATGCTCAGTTGAAAGAGTCGGGAGTGGATGGCGGAAAGGTAGCAGAATTCAGGGATTACAAAAATCATTTCAACGGATATGATTCCTTTGTAAATCTGTGCCCGGTTTCGTATGACAATGGAAATGTAAGCAACCCTACAGAATTTTCTGAAAATGTTATTGCGTGTTTGAAAAATCTTCCGGAGTGCAAAGGTTTCCGGATGGATTATTTTGAGGTAGCCGATCTGGATAATCTTTCCTTGGCCGGTAAAAATATTTCCGGATGCATGCTGGAGGATTTCTTTGGGGATTCTGTCTCCAGTATCCATGCAGCCGCATATGCAGAATATTCTGATGCGCTCTATAAAAAATCATTGATTGTTGTCACGGCAAAATCTGATGAGGATTATTTTGACAACAAGGCTGAAACTTTTGCTTCAACTTTTATGGACGGAGTTTATGAGGAAGGAAGTTTTTCTTTGGAAACTGACGACATGAAGTGTTCTGTTGTTGAACCTTTTGGACAGCTGGTTCTTTGTGGCAACAGTCAGGATGGTTCCAATTACGTTTTGATTTTTGCCAGAGGATTTTCAAAGGAAGAGTTCAATGATTTTATTTCCATGTCCATGACAAAAAAGTTTCCTGTGGAGAATATTGCACTGGCAAAATTGCTCTTTGTCATTCCGGATGAAAATGACAGCAGGGATTTTATGAAATGTATTTTCACAAGAGTCGATTCCTCTTTCGCGGACGAAAATCCTGATTCAGAATTTTCAAAGTCCATTGTTGGATACTACAAATCCGATTCCAGTTATTCTCAGAATGGAAAAGAACTTGCAGCGACAGTATATCAGATGGAATATGATGTGGTGGCGGCCGACGCTTACAGAAAATACAAGCGCGAAAATGGTTTTGATGAATCAGATTCTGTCCTGATTAAGGGAATGGGTGCCGCCGTCCAAAAATCAAATCCGTGGAGCTTTAATTTTGCGACAAAATCCTACATTGTCGAAATCAATTCGGAAACCATGACAAAGCCAGAGGTTCTGGAGTTTGCATCAGAATTTAAGCTGTGGTAAGTTGGTTCAGGAATACTCCTGGACAGATGCTTTTGAGAAAGGACGGGCTTATTAATTTGTTGAAACACATTCATCAAATTGTTATAATCTATCTACTATGGAAAACGAAGTAAAAGTAACAGACAAGTGCCCATGTGGCAGTGGAAAAACATATGGAGAGTGTTGTTCTCCAATTTTGAGTGGCGCAGAAAAAGCAAAGACTGCAGAAGCATTGATGAGAGCCCGCTATACAGCATACGTGGTTCACAATATTGATTTTATTATCAACACTTGTGAATCTGGCGAAAAGATTGCTGAAATAGACCGCAAGGCAACAGAGGATTGGTCTAACAAGAGTGTATGGCATGGACTCAAGATTCTTCGCACTGAAAAGGGTGGAGAGAATGATGATGAAGGAATCGTCGAGTTCGAGGCAACCTATACTCAGAAAAATATTCGCGATGTCCATCATGAGATTGGTGGATTCAAGAAGGTTGACGGCGAATGGATGTACAGCGAGGGACTTCTTCGTCCTACAACTGTTGTCCGCGAGGGTAAAAAGGTTGGACGCAATGAGCCTTGTCCTTGTGGAAGCGGTAAAAAATATAAGAACTGCTGCGGAAAGAACTAATCTATGGCATTGAATATATATACCGGCTTTCATGCTGTGGAAGAAAGAGTTCGCGAGTATTCCCAGAAAAAAAACGATTCAATCAAGTTATCTATTCTTTTTTCTAAACCGGGACCACGCATAAAAAAGATTCTGTCAGAAGCACAGGAAGCTGGTATTAATTGTCAGCAGGTTCCGCTGGAAACTTTGGACGAGCTTGTAAAAAATCTTCCAGAAACAGCAAGGGACCACCGGGGCATAATCCTTCAGGCTGATGGTGAAAAGGAGCTGGCTTCCAATATTGTGCAGCTTGACCAGTGGCTTAAGGAGTGTCCTGAAACCGCAACCGTTGTGGTTTTGGATTCAGTGACCGACCCGCACAATGTTGGTGCGATTCTTCGTTCCTGCGACCAGTTTGGTGCTAACCTGATGGTGGTTCCGGAACGGCATTCCGCATCGGATGTGCATGACAATCAGGTTATTGCAAGAAGTTCTGCCGGGGCTAGTGCCTGGGTACCTTATACCGTTGTGTCAAATCTGGTACGTTCTGTGCAGTTGCTCAAGGATGCCGGGTTCTGGATTTACGGTGCGGATGCTGGTGGACAGACTCTTTCTAAAGTGGAGTTCGCCCCTAGGACTTGCATTGTGATGGGCAGCGAGGGTAGTGGAATGGCAAAACTTTTGTCACAGCAGTGCGACCAGATTGTATCCATCCCGACCTGTGGAAAAATTGATAGCTTGAATGTTTCCGTTGCGGCAGGGGTTTTGCTCTACGAACGGCACAGGCAATCAGAAAAATAGTTGCAATCAGGAATCCTTTCGTCTTTGGCGGAAGGATTTTTTTTATGGGAACCTCTAACGATTGCATTTTTAGAGAAGTCATTTATCATCTATATCAATAGAATATAAATGAAGATTAAGAAAGTTTGTTCCTTAGAATAAAGGCGTTTCATAACGGAAGTATATGGAGAAAATTTTATGCAGGAAGATTTACGAGAGTTACTGTCGCAGTTTTATGAAAGAAAAACCGGTGATGGAAAAAAGGTTTCAAAGATTTTAAAGGCTTATTCTTTGGATGAAGTCTATGAGGAGTTAAAGAACATGATTTACTCCGCATATGATAAAAATTTTAGATGGGCAATTCACTTCATAAATTATGTTTATTGCTGTGCCGATTACATCCCTGGAAGAAATGATGAAGCGCTGACCAAAAAAATACTTGAAACGGATATGATTATGGAGGCTGTCAGTTATTTTGGAGCCAAAAAAGCTTATGCCCGGCTGGAATTTCTTTTTGAGACGATAAACGGTTTGCCTGTTCGCGTTTCAAAAGAGTCATTTCAGGCTTGGATGAAAAAATACGAAGATGAAAATCCTGTAATGCTTTTTACATTGATGGGCAGTTATCCACTGTTGAATGATTGCAGATTTCCAAAGGAGATTTATGAAGGCTTAAATCTTGGCGGGAATGCGTCGGAATTTCCTGTCAGGTATGCAATCCTTCAGAACGCATATCTGGACAGTTTTGATAAAGTCGAATATCTAAAGCAGTTGAGGGGTTTGTGCCCGGAAAAATACAAAAATTTGCTTGAATCAAAAATAAAAGAAAACGAAGCCCTTTTGTCCGAAGATTACGACTATGAGAATGAAAGTGCAGGTGCAGCGGAAGATGAAATCATGGACAAAGTCTTTGAATATTTCGATATATGCGAAAAGATGTATGAGGAGAATGAGGTATTGACCTTTGAAAAGTATTGGGAGCAGTCCTTGATGTAACCTTGAGGGGCCATCTACGAGGTTTCTTCGTAAACTTGCGGACCATTGTTGACCGCCAGAGGGGACAGTCCCCCTAAAATGGCCTTTGACTTTTTATAATTCTACTGCTATAGTTTTTTTATGAACATTCTTTTAGGTACATCCGCAGCTAGTGGCATGGGAATCGGCAAGGCTTTTATTTTGCCGGAAGCACAGGAAAGGGTAATTCCAAAATACACCATAACTGATGAAAAGGTTGCTGAAGAACGGCAGCGTTTTAAGGATGCATGTACACAGGTTTATAATCAGATTGATGCTAATCTAAAGACAAAACTTCAAAATGATTTACAGAATGTTATTTTTGAGACCTATCTTCTTATGTTGACCGACCCGGTCTTTGTTCAGGAAGTGAATGACGGGGTTGGGGAGCTGAAATTAAATATAGAGGCGGTTCTGGAACAGAAGACGGCTCAATATGCGGATAGACTAAGGAACAGTGGAAATGAATATCTTGCCGAACGTGCGCAGGATATAGAAGATGTCTTTGGCCGGGTTATGGATATTCTGCTGGATTTCCATAATTTTGATATAGATGAAGTGCCTGACGGTTCGGTTATTGTTGCCAAGTCCATGAAGACCAGCGATACAGTTATCCTCAGCAAGCGAAAGATTGCGGGACTTGCTTTGACGGAAGGCGGTTTGGCCAGTCATGTTGCGATATTGGCAAAAAGCTATGGAATACCAGCCGTAGTTGGAATTGTTGATATCGAAGACCAGATTCAGCAGGGTGAAGAAGTCATAGTGGATGGCGAGCTTGGAGAAGTTTTAATCAATCCGGATTCTGCCACCGTAACCGAATATCTCATAAAGATTGCCAATGAAGAAAAGTATAGGCTGGCGCTAAAACAGTTCAAGGATAAGCCGGCGGTAACAAATGATGGTGTTGCCTTTAAGTTGTACGCAAACATCGGAACCCCTGATGAAGCCAGGTTGGCATTGGAAGAAGGTGCTGATGGGATTGGACTTTTTAGAACGGAATTCCTGTTGATGGATGCCGTAAAAAAGGTTGCCGACGAAGGAAGGACTTTTACGCTGGCCGTCAGCGAGGAGATGCAGTTCCAGGCTTACAAGGAAGTTCTTGAAATAATGGGGGACAAGCCTGTAACGATTCGTACCCTGGACAGCGGTGGCGATAAATTGATTGATTGCAAGGAGCTTCCATATTTGGACGAAAAAAATCCTTTGATGGGCTTGAGGGCAATCCGAATGTCTCTTTATTCACCAAAGATGTTTCGTGCCCAGCTTAGAGCCTTGTACCGTGCATCGGTATATGGAAACTTGAGGATAATGCTGCCGTTGATAACTGATGTCTCCCAGGTTGAGACGGTACTCGGTATTGCAAAAGGAATACAGTTGTCCCTCAAAAATGAAGGCATCCCATATAGACCGGACGTGCCAATCGGGATAATGGTTGAAACCGCGGCTGCGGCAATTATTTCGGACTGTCTGGCTAAGAAAAGTTCCTTCTTTTCGTTGGGGACAAATGACCTGACCCAGTATACTTTGGGAATTGATAGGGAAAATCCTGCGGTGACTCCTTATTATAATGAGTTCCACCTTGCAGTTTTGCGACTGATTGAAAGGACTATTGCAAACGCGAAGGAAAAAGGTATATCTGTATCTGCCTGTGGTGAAATGGCTGGCAGAAAAGAAAGTGTAATAATTCTGGCCGGTATGGGAATCCGTGAGTTGAGCATGTCTTCAAAGCAGATTCCAATCATAAAGGAAACACTTTCAAGGTTTACCATAAAGGAACTGGAAAACATATCAAGCCGGTCCATGTATTAAACGAAAGTTGCCTGGGGTCAAGATTTTTGGAACTTTCAAGGACTTGATGAACTTGTAAAAGCCGATGATGCAAAATCAGAAGATTTAAGGAAAGAAAATGGCTAAGAAAAAGAAGCAGAAACCGGATTTCTCAAAACCGAAACCTGTAAAAAAAGTTGATGATACAGAACTTCAGAATCCTGAGGACGGAGTTGCTGAAATGGAATCTTCCGAAACTGAAGTATCTGATGATTCAGCGAGTACGGAAGCGGATGCTGATGACGATAAGATAAAAAGTCAGCGTAAAAATGCGAATGAAAAATTTTTCCCGGACCAGACATATTTCAATCTGCCGTTGATTGTCATTGCGGGCCGTCCAAATGTTGGAAAATCCACATTGTTTAATGCTTTGACCCATACAAAACGCGCCATTACTGATCCGACTCCCGGTGTGACTCGCGACCCTGTTGAGGGAACCTGTTTCCTGGCTGGAAAACCGGTGCACCTGATGGATACCGGTGGATATAAGCTGACAAGAGACTTGACCAGCCGCGAAAGTGAGATGGATGATCTAGTTGTCGAAAAGACTGTCGAGATGCTTGCAAAGGCCGACAGAATTTTATTGCTCCTGGATGCAACCGAAATAACAGCCGAGGACCATGAACTGATGCTGCGTCTTAGGCCTTACTGGAACAAATTGATTGCCGCTGTAAATAAAACAGAGGGCGGTAAAAATGAATCCCTGGCCTACAACTATATGCAGTTCGGTTTCAAGGACCTTCTGTTGATTTCCGCTTTCCACGGGGACAACCTGGATTTGCTTCAGGAGAAAATGGTCGAAGGATTGGACTTTAGCCGGGTCACACCTGGTTCCGAAACGGATAGGCCAATCAGGATTGCAATCCTTGGAAAGCCGAACACAGGAAAATCGACATTAAGCAATGCCCTGACTCATACAAAGGCCAGCATCGTTAGTGACTATGCCGGAACTACAAGGGATGTTGTTGAGGGAAGCTTCAGATACAATGGACGCGATATACAGATTTTGGATACAGCTGGAATCCGTAGGAAGGCAAAGGTCACGGAAAATGTTGAATATTATTCTGTGAACCGTTCCATAAAAACTCTTGACGAATGTGACATCATGTTCCTGATGATTGACGCAAAAGAAGGTTTGACGGAGCAGGACAAAAAAATTGCGTCCCTTGCCTATGAACGGGGCAGGGGTATCATATTTGTTTTGAACAAATGGGATACAATGGAGGACCAGAGTTCCAAAGCCGAAAAGGCGGCGTTCGAATATATCCGGACAATGTTTGGACAGATGCAGTGGGCTCCAATAGTGACCCTCAGTGCAAAAAATGCCGACGGAATCAAGAATCTGATGAACACTGCCCTGACTTTGTTTGAACAGCTTACAAGAAAAATCGGAACCTCATCGCTGAATCTTGCGTTGAATGACTGGCTTGACCATTATCCGCCGCCAGCGACCAAGGCCATCCACTTTAAGGTCCGTTATATTACTCAGACAAGTGTTAATCCGGTGAACTTTGTTATTTTCGCAACCAGTCCTGAAAATGTTCCTGGCTCTTATGTCACATATTTGAAAAACCGTGTCCGCGAGGATTTGGGATTCAACCAGATTCCGGTTCAGATTGAATTAAAGGCAAGCCGCAAAAAATGGCAGGACAGGGAGAAATAATTTTTGTCTGGTTTTTCCATAGGTGATGTTGAGGCGATAACAGGTTTAAAGGCCCACATTCTTCGGTACTGGGAGGAGGTCATTCCGGCCATCGCTCCCAAGAAAAATGTGGGTGGGCATAGGCTTTATTCTCAACGGGAAATCGATGTGATACGGCGTCTCAAGTATTTGATTTATACGGATGGATTCACAATCGATGCGGCATGGAAAAAGATTGTCAGGGAATCGGAGTGTTATTCCAAAACGGAAGTCCTGATGGCAATCAGAAAATGCCGGACGGAATTGAATAGTGCCTACGTCACGTTAAAGAATCTGCGAAGAAAAACGGCGGCCAGATTGGGTAATCAAGAATCGAAGGATATAAAATGAGAAAACAAAATCAAGTGCAGTATTCAACTTGGTATGAAAGAAAATCAAAACGAAAATTTTCTGAAGAGGAGCAGGAATCTAAAAAGGATTCCGCGAATACCGGTTCCGGAACTGAACGGAAATCTTCAAAAAATGAAAAAGATATGGAATCCGGCTTCAGAAAATCAAGAAGGGCTGACGGTAGGAATAATCGGGTACAAAGACGACAGGATGACAGGGACAGAAGGTTCAGGCCGGCCATAGTTACAACTGACATGGGACGGCTGCTGGATTTTGCGTCGATACCTGCTGATGGAAAAAGGATATTGAATGACTTCCAGGGAATTATAAATTCCACCCACCCGTTGAATTCAAAGCAAAGAAGCCTGATGTCTGAGCAGATTCGGGACTTGAGTCACTACTTGACGGATCAGCGCGGGGAAAGACGGCTTGGTTACATGAATCAACCGTCGACACTATCTGCTTATGTGCATTATTTTCTATGGTGGAACCTGGTACGCTTGACCAGACTGTTCGCAAATCTTCCGGCGGATTTTCTGAATCTGTCCGAAGAGGATGTCTGCCTTGATATTGGAAGCGGTCCGCTGACTGTTCCGTTGGCCCTATATATGGCGCGCCCGGAACTTCGAAGCAAAAAGCTGAAGTGGTATTGCATGGATATTTCTTCGCAGGCCCTCTCCATAGGCGAAAACCTGATGATGACTATTTCCTCAAAACTGGAAGGCAATCTTTGGGAAATCATTAGAGTCAAAGGGGATTTTGGGACTGCCATAAAGGAGAAAGCCACTTTTGTTTCCTGCGCCAATGTCTTTAATGAGGTTATTGAGGACCGCCAGATGCCTCCAGACTATCAGGCAAAAAAATGTACGGAAAGCATCTTGAAATATGTGGATGGGGCAAAAGAGGATGCGAAGGTTCTTTTGATTGAACCGGGAATACCATCCTCCGCCCGGCTTTTGAGTTTGATGAGGGCCTCCTTTATGAGGAAAGGCTTTAATCCAGTTTCCCCTTGCACCCATTGTAATGACTGCCCGATGGAAGGAAAAAAGGGAGGCAAGTGGTGCAACTTTGCGTTCTCCACGGAAGATGCGCCTGAAGGTTTGAAAAGGATATCGGACAAGGCCTATCTGCAGAAGGAACGGGCGGTTCTGTCTTTTGTGGCTCTGAAAAAGTCGGAGCCGGCTGTTGATGATGAAAGCAAACTGATTTTCAGAATAGGAAGCGACCCGATTCGCCTGCCGGGAAACAGGACCGGTTATTATGCTTGTTCAAGGATTGGGCTGCTGCTGGTTGTCACATCTTCCAGTCTTAACTATGGGGATGCCCTGAGCATTGATTGTCCGACAAGAAGTTTGCCAACTGATGAAAAATCTGGGGCATTTATTTTGAATCTGGAATAAGTATGGACAAGGCCATCCGGTTTTTGCTTATTTGGATTTTGCTATAAAACGAAAAAGTCCGACTCTCGTAATGGGAATCGGACTTTTGTTTTTTATTTGTTCGGAGGGTTGAATACCCCGAACCTTTAGGTCGTATAAGGGGTATCGTTTATTTTGATTCTTTGTAAAGTTTTGCTATCTTGTCTTTGTACATTTCAGCAACGGTAAAGCGCTTCATTTCCTGTTTTGCACTTAGCTCCACACCGACTTCGAAATCTTTTGTAAAGGTATCGAACTTTGAAATCTTTTCGAAGGCCTTGAATCCATTCTTCGCGCTGACTATCGTATTGATTTCGTCGGAAATCAGTTTTTTAAATTCGCTTCGCTCAAGAATCTTTTCGTAGCTAGGTTCCACGATATTATTTGCCGCGGCCCATTCTTCAATGTCTTCCTGGCTTGGCTGGATAAGGGCGACTAGATTTCTCTGGTCCTGTCCCTTTTCGTTTGTTCCGAAAACAACTGCGCGGGTAATCCAGCGGGAGGTTGCAAGGGCCTGTTCAATAGGGACCGGTTCAATGTTTTCGCCGCCCATAAGAACGATTGTATCCTTCTTTCGGCCGCGGAGCTGGATTTCGTTGTCGACGGTCAGTATTGCCAGGTCTCCAGTGTCAAGCCAGCCATCCTTGTCAATTACTTTCGCAGTCAGGTCATCTCTCTTGTAATATCCCTGCATGACAGTTGCGCCACGAAGCTGAAGGGTACCCTTTTTGCATTTGCCAAGCACGTTTCCGTTGTCATCAACAATGCGGGCCTCAAGGCAGCGGATTGGAGTTCCAACGGTGCGCATAATCGGATCGGCGATTGGTCGCACACAGACAACAGGGGATGTTTCGGTAAGTCCGTATCCTTCAACGACGTTGATTCCCACAGCCCAGAAGAATTTGTCTACGGCTTCAGGATAAGCTCCACCGCCTGCGATTCCTGCGCGGAAATTGTTTCCGACCAGTTTCTTCAGTTTTTTGAATACGAGGACCTTTCCAAGTAGCCTCGGGACATAAAGTATAAGCCACGGCAGAACCAGAAGTGGCCACCAGAGACCAAGGTGGTCTGAACCAAATCTGGCGGTCTTTCGTCTAAGCTTTCTGTCGATTGAGCACCAGAGCATGGATTCGGCAACGAAGAAACGGAACATGGCATAGGTAATTCCTCCTGCCTTACGCATCTTCTTCAATACGCCTTCGTAGATTGCTTCCCATACGCGAGGTACCGCTGGCATCAGGTGTGGATTCATCTTTGCAAAATCAGCAAGCATGATGCTTCCGATTGGCTTACTGTAAATCATACCGGCGCCCTGTGTAAGGATAACGTATTCACAGGCTCTCTGGAAAGCGTGCCATACAGGGAGGACGCACAGGGCTCTTTCGCCTGGGTTCAGGAAAATGCGCTCGTTGATATCGTCCAGCTGGGAGATAAAGTTTCCGTGGGTCAGCATGACTCCTTTTGGAGTACCCGTCGTGCCGCTTGTAAAAATGATTGTAGCCAGGTCGTCCCATTGACCTTTTTCCAGTTCCTGTTCAACTACATCAGGGTGCATCTTTCTCCATTCGTGGCCTTTTTTTACAACGTCATAGAATTGGAATACATCAATGCCTTTTTCTTTTGCTGATTTTAGCTCGGAATCTCCGGCCGGGTCAAAAAGGATAACGGTTTTTACTAATGGAATCTTGTCCCTTATGTTCAGGAATTTTTTTAGCTGGGAATTATTTTCCCCGATAACGATTTTGCATTCTGAAAATGAAAGTATATATGACAGGTCGCTTTCTGTGGCATCGCAGCCTCGTGGAGTGTCAACGCATCCGACAGCCAGAAGTCCCATATCGGCCTGCTCCCATTCCTTTCGGTTGTCGCTGATAAGACCTATCCTTTCGCCTCTGGTGACTCCTAAATCAAGAAGTCCGCCAGCGAAATCCAATGCATTTTGATACATGTCATGGAAATTTGTTTCACTGAATTCCCCTGAGGCTTCCCTTGTATACTGCGCGATTACTTCAGGATA
Organism: Treponema sp.; assembly: GCA_045643225.1. Classification (GTDB taxonomy): domain Bacteria; phylum Spirochaetota; class Spirochaetia; order Treponematales; family Treponemataceae; genus Treponema_D. The sequence goes on along the minus strand of JAZUKJ010000024.1, from coordinate 2,294 downwards.
TTTTTCTGCCGTTTTTCTCAGGTTCTTTGGAAGCGTGTTCTCAAAGGTCTGTTTTACAGGTTGATAAGACATTTTTTTCCACCATTTTTAGAATTCTTAGAGCTGCAGAAGCATTAAGAAAATTATAGATAGGTCATTTACAAAAAGCAATGAAAAAGTTTCCGAAATTCAATCAAAATTTATAAAAAAGTCGTAATAATCCAATAAAAGTTCTGAATAATTCAATGCATACGAAAGGATTATGTGGAGGCTCCTTCAATTATTTCTACCGGCAGAATCGAGTCATGATTGTAGGGGCCACCGATTATCATGTCGATTGCGGTCTGGCCTATTTCATTTAATTTTATGTTCATTGTCGTCAGGCTTGGGTTCGTGTATTTTGTTATGTCTGTGTTCCCCATTCCAATTAGCGCGACAGTCGACGGGACATCGATTTTGTTTTGGTTGAACTTGAAAAGCATTCCTGAGGCAATATCGTCGGAGCCACAGATTATGGCCCGTGGCATTTGGCCGGAATCGATTAAGCTTTTTGCAATCTTGAAACCGTCTTCCATTGTGTGCGCCGGAGCCATGAACATTCCATCAACCTGCTGATGATTTTCCGTCATGGCATCCCTTATCCCTGACAGCCTTTCATCTACAGGACCGACATATCCTATGCTTGTGTATCCACGGGCGAACAGATAATCAACGGCAATCTGACCGGATTTGTATACGTCGAACCGGACGCATGGAAATAAAGGGGTCTTCCATTCGATGCTGACTGTATTTTTCATTCTGGAGCGAATCTTTTCCATCAGGATTCCGTTGTCATCATCCTTGTATTGCTTGGACAAATCAAGCAGCAGCAGCCCTCCGATTTCATCTGGATGAACAAGACTGTTAAAAAGAACCGGATCCTTGAGTTCATCAAAAAAACGTATGAAATGAATCCTGCATCCTTTTTCGTGGGCGGCATTATGCAACGACGCAATTATTTTGGAATGGAACGGATTTGAGAATACTTCGGGATTGGAGATTATAAGCCCGATTTGTTTTTTTACATACTCGTCTATGCCAAGCCTAAGTTTTTGCGCCGCCTGGTTTGTGTGATATCCAAGTTTGTCTATGGCGTCCAGGATTTTTTTTCTTGTTTCTGGAGATACATATCTGGTGTCACCGTTAATCACATATGAAACCTGGCTTCTTGAAACCCCAGCCTCTTTTGCAACATCCCATTGTGTAACTCTTTTGTTTTGCTCTGCCATATGAACTCCATTTTCTACCAGATAAGTTTTTGACCAAGTATGGTTATTCCATAAGAAAAATCCAATTCAAGGGTATCATTTTCCACTTCTTTTGTTGATATTTTGCAAGCGGAATAAGGTACTGCATCCTTAATTGATATATTGCCATTGGCGTCCGTTGTGGAAATGGTGACTATAAGGGAAAGCTGGTCAGTGGGCAGCTCGTTGTCATAATTATTACGGATGCTGCTGGTTGGAATATTGTAGATGATGAAAGGCTGTGCAGCATGGTAAAAACCTGTCTTTGGATTGTAGATCCACCTGGAGGAGCTGGTCAAATTGCCGCTGACGATTCCCTGGGATATGGTCTCCCAGGCGTAAAATTCAATGCTGGAATCCGTGGACACTTTGGAGGCTGGATTTTTTTTACCCCTGTCCTTAAAAATAGTGCGCCCTTGGTTCAGACTTTGATTGTCAATCATTATGGTAATCTTGTCATCTGCATGAACAATGGGAGGCTGCTTAAAAACCACCATGACAATTAGGAGGTCCTTTTTTCGTCGTACGGTGACGGATTCGATATCATAATTTGTATCGCTTTTGGAAAGATCCGGAGTGTCAAAGGAGTAATTGAAGTTTTCGTAGTAATGTCCAAATGAAAAATCTTTTCTGCGGTCTCTGGAAAAAACGGGGGCCGTTATAAGAAGTAGGAAAAGAGAAAACTGTACTAATAGAAAAGTTCTTTTCATTGTAGATTAATCCTCTGGAGCAAATGAAATGCAGACTCTATTTTGGAATTGATTTATTGTAGATAAAAAAAAGTGGAAGGTCAAATCTTGCTGGCCGGCAGAGGGGACAGACCCTGTCGCAACCTGCGGTTGCTCTATAAGTTTTATTGTTTGTGAAAAGAAAACCTCCAGCTCGGCTGGAGGTTCAATATGGATGAACAAAGTTTAGCTCATACTAAATGGAATTGCAAATATCATATAGTGTTTGCACCGAAGTATAGGCGGCAAATAATTTACGGAAAGATAAAAAGAGAGGTTGGGAAAATACTGCGAGAGTTAT
>JAZUKJ010000023.1:0-42116 GCA_045643225.1 Treponema sp. | reverse complement strand
TGCAAGGACTGCAAAAATCTTTTTCATTAAAACTCTCCTGTCTTGTCGTTTTGGGATATTGTTCCCTATGCCATAGGTATAGAACAAATTTCGCTTGATGGCAAGTTATTAATTGCATCATGAATTCAGTCGTGCGAGTTTTTGAAGAAAACTCGTTGATGGAACCTCTAGGTTCCATCGAGGTCCGTCCCCTTTGTCTGCCATCTGTCGCGCGAGTTTTTGAAGAAAACTCGTTGATGGAACCTCTAGGTTCCATCGAGGTCTGTCCCCTCTGTTCAAAGATTTTACGTTAGTAAAATCCAATCCGCGTGGCAATATAAAAAAACAGTTGTTCTCTAGGAAATCAAAATTGCCCATAATAATTTCAAATTCTGCTTTTTATCTCCAGCGCAGTTTTCACCGCGAACTTGAAAAATTGCCACACGGATTCGAGCCGACTAACGTCGTCTCTTTAAACTATAATAACGCTCAAATTTTCATGCATTTGCAGAAAAAGAGGTCCATCCCCTCTGGCAACCAATCCGTCGCGCGAGTTTTGATAAAAACTCGTAGATGGAACCGCAGATTCCATCGGGGTCTGTCCCCTCTGTCCACAATCAGTCGTGCGAGTTTTTGAAGAAAACTCGTTGATGGAACCGCTAGATTCCACCGGGGTCCGTCCCCTCTGGCTGTCCGGTTTACACAAAAAAAGGCATCCCCTTACGGGAATGCCTTTGGAACTTTTGTTTACACTACACTAGAACACGCTAGTCCTCAAACCTATCGAGAATGTAGGCACTACAGTCTGTATATTGGCACTTACAACATCAGATGGTATGAACCACACTGACGGCTCCAGATATACAGCCCAGGTCTTGAAGTACTTCCAATCCTGGAAAGTCATTCTTGGGAATTCGATTTGCATCAACGCCGCTGTAAGGATTGATGTGTTATAGGTTTGGGCAGCAATAGATGCTCCAGACTGATTGAAATAAGCAAAGTTTGCACCAATTGAAATTGTCGCACTCAGCCAGTCAAAGTCATGACCGAAGAAATAGTTGAATGGAATATATCCAACCTGTGCAATAACTTTTGCACTTACAACAACATCTCCACCATAACGCATTCGTGTCCAGTCCCTTCCGATTGCAGCAGAAACGAAGTCACGCTGATCCTGTGTGAACTGACCAAATGACAGCTGAATCTTTACGGCATTATCAAAAGCGGTAAGACCAACACCTGCACTCCAGAGTGTTGCACCCCAAACATTTACGTCAAAGTACAATCCCTGAATAAACTTTGGAACCTCGTATGCTGAACGGTCACCACGACGCAAGAAGAGAGTTACATCATCCAAGTCTACATCGTCACTTGAAAGTCCCTCGAAACGCATCATCTGGTTGTAGTGTCCACCTGCACCAGGAGAAATCAGTTTAACCTCAGGGAATGTACGGTCAATCTGAACAATTGTTCTTGTGATTGCAGACTCTCCGTTCTCCATTTCCGCCTTCACCAACAGGAAGTGGAATCCTTCTGCTATATCCTGATTTTCAACCCTATACTTCCATGCACCCTTTCCAACACTTGATACCGGTGTATAAGTTTTTCCATTATCAAAGCTCAGGTAGACTCTCTTAACAGTCTTTGCCTTAAGCGCTGTCTTTGCTTCGGTTGGCAAGTTCTTGTCTTTCAACGCAGCCTTTTCATCAGCGGTCAAAGCATAACCTGCACTTCCCTTAATCACTGGACGATTTACAGCAAAATCACCATACATGAAGTTGTCCAATGTTACCCAAGGTCCGTAAGGATTGTAAATCAAAGTCTGTTCCCTTGATTCAATTGTCTTTCCTTCACCTGTATGTACGACTACACGATATTTATGCACACCTTCTTTCAAAGTGAAGATACCAGATTCATAAACATCTGCAGGTATTGGTTCGTACTTTTCTTCCTCGTACTCCGGACCAGTGTATTTTTCACCGGCTTCCGCAGCGGCAGCTTTGGCGGCTTCAATCTCAGCCTTTCTTGCGCTATTTCTTGCGGCAACCGCATCTGCACCCTGGAGGTTAGCCTGACTTCTGGATTCAGCATTGGCGGTACCTCTTGCAAGATCCTCCTCTGAGAAACTCTTCTTGTCCACAGGCAACTCTGGTTTCATACGGAATGAGAAGTATCCAGAGTCTGTCAGCTTACTTGAGAAGCCCGGAATTCTTTGTCCGTCAACAAAGATGTCAATGTACTCAATGGAATCTTCAACTGTTTTGGCTGTACCGTAGATGTTGAATTCACCGTTCACATATTCACCATTAAGTGGATACAACAAATCAACAGAACCAAGTTCAGCTTCCTTTACGACATGAATATTGCGGCTTACATTTGTTGAGTTACCAGCTCTATCATATCCCGATATCTCAATATTGTAGAGTCCGTCTTTCAGTTCGGAAATATCCATTGCCTGTGAAATAATTGATTCCGGATACAAATCATTTTCAGCAAGATAAGCTGGAACAACATTACCATCAAGGCTGCGGATTCTCATGTACAGTTCTGTCAACTCAATGTTGTCAGTCGTCTGTCCGGAGATAAACAGATTTGAAGTAACTGTGCTGTCATCAAGAGGAAGCTCAAGTTCAAGTTCCGGACAAGTATTATCAACATTTATCAATGATGTATAAAGTCCGGTGATATTATATCCGTCCCAAATCTTCAGGTAGACAACATGTGTTCCGTCCTGAATGACACGGGTATCAAATTCGTAAGTCCATTTGGCCGGTGATTCTCTTGTGGCACCAGGAACAACAACGGCGTCGTTATAGCTGGCTCCATTGTCAACGGAAATCTGAACTTTGTTTATACCGTTCTTATCAAGTGCCCATCCGCTCATCGTAACCAGACCGCGGACGCTTCCGTCAATCTTAGGCAGTTCAACGCTACCCTTTGGTTCTTCCAATGAGACATGGAATTTACGGCTTACTTCATGACCCTTTACGCCATTAATATCTTCTGAATACACAACAATAGTATGTTCATTGTCCTTCAGGATATTCAAAGGCTTAACTTCAATTTCAAAACTTGACTGTCCGTTCTCGTTTGAAATCAACTGGAAATCGCCATCATCAATCTTGTAGTAAGACTTGAGCACAGTACCGTCATAGCCCACAACACCGTCATCATCATACATAACACCGGAGATTACGAAGTCAGTGGTATTTACTGAATCTTCAAGAGGCATATGGATTTCTACCACCGGAAGGTCGCTCTCTGGGTCAACCGTAAAGTCAAATTTATCAACCACAGCAGTATTTCCGGCCACGTCGCTTACAACAAACTTCATGGTATTGTCAATCGGAAGACCTTCCTGTCCCAAAGCTGTTGAAGGGAGGGATCCGGTCAATACGTTACTATAGGAATCAAGCTTTGCAATAGAACCTGCAAGGAGTCTCTGTTCCTCAGAAATTTCTTCGCCCTCCTCAGAAGGTGCAACTGATGCAGCAACGCCGGACAGTGAATCTGAAGCAACCAGCGCAAAGTCCTTCTTGATGCGTCCATTAGGGCTGATGTACTGGATGTTTCCAACATAGCTGTCATCTTCCACACGGAACACGAAGAGGGTTTCACCGTTAATCTTTGCCCCAGGCTCAGGAACAACAATAGTCACCTTTGGAGCTTCGGTATCTTTTCTGATTGCGGAATTGAAATATGAATGCTTTCCGGCATTGTCAGTTGCACGGACAGTAACTGGCATATATCCATCCGGGCTATCCTCAAGGGAAACTTTTACGTTAAATCTTCCTCTGGAATCATAACGGATTGCCTTCCATGCGGATTCACCGTCAACCGTATCAGTTTCAACTGTCTTATATTCAAGAGCCGCAACACCGTTTCCGTCTGTAACAGTTCCGGCAATTACCAATTCATTCTTGAGATAATCCATTGGCTTGATGCTGGTAACTTCCAGGACAGGATTTGAAGTGTCGGCAATAACTCCGACTGCAGGAGATACCCATGAACCGTTTGCATCACTAAGGGCCCTTACAGTTATATTTGAATAGGTTCCGTCAGCAGTTGCGGAAAGTTTGATAATCTTTCCATCGACGGCGACCTTCAAGCCACTGTTAGCACGTACCAATGAAGCGGAAATTGTTCCCGGTACATTTGCAAATCCGGTAAGGACTGCATCGTTGTTCAAGACGTAGCGGTTATTTGCCTTATCATAGGTTGCCCCGCCAGAGAGTGTCCAATAGATGCCTTCATTATTGTCAACCACGTCATGGTTTCTCAATACGCTGACGGTTCCGGAAATACGTGCCTTTCCATCAACTACGGCTTCAATCTTTACAAGACCTGCAGGCAATCCTGAAATAGGAACCTCAGCTTCGTATACGCCAGACTCTTCTGTTGAGCGGACTGTTCCAGCTGGCAACGGATTACCATTTGCAGTCCATTTTACAGCTGATACCGGACTTTCAGAGAATACGCGGGCAACCAGGGAATGAGGATCATTGTCAATGTTTCCATTCTTTGTTTCAACAATCTCAATACCGCTCTTGTATGCACTTCCGTCAACAGAAACAAAATAACCTGAAGCGGATGTGCTTGGCTTGTTAACTTTGATTACGGCATTCTTGAATTCAAGTTTTGAATCTCCGACAGGAATCTTGTCATAAGGTTTGTAAGAGAAACTTGAACCGGTGACGCCCTGGAATACACATACACCGTAGTAGTCCATTCCAACTCCGTCACCATGGAGCCAATAATAGGCTGGCTGTGCCGGTTCAGAAGCATTTGCTCCCAAAAGTTCAGCACTGACAGGCTCCGTGATTTTACGCACCAGGACAGCTGTTGAGCTAAGCTTTCCGGATGCATTTGTGGCAATAATTTCAAGAACTGAAACACCATCAACAAAGTCATCTGAATTCAGGTTGATTGTAAATGCACCACGCCTTACAGTCACTTCGGTCGCATTTGCCAAAGGAGTTGCAGGGACAACCTGGGAACTGATTACGGTTCCGTTTTCATCATAATTTACCTTGGCCGCAAGGATTCTGTACTTTACAGTAGGTGTAGATACGCTGCTTACGGTTCCTGAAATTGAAAGGCTGTTCTTTGTATTGAAGTTGTTAAATACTTCCGTCATCAAACTGTTGTCATTTGTCAAATGAAGAACAGGCGCGGTTTCTGTTGAAGGGAAGTACAGGGACTTTGAACTGTAAACCGCTCCGGATGTTGTAGTAACCTTTACAGTAAACTGGGCAGTTGAGGCTGCTGAACTCAAAACGATAGAGTTGCCCACGGCCTTCGCTGTTACACCTCTAATGACAGGGACTGTTGTTACAGAAGAAATTCTTCCGCCAACAAAATATCCTGATACGGAATTGTCTTTATCAACAGAAAGGGCACCATCTTCAGCGACTGTTGAATCATCAAAATAGACGCCAGGGGTTTTTCCATAGAACTTGGTATAATCAATCACATTGAAAATTGCTGTATGGGTTGAAACTCTGTCGAATTTATCAGTGGCGGAGAATGTCAACTTTGAAACGCCCCAAGGAATATCTGCACCGTCAAAACTGATTGATACAGGAACAGTCTTTTCGCCGTTACCTTCGATATCGCGTGAAATTATTCCATTTGAACCCCAGGTCCAATCATAATGAACAGACTTCAATCCAGTTGAGGAAGAAACATTGACTGTGTATTTCTTGTTGGATTCCGGATCCATTTCAATACCGTTGAAGAAGTCCTCGTCCCCATATTTTTCATTAACGAAAATTGGAGCGAATCCCTTTGAAGAGAAGGTTACTGTAGAGACATCTCCCTTTACTCCAAATTTATCAACCGCATATGCCGCGATAGAATGTTCACCGTCTGTCAACGCGCCAGGGATTGGATCGTAGAATACACCGGTTGTTTCAATCTTTACTTCTTCTTTTCCATCAAGCGAATAATAAACAGCCGCCACACCATCATCATCCTGTGCAAGACCACGGATAAACAGGCTGCCATCCTCACCTTCAACTTCGCCGATTGGATATTTTATATCAATCTTAGGTTTGTCATCGGACTGGTCAACATAGACCACGTTGTTTCCTTTTCCGCTTCCCTTTTGACCATTAACAAAAGTGCGTGAAACAGTCACTGTGTTGCCCATTGTATCAACAGTGCTGATAACAAAATTCATGGAAGATTTTACGGATCTTGAATCAAGCTCCAATGCCCAGTAAGGGTTTCCGGCCTTCAGCTCAAATTCACCGCTAACAGACCCCCACTGATACTTAAGGCTTCTAAGACCATTGCTATCTTTTGCATAACCTGCGATTGTGAATATTCCGTTTACAGATTCACCCATCTCCGGGGTAACAATTTTAAGGTCAGGGCTGGCGTTATCAATAAAACAAAGGAAGGAACTGATTCCTACGGAACCAGCGGAGTCAATAGCTTTAAACCAAACAAGCTTTGGACCTTCATCCATCTTTTTTGTGTCCAAAGGAAGGGAGAATGTGTAGTACTTGGTCAGACCATTTTCATCTGGATTAGAAAGTTTATGTTCACTCAACTTCAATGGTGAATAATGTTCTCCACCATCGGTGCTATATTCAAGAGTATCAATTCCGTTACCATCGGTTACGCGACCTACAAGAGTGACTTTTCCGCTGATCATTGCACCCATGTCAAGGTTTGTAATGGTAGTGACAGGTGTATAACGGTTAAGCTGCCATTCAACGGTCACGGAATGGCCGGTCTTAGGCTTTACCTTGGACTCGTCCAGAACGCCATCCTCGTTGATATATGCGGAAGGATTTCCATCATCAATACCGTAAGCGGTGATTGTATGTTTTCCTTCAGAAAGCTGGGTCGTATCAAGATAGTAGGACCAGAAATCTGTACCTTCAACCAGAACAGGATTATCCTTGTCCCCGTCAAGTATAAGCCAGACTTCAGAAACCTTATCATCATCAAAACAAGTACCGACAATATTCAGGTTTCCTGGAACCTTCATGTCCTGAACAGGGTTTGTGATGCTGATTACAGGAAGGTCGGATTCTTCGTCAATAAAAAGATTGTAAGGACCCGCCACTGCCTGGTTTCCAGCCTTATCGGTGGCTTCGGCATAGACATTGTATTTACCGGATCGGTTCTTAATGTCAAAAATTTCAGTCCAGCTGTTTTCGGCGCCAACGGATTTCTCCATGACTTCTTTTTTTCCGCCTGCAAAAACAGAAACCGAAACACACATCAGAACAAACAGTAAACTAATTTTCTTTAGATCAAAAATCTTTCTGTCCATAGCTACTCTTCCCAAAAAAATTATAAGAGCACCCCCGAAAAATATTTTTTAGAGATGCCGGACGAGTTTAAAGTCTTGAAATCGCAAGGCTTTAGACATCGCATTTTCAATGTTACCTCTAAAAATATTAACTTCTAGAAGTTCCCATAAACCAGGACGCAACAATGCACCTGAACCAAATACTTTTATTACCTACCCCCGGACGCTCCCGAGGGAACATCCAAAAGGAACCAAACTTCACCAAACGACGTTCGGCACAAGTCTTTCTATCGTTGCCTTTATCGGCAGAATTTACAAATTTCTTGAACGGATTACGTCCATTCATGCCCGCCCTTAGTTAAGCGGAGTGGCTTTTATCTGTCCAAGCACTTTCCCGATGCTGTCATGAATGACCAGGTCAGCAATGGAATCACTTGGGGTGGGATCCCTGTTAATCAGCACAAGGTGTTTTCCATGGAAAGCCCTTATAAAACCTGCCGCCGGATACACCGACAAGGAGGTTCCACCGATTATCAGCATGTCGGCATTACCCAGCTCCTGAAGGGTCCGGGACACCACATCATCATCAAGGCCTTCGCCATAAAGAACTACATCAGGACGAACCATTGCCCCGCAGCCGGTCTTAGAGCAGCGAGGTATACCATTTTCATCAGCATGAGAGGAAACGTATTCCCCGTCATAGAAAACACCACACCGGACACAATGGTTACGCAAAACTGAACCATGCAGTTCAAGTACATTTTTGCTTCCAGCCGCCTGGTGCAGTCCATCAATATTCTGGGTAACAACAGCACTCAGCCGGCCACAGCTCTCCAGTTCCGCCAACTTCAAATGCGCAGTGTTAGGCTTTATCCCGGATATCAACAACTTCTCTCTATAGAAACGATAAAATTCTTTTGGTTGCGAGTTAAGGAAAGAGCCGCTCAGTATCTCTTCAGGCGGATAATCCCATTTCTGGTGGTACAATCCATCCACGCTGCGGAAATCAGGTATCCCGCTTTCCGTTGACACACCTGCCCCGCCAAAAAAAACAATGCTTTGACTTTCGTCAACAAAGGACTGAAGAAAATCTATCTGCTCTTGTGTCGCGCTCATAAAGGCCTCTTCTCCTGACATACAATGCTGAAAAAGATTTCCGCCAGAATCATCACAGGTACAGCGGAAATCGAAACATACCATTTTTAAAACTGGCACCCGAATTTTTTTACATCCAGGGGCCATACCTAAACGCATGATAAAAATCCGGCCGATCAAAAACAATTCCACTTGAAAAGTATCCAGGCCAGCAAAGAACAATTTTAAATACCGATGAACCGCAGCCCTGCAAATTCATCAAACCACAATAGATTTTAGAGATTTTGTATATTTGTTTTAAATAATAACACGGTTTTTACCAGGATTCAACAAATTTGCTATGGAAAATTACCAAATATTTGAGATTTTAGAGATTTTCACTCACAAAGGACAAAAAAAAAGCGCAAGAGTCCTCCTCCTGCGCTTTTCATTGAATCTTGAATTTTAGATTGTTTCCAAAGCCTGGGCCAGATCCGCAATCAAATCGTTTTTATCTTCCAGACCACAGCTTATTCTAATCAATCCGGCTGGAACTCCTGCATCCTTCAACTGTTGCTCACTCATCTGGCGGTGAGTACTTGTGGCTGGATTCAGACAGCAGGTTCTTGCATCGGCAACATGGGTTTCAATGGCAGCCAACTTAAGATTTTTCATGAAAGTTTCGGCAGCCTTTCTTCCACCCTTCAGCTCAAAGGACACAACTCCACAACCACCGTTTGGCAGATATTTTTTTGCGATATCATAATATTTGTCACCCTTAAGAGTTGGGTAGTTCACCTTTTCGACCTTTGGGTTTGACGCAAGGAATTCGGCAACGGCCTGACCATTTTCAACATGGCGAGGCATTCTGACGTGCAGGGATTCCAAGCCCAGGTTCAAAATGAACGCATGCTGTGGTGACTGGATTGAACCCAAGTCCCTCATCATCTGGGAAGTGGCCTTGGTGATGAAAGCACCTTCCTTTCCAAATTTTTCGGCATATGTTATTCCATGATAGCTTTCATCCGGTGTACAGAGACCAGGGAACTTGTCAGCATGGGCCATCCAATCAAAATTTCCGGAATCAACAATGGCCCCACCAACAGCAGCCCCATGACCATCCATATATTTTGTTGTGGAATGGGTAACGATATCTGCACCCCATTCAATAGGGCGGCAGTTTATAGGAGTCGGGAAAGTATTGTCCACCACGAGCGGAACTCCATGAGCATGGGCGACCTTTGCAAAAAGTTCAATATCAAGGACCGTCAGAGCAGGATTTGCGATTGTCTCGCCGAACATGACCTTTGTATTTGGCTTGAAGGCTGCATTCAACTCTTCCTCAGAACTATCCGGGGAAACGAATGTGACATCGATGCCCATTTTTTTCATAGTGACGGAAATCAGGTTGAAAGTTCCTCCGTAGATTGAGGAGGATGCAACTATATGGTCTCCGCATTCACAAATATTAAACAAGGCAAAAAAGTTTGCAGCCTGGCCGCTGGATGTCAACATGGCAGCCTTTCCACCTTCAAGAGCAGCAATTTTAGCGGCGACATAATCGTTTGTAGGGTTCTGAAGTCTTGTATAAAAATATCCAGAAGCTTCAAGGTCAAAAAGCTTTCCCATGTCCTCGCTTGTGTCATATTTGAATGTAGTTGATTGATAAATCGGAATCTGTCTTGGCTCACCGTTTTTTGGTGTGTATCCAGCCTGGACACATTTTGTATTGATAGATTGCTCTGCCATTGAGGCGCTCCTATATAAAAATATTTAAGGGCATCCCTAAGAAATACTTTTTTCGAGATTCCCTTGATGCATTATATCACAAAAACCGCTTGCGAGGAATAGACCTGCCGGTAAAGTTCCTGTCGCCGTCTGCACTCGAAACGGCCGTAAATAGTCAAAACCAGATTAATATGATAAAATCTTTCCATAAATTGATTTTGCAATCTTAAGGATTTTTTATGAATAGACTTTGGTATAAATCTCCAGCAAAGGATTGGAACGAAGCGCTCCCGGTTGGCAATGGCCGTATCGGTGGAATGATTTTTGGAAACGAGGGACATGAAATAATACAGCTCAACGAAGAGTCAGTATGGTCAGGGCCTTACCGTGACAGGAACAACCCAAGCAGCAAAGAAAATCTGAACAAAATCAGGGAGCTTATTAATCAAGGCAGATACGAAGATGCCCAGGAGCTGGGGTTCGAAGCGCTATCTGGATGTCCGTCCCAGCAATCAATTTATCAAACGGCAGGAGAACTTCACATTGATTACTACACAGCAGAAAAGACCGGTCTGTACGGACCTCTGCCAGATAGAAAAAATGTATTCGAAGGAAGAACCGGCTATATCCGCGAGTTGAATCTGGACACAGCGATTGCCTCCACCAGCTTTTCAATGGAGTCAAGGGCTCCAAGCACCGCGATTTTTTCAAGAAATTCCCACGGAAGCTCAATAGAATATAAAAGGGAAGTCTTTGTTTCCGCCAACGCCGATGTCATGGTGATTCACGTAACAGCTTCCACACCAAGGAGCATCTACTTCAGGGTCTACCTGGACAGAGGGGAATTTGCCAGCAACCTTTATTCAATGAACGGCGACACAATCGCGATGGATTCCACAAACTGCATCCCTTTCTGCATCATGGCATTGGCAACTGCATCAAACGGAACTGTACGCACAAGGGGCAACTCCTTGATTGTAGAAGGCGCCGACGAAGCCACAATTTTTGTTGACATTGAAACGGCATTCCGCAACAGACACTACAGAAAGCATGGCGGCAATGTTGCAAACTCCACCAAAAGCCTCACAAACTGGTGCATGAACGAAGCATTGAAAAAAATTTGCTTTGCTTCCAGCGGAACCTACGACAATACAAAGAATACCCACATTGAAGAATATTCCAGCATTTTCAATCGCGCTTCACTGAAACTGACCGACGGCGAAAACAATGCCGATGCAAATCTTCCAACAGACGAACTTTTGGCAAGGCATCCGGACAGCAACTACCTGGCAGAACTATATTGGAACTACGGAAAATATCTGCTGCTCTCTTCAAGCAGAAAACCAGGTACGCTTCCTGCCAATCTCCAGGGAATTTGGAACAAAGAGTTTACCCCTTCATGGGGAAGCAAATATACAATCAACATAAACACAGAAATGAATTACTGGCCATCAAACATGTTGTCTATGGAAGAAACCGAGCTTCCTCTTTTTGATTTGCTGAAGCGCGCCCGCAAGCATGGAAAAAAGACAGCCCGCGTCATGTACGACTGCGACGGCTTTGTAATTCATCACAACCTGGACCTTTGGGGAGACACAGCTCCTCAGGACAAATGGCTGCCCGGAACCTACTGGGTAATGGGTGGGGCATGGCTTTCAACTCACATAAGGGAGCACTTTGAATACACCCGTGACCTAAAGTTCCTGAAAAAAAATTTCAAAATCATGAAAGACGCTGCCGACTTTTTTGTAGATTTCCTTGTCCCATCCGCTGACAAAAAATATCTTGTGGTCTCCCCTTCCATTTCACCGGAGAACACATTCAGGCATCCGTCCGGAGAAATCTGCAGCTTTAGTGCCGGAACGGAAATGGACAACAGGATTCTTGAGCACCTCTTCAAAAGTGTAATACAGTCCGCACTGGATTTAGGAAAAAAAGAATCGGATCCAGATATCATAAAATGGAAGAACATTCTTGATAAACTTGCTCCCACCACACTCACATCGGAAGGTTGCATAAGCGAATGGCCTGTCGATTATGAGGAGATTGAACCGGGCCATAGACATTTTAGTCATCTATATGGCCTGTTCCCTGGTCATAGCATCAGTCTAAGAAAAACTCCTGACCTGGCTAAAGCGGCCTCCGACACAATACAAAAAAGATTGGCAAACGGTAGCGGACAGTCCGGTTGGTCACAATCCTGGGCAATGAATTTTATGGCAAGCCTTCATCAAAAAGAAAACACGTACAAATCTCTTGTCACTCTTCTTGAAAAGAGCACACTGCCAAACCTTATGGACAATCATCCGCCGTTCCAGATTGACGGAAACTTTGGTTCAATAACCGCCATGACCAGAATGATTGTGCAAAGCGAACAGGAAGAGGATTGCGTTGTAGTTGATTTACTCCCAGCCTTGCCTGACGCCTGGAAAAATGGAAGCCTCAAAGGGGTGTCCATAAAAGGGAACCTGAAAATGAACATTGAATGGGAGAACGGCCACTTCAAGTCCGGAGAAATATTCAGCCCATCTGGATTGAACTTTGAAAAAAAAGTCTCTTTGATTTATAATGGAAAATGTTACGAGGTCCCACTGGAAGATGGCCATGTAAACATTAAAAACATTCTTCCAAGCACATTCTAATTTACACAAGAGGTTCAAATCTCATAAAAAAACGGTTGGCGGAAATTCACTTTCCGTCAACCATTTGTTTTATCAAAGACTTTGAAAAACATTATGTCCAACACAAACTCACTTAAAAACAAATTCATTTCTTTTATCAAATCCGAAATCATACTAACCGTTGCGTGGATTCTAGCAATCATCTCATCTTTTTTTGTTCACCCGGACAAAGGCTATCTGGATTATATTGATTACCGTTCCCTGGGTATCCTCTGGAGTCTTATGGTAATCATGAACGCTTTCCGTCAAAACGGATTTTTTGAGCTGCTGGCAAACAAGCTTTTGTCGTCAATAAAAAAATCCTGGACATTAATTGGAACCCTGGTTTTCCTGTGTTTCATTTTTAGCATGCTCATAACAAACGACGTGGCGCTCATAACTTTTGTTCCATTTGCCATAATGCTTTTGGGAGAAAGCAGCCTGCTGATACCGACCATCGTGCTTCAGACTTTGGCAGCAAATCTTGGAAGCATGTTGACACCAATCGGTAATCCACAAAACCTGTATCTTTTTGCTTTGGGAAATTTCAAGCTATGGGATTTCGTAAAAATACTTTTGCCCTACTGGATTGCAAGTCTAGTCCTGTTGATTGCAGGGATATTTATTGCGACCCGAAAATCAGCAAAACTTCCTGAACAAAAAATCAGCAAGACGATGCAAAATATTTCGCCATTTAAAACTACAATATTTTCAATTCTGTTTATTGCAGCAATCCTGACGGTCCTGAAAATAATTCCATTCTATATTTTGATGGCAGCAGTTTTCGTGGTTTCAATCTTTTTGCAGAGGGAGGCCATTATAAAGGCGGACTATTTTCTTCTCCTGACATTTGTTGGTTTCTTTATTTTCACTGGAAACATTGCACGCATCCCAGCAATCCATTCCGCACTTGCAAATCTTGTGGAAGGAAAGGAAACGCTTTTGGGAATTGCATCAAGTCAAATAATCAGCAATGTACCGGCAGCCCTTCTGCTTTCCGGATTTACAAAAAATATTTCGGCTCTTGTTTTGGGTGTGAATCTTGGAGGGCTAGGAACTTTAATCGCTTCCATGGCTTCCCTTATTTCATTTAAATTCTACTGCAAAACTGAAAATTCAAGTTCCGGCAGATATTTATTGTACTTCACCGTTGCGAACCTTATTTTCCTTGCAGGATTGATTTCCTTATGGCTAGTCATAAAATGATGTAACAAAATCAATAACATTTTGTTTTACTGTAGATAAGGATGGAAGTTTCTTAAGTATCACAGCTTTCATCTTCTTCAAATTTGCTTTTCAAAATTTTTATGGGAGATTTTTATGAAAAAGTTTTTTTCCGTCGCAATATTATTTTTTGTTCCTTTACTGTTTTCTTGCATCAACACCGGTGGATATACCTACGGTCCATCAACTTATATTGAAATTGAAGTCACAAGAGGGGCTGTCATAATTTCAGGAACAGAGACCTACAACACTGATTCCCAGCGTTTCGCTGATGCCAATTCCACAAGAGGAAACAAACTTGAAAACCAGATAAGCAAAATTGACCCAGTGACTTTTTCTGAGGGATGGACTTTCCGCCACAAGGTGCGCTTTGGAAATCTTGTTAGCTTGACAATCCAGGCAATTTCCATTGAAAACAAATCTGCGGAAATAAAAGTCACAAGTCCAGATGGAACTATATCAACATATACACTTGTTCCGCCGTTAAGCTCAAGGACATTGACCTTTACAAATACATATTAGGAAATCCCGGAATTCAAAAAAAGGATGCATCAGTTTTCAAGCACTGTGCATCCTTTAATTTTAGTTGTCCATTTTATTTAGCCGGTTCAAATCATTTTTCAAAGTCACGCTGTCAGGGTGATTTTTTAGTCCCTCATTCAGAACCTTTCTTGCCTCGCTAAAATTTTTCTTGTTCGCAAGTTCCGCAAATTTGTTATGGACCGTAACATCATAATTACTTATGTTGCCCTGCTTTAGTTTCCGCAGATTTGAACTGGACGGCAAATCCACCAGTGCCTTGTCACAAAGAACCGCGGCCTCCAGAAACCGTCCCGCATTTGCTTCCACCGCAATTCTTTTTATCCATATATTTTCCATCAGAACATTCAGTTTGCTTAAAACACTTTTTTCGGCATTCTGTTTTTTTACATTTTTAATGTAGCTGATTTTTTCATCAAAGGACTCTATCTTTTCCACATCGGCGATTGCTTTGGATGTAATGACAGCTCCGCTTAGTTCCTCATAATCCTTTGCAGTAACATACGCTTTATGATTTTCCAAATCTCTTTTTGCCGAATCAGCATCTCCGTTATTGCAAAGATAAAATACGGCATTATAAATTGCATCACCATAGTTTTGTTTTAGACCAGAAGAAATGCCCCATCTTTCTACAGCCTTGTCAATCCAGAGCATACTTTCATAAAACATTTTTTTTCGTTGAAGTTCCGCAGCGTAATTGGAAACCACCAGATCGAAGTCCATGCGGCAATCGTAATGAGGATTGGAAGACTCATCCTCCATGAAAACCATTCTGGACACAGAAACGGGAACAGCTACAGAATAATTTTTTTTGTCCATCTGAAAAGCTACAACATTTCTGGCCACAAGACTAACCAGCATTTTGTCAGAAACTTCGTAGCGGCCTGTGTATGTCTTTTTTGGAACCACAGCATATTTTGTTCCACTGCCATTTTGTGCCACCATTTTCTTTTCACCAGGATTGAACCCCATAGGATTTGTTGTCTCCACATCATACTTCACTCCATCAATAATGACAGAACAAAAGCAATGATCCGGAGCCCTATTTCCAATGACATTCAATCCTGCAGCCTTGGCAAGAGCCATATAAAGTACTGACGCCGCGACACAATTGTATGTACCTTCATCAAACATTTTGGTTATCTTTGTTTGTTTCAGTTCATAACGGCGCAAAGTTTTTTCATACATAATCAAAAGTATTTCTTCCGCCTGTTCAGCCGGAGAAAGGGATTTAAAATATTTTGTTGAAACCCTTTTTTCCAATTCGTCATACGCGGCCATATATTTTGAAAAATCAGTAATTGCAGGATATTCAGAAAATGCCAATCCAATTTGAATAATCTGCCGCGAAGAAAGTTTTCCGGAAGGCAAGTTGAATTGAACATTCGGTTCCAAGGCCGGAAACTCATGAGACTGCTGCCCAAAAATCTGAAAACATAAAGAAGCCGTCAAAATAAAAACAAAAAATTTTCGCACTGTCATACCCTCCGCATTAATTTTATGGTGTATCAATTATAACATAGTATACCAGGATTTCAATTTTCCATATCCAGTGGCCAGAAGATTCAATCTAAAAATTTAAAGAAAAAAAAGGCCCCGGAAACCAGGACCTTTGATAAAAGTTAAATCCCTATCGCCTCAAGGTTATATCCCAAAGCGGCATAGACTATTTTTCCTTTGTAGATTGTGGCGGCGACTTTTCCAGTCAATTTCTGACCTTCCAGTGGAGTAAACTTTCCTTTGCTTTCAAAGTCTTTTCCACGGACTGTCCAGATTTTTTCTGTATCAAGCAAAACCAGATTGGCTTCGTAGCCTTCCTCCAAAAGCCCTACATTTTTTAGACCAAGGATTTCTGCAGGACGGGCGGACATTTTTTCGGACAGACTTTTCATCTTCATTCCATTTTCCAGACAGAGTACGGAATAGCACACCGCGAAGGCCGTTTCCAGACCAGTGAATCCAGGACTTCCAGATTTTTTGTCCTCCATTGTGTGAGGAGCATGGTCTGTTGAAATCACATCGGCGGTTCCGTCCATCAGCGCTTCAATCACGGCCAGTCTGTCGCTTTCCGGTCTGAGCGGTGGATTGACAATCTGGAACTTTGTGGAAGAGGTCTCGCAGTTCAATCCAATATGGTGAGGAGTGACTTCGCAGGTAATGTTCTGTCCATTCTTTTTTGCAATACGGACTGCATCAAGACACTGCTTTGTACTAACATGGCACAAATGCAGATGAACCTTGGTATCCTGCGCCAGACGGATATTTCTAAAAGTGGCAGCATCCTCGGCGGTGGCCAAAAGTGAATGGGCTTTCCGCAAATAACCAAGCGCCTCTTTTTTATCGGTGGCGGAAACCTTTTCTTTTGCCAGCAAATCCAGAGCCTTTTTGCGCAAAGGTCTGGCCGCTGCCGCCAAATCAGGATCCTCACAGTGACAGGCCACAATGATTTTTTTCTCACCAGCCTTTCTCATTCCCTCAAGCATCACTTCCGACGAAGCAACCTCGTGTCCGTCCTCGGTAATCAGCGGAACAATTTTTTTGTCCAGCGAATCCAAATGGTCCGTGGTCTTTCCGTCAAAATCTTTTGTAATGCTCACCCCCTGATAAACTTTGAGTAGTCCAAGCTTATCAGTTTTTTTCATATTTTCCTGGGCCATTTCCTGACTGCTGATTACAGGATTCGTATTTGGCATAAGAACGACAGTTCCATATCCACCGGCAACGGCAGCATGACAACCGGTCTCCAAATTCTCCTTATGGGTCAATCCCGGGTCCCTCATGTGGACATGCATATCAATAAAAGATGGCATAACGGTCATCCCCTTTGCGTCCAACTTGTCTATTCCGGAATTCTTTAGCAGCTCCTTCACGGCATCCTTGGAAGGGAATCCCTCAATCTTGTTTTTATCCAGGAGGATTGCGCCCTTTTTCACATCCATGTCACGGTCCACAAGGCGGGCATTATAAATCAGCAGGGGTCTTTCCATTAGTCGTCTCCCAAAGCTCCGGCAGTGTACATGGCATCACAATAAATACAGCGGTACTGTTTTTTTGATTTATCAACCAGACGGAACTCCTGCGGGACATAATGTTCGGTGATTGTTATGCAGCGTGGATTTTTACACTGGATAACGTTTTCTACTTTCTCCGGCAGTTCCATTTTGATTTTGCGGACAATCTTTGAATCCTGAATAACATTAACGGTGATGTTCGGATCAATAAATCCCAGCACGCTGTAATCAATGTTGATGATGTTATCTATCTTGATGATATCCTTTGTTCCGGTCTTCTGGGAAGCGGCATTCATAATCAGGGCAGTAGAAAACTTTGCCTTATCCAATCCAAGCCACTTGAAAACTTTCCATCCACTTCCAGCATGGATATGGTCGATTACCAATCCGTTTTTTATTTCAGCAATGTTAATCATAATGTGCACCCCCTATTAAAGACATCCAGTAATTTTTGCCATAAGCGCCATTCGGGCGTACATTCCATATTTGACCTGCTTAAAGTAGGCCGCCCTTGGATCGTTATCAATTTCCGGAGAAATTTCATTTACACGAGGCAGAGGATGAAGAACTATCATATCCTTGCGGGCCATCTGCATTTTTGCTTTATCCAAAATATAGCTGTCCTTGAGGCGGATATAGTCCTGCTCGTTAAAGAACCTTTCCTTCTGAACTCTTGTCATATAAAGAATGTCCAAATCACCGATAACGCTTTCCAGTCTTTCGGCGGTGGTATACTTAACTCCGGCAGGTTCCAGGACAGTCTTTACATAATACTCAGGAAGGGAAAGTTCTGTAGGACTGATGAACACAAACTTGTTGTTCGGATAACGGCTCATAGCTTTTGCCAGAGAGTGAACGGTGCGGCCAAACTTCAAGTCGCCACAGAATCCAATTGTGTGACCGCTGAATCCACCCTGGAGGGCACGGATTGTCAAAAGGTCTGTCAAAGTCTGGGTTGGATGATAATGTCCACCGTCACCGGCATTGATGATTGGACACGCACTGAACTGGGAAGCCAGCAAAGCGGATCCTTCTTTTGGGGAGCGCATGGCAATTACATCCACATAGGAACTGACTACGCGGATTGTATCGGCAAGGGTCTCGCCTTTTGTGGAGGAAGTATAACTGGCATCAGCGAATCCTTCCACTGCACCACCCAAGTGAAGCATGGCAGCTTCAAAGGACAGTCTTGTTCTTGTGCTAGGCTCAAAAAAAAGTGTCGCAAGAATTTTCCCGCGACACACATCTTGATATGAATTTGGATTAACAATAATCTGCTCCGCCAAAGAACAGATTTCTTCAATTTCTGAAACTGACAAATCACCCGGCTCAATTACATGCCTGCCTGTTAACATTTGTTCCCCCTAAAATATTCGATTAAAAATAGATTGCTATCTAAAACTTCCCGATTATACCTTTTTTTTTAAGTGGTTGCAACAAGGGGAATGAAGAACCTTAACAGGGAATCTGGACATTGGACCGGCCCAAACAGATTGAGGCTTTCAAAAAAAATCCGCAGCCCCGCAATGACTCCAGATTTCTCCGGAAAATCAAAAACGGAACTGCGGACGAGTTGTCCGGCAGAAGAAAAGCATTTTTGAAGTATTAAAATTTTGGATTTTTGAAATTTTACAGGGTTGAAACCATCAACTCCGGATTAAACTCATCAATGAATTCCAATCCGAAGAAAATGCAAAGGCAAACTGGCGGCAGCAAAACAAGAGCGACCGCGCAGGGTAAAATTTTGCAGAATTAAAAGGTTAAACGGTGTAAAAAGGATTTTAGATCCATTTAGCAGCTTCGCCCTCTTCAATTTCCGCACAACTCTTTAGCCGGTCCAAGAAAATCCTGGGCCGACATTTTTAAACCAATTCTTGAGGCAGGACAAAATCGACTTTCGCGGTTGCATTGAAAGCCTGGAGCTGGTCCCTTAAGTCTTCAATTTCCGCATTCAGTTTGTCCCTGTATTCAACCAGCCCCATTCCAAAACAGTCACCATCCAG
The DNA here is from genome assembly GCA_045643225.1 of Treponema sp. Lineage (GTDB taxonomy): Bacteria > Spirochaetota > Spirochaetia > Treponematales > Treponemataceae > Treponema_D. The sequence continues at coordinate 22,630 of JAZUKJ010000023.1, read as the reverse complement.
TATTGGATAATTATAAACGGTCTTTTCAACCATTGCAGGACGGCCGGCATTGTCGCAGCAGTCATAATCAGCTTCCTTCTTTTTTTCTACCGGGACTATCCTTCGTTCATCCGCCAGAAGTTTTTCAACAAAGGACAGCTTGCTTTTTAACGCGGTTTCCTTAAACAGCAGGTTATGTCCTTCCTTGTTCACTTCCTCTATTTTTACATTCAATTCTTCGCAGGCCTGCACTATGGCCAGGAACTTTTTTGATGCCTGTGCATAAGTCATTCCATCCAGCGCGAACAGTTTTTCCTGCCGCCTTTCATTTATCTGCTCCTGGGTTGGTTCCCTGTCTTCCCAGCTTATATTGTAGTCCACCGATGAAATCAATTCCAACAACGAGGCGGCCTTCTTTTTTAACTCGCTTCTAACTCTCATAGCCTTTTGCAATGTCATTATAAATGTCCCCCTTTTTCAAAGCACATATATTTTATCACCAACATTTTTAATGTAGCAAATTTTCAAAAAATGTCAAAAAAAAAAACACCCAGCAGAAATCTACCGGGTGCAAAAAACGTTCAGTCAAATTATCCCAAGAACACATGTCCCTGCTGGTCGATTGCCAGAATTGATTTACAATCTGAACAGCGGAAACGTCCACTCTTAGCGGCCTTCAACTTTCTTGAACATACAGGGCAGTTGAACACCTTAGGGAATACAGAATTTTCTGCAGGAGCGCCACCTTTCTTGAAGAAATCTGTTGCATCTCCCAAAGACTCTTTAATATTGAAGAACTGGCTGAATCCCAAAAGCTGGAAAACTTCATAAACCTTTGGCTGAATGTTCAGAAGAACAATGTCTCCACCCTTTGGCTTAACCAATTTCAGGAATGCTGTAAAAGAGCCAATACCGGTTGATGAAACATAGTTAAGGCTTGAGCAATTGAAAATCAGATTCACAAAGCCTGCGCTAACAATTTTTCCAACCTGTTTCTGGAAATATACAGAATTATATGTATCAATGTAGCCATTGAGAATGACCATCAAACAATTATCCACTTCCTGCACTTTATCAAGCTGAATCTTTAAGCTGTCGTCCTTTTCATCATTAAATCCAGGTACAAGATCATTACTCATTTCTCTTCCTCCAGCGAAAATCTATCGCTAAATAAACTTTTTCTTATACTTTTTTTGTGAAAACCATATCCCATAAACAAGAAATTTCAAGGAAAATATCCTTCAATTTAAGAAATGGTTATCTATTATATAATACTAAAATAAATCCCATTAGTCAAATTGAAAATCCCCAAAAACTCCATTGGGAACCTCTAAAAATGTAATTTTTAGAAATGTCCTAACGTATTTCACTAAACAGAATTTCAAGGGTGCCATCCACGGTCAACATTCAACAAAACCCCATTCAAATCGCTTGATTTAATTAGACTCAACGCCTGTTCTGCGACAGATTGCGAAGATACAAGCATTTCATCGGACGGAGCATTTCGTGTAAAACCAGGAAAAATCCCATTACAGGTGATTCCGTATTTAAAATATTCGGCAGATATGGATTTTATTATTACTGAAATCCCAGTTTTTGCCCCAGCATATGCGGCATTCGTTTTATAGGAATTAATCTGAAAGGTCCGGGTTCCTCCAAAAAGAATTATGCGCCCGTATTTTCGTTCCATCATCCCCGGCAGGACAGAACTTACGGCCATACCCGGCAGGGCATAGTTATCGACGGCCATTTTAAGCCAATCCTGGGCCTGAGTCTCATGGATTTTCTTCTGTATGAACGGACCGTAACTAAAAACCAGTATATCGCATTTTTCAAGTTCCGTTTTGATTTCCGGTTCCAACAATTCCTGTGGCCCCTTGTCAAAATCAACAAAAACAGACTTCAATCCGCGGGCCTCATCAACACAATGACGGCCGGCAACAGTCACTTTTGCCCCCAAAGATTGCAGCAGCAGGGCAATTTCCAGTCCTATCCCACCGGTGCCGCCAATTATAAAAGCATTTTTTTCTTTCAAATCTTGATTCTGCATTGCTTGATTGTAGCCTAAAAACCGTAAAAACGATATAGTCACAAGCATGAAACTAGATAACATAGTCATTGTACTTTGCCGTCCGGAAGAAAGCCGCAACGTTGGAGCGGTTTGCAGGGCTATGGCGAACAACGGGATACACACATTAAGAATTGTTGGTAAAAAAGAGGACTTTGATGAGGAAAGAGTCCGCATACTTGCCATCCACGCGGCATACATCTGGGAGAACGCCCAGTTTTTTGATTCCATAACCGACGCCACTTCGGATTGCGTTTGCGCTGCAGGAACCACCCGCCGTAGAGGAAAGAAAAGATTCAAGTTACAGCTTCCAGAGGAATTCACCCAGATGGCGGAAACCACATCCGAAAACGGCGGAAAGGTTGCAGTCGTCTTTGGAAATGAAAGAACCGGATTGACCGATGATGAAGTTGACCAATGCACAGCCGGAGTAACAATCCCATCCAGCCCAGACTTTGCATCCCTGAACCTGAGCCATGCAGTACAGATTATGTGCTACCACCTTTACCGTTCCAACAGAAAAGACATTTCAGGATGCACCCCTGTTACCCTTGAACGTTTGGACGGTACCGTAAAAGTGTTGGCGGACAGTCTGCAGGAAATTGGATTTTTTAGTGTGACGGGAAGAGAAGACATGGAACAGTTCTGGAAAACAATTTTGTCCAGGTCAGCCCTAAGCGAAAAGGAAGCTCAATATGTGGAACACGTTTTCACCAAGGCGGCAGGACTAGCGGGAAGAAACAAAAGGAACAACGAAAACACATAAACTTTAGGGAACCTCTACTAATATAAAAAAAATCTCCCTGGAAACACATCCAAGGAGATTGAAAACCTGCACCTAAATATTTATTTAATTTTTATTGAAGCGGATTTCTTTTTTCCGTTCTGCATATAAGTGACACTGATTTTTCCACCGGCTTTTGCGGTAAGGATTTTTGCTCCCTCCTTTTTGGTGTCCAAAACAATCACATCACCTGCAGAAAGTTTTGCCAATGCCGCCGGAGAGTTTTCCTCAACGGAACCAATCACAAAGTTGGCAGCATTTTCGCCTCTTGCATTTGTAAACTCACCAGTGATTCCAAGGCTTTCGAATTTTGATTTCAAATCTGCCTGGGTCTGGATAATGGATTTTATTTCCGCAACAGGGGCTTCATATTCCTTGAAAACAATTTTTTGCACATCCTTGGTAAGTTTCTGAACCGTCACCACGTTGTTAGATTTAATGGCAGCGGCATAAGTTTCCAACGAAGATTTTACTGCGCTCAACTTTTTCTCAAACTTTGCGTTGCCTGCCAGATATTCAATCACATTCTGGTAAGACTCCAGTTTTTCGTTATAGAGGGAATTTGCATCGTCCAGAACTTTCAAATCGTCCGCCATTTCTTTTTCCAGAACAGACAGATTCATTGAGTTGATTTCATCCGCACATTTTTTTGACTCATCAATTTTGTTTGCTTTTAAATAACCATCCAAAGTGTCCAGGGCTTTTTTTAATTCGTTCATCGCTTTTCCTCTGGCACCAGAATTCTTTTTTCCGTCGGAAGCAAGCAGATTGTACATTTCAGCTTTTTGTGAATGGACTTTTCTTGCTTCATCCAGAACAGCAAGTAATTCTTTTTCCAGTTCGTCAATCGGACTAAAATCAATCCCCTTAACCTCTGCAAGGCGGCGTTCAATGTTAGTGTAAGATGTATTTCTTATTTCATAGTTAAGATTGTCCAGACTTTTTTTCCAGCCGCTCATCTTGCCACTGAAATCTCCAGACTTTCCATACTTTGGATAATACAAATCATATTTAGCCTTTTTTTCGTTGTACAGACTGGTTGCATCGGCTAAGAGTTTTTTGTCTTTTTCAACTGCTGCCTTAAAATCATCCCAGGCAATTTGTTCAACTTCTTTTTTATATTTTTCGATGCTGGAATAATTTGTTTGACCAATGTTGTAATCTAGGTTGGACAGACTTTGTTTTGCGCTATTGATTTTTGAAGAATAGTTGCTGTCATTTTTGAGAACGGAATAAAGTTCATCATACAAGGCCTTCTTTTCTTTGTACAAAATTTTTGCTTCCGCTAAAAGAGTTTTATCTTTTTCAACCGCGGCCTTAAAATCATCCCACGCAAACTGTTCAACTTCTTTTTTATATATTTCAATATTAGAATAATTAGTATTGCTAATACTGTAATCGAGGCTGGACAGACTTTGTTTAATGCCATTGAATTTTGAGGAATAATTGCTGTCGTTTTTCAGGACGGAGTAAAGTTCATCATACAAAGCTTTCTTTTCTTTGTACAAATCTTTTGCATCTGTTAAAAGTTTTTTGTCTTTTTCAACTGCGGCCTTAAAATCATCCCAGGCAATCTGTTCAACTTCTTTTTTATATTTTTCAATGTTGGAATATTTTGAACTGTCAACAGCTGATTTCAAATATCTCAAGTTATTATTTGCGCTATTGATTTTTGAAGAATAATTGCTGTCATTTTTGAGAACGGAATAAAGTTCTTCATACAAAGCTTTTTTTTCTTCGTACAATTTTTTTGCTTCCGGTAAAAGTTTTTTATTTTTTTCGGCAACTGATTTAAAATCATTCCACTTAATCTGTTCGACTTCTTTTTTATAGTTTTCAATGCTTGAAAAGTTTTTGCTATCTACAGCAGATTTTAAATTGCTTAAACTCCGCTCAGCTTTTCCGATTTCCGAGTAATAACCTGTTTCGCTTTGGAATTCACTGACCTCATCATAGATGGCTTTCTTTTCGTTATACAAACTCTGGGCTTCTTCAAAGGTTTTATTAAGATTGTTAATCTTGATTTCATATTCCGCAAATTTGGTTTTGTCTGTATATTTTAAAATATAGCTGAGACTGTTTTTTGCGTCCACAAGATTATCGTTGTTTATGGCAGACTCAAGTTCAGAAATATAATCTGGAACATATTCAAAGCCGTATTCACTGTATAGACCATGTTTTACAACCTGTTCCGCAATATTTTTATTTTCAATAAAAAACTTTGCCTCTTCCCAAGTTTTGTTTTTGATTTCTTTAGCCTCTGTTTCGGAGACAGCTCTTGTTATATACAAGCTATAACGATCACCAGTCCAGTAATAACCGTTTCCATCAATTCTATTGGCATAACTATCATAACAAGGGGTGTAGCCATTAAGGATGCTCAAAAGATTAGGGACCTCATAACCTCTAAGATAAATGCGTTGTCTATTTTCATCCCCCCTGCTTTCTGCCCAGAAGGATTCATTATTATACAAGGTAGCTTTTGATGTATCGTAAAAGTTATACCATCTGTCTCTGGATCCGCTCTCTCTAACAATTTTATACGCCAAGAAACCGTCTTCCTCTGTCAAAGTTTGAGATTCCAACAAATCGTTCAAATAATCAGAGTAAGTATTGATTTTATAGCCAATGTGAAATTTTTCATGCTGACCTTTGCCTTGATAAATAAAATTCACTTTCTGAACATCAATGCTTTTTTCTGGAAGATGAGATTTGAAAGTAGGTTTGGATTTGTCATTGTTAAAGGTTTCGTAATCCTCAACATTCTGATAACCATACTGAAGATATGCTCCCTCAAGAGCAGGTACAACTTTTCCTTCATCAATTTTTTCAGCATCGCTCATGGAGATTCCACTAAAATTAATCTTACAACTTTCGTTGTAGTATTCATATGGAAGAATTCTTTGGCCTGCCTTTATCTCTTTTCCATTTTCATCCACCAGCTTAATTTTTAAGTCATAGAGATAATAGTGCTGTCCATAATCCTGAGGAGCCTTTCGTATGGCAAAGGCGTTGTAATAATTTTGTATTCCTTTTTCCTCGTAATTATATTTATTGGTTCTAGAATTCCAATTTCTGTTATACACAGGTTCCATTGTATATGTAAGCACATCATTGATTTCATAATTGGACTTTTCCTTTGCAACAGGATAATAGCCAGAGGAATTCTTTTTTGCGTTTGCAGGTTTTGATGCGGAAACATAAGGCCAATAATCCATATACAGAAGAAAAGCATTTTCACCAGAGTAATAAGAATCATATCTCGCTTCCGGCAAATCCCAAGTTGACTGTCTTCCTGCAACATACCCTTTTACAATGGATTCCATAATTTCAACATATTTTGTTGACGCTTCCATTTTAACGGTTGCGGCGTAATCGACTTTTGAACCGGACATGGTTACAACTTCAAGAGGACCAACATTCACATTCCACGGACAATATTCTGTCCAATATTTTTCAGCATTTATAAGAAGATTCTTCCAGCCGTTATAAAGTTTAATTCCCTTGTATTCTCCTACACCAGGCTTTCCAGATTCAATGGAAGTACAAATCTCGCTAAATCTTTTATAGGCATCAGCGGAATCTGTTGGTTCTTCAGCCATAGCGTCTGCATAAAAACCAAGCGCGTAAGCCCATTCTTCTTTTGACTCATAGTCCTTGGCTTTTTTCATAAAATCATCGTATTTAGCGCTTCCAGCAAACACATTGACTGCCGCAAAAGTCAGGATCAAAAATAAAGCAATTCTTTTCATAATTCCTCCATATCAAGTATCCAATTTTTTTCTGACCACCACAAGGTTTCTTTCATGGTCTTCTAAAAATGGAACCTTCAGTTCAATTCGATTGTAGTTTGGAATCTGTGGCCGCACTTCGTTCATCTCCGCCTTGATTTTTTCCAGACGGGCTTTGTAGGCTACGATTGCTCCACCCTTTTTGCACATTCCCAAAAGCAGATATGCTATTTTTTTGTCAAAGGGATGGAAAGCTCTGAACACTTCCAAATCAAATGATTCCTTGGGGACTTTATCTGCCTGGAGACAAAGCACTTCAACGTTTTCCAGTCCCATGTGCTCTATTGTGTCGGTCAAAAAAATACATCGGCGTTCCATTCGTTCAACCAGAGTAAACTGCTCATCAGGAAACGCAACAGCCAGCGGGATTCCAGGACATCCACCGCCACTTCCAATGTCACCGATATCAAGCTTTGTCTTTTTTGTTTCATTCTTTATGGAACCAATAATTTCTGACAAATGAGGAACCGCCACAAGGCTATCCAGAATATGGCTAACCGCAAGTTCCTCCGGGGAATCGGCTTTCATGAGATTGTAAGTCTGGTTGCATTCCATTACATCGGCTATGTAGGTTTCCAGCATCTTCTTTTGGACATCAGAAAATTCTAATCCAATCTTTGCCAAACCGGTCTCGAGTTTCTCTATCATCTTGATGTGGCTCCCAAATCAATAAGCAGTTCAAGTTTCCAGTCAGCATCCGCTGTCCTTAATATTACCAGATTACCGACACGGTTTGCCTGTAAATCACCTTTCTGGCTCATCTGATACAGGAAGGAATTTTCGTTAAAATAATCCTGGGTAACAGCGGCGGCGGCGTCATAGGATTTAGCACCATTTGCTCCGGAAGCGGCCTTGAAAAGAAGATGGAAAGTTTCGGACCTTGTGGCTCCATCACTCTGATAACGTCTGTCCCCTGTGACAAGGAAAGTTCCATCTTCCTGGACATCAGAAATAAAAACAGTTCTGCAGGTGTGCAGGACATCATATCCGTTTACCTTGAAACGCAGAAGTCTTGATCCAGTGTTCTGAGAGACTTCCCTACGGTTTGGTCCCCTTGCAGGTTTTGGAGCAGGCTCCCTGTTCTGCTTTTTTATTTCTTCCATCTCGGAAAGGACCTGTTTCAAAAGATGGTCCGTTTCCTTTGAATTCTGCCTGTCAATATTTTCAAGGACATTTTCCAGAACTCCGTTAACATTCAGGGACTGCACTTCATCAGCGGTCAAGGTTGGGAAGAAATTTTCATCAGCAAGTTTTTTTAGTTCTTCATATTTTTTGTCTTTGAAACTTTTATCTTCCGTGCTATTTGTTGCAGCAGTTTGCGGGGTCTGTTTTTTTACTACCCCCGGCTTATAATATTCACCGCCAATTGTCGGAGATTCTATGGTAGGCATGGCAGGAGAAGCAAGAGAATCAATTTTTGGGAACGAAACTCCCTGCGCAAAAACCGAGGCACCGGTCAAGGCAACGAGCGTAGCAATCATTGTTTTTGTTTTAAAGATTTTCAAGGCTTTCCTCCACATATTCAAGGCGTGTTGTTAATTCCGCGATGGTCTTAGTCAACCGGTCGCGTTCTTTTTCCAGTTTTGTACGGGGATCAACGGTCTGCGCTTTTTTCTTCATCATGGCAATTACCGAATCAGGACTTTTGCCATTTTTCAAAGCGTCGGTGGCCTTTGCCCTTTCGTCAGGCTTTTTTATTGAGGCCATAAGTTTCATGTTATCAAATCCAAGCTCGGCATCAGAATCAGGAAGGGTTCCTATTGCAGCGACAGTCTTTGCGGTATTCCGAGGCAACTGAAGGACTCTGTCCAGATAATCCTCATAGCGGATTGAATTTTCTTCGCAAAGTGTATGAGCCTGAGCCAATTTGCGTCCGAACTCCAGCATCAGTTTGCCGTTGGGCACAATATACTGTTCCTTAATTTCCTTCGTCAGGGAATCCAGTTCAGGAACGGTCGCCAAATCAATTTTGTAATATCCCTTCTGCTCGGCCACTTCCAGCAGAGAATGGAATTTAGCCCAAAATGCGTTTGTATGAACCCGTCCCTTGTGAGGAGGTTCCTTTCCACCGTTGGCGATGATTTCTTCCTCATTCAAAAGATGATGAGTGTATTCGTGAATCGCTGTATAAATCAACTGATTATCAGTCTTGAAGTTTTTGTTATGGAGCAGGATTTCCCTTGTCTCCGGTTTGTACAATCCGTTCACCCTTTTGCTTTCTTTTCCAGTCATGGTGACTGTAAATTCAAGTGAGGATTCGGCTAAATCCAGCAGCATATCCTTTATTTTTTCATTGTCCATATATTTTCCCCAATTTTTGATTTCAATTTAATACACCCATCGAGCCCAAGATTAAGCTGGCTGCGACAGTGGATGCGGTTTCGGTCCTAAGAACCCTGTTTCCCATGCTCAACCGATTGAACCCCTGGGATTCCAGGAATTTCCGCTCCGACTCGGTCCATCCTCTTTCAGACCCAATGGCCGCCACCGCAACGGATTCCTTTGCAGGATTTTCACAAAGATTTTCCCACAAACTTCCGGAGGGATTTATGTTATCCAGAGCATAGGCCTTAAAATCCGGATGGCGGTCTTTTACAGTGGCCACACATTCCGCCAACGATTTATGGATAAACAGTTCCGGAACATGGGTTCCAGCCGCCTGCTCCGTTCCATCCAGAAGCATTTGATAACCGGCATCGCTGGTGGCCAAATCTGATTTTAGATAGGATTTTTCCCCAAGTTCTGTAGCCGTTAGATGAACTTCGCACACACCAAGCCCGGCCATGTCACGGAGAAGTCGTTTTAACTGGATTGGACGGGGGAAGCCGATTATCATGACCAGAGGATACAAGGGTTTGCCATCGGTCAAAGGCTCAAAAGTAAAAGCCAGAGTTCCCTGTGAGAATGTCTTTTTTCCGTCCGGAGATTTTTCGTCATGAATATCAATGGCAGAAATGGTTGCAGTTCCTGCTTTTCCACCAATAACACCCGCTGCAAAAGTATCGCCTTCCTTTTTGTGGAGAATTTTTATGATGTGCTCGGCGCGGGGATCCCGAATATTTAACGGTCGACCTATTTCATCCGCCGAAAAAAGACAGATATTCATTTTATGGATTATAGCACAGATATGGATAAGTGATAAGTGATATTTTTAGTTCCAGGGGGGACAGACCCCTCTGGCACTCCCGCAGGTGGCTCCGCTGGTTGTCCTTTATTACCTTTATCTTTTCCTTCTAAATGTCCTTTTGATGGTAATGAACTTGGTTCATCAACAGGCTTTGCTCCATCTTTTTTATTTTTAGATTTGCTAAACGCATTTTTAATTTTTTCTTTAGCAGTCGCAATTCCTAATGATGCAGACTCAGCTAACTGTCTGTTTGCTTCTTGTATCTCTGGATTTTGATAATAATTTACAGGAGTAAAATAGGTTGCCAATACTAAGAAGGAAACTCCTAAAACAGCCCCAACCGTTAACTCATTTCCATCCGGGGCCACATACTTCACTGGAATGTTACCCGCGTAGTGGTACAAATTACCATTGATGGGAGACTCAGCGTAGAAACTGACTAAAATTGTAACATATAAAGACTAATAGAATAATTTTTTCTATCTGAAAAATCTAAAAAATATGATATATTATATAAAGATTATTGGAGGAGGCTCCTATGAACGAAGAAAATGAACTTGATTCCACTTGCGGCGTTAGTGATAAAGAAATGACTTATCGTTTTCAGCAAGGTGTAAAAATTGAAAATGAAATCAAGCAGCTCAAGGGTCTTCCTATCGCTGGCTATGATTTAGAAAAAAAACAGGCATATCTTGAATATCCTGATGGACACCGTGAGTATGCCTGATAAAATCATAAAACCTACAATTCTGGTATTTGCAGGTCCCAATGGCGCTGGTAAATCAACTATAACAAAATATGTTGAAATCATTCCTCCTTATATCAATGCTGATGATGTAAAAAGAGCTAACCAGTGTTCAGACTTGGATGCTGCTGTAAAAGCTGAGGAGCTAAGGGAGAAAGCATTATCAGAAAAATCTAATTTCACCTTTGAAACTGTGCTTTCAACAGATCGCAATCTTCTTCTCTTGAAACGTGCCAAAGAACAGGGATACTTTATTAAATGCATTTATGTATTAACCGCTGATCCTATGATTAACGTAATGAGAGTGAAATCAAGATTTGCAGCAGGTGGGCATGATGTACCTCAAGATAAAATTATATCCAGATATTCCAAAGCATTGAATCTTATTCCAGAATTGATACAGGTGTGCGATATTTTTCATTTATATGATAATTCTACAAAAGCTTTCAGAATCTTTAAAAAGAGAAAAGAGGAATTTTTCTATGAAGAAAATCCATTTTGGAACTTGGAAGAAATAAAAAAGCTTACAGGAATCGAGAATCCTGTATTAAAAGAGTTGAATTAATATCAACCGAAATTTCAATCAATTATCTACCCATAAATAGTGCCCAATTCCCTAAAAAATGTAAAATTACCCCCAACAACTGATAAATATTCACAGATAATATAGGGGCGCCTGTTCAAGTCTAACGCCCTTCACGGTTGTTTTTAGTGACAATTGAAACGATTTTTAAATTTTGACTATTTTTGCGACCTGTTGTTATTTTTTGCTGCCGCAAAGGTCTATTAATGTTCGTACAGTGGTATTTTATGTTGCCACACGGATTGGATTTTACTAACGTAAAATCTTTAAATTGGTGTTTCTGTGTAAAACATTTCAACTTATGTAAAACATAAATTGAAAGAGACGGACGCAACCTTCGGTTGCTAACAAGTTTTGATTTTGCCGCCAACGGGCGTCAATTTTTGTTTCACAAAAAGCATCAAAACTTGGGGACTTTTTTCATGCAGTGCGGGCCCGCTTGTTGTTACGCACTCTTTTATAAATGTTTGCTTCCGCAAAATACTTCGCTGTTAGGCGGTGCCCCCCATTGCTTGAATTTATAGAGTCTTTAGAATGGAATAACTAAAAATCTGCATGAACTAAAATTGTCCCGCTGGTTTGCATGAACCTTAAACAGTCTTTAGAGTGGAACAACTAAAGTTCGCAAAAACAAAAACAGTCCTCGTCACACGGATTTGATTTTACTAACGTAAAATCTTTAAACTGATATTTCTGTGTAAGACATTTAGAATTTACTTCAACCAAATTTAAAGAGACGACGTTAGTCGGCTCGGATCCGTGTGGCAATCCGCTGGTCGTGCGGTTGCGGGTCCGCTTGTTATCCGGCGGACTGTTGTTGTTTCGGTGGTTTCGACAAGCTCAAGTCGCAACCTTCGGTTGCTAACAAGTTTTGATTTTGCCGCCAGCGGGCGTCAATTTTTGTTTCACAAAAAGCATCAAAACTTGGGGAAATTTGTAAGTCGGGCGCAACCTTCGGTTGCTAACAAGTTTTGATTTTGCCGCCAACGGGCGTCAATTTTTTTTTTCACAAAAAGCCTCAAAACTTGAAGCAGGGCCCCATTGTTTGAAATGCAATGATCTCTAGAGCGGAACAGCTAAAAGTTTTCAGAAAAAAGTTCATCCATAAAAAAAGGGAACCAATTTTTTACAACCGGTTCCCGAAGTTTTGTTTATTTTTTACTTTCCTGGCCAGCCTTAAATGCTGTGTTCCAGACATTCGTGATTGTGCTGGAAAGAGATTTTACGTCAATCTTTCCACCCTGGAATGCGGCTACGATTGACTGGACAATGTCAGTAACATCAATCTTTCCATCGCCGTTTACATCCTTGAAGCCCAAAGCGGACTTTGCGACATTGTTTGTGATTGCACTGGTTACGGTTCCGGTCAAAAGACTGGACAAATCAAGGTTTCCTGCAAGATTACCAACCAAATCGCCCAATCCGGATTTTTTTGCCGTGGTCGTCTTGCCGGTAGATGCTGATGTAATTTTTTTTGCTGTGGTTGTTTTTTTTGCAGTCGTGGTGGTCTTTGCTGCAGCTCCCTTTACCAGTTCTCCAGCAGCGGCAGTTGCAAGTCCCTTCAGAATATCAGATTTGGCCATAAATAACTCCCATAAAAAGTCAATGAGAAAATATCAATTTCCGATTTGACTTTTTAAGCACATCCGCAATGAAATGAGGATGTGCAGTTGATATAAAAGTTTGCGACGCAAACTTGGATGTAGATAAAGGATTCCTTATTTAGGAAGACTTTATCTTACACTTCTTTTGTTTTTGAAAATCAATTCAACGCCGAATGAATCAGCTTACGACAATTTTACCACGTTTTTTTAGATAACACTAGAATTTTTTGGCAATTTTCCAGGCATCGGTGTTCAGTTCTATCAACTCGCAATTCGGGATTGCTATGGTCCAGAAATCTTTTCTAGGGATGCCCCGGACTCTGGAAATAATGCTGTTATTCATGGCCCCGTGCCCGACAATCAAAACGTCCTTACCTTCCGCCAGGTCTTTTTTAACAACAGATTCGCAAAAGTCCCCGGTCCTGGAGAACAAATCGTCAAGACTTTCCGCGCTGCCTTCCGCAACATAGTTTTCAGGGTCGTTAAAAAAATTATAGATGGACCATTCGGGATGATTAAAAATATCTTTCTGACCTTCGTACTCCCCGAAACACATTTCAATTAAGCGTTCGTCCGTGATGATGGGGACATTCCTGCCCTCAAGCAAAAGTCGGGCAGTCTCCTGCGCCCTGATTAATGGAGAGCAGTAACAGACATCAAAATTAATGTTCCTGTATCTTGCACCGGCGTCCCGTGCCATCTGCCTGCCCTCTTCATTCAACTGAATGTCAGTCCTTCCCTGCAGCCGGTACTCCGCGTTCCAATCTGTTTTGCCATGTCGAATTATATAAAGCATATTTTCCTCAAACCTTTGATGTACCATTATTGCAAATCGAAATCCTTTTTGCAAATCCCCTTCCCTAAAAAATCTTCCACAGGCGGATACCCGGCAGACAATTCTTTCGGTTTGGGAATCATTCATCTCTAAGAGGTTTTCTGAAATTATACTGCTTGAATTTTTTGGGAGTGATTCCCGTTGATTTTTTGAAGGCGCTGATAAAATGACTTTCCGAACTGAAATTCAAATAATTCGCAATCTCGGAACTTGAGTAATCGGTAAACATAAGCAGATTTTTTGCCGCATCAAGTTTTTTATCCATTATATAATGAACCACCGTTTTGCCTGTTTCTTTATGGAACAGTTTGGACAGATAGGACTTGCTCAAATTCGTTTCCTCCGCCAAATCCTCTATCGATATCTTGCAGTGGAGATTGTCATAAATATAATCAATGCATCTGGAAATTGGTTTCGAATACCGGTGACTTCCTTTGCATTTCTGCATCCTTTTGACATAGGATTCCGTCAGTGCAACATGAAGCTGATTCAATTCGTCCAGGGAGCCGCAGACATCGATTTCACGGATGTAGAGGTCGCTCAGATTATAGGCAATCTCCATCTCCAGTCCACCTTCAATGCAGTAGCGGGTTATAAATGCGACAGTAATAATCAGGTGATACTTGTGATTGCGAAGATCGTTTCCACTTAGTTTTCCATATCCGTCAACACACAGGGGTTCAAAAAGCCTTTTCATTTCCTCCATGTCGCCATTTTTTATGCTCTGGTAAAAGGCTATCTCCCTGTCATACGGCAGATGGTTTTGAGTATTTTCCCTGTTATAGAATTCCGTTTTGGCTAAATCTTCTCGTATTCCCATAATCTTGATATATATTTTAGCATAAGAAATAATTTTTTAAAACTTTTAATTTTGAAACCGACGAATCTCAATGCAGAGCGCCGGGATATTGACCCCATCGGTACGAATAAAAAATCCCCGGGAACATATTCCATTTCCCGAGGAACAAAAGGAGACTAATTTTTGAACACTGCCTTATTTTTCAGCCTTCACGCTTACAGATTCAATAATAACCTTGTGAGGTTCATTAATCTGCTTGTCGTCAACAGCGCCCATTGAAATTGTAAAGATTACATTTGGATCTGTATCATTTTCCATTTTGAAGGTATGCTCGAACACCTGTGAGGAACCTGTGACATCCAGTTTCTGTGTTCCTGAATATGGAATCCAGTTGTCATCACTTGAGCCATCCCTCTGAAGAGCCCACATGATTGTCCTGTCAAGATTGCTTCTAGCCTTTACAGCAACAGTGTAGGTCTTTCCCTTTTCAAGCAGGATATTGTTCTGCTTCAACTGAACCATCCAGTCCATGTTTCCGGTTTTGTTCAATGTCATAATTGCGGCCTTGTTAGCAACTACAAACTCGCTGTCTGCATTTTCATGGCTGTAAAGTTCCCATGCAGCTGCTCCGCTGGAGAAATCACCGTTCAAAAGAATTGCGTTTTCCTTGAACAAAACATTGTCAATGTAAACATCTGTTCCGGAAACCGCAGCAAGGAATTCCAAAGGAAGTTTTGATGGCAGTTTTCCGTTGTAGATATATTCATAGTGCTTTGTCTTTTTTCCCAGGCTTACATTTTCATTAAGCTCACCCATCCTGATTTGAATCTGGCAGTTCTTGGAAGCATGGGCATCAAAACTAAGGACAAATTCTTTTTCAGCAGGAACAGTCAATCCAGCCTGGGAAACGATTACATCCCCAAGTTCAACTTTTGCAGCTGGTGTAGAAATCTTCAATTCCCTTACGCCATTCTGATTTGTTACAGAAATATCAGCGTTTGCATTGTTTTCAATATCCCAGAACTCAAGGCGGCCCTTTCCTTCCTGGAACTTTCCGTTGTGAATCATGTTTCCGTCTGGCAACAAACTGAGTCCGCCCTGAGACAAATCAGCTTCACCGATTTTTTCAAGAACGATATTTGAAACATGGACAGTAGCCAAACTGTTCTGTGAACCCAAGTTGTACTCAAGTCTTGCGTCGGCATCGGAATCGTCCATCATTGTGATGTCCCAGGTAAAGTGCTGAGTTTCTTTTCCTACGTTAATCTTTGTGTCAGGGAAGTAGCGAATCCATCCTTTGTTTGGTGCGGTGATTGCGGAAATGATTGTTCTGTCCTCGTCAGCGCTGGCATCGAAGGAATATCTGTAAATGTTTCCCTTAATCATTGGGAATGGTCCCTGAACAACCTGAACCGCATATTCAACAGGTCCGTCGGAAGTTGAATAGATGTCAAGGTTTCCGTCCTTTACTGTCAAGCTTCCGTCTCCACCCTGGGCGGTGAGGAATGTCCAGTTTTCTGATTCAGGCTTTACCATGTTTGATCCGCCTGTTGAATCTTCAACCACAGCCTTTGCAGGTTTTTCAACATTCTCGTTGTAATGTTTCTTCTGGTAGACCTTTACGTAATCAACAACCATCTGGGCCTTTTCGTCAAAAGTGGTTGTCTCGTCAGGATATCCAGGCCAGTTTCCGCCGACAGCAACATTGAGGATTACATAGAATGGCTGGTCGAATGGAGCAGGATAAGTTACTTCGCCAAATCCAGGTCTCTTTGTGTACCAGTCGTTGATTGTCTTATATTTTACGCCGTCACAGTAAAGACGCATTTCGCCAGGTTCCCATTCAACTGCAAAAACATGGAACTCATCAGCAAAGTTTCCTTTATCAAGAGTAAGAGTTCCCTGCTCCTGTGAATGTGGTTCACCAAAGTGCAAGGTTCCGTAAAGTGTGTTTGTTTCGTGACCAAGAACTTCCATGATGTCGATTTCACCACACTTTGGCCACTGTCCGTAGAAGCTTTCATCATCAGGCATCATCCAGAATGCTGGCAAATATCCCTGTCCAGCTGGAACCTTCAGACGAGCCTCAAAGCGTCCGTAAGTAAATGCATGTTTTCCCTGAGTGTTAACGCGTCCGGAAGTATAGGAAACTGTTCCGTCCGGATTTGTCTTCTTGAGAGGCTGAATTACAAGGCAACCGTCCTTGATGTAGGTGTTTTCTGCTGAATCATCATAGGACTGAAGTTCATTGTTTACCCAGCCCGGCTCATGGAATTCAAAATTCCAGCTCTTTGAATCCAGCTTGCTTCCATTGAAATCATCAAACCAAACCAAATCAGCATCAGTATATTCAGCTGACTCATTTGCATCTGCAACAGCGTTTCCCGTAGACTTTTTTGTACATCCCACAAGAGAAATTGCCATCAAGGCAACCGCTGTAATTTTTACAAGTTTCATGTTTTCCTCCAAAATGAAATCTTCCCAAAACTATTTACATAAACCGGAAGCAACCATTGACCGCCCACCGGTTTTACAACTTGAAATTATAGAACAAAAACATCCACCACAAAACTACTTTATGGCTCACAAAATGGACCTGTCCTAACTTTAACTAGGATTATCCGTCTGCAAGGACCAGAAAACTATTAAATTTCTGCTAAAAATTTCATATTTCTGGCATAATTTTATAAACTCAAGTCGCAACCTTCGGTTGCTAACAAGTTTTGTTTTGTTCGCCAAAGGGCTCTCATTTTTTGCCTTGCAAAAAAACAACAAAACTTGGGGAAATTTGTAAGTCGGTCGTAACCTTCGGTTGCTAACAAGTTTTGTTTTGTTCGCCAATGGGCTCTCATTTTTTGCCTTGCAAAAAAACAACAAAACTTGTGGAAAATTGTAAGACGGTCGCAACCTTCGGTTGCTAACAAGTTTTGATTTTGCCGCCAATGGGCGTCAATTTTTGTTTCTCAAAAAACATCAAAACTTGAAGACTGTTGTTGTCGCGGGGCCTCCATTGCTTGAATTGCTATAGTCTTTAGAGTGGAACAACCATGGTTTCCCGTTCCAGTCGTTACGCCGGATTGGAGGGGCAGACCGGAGGGCTGTTGCGGAGCAATGGAGGCTTTAGGCCGGAACCCCTCGGGTTTTCTTTGAAAACCCGATAGCAGGCTTTGCCTGCGTACGAAAGCCGGTTACAAAACCAATTTGCAGGAAGAAACGGAAAGGATTGCATGAAAAAAGAAAAAATGTCGTCCTAAAAGGTACTTTTTTTTAGTCAGTCGGTGCGAATTAACAAAAGGCATAATTTTGATATTTTTAACATTTTTTTTATATTTTTCAAAAACATTTCGGCTTATAAATATTCCATTGATAAAGAACAGAGGTATATCATGAGAAAATTTGATGGTTTCCAGAAAGGTATAAATCTTGGCGGCTGGCTTTCCCAGTGCAACGAATATTCAGAAAACTATTACAGCACTTTTATAACAGAAAAAGATATTGAGCAGATTGCAAAATGGAACTACGACCATGTCCGTATGCCTTTGGACTACGAAATCATTCTTGGCGACAACGGATTTTTTATTCCATCCGGATTCAAGCACGTTGACGACTGCATTTCCTGGTGCAAAAAATATAACCTGAACGTAATCATCGACCTGCACAAAACAAAGGGATACATGTTCGACACAAATGCAGTAAAGGATCCTGATTTATTTTTCCACAGCGTTCCATTGCAGAACACTTTTATCAAAATCTGGAGTTTTATAGCGGAACGTTACGCCCAGTATTCTGATTTTGTTGCCTATGAACTTTTGAATGAAATTGTCAATCCAAATCTTCAGCCGGAATGGAACAAGATTGCGACCCGCGCGTCCAAGGAAATCCGTCAGTTTGCTCCGGACACCTGGATTATTGTTGGCGGTGTTGATTACAACAGTGTTTCCGCTATTCCAGGAATTGATGTTCCTGCTGATGAAAAAACTGTTTTCACATTCCACTGCTATGAGCCTTTGGTCTTTACTCACCAGAAAGCTCCCTGGGTTTTTAAAATGCCCTCCGATTTTGATTGCTCCTATCCGGGACCTTCCATTGAATACATCCGCGAAAAAAGTCGCCTGATTCCTCAAGCCTGTCACGGTGCAATTTTTGCTGAATGCATGGACAAGCTTAAGATGGACGAAAACTTTTTTGAAATGCTTTTCAAGCCAGCCCTGGACACTGCCGAAGAAAAAAATATTCCACTTTACTGCGGTGAATACGGTGTTGTTGATTTGGCCCCTGCAGAAGATACATTAAGATGGCTCAACGACATTCACAAGGCTCTGGAAAAACACGGGATTGGCCGCGCCCTTTGGAACTACAAAAACAAGGACTTCGGTTTGGCCGACGAGCATTATGATTCAATCCGGGATGCGGTAATTTCGCAGAACCAGCAGAACTAAAGGACATTTCTAAGGATTGTATTTAAGGCCCAAGGATTATTTCTTTGGGCTGTTTTTATTTCCAAAGGGGACAGACCTCGATGGAACCAAAGGTTCCATCAACGAGTTTTGTTCCAAAACTCGCAAACTGTTTTTTTCAAAGGGGACAGACCCCGATGGAACAAAAGGTTCCATCAACGAGTTTTGTTCCAAAACTCGCAAACTGTTTTTTTCAAAGGGGACAGCCCCCTCTGGAACTTGGAAACAGATTCATTCTATAAAATTGGAAGATTTTTTTAATGTTGCGGGAATACAGCTTCTCGCAGAATAGAGTTTATTCTTGTTTGATAACCTTTTCCTTGAGCTTTAAGGGCTTCCAGAACATCAAGATCTATTTTTATGGAAATCGTTTTCTTGATTGGTGTGACTTTGAAATATTCAGGGTGCGCAGGTGCAAAATCTTTTAAGTCAGAATCTGAAAATTCAGGAATGTCATCGTCGTATGTCACTGGAAGAGCCGCTATAGCTTTGAGTCTTTCATCTGTTAATTTGTTTGATGTAGCCATTGTAAACCTCCTGCAATTTTGGTTCTGCCTTTCTTGCTGATATAATTCTTGTTCTTCCGTTGCGATCAGTGTGGCTTGCTGCGATTATTACGATTCCACGGATGCATCCAACACTGAAATATCTTTCTTCATCGATGTTCGAATGATTTGCATCGAATTTTGTAAGAAGATATGGATCGTCAAAGACTTCAAGAATTTCTGAAAAAGAAAAACCATGATTTTTTATATTTAGGGCATCTTTATCCGAATCCCATTCAAATCTTCCATCCTGGCTGATAACAGTCATTATGGTCTCCCCCAATAATTTCTAGTATAAATATATACCGAAGAATATATAAAAACAAGTATATTATTGAAAGTATATACCAATTTATATATAATCCATGATTTTCTATATTCAATATGGGCTGTTTTTATTTCCAAAGGGGACAGACCCCGATGGAACAAAAGGTTCCATCAACGAGTTTTGTTCCAAAACTCGCAAACTGTTTTTTTCAAAGGGGACAGACCCCTCTGGAACCTGAAAACCACTTTTCCAATGCCCCCCCACTTGAAAATTCCCTCGAAAATTACGAAAATATGTGTCCTATGGAATTTACACAAGAACAAATCGATGCACTTGCAGTTAATGAAGTCGACATCATGAAAAAAATCGCTGCTGAGCTGAATATCAACATTTCTCAGGTCAGCGCTGTTATCAGTTTGGTCGCCGAAGGTTGTACCATTCCTTTTATTGCCCGTTATCGTAAGGAAAAACACGGTTCTTTGGATGAAGTTCAGGTCCGTGATTGCGACCACCTTTTTACTTCCTACAAAAATCTTGAGGAACGCCGTCTTGAAATCGTCAAGGGAATCTTTGGACAGAACAAGTTAACCGAAAGTCTTTACAACGCTGCCATGAATGCAAAAACCATGACAGAGCTGGAAGATTTGTGGGCTCCGTTCAAGAAAAAGAAGAAGACCCGCGGTATGGTTGCCATTGAGAAAGGATTGGACCCACTCGCCGATGCAATGCTTGAGCTGGATGACAAAGCCTTTGAAGCAAAGGCTGCTGAATTTGTAAAAACCGATGCTGCAGATGAATCATTAAACGTTCCTACCGTTGAGGATGCAATCAAGGGAGCAAAGGATATCATTGCAGAACGTGTCAGCCAGGATTCTAAGAACCGCGAATCTGTTCACAGTTTGTATATGGCAACCGGAACAATGGTTACAAAAGGTATTGTCCCAGATGGACAGGACGCAGAGACTGCCGAAAAAACTTCTACATATAAAATGTACTGGGATTACAGCGAACCTCTTAACCAGGTTAAGCCCCACAGAATTCTTGCAATCAACCGCGCAGAACGTGAGGGAGCTTTGGAAGTTACCCTTGATGTTGATGTTGATTCAGCGGTCAAGGAAATTACCGCCAAAAATACGGTTCACAACAAATATCACAGTGACGCTATCGAGGACGGAATTGTTCGTCTGTTGAGTCCGGCGGTTCTTCGTGAAATCCGCAGCGATGAATTTGATGAAGCCGATGAGCACGGAATTGGTGTATTCAGCGAAAACCTGAAAAACCTTTTGATGACCCAGCCAATTAAGGGAAGCCGCGTTCTTGGTGTGGACCCAGGTATTAGAACAGGAACAAAATGTGCAGCCCTTGATGAAACTGGAAAGTATCTTGGATATTTCTTGATTAAGCAGGTTACTGATCCGGATGGTTCCTACAATGCAGTCAAGGACGCAATCAGAAAATATGCAATTCAGGTTGTGGCTGTCGGTAACGGAACTGGAAGTCAGGAAGTTCAGGCCATTGTAAGCAAGGTAATCAGCGAAAACTATCCAGACGTCATGTACACAGTTGTTGATGAATCTGGTGCTTCCGTTTATTCAGCTTCGGACATTGCCCGTGATGAATTCCCTGATCTTGATTTGACAATTCGTGGTGCAATCAGCATGGGTCGCCGTCTTCAGGATCCGCTTGCTGAATTGGTAAAGATTGATCCAAAGGCAATCGGTGTAGGTCTTTATCAGCATGATGTAAATCAGAAAAAACTTTCAGACAAACTTGATGAAGTTGTTGGTTCAGTTGTTAACCAGGTTGGAGTCAACTTGAACACAGCATCAGCATCCTTGTTGAAATATGTTTCCGGAATCAACTCAAGCCTTGCAAAAAAGATTGTTGCCTATCGTGATGCAAATGGAAAAATCACCAGCCGTGATGATTTGAAAAAAGTCAGCGGATTGGGACCAAAAGCATTTGAGCAGTGCGCAGGATTTTTGAAGATTCCAGAAAGTTCAAATCCGTTGGACAACACTTGGGTTCATCCAGAAAATTATGCAGTGGCAAGTGAAGTTCTTCCATTGGTAAAAAATGGCGACAAGATTACTGTTGATTTCAAAAAGCAGATGGTCGAAAAATACAACATCGGTGAACAGACAATCAACGACATTGTTGAGGAACTTGCAAAACCAAACCGCGACCCTCGTGACGGATACCCTGCTCCAATCATGCAGAAAGGAGTTTTGAGTTTTGAGGATTTGACCGTCGGAATGAAAGTTACCGGAAAGATTCGCAATGTTGTTGATTTCGGTGCCTTCGTTGATATCGGTCTCCACGAAACAGGATTGATTCATGTCAGCGAATTGAGCGACGATTTTGTTAGCGACCCAATGGACGTTGTCAAAGTTGGTGATGTAAAAGAATTTACAATCATCGGTTTGGACACTGACAGAAAGAGAATTTCACTTTCACTCAAGAGCGATGCGGCCAACAGAATGACGGCAGGTTCTTCAGCAACAGGAGCTTCCTCTACTCCTTCAACTGGAAAAAGAAAGGTTGTTGTTGTAAAAAAAGGAAGCGGTAGTTCAACCGGCGCAAACAAGACAGCGGGTGCAAAACCTAACAGAGGTCAGCAGCCAAGACAGAACTTTGGCAGTGACGATGGAATGAAGTACAATCCATTCGCTGCGTTGTTGAAAAAATAACTTTTCTTAAAAAGATACAAGCAGATGCTTCCACAAAAGCACGGGAAAACGCCACGGCTGAACAAAGTTCAGAGTGGCGTTTTCCCGTTTACTTTTGTTCCGCATCTGCTTTTTTTTACCACAGAAAAACCATTGTTTCTATTTTTCAACAACGCGCTCATTTTCGTTGAAGGACTGTTGATATTAAAGGTAGCTTCCACAAAAGCACGTCAAATCCACCGTGGCTGAACAAGTTCAGAGTGGCGTTTTTCCGTTCGCTTTTGTTCCGCATCTGTTTTTTTTATCACAGAAAAACCATTGCTTTAATTTTTCAACAACGCGCTCATTTTCGTTGAAGGACTGTTGATATTAAAGG
>JAZUKJ010000022.1:0-29446 GCA_045643225.1 Treponema sp. | reverse complement strand
GGTGTCGTCATACCCACAGCCTACATCAAAACCGTCTCCCAAACTTTCCCGGACAATCTGTTCCCGTTCCGCTTTAGTAGTGTCCTTAATCAAAATGCTTTTCATGGTTTCATTTTACTCCAAAAGTGAAATATGGACAATGCTATGTTGGAGGACTGCCATGAAATATAGCGTGAATGTTTTTTTTAATTTTAAACACCAAGACTAAATTTTTCCGCGAAGCGGAAAAATTTAGCATAGTCTAGACTATGCTATGTCCCTTGACAAAGGGACATATTTGGCGAGCATCGCTTTGCTCGCTCGGCAAATATGTTTCTTTTAAATTAAGTGGTCGGAGATAAATCGCTTATGAAAAGAACAATTTCAACTATCGTACTTACCTTGTTTTCAGCGTTATGTTTTGCAGGTGGAGCAAAGGATACGAACAACCAACCAGATTGGTTTAAAAATTACAAAATCGTTTTTCAAACTTCAGAATATCTTGCCCAAAGGGGAAGTGGTGTGTCTGCTGAATCTGCTAAAACTGATGCTGCTGCCCAGCTTGCCAGATATTTTCAAACCACTGTAAATGCAAATCTTTCGACAACCATGAATTCGATTTCTTCTGGTGACTTTGTGGATGAGAATCTTACTGTAGTTGACGAGGTTAAAGTTACAAGCGAAGTTGATTTTATCGGCCTCGAATTTACGGAAAGCTATTATTATAAGGCTGAAAAAAAATGGTATGCGGTTGCGTATGTGAATCGTAGGGATGCATGGATTCAGTATCAACCAAAAATTGATTCCGCTAAAAACAAGTTCTACGGATTTTACAAAAAGGCTGAAAATGAAACTGATGCATTCAAAAAGCTTTCATTATATAAATCTGCGTGGGAAGCCTCCTTTGATTTTATTGAGAAACTAGAGTTTGGGAGAATAATATCTCCTAAGGAAGAAGAAAAATATTCTGCTGATAGGGATGTGGTGGCAGAGGTTCCCTCGAAGATTGAAAACACGAAACATAATCTTACTTCGACATTTTCTATAAATGGTGACTGGGGCGAAATAATAGAAACATCTGTTAAAAGGTCTTTTGAAAAAGAGGGGTTCAAATTTGGAGTCTCTGGAAATTACAAACTTTCGGTGACTGTTGATTCGAATGCTTTTGGAACTGATCCCATTGCCATTATGCCATCTGTGAAAATTGTTTTGTCATCAAAATCTGGGAAGCCCCTTTTTTCTTTTGAAGAGAAGCTGGATGAAAAGACTGTTTCCTACACCTTGGAGAATGCTCAAAAAAAGGCCTTCACCAAACTTGGTGAACTTATTGAACGGAAAATCAAATTTTAATTTATATATATGGAGGAAATTATGAAAAGAAGTTTTGGAAAAATTGTTCTGGCGGGAACAATCCTTGCTATGGGATTTGATTTTGTTTCTTGTGCCTCAAACAAAGGCGAGGACAAAAGACTTTATATTGAGCAGGCTGATGGGGATGAAATAGACAGGGTTGTAGCGGTGGATTGGACCGACAGAGCTTTGGGAGAGGTTTCTGCTCCTACTTGGCTTAAGAATCTTCGTCGTGGAAATGCGGATACATTCAAGCAGCAATGGGGATTAGATGCGAATCGTGTTGTGAAGATTGGTATGGGAAGCGGAAGGACAGAAGCCATTGCCCAGGCAAATAGTCGTGCAGGTTTTGCTTATACACAGGCTGCAGAGTTGACTCAGAAAGTTATTGGCCGTGTTGGACAGGGCTTGAATGACATGGGACAGCTTGAGGCAATCTATGTCGCTGCAAGTGAGACAAAAGCTGAAATGTCTGGTCTTCGTGAGGAAACGGGATTCTATCAGAAAATTCGTACAACAAAAGCAGGGGCAAAAGAGTCTACTGAAAGTTATGTCTATTATACAGTGTACTCGATGGACAAATCAACTTGGGAAAGCCTTGTAAGAAAATATCTTATGGATCTTATGGGTGGAGCGAATCTTGAAACTGACACCCAGAAAAAGATAGGCTCTTTGTTCAGTGAGATGAAAGAAGACGCAGACAAAAAAGATGCAAAAAAAGTGGCCGAAGAAGAAGCCTTGTACAAAGCACAGATGGCAAGACTTGAAGCAGAAACTGCTAGAGCAAATGCCGATGTTGCAAAATCTGCTGTTGAAGCTAAGAAACTTGATGCAAAAGAAGCCGAAACAAAGGCCGCGGCAGAAGAGACTGCAAGATTGGCCAGTTATTTGATGTAAGATAAATGTTTTATAGCACCACAAGTGGGAAATTGAAAAAAGACTCGCTTGGGGTGTTTAAGCTTTATGACTGAGTATTAAACCGTAGGAAATAAGATGGATTTAAAGAAAACCGTTGTTGATGTATTAGCTTCTATGGCTACTGGAAATGGAGAAGCTAAAAGTGAAGACTTGCTTTTTTCGGAAGTATTGAAGATTCATAAGGAACTTGTGGATTCTCAAGTAGAGATAAGAAAAGCGATTAATGAACTGATTGAAGATGGAACAATTATTCACGATTCAACTATTAAAAGTTGGATACGTTTGAATAAATAGGTTCAATATAAAATGGAAAGACACATAATTTTTTGTTAATTTTTTTTATTGCTATATTGATTAGTTATTTGATGCAGGAGAAAGATATATGGAAGTTCTATTGGTAAGTGGTTCACCTAATACAGGAAAGTCTTCTGTATTGTTGGAAGTTGGAAAGTTTTTAAGAACTAACAATTTTATAGATGTTAATGCACCAGTGAAAACAACTTTAAGAAATGATGAAGCCACGATATTAAGAGGAATGGATATTAATGGAAAATCTATTCAAATTTTTTTGAATACAGCTTCTGATACATTCTTAATTATAGATATGGCGAAACAGGTTCTGTC
The DNA here is from genome assembly GCA_045643225.1 of Treponema sp. Classification (GTDB taxonomy): domain Bacteria; phylum Spirochaetota; class Spirochaetia; order Treponematales; family Treponemataceae; genus Treponema_D. Next base: position 26,575 of record JAZUKJ010000022.1, on the reverse strand, counting down.
CACGAATCCATCTGTTGATTTCATAATTTCTTCTGTGAGGGATATGGGTGTTGAGAGAGATTGTTTGATTAATGAAATATGTCCAAATGTAAGTTTTTTGGAAGTTCCATTAGCAAAAGTTTCAAGAAAAGGAAATAGAGTAATGGCTATTAATGATTATCAGAATCGTATAGTAAATCTCATAAAACATATTATGCACGAAAATCCATTTAATATTGTCTAGAGGTATTTGTAATGAAAAAAATTATTTTGTCACTCCTTATTTTACTTTGCTCTTTTTCCCTTTTTGCACAGACAACCGTTGCAGGAAACAAGCTTGGAAAGGAACTGGAAAAGAACACTGACAAAAATGCTATTTTTGTTAGCGAAATTGACTTAAGCAAAATGCAGGTTACGGATTCTGGCACGGTCATGATACCGTTGCTTTCTAAAAGCAAAGTTAAGATTGTGGCTGGAATGGACATGACTGGTATCAGTTCAAGGCTTTCATACTCAAAAATGAAGAAATGGAAAACAACTTTTGAGGTCAAGGATTTGAATGCCAAGGTTTATTCGTTAACCAGCATTGAAGGAATTGAAACTGTGGCTCAATACAGGGAACGATATCTTGAGGAAAAGAAAGCCGAGGCAAGAAAAAATCTAACAAAAATGCCGGTGCAGGTTGTGATACAGGAATCAATAAATCTTGGAGGAGCGGAAAATGCTTGGCTTCCTGGACAGATACAGGACAAGTTGAAGAGCAATCTGCAGGACTATCTTGGATTGAAAACTGTTGTCGATTCAAAATCGGAAACCGCTCTCAAAAGACTTCAGGCGGAAAGTGAAAGCGAAGCTCGTGATGAATCGACTGCAATCGAACTGGGCAAGATTACCACTGCAAAGTTTGCTGTCTTCACCAAGATTAGAAGAACCGGAACAGGTTACACCATTAGTGTGGATTTTACCGACCTTACAACTGGAGAGCAGATGGCCTCATCTACAAGTAAGGAATATTCAAAGGCGGAATATCTTTACGGTTCAACAGGAGCCGTGGATGAACTTACTCTTGCACTTGGAAACAAACTTGGAATAAAGATTTCTGATTTTAACAAAAACTTGCTTACAAGTGGATCCGCTGGATTCAGTATTGAAGACCAGCTTGCTCTTGCGAAACGAAATGAAGAGCAGTTCCAAAAAATGATGAGCGACTATGACGCAGAGCTTTCCAAATTGATGACTTCTAATGACATCAACGCAATCCAAAACAAGAACCGAATTGAAGCGGAAAAGGCCCTCCTTGTCGAAAAACAGAATGCAGAAAAAAAGCGACAGGAAGAGCTTAAGGCGCAGATGGCTCGTGCTGCGGAGGATGAAAAACTTGAGGCCGAACGTTCTATTGCCCTTAAAACCCAGCGTGACCAGATGGCAAAGGATGCCGCCGCAAAAGCCGCCGAGGTTCGTAAACTTAAAATGGAAAAGCAGGGTGTTCTTGGACAGATTAATGTAGTCGAAAGCAAGAAAAAAGCCTTGGTAGAAATTCGTCAAAGTGTGGAAGCAAGACAGCAGGAATTGTATGCCCAGTTGGTGAGGGATAGAGAAAGTGAAGAGTCACGCATCCGAAATAAGACATACAGCACTGTGGAACTTGGTAGTGATGGAAAGCCAACGGAACTGGCGATGCAGCGTCGTGAGAATCAGGTAATCAAGAGCTACGAAGACCTTACCAACAAATTCTTTGCAGACTGTGATGCAGTAAAGAACGCAACATCAAGTCAGGATGCAGCTCTTCTTGCAGAAATCCGCGGGGACCAGAAGACTCTTGCGACAATCAGAACAGTTTCTTCCATGGGTGATGAGCTTAAAGTAAGTTATGGTAAATATGAAGGAAGCAAAAACGGATGGAATGTATATCTTTCATTGTATTCTGACGGTATTTTACTTTATACAGATAATTTCATTGTAAACTATGAGGCTTTAAGCGGTAAAAAAGCTCCAGACATGGCAACAGAATTGGATGATGCTGTCATTGAAGAATATACAAACAATGTAGACATGTATAACTCGCTGCTTACCCGTGGTGATCCAATTATTTATTTTGAAATTGACTACAACGTAACTGCGGAAGGTGATGATAAACCTGGTGAGTATAAATTCAATTTTTCAAAGATTCGTGTAATCAACACAGTTAGCGGAAAAGTAACACAGACCAGTGCTTTGAATAAAATACAGCCACGCACAATGATACCTGAATGGGATTTGAGGGAAATTGTAGGTATTGTTGTAAAAGAAAAGGCTGAGTTTGAAGTTCTTAAAAAGTTTATCGCAAAAGAATTGAATTTAAATGAAGTTAAAAAACGTGTTGCAGACTATTATAAATTGTATAAAGAATATCAAGAAACTTTTGTAAAGATTCCTGGAACGAATTATGCAATGATGAAAACAGAAGTACCTCAGAAATTGTATACATCAATTATGGGAAGCAATCCAAGTTCTTTTATGGGGGGCAACCGTCCTGTAGAAAATGTAAGCTGGTATGATGCAATTTATTTCTGTAATAAGCTTAGTGAAAAAATCGGTTTCAATCCTGTATATGCAGTTGATGGAAAAACAGACATAACAACATGGAATTATACACCTCATCAAGGAGTCCGTATTTCTGGTGAAATTACAATAAATAATGCTGCGAATGGATTTAGACTTCCAACTACAAAAGAGTGGATGTATGCCGCAAAAGGCGGACAGAATTATAGATATTCTGGAAGTTATGAGCTTTATGAAGTAGGCTGGTGTGTATATAATAGTGATTTTAAGACACATCTCGTAGCACGGAAAAAGTCAAATGCTTACGGACTCTATGACATGACTGGCAATGTAGGGGAGTGGTGCCAGAACCGCTACAGCTACGGCGGGGGCGACAGCTACTGCTACTGTGGCGGAAGTTACCGCGACGACAACTGCGGGATTGACAAAATTGACGGCGAGTACGCCAGCCGCCGGTACAACTTCTTGGGCTTTCGCATTGTTTGTTCCGCTTCTAATTAAAAGGCGAGCGGAGCGAGTGAAAATTGAGAAAAAGGCATAAAATAATTATGAGGTACTTATGAATAATGAAATTAGAAAAGATGAAAAAATAGTTTATTATATTGAATTACCAACTGAAAAAGAGATAAATACGGACAAAAAGGAGAATCAGGTAAAGGTTATAGGAACTAACTCATTTAGTAATTCAAATATAGAAGAATATAAATGCAAAGGCGTGGAGAAAATTGGAAAGCAAGCATTCGCAGATTGTGAATCTCTTAAATTTTTCATTGAAGAAGAAATAGAAGAAAATACAGACTCTACATTCGATTTAGAAACTACGACTTTAATAATCGAAGAAGAATCTTTTCTAAATTGTTCTGAATTGAGAACAGTTATTTTTTCATGTGGAAAAAAAATAATAATTAAAAAGGATGCTTTTAAGGGCTGTTCTTCTTTACGAACTGTAAAATTAGATTTTATGGACGCTTATATTTGTGGGAATCCCTTTGAGGATTGTCCTGAATTTCTTACTTTTATTTGTAAAATAGATTCAGATATTGAACGTTTTGCTATTGAGCATGGATATAGAGTTGTATATGAGAAATGAAACTGATTTTGAAAAAGCTCTTCGTATCAAGGGGTATGGAAGTTTTGATAAGAAGAAATCTGAATCACAAATAGATAAAGAAATTCGAATTGATAATAATTTAACTGTCAAGCCAACTGTCATTACCTCTGTAAGTGAATATGTCAACTTCATTAATGGATTAAAAGGTAATTCATCGTTAAATCCTATTTTTTTTCGTGGGCAATCAAATGCAAATTATTTATTATCACCAAATTGCTTACGAAATAATCCAGAGAATGAACATTTAATCTTAGAAGAATTTGAACGTTACTTTCCAAATGAGTTTAATTCTAATATGCTTGCGATGGAAAAATTGTCATTGATGCAACATTTTTATTTGCCAACAAGAGCCTTGGATATTTCCGAAAATCCTTTAATGGCATTATATTTTGCTTGTTCACATATGAAGAAATTTAGAACTCGTATTATAAAACCAGAGGAAGAAAAATGGGGGGAAATAGTTCTTTTTCAAGAACCCAAAAAAAGAGGCGAAAAGAAATCAGAAAAGCTAAAAACATTAGAAAGTTCAAATATAAGTATTATTGCAAATACTGCGTTCATGGAGAGCGATTTCTCATTGTGGCATTTAGGTTCTAAATGGAAAAAAGATGTTGATTTGGACCATGATGAAAAATATATTGATCTAACAACTATTGTTCATAAATCTTATATTGTGCGCGTTCCTTTTGTAAATCCGAGGATAAAGAATCAGCGAGGTGCATTTATAATGGTGAACGCTAATTATGTAATTGACAAAAATGATGACATTGATTGTGATTTAACAAATTATATTTTGAACAATGAGTATATTAACTACTATGAATTATTAAATTCAAGATTTTTAGAAAGGTATGTTTCTGATAAAACATGGGAATTAAAATTTAGAAAAGTAATTCCTTATGATACAAAAAATAAAATTCCTATCTTTAGAACAGATCCTTTTAATTTTCATCGAATTTTTTATCGAGATGATAAAAATGTACAACAGGTTGTTCTGATTCCTCCAGATAAAAAACACGATATTTTAAAGGAACTTCAAAAATTTAATATAACAGAAGATTTTGTTTATCCAGATATGGATAGTGTAGCCAATGAAATTAAGGAACGTTTTTCGAGAAAAGAGGACGAATAAAGTATGCATCAAAGACCAAAGTCATTTTTTTCATTCTCCCCCCCCCACCCCCACACACACACCCTTTCACAAAAACATAACCATATAGTGGGGCAGTGAAAATCTTTTACAATAACAAAAAATGCTGGTCAATGAAAAAGGAATAAAATCGTAGGGTCAAAATGTCAAAAAAGGAATAGAATCGTAAGGTGGTGGTTTTGGCAGTTTATTTCCGAATTGCAAAAAACAAATGTCGTGAAGGTCGTTAGACCTGAACAAATCCGTGTGTAATAAATTTATAGATAACAAACGGATTTATTTGCATTTACCGATGCTCACGGACTTGCGGTGTTGGTGAGCAATTGCAAAATACTCGACATTCACCCTTGTAATCAAAAGATGCTGAAACGAGTTCAGCATGACAAAAAAGACCACCCGAAGGAGCAATCCCAGGATGGTCTCTTTTATTCTATTCCCAGCCGAATGTTGCCGGCGGTTTGTTGGTTGCGTCAAAGTAGAGTGCGTCCACAAATGGCAATGCGGCAATCTGTTTTACGATGGTGTCCATCAGTTCTTTTGGAAGCATTGCGAATCTGGCTGTCATTACATCCTCGGAGCAGACCGGTCGCAACACAAAGGATGCTCTGTCGGCGCTGGACGCGTAAGGCAAGTCGATTGTCAGATGCTGGAAAATCTGGTTGTACCATCCTGCCTTGTGAAGTTCGGTCAAAACAATGTTGTCCACTTCCCGCAGCTGGTCCAATCTTCTTCTGTCGCAGTAACCTTCCTGCAGCTTCAAATCCTCGTCCTTGATTTTTGGATTCTGGTAAAGCTTGATGCAGGTTCTGTTGATATATTTTGCGGCGTTGGTGATTGTGGAAGAACATTCCTCAATCTTCTCCCTCTTTCCTGGGAAATGATAGAATCCGTCACCCTCGTCCGCGAAAGTCAAAAGGGCTGGGAACCGGTAAGTTCTGAAATCTCCCTGGACACCAACTGAACGCACTGGAAGAACGGAACGTTTCAAATCAGCGGTGCAATGCTCACAGAACATATCCAGCTTGATTTCGTTAAGCTCTTTTTTTGCTGCGGTCAATTCCTCGTCATCTTTTGTGGACCAGGATTTTCCGTCGTTGCACAAAACATTGATTGAAAGTCCCGGACCTGGGAATGGATGGCGCATGACAAGCTCGTCACTGAGGCCAAGTTTTTTTCCGATGGCACGAACCTCGTCCTTGTACAAATCCTTCACCGGTTCAATGATAAGTCCCTTGGCAATCAAATCCTGGATTCCCTGGACACGATTGTGGTGGGTCTTGATGGTATTGGAATTTTTTGTTCCGCCGGACTCGATGATATCAGGATAAAGTGTTCCCTGGGCAAGCATCCACTGGCTTTCGTCAAGGTTCTGTTTTGCCACAACCTCGTTCCTGACGGTGATAAAGTTTTCGCCAACCGCCATTCTTTTTTTCTGTGGGTCGGTCAATCCGGCGATGGCCTTGAGGAAAGATTCGGAAGCATCCTCAACGATGAAATTGTTGAAACCAAATTTATGGTAAGCGTCCGCAACATTCTTTGACTCATTTTTTCTCATGAATCCGTTGTCGATGTGCAGGCCCAAAACCCTTTCCTGTCCCAAGGCCTTGTTCAAAAGTGCAAAAGTGATTGTGGAATCAACACCGCCGCTGAGGAACAGAAGAACATTTTTTCCCTCCGCCTCTTTTTTGATATTCTCGATGATTACCTGAAGAACAGTGTCCTGGTCCCAGTTCCTTTCCATTCCGCAGTAGTCGGCAAAGTTCTGGAAAATCTGGTTTCCGCAAGGGGTGTCCTTTACTTCACAATGGCACTGGAGCGAGAACCGTTTTTTTGCAAGATTCTGGGTGGCTGCAAAAGGGCAGTCCTTTGTTGAGCCGACCACTTCAAATCCTTCGCCCATCTGGAGAACTCCGTCCTGATGGCTCATCCAAACCTGCTGGCTCGGATCGATTCCCTTGAAAAGAGGGGACTTGACATCTGGATTCAGATTCAGAGTGGCGAATCCGAATTCTCCCACATCAGCTTTTCCGACTTTTCCCTTGTATCCCAGCTGAACAATATAGTGACCGTAACATAGTCCCAAAATAGGAATGTCCAGGTTCAAAATCTCCGAGTTGAACTCAGGAACCTTTTCGTCATAAACCGATGCCGGTCCGCCAGAGAAAACAATTCCCATGCAATCTTCAAAGGCCGACAAATCAGTTGAAGGCAGCGCAATCTCTGAGTAGTATCCAAGCATACGGAAACGCTTTGCAATCAAATGAGCGTACTGGCTTCCAAAATCAAGAACGACGATTTTTTTTCTTCCCATATATGTTTCCCTTTAAATGACAGACTTATTTTTTGTTGTTGCAGCTGGCCTTGATGAATTCGCGGAACAAAGGACCTGCCTTGTTTGGACGGCTCTTGAACTCAGGATGGAACTGTCCTCCCACCATCCACGGATGGTCAGGGACTTCGACAATTTCAACCAGATTGCGCTCTGGATTTACGCCGGCAATGATAAGCCCTGCCTTTTCCAGGTCCTCTCTGAACTTGTTGTTGAATTCGTATCTGTGGCGGTGGCGCTCCCAAATCAAAGGTTCGCCGTAAGCTTTTTCTGTTAATGTTCCAGGCTTGACCGTGCAGGAGAATTTTCCAAGACGCAAAGTTCCGCCAAGGATTTTTCCGTTCTGGTCAGGCATCAAATCTATTACAGGGTGGGTTGTCTCTGGCGCAATCTCCGTTGAGTGGGCGTCTGTCCATCCAAGGACGTTGCGTGCGTACTCGATGACCACAATCTGCATTCCAAGACAGATTCCAAAATATGGAACCTTGTGGGTGCGTGCATATTTTGCGGTGCGGACCATTCCTTCGATTCCGCGGCTTCCGAATCCGCCTGGAACGATGATTCCGTCCATGTCCTTCAGTTTCTGGGCCGTGGTTTCGTCGCTGTCCAGTTCCTCTGAGTCAATCCAGTTGATTTCGACTTCCGCCTCATTGGCGATTCCACCGTGGACAAGACTTTCCGCCACTGAAAGATATGCGTCGTGCAAATCAACATATTTTCCGACCAGCGCAATCTTCACTGTCTGCTTAGGATTTTCAAAGACGTGGACCATTGCCGCCCAGTCCTCAAGCTTGGACTTTCCGACATCCAGGCTAAGGGCCTTGCATACGGCATCTCCCATTCCTTCCTTTTCAAGGTTGAGCGGGACTTCGTAGATTGATTTTGCGTTCAGGTTCTGGATCACTGATTCCGGTTCCACATTGCAGAACTGGGCCAGCCTTTCTCTGGTGCCCTGGTCGATAGGTACTTCGGTTCTGAGCATAAGGACGTTCGGCTGAATTCCCAGGGCCTGCAGCTCTTTTACGGAATGCTGGGTTGGCTTTGTCTTGAGTTCCTGTTCCTTTCCGATTGAAGGAATCAGCGTAAGGTGTATGTAGCAGCAGTTCTCTTCGCCGACTTCATACTTTATCTGGCGTATGGCTTCAATAAACGGAAGGGATTCAATGTCTCCGACCGTTCCGCCGATTTCAGTTATGATAACGTCCGCGTTGGTTTCCTTTGCGGAAATCAGCATGCGGCGCTTGATTTCATCCGTGATGTTTGGGATAACCTGTACAGTTCCACCGTGGAATTTTCCTTCGCGCTCATCGTTAAGGACCGCCAGATAGACCCTGCCGGATGTAGTGTTGTTGCTCTGGGACAGAACCGCGTCCGTGAAACGCTCATAATGGCCCAAATCCAAATCAGTTTCAGCACCGTCGTCAGTAACGAAGACTTCTCCATGCTGGAATGGGTTCATTGTTCCTGGATCGATGTTCAGGTATGGATCGAACTTCTGGTTGACGACCTTGAGGCCGCGGGATTTTAGGATAAGTCCGAGGGATGCAGCTGCGATACCTTTTCCAAGTCCGCTGACAACGCCTCCGGTGATGAATACATACTTAGTCATTCCAAGATTATACTTAATATTCGACTATTCATCAATATAATAAAACGATGAACCTTGCCGGACAGCAGGGGTCTGTCCCCTGTGGCGGAAGGCTAGAGTGTGGAGGTCCAGGCGAAATAGCGGCTTATCTTGGACATGGCCTTTGACGCGACCTTCGGATTTTTCTGGAGGATCGAATAGAATTTTTCGTCCGAGATTTTTATCAGCTTTACGTCTGTGTGGGCGTAGGCTTCCTCTTTTCTTATTCCATCCATAAGGACCGCCTCCTCTCCAAAGAAGGAACCGCTGTCCACGAAGGAGATGTTGTTTTTGCGCATCAACTTGACCGTTCCCGACTGGACGTAGTACATGCATTTTCCGTCGTCACCGTAGGTGTATATCTTTTTGTCCTTGTTCAGGTGGATCACGTTTTCTTCCGTCCTAAGCAGATGGTCCGGCCTTATGAACAGAAGCCTCCTGAAGGTGCTGAAAAAACGGGTGTCGTCCCTGTCAGGAAGCCGGTAGATTTCGCTTAGAAGCAGCGTGTCAAAGAACTGGCTGACGAACACGAACTCCGCGAAACTCAGGAAGATGACGAAGAAGAAGAACACTTCAAGGAGAAGAACGATGATATTGCTAAGGACCCCGTAGATTCTGTTGTAACGGTTCACGTTAAGGAAGATTCCCATGAATTTCTGCATGATTATGAAGCAGACGGTGCAGCCCACTGCGCACCAGAAACAGGTCCAGATTGGCGGGTTGGACCTGGAGGTGGCCTTGTAGCTTATGAGCACGACGACAAAAACGATGACGTAGGGCAGGTATGTCACCATCCGTTCCGTGAAGGTTCCTAGAAGGTGAGGGAACATTTGGCTTAGTTCCTGGAATATGGTCAGCTTGGTGAAGGTCTTGAAGGCGACGTTCAGGATAACTATCAGTGAGGAGACTATGACCATGCCGGCCTCCGCACCCATGATTACCACCTGGCTTAGCAGTGGACGCAGGGGAACCTGTGTATGGAAAATCCTGTTTATGCTTCCGATGATGGAGCTGAAGAACCGTCTTGCCATCCATATGATTGTGATACCCAGGATGATTTCGAAGTTCGTTATCCTTTTGATCTGACTGATTGTGCTAGTCACGGCATCAAGGTTCAGGAAACTTGATATAAGGCCTGTGCTTCCGAACAGTGCGTCTATGGATTCCGTCGAGGCATGGAAAAATCTTATCAGTATGATCAGTACAAGCATGACTACAGGGACAAAGGAAAACAGGAACCCAAATGCGCAGGCGGATGCATAGGATAGCATGTCGTTCATAAAGAAGAACACGATTGAGAGATATAGTTTCTGTATGCCGCTTACAATGGAATGCTTTTTCCGGCGTTGACTTTTTTTATTTGTCCTGTCCATGGCGTAAATGATATTTAATCGGACCTCCAAAAGTTGCAATTTTTAGAGATGCTCTTAATTTGTTTCCTTTTCCTTCTTTCTGGAAGAGATTTTTATCTGCTTGCCAATTTTGTTGTATTCCTTTTCATCCGGGGCAAGCAGTTCGATTTCCTCCATCAGCTGTTTCTGAAGGATTTCGTAGACATAATCCTGCAGGTCGCCTTTGAGGGCCCTGATTGTTTCCTGCAGGAACAGTATGATTATGAGGGTGTTTCCGTCCCTCTGGTGGGTTGCGTAGATCAGGAAATCCACAAGATACTGTTTTGATCCAAGTTTCAGGGTTGCGCCTCTGATGGTGGTCTTTTCCCTTAGAAGTGGCACATCTTTTGGCTGTGCTTTAGCCGCAACGCTGCTTGTGCTGATATCCACAAGCTTTATCTGCATAAGGATATTGTCCTGGTTCCAGATAAGTTCGTTCCCCTTGGACTTGAAACAGTTTGCGCGGACATACTGGCGGCGGCCCTTGGCTTTTTCATTTGTGGTCACCTCGCTTATGCCTTCCAGAAGCTTGATAGGGGAGGAACCGGATTTGTGGATGCCCCCAAGGAGGTTTGTATGTTCCATGAGGTAGGTCTTTTCTTTTTCACCGACTTTGTCGGATATGATTCCCGTGACAACTGTCTTTAGTCCTTCATCCTTTGTCAGGTCCTCAAGGAAAACGAACCAGCCGTTCAGGGTCAGGTCGGAGTCTATGTATATAAAGCAGATGGAATTTGGATTCTTGCTGAGGATATTCTTTGTCAGCTTGTAATTGTCGATTATGTATACCTCCATCTCCTCATTCCGCAGGGAAGATATGACATAGTTTTTGATAGGTGTGGTCGGGTTGACGAAAAATATTTTTTTCCCAAGAAAATCGCTGTTGAAAGCTTCGGCCATATGTATGCTCCTATGGAATATGAAGATATATCGATAGACAAAATTAAGGTGCAGGCTATGTGCGGTCAATAAATTGGCTACCCTGGAAAATCTTTGCCAAATTCATTTCTGTTTGGCGGACCCTCCCTATAATAATATCGTATAAAAAAAATTTGTATATAGGGAATCGATAAAAAATCTTTTTTGGCAGTTCCCGGTCAAAAAAAATGGTCCGGTGGATGCAGGGTTCTCTGTTTTTCTGATGAGTTTACTAAAAATCCCCAAAACCGTAGTCCCGGGGATTTGTTTAGTTTTTAGAAATCAGCAAGCTTTGGTGCACGTGGATAAGGAATTACATCCCTGATGTTTTCCATTCCCGTGACGTAACGGATAAGACGCTCAAATCCAAGACCGAATCCTGAGTGAGGGACTGTTCCGAAACGGCGCAGGTCCAGGTACCACTGGTAGTTTGTCATGTCCATGTTGCGGGACTTGCAGGCCTCAAGCAGTTTTTCGTAGGACTCCTCGCGCTCTGAACCACCAATAAGTTCACCGATTCCAGGAACCAGAACGTCGACGGCCTTGACGGTCTTTCCATCCTCGTTGAGTTTCATATAGAAGGACTTGATTTCCTTTGGATAGTTGAAAACCATTACCGGGCAGCCAAAAATCTTTTCAGTGAGATATCTTTCGTGCTCCGTGGCGATGTCGCATCCCCAGTAAGGACTGAACTCGAACTTGGCTCCGTTCTTTTCGGCTTCCTTCAGCTTTTCAATGGCGTCGGTGTATGAAATGCGGACAAAATCAGCGTTGGCAACTTTTTCCAGGTTCTCAATAAGTCCAGGCTGGATTCTCTTGTCAAAGAACTCCAAATCCGAGCGGCACTTGGTCAATGCCCAGTTGAGAAGATACTTGATGAACTCTTCCTGGATGTCCATGTCGTCGTCCAGATCAAAGAAAGCCATCTCAGGTTCAATCATCCAGAACTCCGCCAGGTGGCGTGGTGTGTTTGAGTTTTCGGCACGGAAGGTCGGTCCAAAAGTGTATACACGGCTCAAGGCTGTGGCCATGGTTTCCGCTTCCAGCTGTCCTGAAACTGTAAGGGAGGCCTTTTTGCCGAAGAAGTCCTTTGAGTAGTCGACAATCTTGTGTGCGTCCTCAATCTTCATTCCGCCGGCTCCGGCCTTGACGCCAAGCTCCGCAATCTTTTCCATGCTCAAGGTGGTTACCTGGAACATTTCTCCGGCACCCTCACAGTCTGAGCAGGTGATTTCCGGGGCGTTGATGTACTGGAATCCTCTTTCCTGGAAGAAGGAGTGGACCGCGAAGGCCATCTGGTTTCTTACGCGGTAGACGGCTCCGAAAGTGTTTGTCCTTGCACGGAGGTGGGCGTTTTCGCGGAGATATTCCATGGACATCTTGTTTTTCTGCAAAGGATATTCATCAGGATTGCAGAGACCGAGACATTCCAGAGTTTCCAATGTTACTTCCACTGCCTGTCCGGAGGCAGGGGATGGGACCAAAGTTCCTGTGGCCCTGACCGATGCGCCAGTGTTCAGCTGTTTAAGAGACTCCTCAATTTCATCAACCTTTGCGTTGGCTGATGGGGCGTTCCGGTCAAAAGTCAGCTGTATGTTTGCAAAACAACTTCCGTCGTTTACCTGAATAAATACTAGATTTTTAGAATCGCGTTTAGTTCTGATCCATCCGCAGACCGTAACGTTTCTTCCGTCAGGCTCAGAGGTCAGGAGATCTTTAATAAGGATAGGTTTCATAATTTGGTATTCTACCATTAAAAATATTTAGTGGTCAACGAGATACGTATGATAAAAGTTGGCCCGGCCATTGATGACGGAGCTTGAGGGGGATAGCGATTTTTGAAACCGGCTTTATTAGTAGGTCCAATTTCGAGTTTTTATAATTTATACAAGAGTGGTAAAAATAAACGGAACGTAGCCGAAGTTCTGACAAAAAATTGCTTGCAACTTGTTGCACTCGCAATATTTTTGGCAGGTTTTCGGCGAAAGTGCAGTTATTTTTACCATAATGATTTATTGAATTTGAAAACTTGACATTCGCCCTAGTAGTTTGCAATGTTTTCTGGAGATACCCCTTATCTTGCGCCATCTTTTAAAATCGTCTTTAAATATTTAAAATTTTGTTATATACTCTCACCACTTTTGGAGGCTTTTTATGGCAAAAGAAAAAAAATTGGTTAACCGTTCCTTGAATTTTAAAATAGCTTTGACGGGAATCTTTGCTGCCCTGTGTGTGGTGCTGATGGTAACTCATTTGGGATATATCGCGATTGGAGGTTTTATTGCCATAACGATTATGCATGTTCCTGTTGTTCTGGCAACAATCCTGGGAGGACTTGTTCCAGGACTTGGCGTTGGGCTTGTCTTTGGTATAACAAGCTTGATTCAGACCGTGATGGCCGGAGGCGGAGTGAATCCGTTCTTCCTTAATCCTATGGTGTCCATTGTTCCAAGGCTTCTTATCCCTGTTTTTACCTGGGCAATCGTAAAGATTTTGGACCTGGTTCCAAAAATGCCAAAGGTTATTAGCGGAACAATCGGGGCTGCTGCCGGAACGTTTACCAACACATTCTTTGTTATGGGCAGCATCTACATTTTTTATGGAAAGGATCTTCTGGAAGGCATGAAGATGGCCTTGACAAACATGGGCTTCAATTTTGCTGACCTTTCAGGATTCAAGGGGTTCTGGGCCATCCTGACCTGCACCATGCTGTCCAACGGAATCTGGGAGATTGTGGGGGCCTGTGTCATTACGTTTGCGGTCCTCGGAAGCGTCTATCTTATAAAAAACAAGAAATCAAAATTGTCCAAGCTGGAAAAGGAATAGTCCGCGGGTTTTCAAAGAAAACTCATAGATGGAGCCGGATGTTCCATCTATGAGTTTTTTGGGGCCCTGAAGTTTTCCATGACCCTGGAGCAGCCGTCCACCCTGTCCAGGCAGATTGATGCCGCCAGTGGACGTCCCAGAAGAATTTCCTTTGCCCCGTGGAAGGCTGCGGTCTTTGCCTGGGCATAGTTCCTTATTCCGCCGTCCACCCATATTTCGCCGGAGTTGTTCAGAAGCAGGTCCCTGTTCGCCGCCAAAAACTCAGCGGTACTTCCAATGCGGGTCTCGACCCTGCCTCCGTGGTTTGAAACAAAGGCCACGTCCGGTTTTACTTCCCTTACCATCTCCAGGTCCCCGTCCGTGAAAATACCTTTTATGATAAACGGAAATCCCCTGGAATTCAGGAAGCTTTTTATTTCAAGGAGCTGCGAAACGGATTTCTTTTCCAGCTGGGCTTTCTGTCTCATGGTTATTATGTTGTAGGCGTCGATGTCTATTCCAAAGGATTCGGCCACGTCATACGCTTTCTCGAATCTTTCATAAATTTTTGAATCCGGGTAGGGCTTTATGAATACGGAAGCCTTTATGTCTGGATTGTTTTCCCTCTGGGACTTCACCGCCTCTATTCCCCATTCCAGTTTTTCATCAGGGCAGCCGTCCCCTAGCGAAAGGCGGACACCGGCTTTTATGCAGGAGGAAACCAGGTCAAAATAGAAGGAACGTTCGTCGAAATAACCCACGTTCTCTATTCCGCCGGTCATTGGGGCCAGCCGGATTTTCAGGTCCGGAATAAAATCTTTTTCCGCCTCAGGATTTTTTATTTTCTCCCAGCCCTCGTAATTCAGGATAAAGTTTTTGTTTTCCATTGGGCCGCCCATTCCAGGCATCTGTCCAATGCACCCCTTTCCGTTGCAGGTTTTGCAGAAATGGCATCTTGAATCATTCATGTCAGTCTCCCAGGCAGGTTCCCAATTCCCTTGCCGATTTTATTAAAGGTGAGTCCAGCGGAACGTTTTTTACCTGTCCGGCTATGTCCCTGAGCGGCACCCCGACAATCTCTCCGTTCTGAAGGGCCACCAGCTTTCCGAAATTTTCTTTCGCCAAAAACTCTGCTGCGGCCGTACCGAAACGGGAGGCAAGGACCCTGTCGTAAGGACTAGGAGTTCCACCCCTCTGGAGGTATCCAAGTACCGTCACCCGTGATTCCAGTTTTGTCGCCTCCTCAAGCTCGTGGGCCACCCGGTACGCTATGGAGTAGGGCATAGCCGAGCGGACTTTCTTTAGTTCCTTTTTGGACAGGTAGGCTTCCTGTTTGCTTTTGGCCCCCTCCGCTACGACAACAATGGAAAAGTTTTTTCCTGCATCCTTTCTTTCCATAAGCTTTTTGGCTACGGAATCAATGTCGTATGGAATCTCCGGTATGAGTATGACGTCGCCACCTCCGGCTATTCCGGAATAAAGCCCCAGCCATCCCGCCTTGTGTCCCATGACCTCTATCACCATGATTCTGCTGTGGCTGTGGGCCGTGGTATGGATCCTGTCTATGGCGTCGGTGGCAACATCGACCGCGGTGTGGAAACCAAAGGTCATGTCTGTTTTTACGATGTCGTTGTCGATGGTCTTTGGCAGTCCAATTACGTTCAGGCCTTCCTCGGAAAGTCTGCAGGCTGTGGTGTTGGTTCCGTTCCCTCCAAGACAGACAAGGGCATCCAGGTTCCATTTTTTGTAGTTGGCCTTTATTGCCTCCACCGGCAGAAGCCCTGTCACTGGATCCGGCTCAGGATTTTTGAAAGGTTTTTCCCTGGAGGTTCCAAGTATTGTTCCGCCCAGGGTCAGGAGCCCGGACAGGCTTTCCGCCTCAAGAATCTCCATGTCCCCGTTTATCAGTCCGCGGTATCCGTTCTTTATGGCCACGGCCTCCATTCCGTACTTGATTTTCGCTGTACGGCACACGGCCCTTATGGCCGCATTCAGTCCGGGAGCATCGCCTCCGCTTGTCAAAATGCCAAATCGTTTAACCATCTTTGTTCCTCATGGTGGTCCCCAGGAAGTGCAATCCGGAGGGCCGCTGTATAATGGGCATCTCTAAAAATTGCAATCCTTAGAGGTTCCCTAAATTAAAAGTTTTGCGCCCTGCCGTCTCAGGAATCTGGACAAGCGGGACGGCCTGTTGATTTTGAAGGGGCCATCATGAAAGCGTCCCGATTTCAGTTTCCGTCGGGACCGCGTCATCCAGTTTGGCCGGCTTGAATATCTTTTGCTTCCCGGCCTTTTTCGTAGCCGCGGGGCGGGTCTGTTTTCTTTGCTCCGGCCTTTCCTCCGTTTTGGCTTCCCGTGGCTTCTTTGGTTCCACAAGGAAACCCAGCGCACCGCCGGCAATTCCTCCAAGGAACGAGACAAGGGTATACAGGAGTGACTGCGGCAGCAGACCGTCTCTGGCGTAGCTGGCGTAAATCACGAAGGCGGTGTATATCACAAGGGTAAGCACCCTGGACAGTTCGAGCCTTCTTTTCATCAGTGAGTCCGCCGCGCCCAGAAAAATCAAAAGGAAAATGGCGCACTCGATTCCGCAGGCAGGGGCCGAACAGAGGCAGGCGTTCAGGACCCCGCTCACCAGGGACGAGATGCCGGTCATCAAAGAAAAAACGGGTATGCCGTATTTGTTTTCCATCTGGGAGCCCAGAAAGATAAGTGCCATCAGGTTGGTCAAAAATATATAGGCGTCCTGGTTCCCGAAGATATGGAGCACGAGCCTGAAATAGTGGAGCGGATTTGTGAAACTGAAGGTGTCGAAGCCCCTCGCCCCCGGACAGGAGAACACTCTGGCGGTGGCCTGTCCCTTTAGTGCGAAGGTGTCCAGAAGAAAAATGGCCATACAGATTGCCGAGACTATTACGGTAAAGTGACTGTCCAAAACAAACTTGAATCTATTTTTGCTCATGATTTTATTTTCGGATGACGCCGGGGCGAAATTGATAATGTAATGGCCAAAAACTGCTGTCCGGCCCCGGACTTACGGATGTTTCAAAGGGCACTTAAAAAATTGCAATTTTTGGAGACTCTCTAAATAATCCTTGAAAACGGGCTGACAGTTCAATAAAATGGAGGGCATGGGCGAATCTTATTTATTTTTTGACATTGAAAGTTCCAACTGCTATGGCGGGGAAGGCCATATCTGTTCCTTCGGCTACGTGATCTGCGATTCCAATTTCAACATCCTTGAAATGGAGGACATAGTCATGAACCCGAAAGCGGAATTCGATCCCGGTCTGCTTGGGGAGGATTCCCGTTGCAAGCTGGCGTACAGTGTCGAGGAGTTCCTGAGCCATCCCGACTTTTCATTCCACTACGACAGAATCAGGTCCCTTCTGACGGAGCCGGGACGGAAAAACATTGGTTTCGCGGTCGAAAACGACATCGGGTTCATCGTATGCGCCTGCCACCACTTCAGGCTTCCCCAGATTGGCTTCCATGCCTACGACATACACACAATCGCCGACAACGTCAATGGAGCCCACAAAGGACTTGCCGGATGGGTAGATTACTACAAGGTCAACACCGATGGACTGCAGGCCCATAAAAGCAGCGACGACGCCAAGATGACCATGCTTCTTACCCAGAAAATCTGCCAGCAGTTGAAGCTGCGCCCATCCGAATTTTTTGCCCGCAATTTCCTGTCCATCCGCACCAGTGAGCAGGACATACTCCGCCGCAAAAAGAGGGCCTACAAAAACTTTGTGTCGGAGCAGCTTTCGTTGTTCATCAACAAAAGGAACCCTTCACCAAAAACCAGACTCCTTCATGGCAAATACAAGCTGTCCTTCTCCCAGGAAAGGGACTATTTCCAGGTGTATCAGATAACAAGGCTGGTCTATGAAAACGGAGGAACCGTGGTCTCGAAACTGGAAGGCGGCACAACGATGGTGGTGGAGGATGAAAAAAAGAAAAGGGACTGCCTGGAATGGCCACGAAAACAGGTTTCGGCCTACATAACCATGGAGGAACTTTTTGCCCGGATGAAAAAGACCTTGCCGCCGTTCAGGACCCTGGATGCCAGCCAGTTCTCCGGAGGTTTCCTGGACGACCAGATAGATTTCAGCCAGCTGGAAAAAATGCAGGACCTGTGATTTTGGTTCCTGTAAAAAAGCATAAGGACGGAATCCTTTTTTCATTTACATTACCCTTTCCCGGTGCCGTCCGCTTTGTTGGTCAACAGGCTTTGCGGGGTTTCATTGCGTTGCAACAGCCCTCCGGTCTGCCCCTCCAATCCTGCGTAGCGACCAGCGGGGACCGTTCCTTTTTTTTTGGACCAGACCGGCAATATTTTTCCCGGGAAATTCACATTCCTGCCGATAAATCTGTATGGCGAACAAGATAAGACCGAAAGTCGCTCAGGCTTTTAACATGTTTTCAAAAAAACTTTCCCGATCCACGCAGCTGCTGGATTCCGCTGACATTGACCTGCAGCGGGATGACGAGCTGCTTCAGAAAAAGGTTTACGAAAAGGAAAAGGACTACCAGAAATCCATAATAGCGGCCTACAGCAGGTTCATGAATCCTTTGCGGGTCCTTGGAAAGAATTCCAGGGAGGCCCAGGAGATTGTGGAGGACGAGCAGAGCCTTTTGAGGGCCTACAATCTTTTTAAGGCCGTCAAGGAATCCAACGAGACTTTGGGTGACGGTTCTACATTCATAAAGGTATCGGAAATAAAGTGCCCCCTTACGGAAAAGCTCAGGTATACGGAGGGCGGAGATTTTATATACCTTCAGTGCTGGCTTATCTATGAGCAGGGGATAAAGGATTACGTCCCATATTTCGAGGAAGTGGAGGACAGGCTTGAGACCTCCTACCGCCTTGAATTTTCTCCCCGCCGCTCCTATTCCTTTGGCTGGCAGGAAAGGGAGGTGGTGGCGGCCATAGAGTCCGCGTTCCACCAGAGGGGCCGTTCCTGATTGTGTCAGGCGGGGTCCATCCTTTTTTGTGGTGGTCCGCTCCAGTCCCTACGCGGGATTGCAGGGGCAGGCCGCAGGACTGTTGCGCAGCAATGGAACCCCGTAAAGCCCGTTATCCAACCGGGCTGCCCTATACCGGTTTGGTTTGCGCGGCCGGCCGTCCCTTGCCGTCCATTATATTCCCACCCCAAGGTCGTTCTTAAGTATCCCGTCCGGTGTCTGATATTTTACTCCGCCGTGGTCTATTACGGCGTAGGCTCCCGGAATCCATCCGGATATTCCTTCGTACTCGATTCTTATCCAGGGTTCCCCGGCGGTCGGTCCCTTGGAGGTGTCGTCCTGTTCCGTTATGGCGTCGGAGGTGACGGTCCTCAGGTTGGATGTCGAGGCGTCTATCTTTCCAATTACGGATGTCCCCTGGGTTCCCGGGTTGTTCCTTATGTCGATTGAATGGTTGAAGGAAAAGAGGGAGTCGAATTTGCGTATTGTCCAGACCTTTTCCCCGATCTGAACTTTTTCCAGAGGCACGTAATTGTCGTTGCGGTAAGGATTGTCGATGGTGCCGGCGGAAATATATCCCGAGCCCTTTCCGTATGCGACCTCAAGCCAGAACTGCCCGACGGTGTCGTTTTCCTGTGGGTTCGTGAGGTGGGTTATGGAAAGGATGGTGTAGTCCTCCCCCAGGTTTACGTTTCCAATGACCGTCGGACTGTCGAAACCGTCGTAGATGTTCGTGTTGGTAAGGAAATCTATCTTGAGGGTCTGGATGTGCTTGTACTGGGTGGCGACCTTTCCGTCCGGCAGGGTCTCGGAGCCGGTCCTGATGTAGTTCAGTTCCCTTTCGTCGATGATAGGTATTATGACGGCGCCGGTGTTAAGGAGGTCCTGGTTCTTTTGGGGCTCCTTCTTTTCGTTCTGGCTGTCCCGGGGTTCCTCTACCTGGGAGACCTCCTTCCCGTCGTCCTTTTCAAGGTAAGGGTTTTCCTCGGCCTTCTTTTTTTCCTGCCTGGTCTCGGTTTTCTCTGCCACTTCCGCGGCCGGTACGGTGGATGCATTCATTTTGCCCAGGATTGACACCGTGCTGAATCCGGCCAGGGCTATGAATACAAGCAGAATCATCAGCTGGCCCAGTCCGTAACGGAAACCGCGTTTTTCTGTGTAGCTTTTGTTGGAGCTCTGGAGGCATAGCAGCAGCAGGTTCACCAGAGGTATAATCAGCAGCATTCCTGAAAGGTGTGCGTCATGGAGACGTCTTACTGCGCAGGATACGATTGGAAAGTAAAGCAGCAGGGCTGTCAGCACAAGGAACGAGGTTTCGTACATGACCAGAGGGTTCCCGCCGATTATGAATTTTGTATGAAAAAGGGACTGCATCCATACTGTGATTCCAATGACCGCCCCTATGGCCGCCAGTATTATTAGCGATACGGCTGCTGTTGACCAGAATACATTTCTTTTTTCCCGTCCACTGAAATCAAACATGCCGCCAATGGAGGAACAAAAATTTTTCCACATATATAACTCCCACACCATATCAAGGTGTTCCCAAGTTCCACAATTTTAGCAAAGATTCGCATGTCTAACAATATGCACCCCATCCGAAAAAATCTGGGATCATGGTTCCGCCGGGTTTTAATTGAATGGATTTTTTGGTAGCATTGGGAAGGGTGTCCTGAAGGTCGCCTGAAAATTTTTCCAGACGGGAACCGTGTTTTTCTCGTTGACTTCTTAAATTGGAGGAAGATATGAAAAAATGTTTGTTTTTGTTGACCGCCGCTTTTGTGATTCCATTGGCTCTTGTTTCCTGCGGCGAAAAAAAGGTTCAGAATCCGGTGGCCGACGCTGGTCCGGCTGTTGAGCAGATTCAGGAAGTGTCCGGCGGAGAGGGGCAGGTCCAGTCGGTGGCGGGGGAAGAGAAAACCGTTGCCGCGGATGAGGAGGTCAAGTCCGAGCAGAAACCTGCAGAGGAGGCTTTCCCTGTGCAGACCACAAAGGGGCTTGATTTCAAGAAACATGCCATCAATCCTTACGATGGACGCGACGAAAGGATGTCCTACGTCAACGGCAGCCCCATTGTGAACGGGGTTCCGGAATTCTATTTCCTTGGCTGGTCAAAGACCGGCAAGATTGCTTTCATTATGAACACATACCTTGACGGGGTTGGCGGAAACAGAATCGATTTTATTGTCCAGGATACGGTAACGGACGAGATCCTTTACAACAATTCCAGCCTTTTGTATGACGAGGGGGACGGTTCCTCCATCATGGATGACTACAAGGAAATGGACCGGGTTCTTGCCCAGTACAAAATCATACTCCAGGCCCCGGACTACATGGAGCCTACCAAGACAAACAGGGACGGACCAAAGGGAGCCGCCGTATGGTTCGGCGTGGAGGCCTCGAATGTTCATGAGGACGAGATGGGGACTACCTTCCTGGACTACGTCTGCACCGCATATACCGGCGACGCCCTAAAGGTTGTGACTTCGGAAAAGAATGCCCAGTGCTCCAATGTCTACGTCTGCGGATATTTGCGTAGCCCCTACGAAAACCGCATCGCCCTGATACTGGGAAATACGGTCCGCGGATTTGAGGGATGTGACATAGCATACAAGCTGTCCGGATGCCACATGGATGTGGGATTCTAGAATCCTAAACCCTGATGGATGGAGGCCCCTGCTTTGGGGCCTTTTTTTTTGCTGCCCGTTATCATGGCCGGGAGGTTTTAAGCTTTACGATTCTGTGCTAGAATTGTGGCCATAAAACAAGGTGCGGCTCCATCGATTTTTATTTCCGGGGCCGGCCGGTAGAGGTGGACCTATGGCTGACGTCGGTACAGAGAATGCAGTTTTCATTTTGGATTCCTATGGACTTATCTACAGGGCGTACTTTGCTCTCATGAATCATCCGCTTACAAATTCCCGTGGAGAAAATATCAGCGCGGTGTCAATCTTTTTCAGGAACCTCCGGGCCCTGA
Source organism: Treponema sp. (assembly GCA_045643225.1). Classification (GTDB taxonomy): domain Bacteria; phylum Spirochaetota; class Spirochaetia; order Treponematales; family Treponemataceae; genus Treponema_D. The sequence continues at coordinate 4,773 of JAZUKJ010000022.1, read as the reverse complement.
TTTCCAAATACAAACCAAGGTATCTTGCGGCGGCCTTTGACTCAAGGACCCCGACCTTCCGCCACAAGATGTATGACCAGTACAAGGCCAACCGCCAGAAGACACCGGACGACCTTCATGCCCAGGTTCCCTGGATTGAGGACGTGCTGGACAGTCTGGGGGTTCCCGTCCTCCGGGTGGATGGATACGAGGCGGACGACATCATTGCCACCGTCGCAAAAAAGTGTGCGGCCGAAAACAGGGGCTGCCGTATCCTGAGCGGCGACAAGGATTTGCTGCAGCTGGTGACCGGCTCCTGCAAGGAAATGCAGCCGGATAAAAACAATGGCGGATGGGAGACCGTGGGCATTGAACAGGTAAAGGAAAAGTGGGGGATTCCTCCTGAGCTGATTCTGGATTACCTTTCGCTTTTGGGGGACGCATCCGACAATGTCCCTGGAGTCGCGGGGGTAGGGGAAAAGACTGCCCTCAAGCTGCTGACTGAATACGGTTCCCTTGATGGAATATACCAGAGGGCGGAGGAAATAAAGGGGGCCATCGGAAACAAGGTCCGCGCCGGAAAGGATGACGCCTATTTTTCAAAAAAACTGATAACCCTTGACGACGGTGTGCCGGTGGAAATTGATTTCGAAAAATTTGGTACATCGGATTTGGATTACCGCGCCGCCGGAAAGAAACTGGAGGAGCTGGGAGCCTTTGCGGTTGCCAGGAACTACATGGAGATGGGCGGCGGACAGCTGGAACTTTCTCCGGATGTGTCCGGCCAAAAAAAGGTGGCCGCCGTTGTTCCGGAAATGGACGAGGGGTCTGTCCCCGTTGTAAAGCAGAATAGCGGAAATTACCGTCCCGTCACAAAAATCCAGGAACTTTCTTCCATAATCGATGGCATCCTTTCGTCGGATTCCAGGACGGTCGCCTTTGATACCGAGACCGACGGCCTTGATTCCCTGAAGGCGGGCCTGGTTGGTTTTAGCCTTTGCTCAAAAACCGGCGAGGCGGTCTATGTCCCGGTGGTGCTTCCGGGAGGGATGTTCGCCCCTGAGACCATCTCGAAGAAGGAATGCATTGAACAGCTGGCCCGCCTTTTTGATAATCCGGAAGCCACGGTCGTAATGCATAACGGAAAATTTGACCTGCACGTCCTGGGCTCCAATGGATATGAAAACATTCCCAGGTGCCGCATCGCCGACACAATGGTGGCCGCCTGGCTTTTGAATCCTGACGCACTGGGGAAGTCCCCCTATGGCCTGGAATATCTTGGGGAAACCAAGCTCGGTCTTAAGGGGATAGAGTACAAGGACATTGTCCAGAAGGGACAGACCTTTGCCGATGTCCCGCTGGAAACCGCATTCCCGTATGGCGCCGAGGATGCCGACTTTACGTGGCAGCTTTGGCAGCTTTTTGAAAAAAAACTTGTGGAGCAAAAACTGGACGGGCTTTTCTGGGACATGGAAATGAAGGTCCTGCCCGTCCTTGCAAGAATGGAGCGCACCGGAATACATCTGGACAAGAAAGCCCTCAAGGATTATGGGGTCGCCCTGGCCGGACAGATAAAGGAACAGGAAAAGGAAATCTACTCCATGGCCGGACATGAGTTCAACATTGCCAGCACGAAGCAGCTCCAGACCGTCTTGTTTGAGGAAAGGGGGCTTGTTCCGGGAAAAAAGACAAAGACAGGCTACAGCACGGACACCGCAGTTCTGGAGGAACTCTCCGAACGTACCACCGACCCTATGCCAAAAGCCATACTTGATTACCGGGGCGCCACCAAGCTTTTGAATACCTATGTGGAAACTCTTCCGACCCTTGCCGACGATGAGGAGCGCATCCATACGACCTTCCTGCAGACCGGAACCGCTACGGGGCGTCTTTCCTCAAAGGACCCCAACCTTCAGAACATTCCAGTCCGGGATGACGCCGGCCGCAAGATAAGGAGCGCGTTCACGGCGGTCCCCGGTACGGTATTGATTTCTGCCGACTATGCCCAGATTGAGCTGGTGGTCTTGGCCCATCTTTCCGGTGACAGGAACCTTTGCGGGGCCTTCATCGATGGCACCGACGTTCACAAATCCACCGCCGCCTTGATCTATGGACTGTCCCCCGACCAGGTGACCCATGACCAGAGGCGTTTCGCAAAGACTGTAAACTTTGGCGTCATGTACGGTATGTCCGCATTCAGGCTTGCCGCGGAACTTGGAATCAGCAGGACGGAGGCCAAGAATTTTATTGACCAGTATTTCGCCACCTATGCGGGGGTCAAGAAATTCCTTGGGGACACGGTCTCCTATGCCCAGGAAAATGGATATGTAGAAACCGTCATGGGCCGCAGGAGGGTCATACGCGGAATAAACAGCAAAAGCAAGCTGGAACAGAACGGAGCCCAGAGGATGGCCGTTAACACCCCAATCCAGGGAACCGCCGCCGATATTGTCAAAAAGGCCATGCTGGAAGTCCAGGAGGCTCTGGATGCTGATGAAAACCTTCGCGGAAAGGTCCGGCTCCTGCTGCAGGTCCACGACGAATTGATTTTCGAATGCCCGGACAATCATGCGGACATAGATTCGGCCTTGGCTTTGATTCGCGAAAAGATGGAGAATGTTGTCAAGCTGTCCGTTCCGTTAAGGGTAAGCATTGAATACGGAAAGTGCTGGGGAGAGTTCCATTGATTCTGTGCGTCACGGGCCCGATGGCGGCCGGAAAGAATTTTGTTTCCGATATCCTTTGCGACATGGGGTTTGTTTCGGTTGATGCAGACCTCCTGGCCCATGACGCCGTGGACCTGTGCAGCGAGAAAATCCTTGAAACTTTTTCCGGTCTGGCGAAGCGGAAAGGGATAGCCCTGGCCGATGAAAATGGCAGAATCCTCCGGCGCAATCTGGGGGCGTTGATATTTACCGACCCGTCCCTGGTAAAGATGCAGGAGGACATAGTTTTCCCGAAAATCGGGCAGATGTTCGAGGACTTTCTGGCCAGTCATGAAGGGGAGGATGTGGTGGTCAATGCCACGGTCCTCTATAAGATTCCGCTCATAAAGAGGATGGACGGGGTACTGTATGTTGACGCCCCAGCTATTGTACGTTTCTTTCGTGCCAAAAAGAGGGACGGGCTTCCCGCCGGACAGATTCTGGACCGCTTCAGGCAACAGAAAAATCTTTTTATTAAATATAAGTTTTCCCATGCCGATACTCTAAAAGTATGGAATACCGGTTCCAGAAAAAAAATTGAGAAAAGGATTAAAAAAGTCCTCATGATATTCTCTGGCCGGATGGGGAAAGCGAAATGGAACAGAAACGAACATTATGTATTTTGATTGCTGCAGGAGTTTTTCTGTGCGTAGTCTTTGGAGCTGCATTTATCATGTCCAGGTCAAAGGATTCCGCAAAAAATACTGCGACGGCTATGAGTCTTAAAGGTTCTGACAGTATTTGGATTGCACCGAACCAGGACTCCGCTGTAGCAAAAAATGAAACGCCTTCTGTAAGTGAAAAAAGTGATGCGGAACCAGCCGTGGAATCTAATGGTCCAGGTTCTGATGTGAATGGTTCAACGGAATCTTCATTGACAAAGGGACTTGAGTATCCTGCCGAAGGGGAAACGACCGCTGTCGTTCCTTCCATGATTCAAACTGACAATCTTTCTGTAGTAGCAAACGGCACCACAAATATATATCAGACCGGTGACAGCATGGGGGGACAGTCCTACTCATCCGACGGTACTTTCACGACAACCTTCGACTTTTCTTCCGGTGTGACCACGGCTAGCGCGGTTACAGCAGAAAACAAGGCCGCCGAAAAGGCAATGAGGAATGCTGATACAAGACGCGGTGAACTGGCAAAGTCTTTGGACGAAAGCAACACAAGATACGTTGCCCCAAAAAAGACACTGGATGCCTCTTCCATCACCAAGACAAGCTCCGTTACATCAAAAACTGTTGAGACAAAACCGGCAACGACTGTGGCCACTGCAAAGCCGGAGGTCAAGCCTGCTGAAAGCACAAGAATCCCTGATAGATATTGGGTACAGGCCGCTTCCTATTCCAGCAAGAAAAAGGCTGACGAGGCCCGCGCAATCCTTGATGAATATAAAGTTCAGTGCGAAGTGTTTACGTTTGAAATGGACGGAACCCTTTATTACCGTGTACGCGTTGGTCCATACACGACCCAGACGGAGGCCTCATACTGGAAAAAGCAGGTCGATTCAATGGAGCAGTTTGCGGATGCAGGAACATACATCGTAAACTCCAGCGCACCGATTGCAAAAAATTAAATAGCTGGCTGGTTTGAGACAGTGCGAATAGATTGGACCTCGATAATAGTCGGGGTTCAATTTGTTTTAAAATTATGTTTGAATCAAAAAGGAAGTGTTGATATGAAAAAGACAAATGCCATGCGGATTCTGGATGGAGCAAAAATACCTTACGAGAGCAAAGAATATGATGATGACGGGGAACATGAACTTTCCCGTGGGGCGGCGGAAAAGACTGCAGAAAAATTGGGGGTGGCTCCTGAGACCGTCTTTAAGACAATCGTGATGAGGACTGATACAAAAGAGGTGGTGGTATTCTGCCAAAGCGCCATCTGTGAAATCAACCTGAAAAAAGCGCGCCAGGCTTGTGGAGCAAAAGAGGTGACCCCTGTAAAACAGGATGAACTTTTGGCTTTGACCGGATACATCCGTGGTGGCTGCTCCCCAATCGGCATGAGAAAAAAATACCGCACCTTCATTGACGAAACCGCTTTGCTGTACGATCAAATAAATATAAGCGCAGGAGTC
>JAZUKJ010000021.1:0-35268 GCA_045643225.1 Treponema sp. | reverse complement strand
GGCACTGCATAGGGGTTCGCCCCTATGCGGTGCGGTGGCCACAAGGCAGAAGCATCGTGGTCTTTCAGGGTCTGTTTTTTGTTCGGATGTCCTGCCGCTACGCTTTGTTCATAGACAAAGGTTTCACCTTTGGAACTATTGTTCACTGGGGACGTTCGCTACGCTTTTCTTATAGGCAAAGACTTCGTCTTTGGGACTGTTGCTCACTGGGGGCGTTGGTCTACGCCTTTCTTTTTCAAAGGCTTTGCCTTTGGGGCTGTTTTTGTCAGTGGTCCACCTGCTACGCTTTGTTCATAGGCAAAGGTTTCACCTTTGGAACTATTGTTCACTGGGGACGTTCGCTACGCGTTTCTTATAGGCAAAGACTTCGTCTTTGGGACTGTTGTTCACTGGGTGGTGGACGCTACGCTTTCCTTTTTCAAAGGCTTTGCCTTTGGGTCTGTTTTTGTTCAGTAGTCCACCTGCTACGCTTTGTTTATAGACAAAGACTTCGTCTTTGGAACTGTTGCTCACTGTGGGGGGTGGGCGCTTCGTTTTCCTTTTTCAAAGTCTTTGTCTTTTTTGGGTTGTTCAATTTTTTCTATTTTACTTTTATGTCCCCAATGTGGAAGGTTTGTTTTATATCATCCAATTGTAGTGTCATAACTTGTTTGGTCTGATTTTTTCTTCCAAAGTTGGTGTATACTTCGGCTTGTACAATTACTGGCTGCAAAAGTTTCTGCTGATGATTTCCGTAATAGTTGCATTCTATTTTGTAATTTCCTTTCGGAGCAACTTTTATGCAGAATTCTTCAGGGCCGTATCCTTGTGTAAAGTCTCTGGACATTCTTCCGCCTTGTTTTGTAATTTTGTGTCCATAATAGCATTTTTCTGATTTTGGATCCGTGACCCATAAATCAATATCGCAATCGTCGGTGTTCCATGTCAGGACTATCCTTAAATCCATGTCAAAATTGCTCATCAATTTTTTATCTATTGCGGATGTATCAATGTTTTTGTTTCGAGCAATTATTGAATTCATGTCATTCAAACAGGTCTGTTGAATATCAGCGTATCTTGAATCCCATTTCTTTGATGCTACATACCAAAGGGCATCCACCGCTTTCTGATATTCTCCATTTTCGTTTAAGGCCATTGCGAGGTCACGACTAAACTGTGGTACTTCAGGTCTTAGTTTTATAAGTTTTTCGAATACCCTGACTGCAGAACCAAAATCTTTTTGGTCCACCAATTTATATCCCAAAGCTCTTAGCACATCTGTATTTTCCAGGTTCAGTTCGGCCAGGTTTGATAATATACGTTTTCCTTCCTTTACCAATCCCTCTTCAACAAAATAATCTGATACTTCCATAAAGAAAGCTGGTGAGCGGCCATAATTAATTTTTAACTCAAGATACTTTGCATACATCTTGTCTGCCGAAGTTTTTTTCAAAATTGAAATATAATCTGATTTTGAATTCCATGCCTGCAATGAAACTGTAACGTCAGCACTCTCCGGTCTTGAAGAATTGGCCATATTGTCTGCACGTTCCACTGCAACGCTTTCACGAACTTCACATTCCTCGTAGTCGGCTTCTGAATCCATATAATATGTTCCAACCATTCTTGATTCTACCATAGGAGCAGCTTCAGAAAGGGAATTTGAATAAAGAGCTTCGGAAGCACGAACGCTACTTTTATGAGGTGGCTGTATTTCTTTTTCAAAATCTTTTGGCGATTTATTCCACCATTTCTTAAATTCCTCGAAACCAGAATAAACTTCACCAGGGATTCCGTTGTCCGATGATTTTGAATTTCTTCCAATTGATACGAGTCTTTCGTATTCCTTCTTCAAATCATCCGGCGGAACAATTCCGTATCTGACATAATCATGCACGCTGTCCAATACAATAAGCGATGTGTCTTTTGTGACAATCGTAAATTCTTTTGCCAAATCTATAATCTGGGAACGATTGTCATCATACGCTGAGTCCAAGTCAGCTATCTTTTTCATTGCCCACAATCTTGCAACTTTGTCGGACTCACAAACATCACCTGACTCAACCGCGGAAATTGTTTTCTGAATGACAGACTCAACCTTTCCATTCCGGCCAATGGAAATCTTTATTTTTCCGCTTTTCTTTTTTAATATTCCTGCAACTGAAAATCCATTGTTAATAATTTCTCCCCTTCCAGGATAAACGCTGTTGATTTCAGAATCATTAAATTCAACTGACAATATTCTCAAAGGATTTTCCTGAATTTTTTTGGCGGCAACGTCGGTTTTTGTATTGCAAAGATTTATAAAAATTCCATTGTTATTTTCAGCAATTTTTTTAAGCATTGAATAATTTGCTGACTTTGATGAGTTGACTGTAAATATTTTTTTATCTGTCAGAATCTTTGACGAATCCTCGTTGCCCCAATTCTCAAGACCATCTGTAAACAAAATAATATCAGAATCACCGGATACCTTTTTTATAACACCCAGATTACTGGCTCCATCAAATTTCAATGACTTGATTTTCTCAACCGCTTCCTTTGAATTTTTTCCAAACTCAATTCCAAAAGAATCAATTATGTCATCAGCAAAAGTCACGAAATCGATTGCAGGATTGCCTGTCACTTCTGAATATTTTTTTATGAATTCAATTTCCTTATCGATATCCCTGTTTTTAGCAGAATCGGAAACATCAAACAGAACGGTCACCTTTTTTGGTTTGACCATCCCCTCTACTGATTTTGAATCCGCTATCTTTGTGTAGAAATAGAAATATGTATCCTTTCCTTCCGTTTGAGTAAAAATTTTTTCAGACGCATCCTTGCTGCTCAATTCCTTTTCAATTGTTATTGAAATATGACGGACACCATTGGCAGGGATTGGATAGACCCTTGTTTTAAAATTATTGCCGGCGGTCATTTCTATTAAACCTGGGTCAACATTTTTGCGGACAACATCTTCAAAAACCTGTCTTCCTTTATCTTTTTCGACAGCAACCCCTGGACGCATTTTTCCATTGATATCCAGAGCATATCCGGAAATGGATTCCCCTTCCTTTAGGCTGGATTCAAATTCGCCTTCGATTATTTTGTTGCTGCGGTTTTCGATTATGTATTCAATCGTTGTAGAGGAATAGTTTCCTGTTACCTCTTTTTTTCGTTCCACTTCATAGACTTTCAGATAATCGTTATCTGATTTATTTTTTGAGCTGATTTTTACAGACCGCTCAGCATCAACGGCAAAAACAAAGACTGCTAAAAACAATACTGCAATCGAACTTATAAATCTTTTCATTCTTCACCTTCATAGCTAAAAACTATTTTTGAAAAATAATACCGGGCATATCTAAAAACTAAGATTTTTAGAAGCTCCCTATTGCTATAACAAAAACAAACGAACCATAAAATGGTTTCAAAATTTCCGGGATAAATGCCAGTGAAATCCTTAGGAAATCTCTAATACTTTTTTATCTCAATGCTTACAGTTTCCGTTGTTTCATTGACGTGCATGATTGCGTAACTGTATTTTGCAAGGAACCCGGGAATATTTCTTTCCGTAAATTTTCCAAAATCAGAAGTCCTGTTCTTGTGAGTATGTCCATCTATAAAAAACTTTACATCATTCCTGGCGCACTGTGCTATCAGCAGATTTCTTTCCTGAGTGTTTTGCATTGTGAAATACAAAGTGTCGTCGGCATAAATCGGAACATGACTGAACATGAATTTTGGTTTAACATTACTTCGCAGATCAGAGGACAAAGCATTGTACTGATATCCACCAATTGTTCCACTGGCGGAGTCTATAAAATACCAGCTATATTTTGAGGTCTCAAATTTGTAAAACGATGTGTATGGATACATAATTGAAGACCAGGCGAACCAGCCGTTATTATACAAATCATGATTTCCGATTATGTTGTAGATTTTGATACCGGAAGGAGAAACATCCGTTGCTATTTCTTCCAATGGTTTTCTTATGTCATTATCAAAACGGAGCAGCTCTTCTTCTTTTCCATGATCCGCAACATCGCCCATGCAGATTGCAAATTTTACAGAATCAACAAGACGCTTTCCATTTGGCTGAATTTTCGTCAGCTGTTTAAACCATTCACTTTCGCGGCGGGGACCGTTTTTTCCTTTATTTTCATTTCCGAAATGGACATCCGTTATAATCAGGACATCATATTCCGGTGTAGATTCGGTATCTATTTTTTCAAGGACCTGCAAATTGGTGGCACGGTTTTCAACGCTCATCACCCGATAGAAAAGTTCCTCAAGCCCATAGTTTTGAAGTTCGCAACCAAAAAAACAACCAGACACAATAATCAAGATAGAAGAAATGATACAAATTTTTTTTATGAACTTTTTCATTTAGAACCTCCATGTAGCAGAAATGACTGCGCTAAGGCTGTTGAAGTTTGCGCTCAAAGTGAAGAAATCTACAAACTGGATTTCGCCTAAAATATTCATTGTCAAATTTTCATTACACTTGAAAGAAAGTTTCAGGCTCGTAATCGGTGCAAGGAAAATGTAATATTTATACGATTCATAGGAGGAAATAGAAAGAGTCGCGCTGAACCAGTCAAGCGGATAGAAATTGAATCCTAAACTGAAGGCAGGGCAATTGCTTCTGAATTCAGGACAGGAGGTATCAGCCAGATCGAAAATCCTTGTACACTTTAATTGATACAGTCCTGTGAAATTTAATTCAAACCAATTGACGGGATGATATTTGACATAGAATCCTGTAAGAAAATCAAACTCATAATAATTGTAATAGCTCCAGGCAAAATGATTTATCAGGATGGCGCCCACATGAAGGACATCAAACAAAGTCGGAGCATAGCTTGCCTGAAGAGTAAAATTGGTTTGGTCCGGAGAAAAATCAACCCCCGTCCTTGCAACCAATTCATTCATATCCATTTCAATTGTAACCGCGGTGGACAATGTATATAGAAGAAAATTGTGATAATTGTTGACCTTGACACGGCCATCCAGGGAAATCTCTGGAGCATCGAACGTAAACCAGTTTACAATTGGACCCTTTTCATTTTCCGCAATATTTGTTCCTTCAAACTGAATCTGACTTTCATTCTCTGCCTGGACAACCTTTTCACTTTCCTGAGAAAAAACACTAAACATACAGGCGACAGAGAATAAAATCAAAATTAGATTTTTTTTAAATCCCATACATACCTCTACTCACATTACATAATTTATACCTCAAATATTTTATTAGATTTCAAATGATTACTCAATGACAATACCTCGAATACACCACATCGTCACAGAAACGTTATTTAATCTTCATCATCGTAACTGTCGTATTCACCCCGGCTGCTTTTTACCGCGCTCCAGTTGAAAGATTTTTCCTGCAGCATTTCTGCATCTTCCCGTCCCTGATAATTAACCCAGCTCTTATATTCAGATTTTGACAAATCCTTTTCCGCTTCCTCTTTATTTTTTTCTTTCAAATCTTCAATACCGTTTGCCATTTTTATCCTCGATTTTATTTTCAATGCCGGTCCCTAGAAACCGATTTCTTTTTCCTTTATTTCCTGAGGAACCATAGCCCCTCCGGTAGCCCAGACTATGTGGGTCGCATTTTTCATAACCCCAACAAGATTATATTTTTCAATATACTCCTTCACAAAAGCATATCCATGAAAAGCGGCACAGGAACTTGGTTCAATATAAATGTTTTCCGAATTCCACAACGCCTTTTGGTATTCAAATATTTTTGAATCATCAACCGTCGCCTCCCCGTCCAGCATTCCTTCCATTATTTTTCCAACAAAGGACGAACAGCGACCAACGGCAAGTCCATCAGCGAGAGTCTTTCCATCTATACCAAAATCCTGGACGCACACTTCGTTATAGCGTTTTGTTTCCAATCCAAGGAGCATACATGGGGCATGGGTCGGTTCAACAAAAAAACATTTCACTGATTCACCAAAAATTTTCTTCAATCCATAAACAATTCCGCCCGGCGCCCCACCGACTCCGCAGGGGATATAAACAAAAAGAGGATGCGATTCATCAACACTTATGTTTTTTTGTTCCAACTGTTTTTTTAATCGCCGTGCAGCAACAGCGTATCCACAAAAAAGGGATTTGGATTTTTCATCATCCACAAAATAGGACTTTGGATTTGCATCCGATTTTTCGCGGCCACTTTTCACAGCCTCTCCATAATCCCCATCGTATTCAATAACCGTTGCGCCTTTTTTTCTAAGCAAATCCTTTTTCCATTGTTTCGCATCGGCAGACATATGGACAATTGTTTCAAATCCCAGAGCCGCTCCCATGATTCCAATGCTCAATCCAAGATTTCCTGTGGAACCCACCTGTATCTTATATTGGCCAAAAAATGATTTCGCTTCCCTTGTCACCAGTTTTCTGTAATCGTCCTGGAAATCTTTTATTATATGATTTTCGATTGCAAGTTTTTCTGCATGTTCCAGAACTTCATGGATTCCGCCCCTCGCCTTCACAGACCCTGACACCGGCAGTTCGCTATCCTGTTTTAAAAATAGCTTACCGTCCATCCTTACGTCAAACGCGCTTTCCAATTGATTTTTCATATTTGGAATTTCCGTCAAAGGTGATTCGATGATTCCGTTTGTGGCAACCGTTTCAGGAAAACAATCCGCAATCACCGGAGCAAACCTTTGCAATCTTTTTTCCGCTTCATCAATGCCCGCATCGATTTCCGATTCATCATCAAATCTTTTTTTTAGACAACCGGAGTTTATCCAGAACACTTCGTTGCAGTTTTTTATTTTTTCAAGGACGCTGTTTTCTTTATTTTCCATGATTCACTTTTCCAAATAATTTAGCCCCGCCATTTTAACGGGGCCATTTTTTTATTCATACCTTGCTCTTTCACCGCCAATCAATTTTGGCCGGCAATAAGCTGACGTCACGTACGCAGAGCCAATATATTTTTGATCCAGATGAACAGGAACCGCGACATCCTTCAAATGCATTCCGATTAAAGTACTCCCGATATCCATTCCGGCATTTGCCTTTATATGTTCCACCACAACAGGATTTTTAAATCCATGATACGCAGCCGTCGCAAAGGAACCGCCACCATGAATCCAGGGGACAACAGAGACCGGTTCCAGACCATATTTTTTTGCGCATTCCTCTTCAATGACCAGGGCACGGTTTAAATGTTCACAACACTGGCAGGCTAGAAAAATATTTTTTTCAGAAAGAACACTGCGGGCTGCATCAAAAATAATTTTACCAGTCTCCTCACTGGAATTCTTTCCAATAGTTCCACCAACCACTTCGCTCGAAGAACATCCGATTACAAAAATGGATTCTTCTTTCTGCGGATGCAATTCAAGGAAAGATTTTATAAAAGTTTTGACCTGATTTTCAATATCAACAGTTTCCATTTTTTCCTCTGCCAGATAGATTAGGATTCCTTTGCCGGTTTACGACCGCAGGTTTTCTTCTCTGAACAAAAACCGGTGACCTCACATTTTGGAACAAACAGATTATCGCAAATCCATTTCCATTCCTCGGAATATCCGGACAACTGTTTTTTTATTTCCGCCATCAGCTGCCTGTATTCCCAATACGCTCTGGAACAGGCCCTCTGATGGAACATCTCAACAAGATTGCGAAGATTGCGCTTGTCAACAATTTTTGTATACATTCCAAGTGGAAGAATATTTGCTATATCTTCACGGGGGGCTTCCAGTTCTTCCAATTTTTTATAAGCATTACGGATTGTCTGCATACAGTCGTCGTATATTTTTTTCTTTTGTTCATCAGATGCTATGCTAGGTGGAAGGACGGCCTTAAATTCCGCGCAGTTTACGTAACGGGTTGACTGCTGAAGTCTTGTTGGACCACCCGCAATGTGGGTATACCATTCTCTGACCACCCTTGCCGAAACTTCATCAAGGCACAACTCAATATCAACATATTCCAGCGTCCTGCCATGTCCTGAAACGATGCAGTCCTTTGCACGTTTTATGTTGCGCTCGGAATCGTCAATGTTTCCACCCCAACAGACTCCGGCCATTTTACCAATTTTTTGCAATGGATATTTATCGGTTGTTTCAAAGATTTCTACTTTCATTTTTTCACCTGAGAATTAAATTGAGTTATCATTATACACTTATAAAACAATTTACTCCAGTAAAAAAAAGGGCCAGCCTAACTGACTGACCCATATTCAAAAATTACTCAGCAAACAATCCGTTTATCAGGTTCGAATATTTTTCTGCAATCCTGTGGCGAATCATTTCCTGTTTTGCCGAAAGTTCATCGCCTACAGCAAAGCTCTTTGAAACAAGAGCAAATTTATTTATCCTTTCGCAGGCCCTGAATCCGCTTTCAGTAGAAATCTTTTCGGCGATTTCCTTTTCAAACAGGCTCTGGATTTCCTGGCTTCTCAGGAGTTCCTCGTAATCCTGTGTCTTAAGTCCTTCAGATTCCGCATAGGCTGTAACATTGTCCTTGTTTGGAACAATCAGCACTCCAAGATAGCGTTTGTCCTGACCCACGACCATTGAGCTTTCGATATAGTCACTTGCAGCCAGGCCGCTCTCAATAACAGCCGGCTCCACATTTTCACCACCCAGCAAAACGATTGTATCCTTGGCGCGTCCTGTGATTTTAAGTTCATTATCAAAAGTCCTGATTCCCAGGTCTCCAGTATTGAACCAGCCGTCCTTATCAATAACGTTGTCGGTCAAATCCTGCCGCTTGTAGTATCCCTTCATCAACTGCTTTCCGCGGACATAAATAAGTCCCTGCTGTCCAGGTGGAAGAGGTTCGTCGCTTACAGGAACTCCATGCTCCTCTTTAAGAATCTTCACTTCCCAGCTTGGGAATATTGCGCCGACACATCCTGGACGTGGTTCCTTGTAATAACGGAAACTTACAACAGGGGTCGTCTCTGAAAGTCCATAACCTTCCAGAAGATTCAATCCGACAGCACGGTAGAAATCATCAATCTCCTTCTGCAGGGCACCACCTCCGGAGATTGCAATTGAAAGCCGTCCACCAAATTTTGCCCGGAGCTTTTTGAATACCAGCGCATCGCCAATCTTATGCAGCGGCCACAGGAGAACGAACGGTAAGAAACCTGCAAGTCCATCCAGGAACTTGTTTCTCTTTTTCAACTGACATACATGCCCCACCACTTTGTCTCTGTTGTTTGCGTAATGGGTTCCAACACCAAGGAAGAAATTGAACAGCACCAGCGTGATTCCGCCTTTCTTGTTCATGGCCTTCTTCACACCCTTTGCCAAGGCTTCCCACAATCTTGGAACACCGCACATCCACTGTGGACGAATCTCCGCCATATCGGCAAGCATTGCGGAGGCAACAGGTTTAGAATATCCAAGTCCACATCCCAAAAGCGGTGCCACATACTGGATCAATCTTTCAAAGACGTGCCATACCGGTAAAACCGTCAACCACCATTCACCAGGCTTTGCAGGAAGGAAGGTCGGGACACAAGCCAGCTGGGTTATATAATTTTCGTGGGTCAACATGACTCCCTTTGGAGTTCCAGTTGTTCCGGAAGTGAAAATCATTGTTATGGTATCATTCGGCTCCGTCTTTTCCATTTCGGCTTCGATTTCAGCCTTCTTGCCAGCTTTATCAGCTTCATAGATTTTTTTACCAACCTCAAGGATTTCATCAAAAGTCATGATCTTGATTTTTGATGATTTGAATTCATCCTTTTCAGCATCTGTCAACGGATCAAAAAGAATTGCCGTCTTTAGCAGAGGAACTTCCTCTTCTTTTTCTGTAACCTTCTTTAACTGACGCGCATTCTCAAAAAATCCAATTTCACAATCGGCGTAAGATACGATAAAACGTATTTCATTTCCCATTGAATCGCATCCACGAGGAACATCAGCTGCACCCAATGCCATGATAGCAAAGTCTGTAATAAGCCATTCCCTGCGGTTGTCAGAAATCAAAGCGACATTGGAACCACGGTGGACTCCAACTGTCTGCAACCCCAATGCCAGCTGAATCATGCTTTCGTAGACCTGTGCATATGTGTAATACTGATATTTTCCTTCAGCATTTTTTGCAGCCTGAAGATTTACATCCGCGTACCTTGCACAACGGTCCTTAATCAGCAGAGCAACATTCTTTGGCAAAGAATTATCGATTGGAAATTTTGTTTTAGACATTTGACCTTCTTTTTTTGCACAGGGATTTTCAATAACTATTCCCCATGCGATATATAATATTGGACATCCCTAAAAATACTTTTTAGAGACCCCACGGTTCTTAAATGGTATCATGTTTTTTCCGTGCCGACAAGAAAATTCTTGAATGTTCGTTAAATTGAACCGCGTATTGCGAAAAAAGGACAGAAGGACATCTCTGGCATCGACCATAAAATCATCTCAATATACGAGAAGGGGATGACCACAAGGCAGATTTCTGGTACCATCGAGAAAATCTATGGTTTTGATGTTTCAGAGGGATTCATTTCTAATGTGATGGATAAGATTCTTCCGCGGATTGAGGAATGGAAGAACCACTCGTTGGATGAAGCCTATCCTGTAATCTAATAGACGCAATCCATTATTCAGTACGTAACAACGGTGTCATAGCCAAGAAAGCCATTTCTGCGCCCCCAAAAAGCTGACTATCAGAAGTGCATTGTTCACATGGTTCGTAACACTCTGAAATATGTTGTCTCAAAGAACATGAAAGCATTTGCTACCGACCTAAAGACCATATACAATGCCATCTCTAAGAATGAAGGACTCAAGGTCCGTGACCGTGTTGCTGAAAAATGGAGTGCTAAATATCCGAACTTCGTGAAACGCTGGATAGAAAACTGGGATGTAGTAGTACCAATATTTAAGTTCTCGAAGGGCGTCAGGAAAATAATCTATACTACCAACGCCATTGAGATACCGCAAGCTAAACCGTCAGAGGAGTATTTTCCTAAGCGCCGAGGCTATGCTCAAGGCTCTTTATCTGGAGACCTTCGAGACAACAAAAAAATGGATTCAGCCCATTCACGAATGGAGACAGGCCTTTGGTAAAATGTGTATTATGTACGAAGGCCGTCTGCCGGACTGATCCTAATAAAAAAAGACAGTCTGTTCCTGCATGGGAAAGCAGTCTTTAAAATCTTATCTCTTGAAAAAATTCCAAGTGTATTTTATATTTATACTATAAACAGTAGCTGTCAGCTGCAGGCGGAATAATCCGCATTAAAACTTTTTACCGCAGCCTACTGAATTTACAGCAACAACTTCACAGTCCACAGCATTTGACAATTGCCCTCTATTTCTGTTGTTCTATCTCGCCTACCGTATTTGTCAGTAAGAAAGATTATGGAATCATCTTTGGTCATTTTCTTATTTCAATTTATTAATAATTACTTGATTTGTGTAATCATCCATTGTTTCTACAATTTTTGTATTTTTCCAATCTATTTCTGTATCAATTAAATATGAAAGAACAGGTTCATATTTAAGATCTGCTACAGGTAAAGCCTTTTTTCCATTTAATTCAAAGAATGTTGCAATCAATGTTTCTTTTGCAAAATCACATATTTGTCTTCTCTCTCCTTTAGCAAATAAACCAGTTCTTACTCTATTAATAAATCCTGAATCAACAATCATTCTTAAAACAGCATCTAATGCTATATCAAGAGTTCTGTTTGAACCATAAACAGAAGCAAGGGTTTGAGTAATATATTGTCTATTTACGGTATCTTGAACATTGAATAATTTTCCAAATGCTGTAAGAGTATCAAAAATAAAAGGAAACCTAATGCACACTAGGGACATAGTAATTACATTTTTTTCTTCTTTTGATAACTGGTTATAAGAATCTGTTGTTTGATTCTTAAGAAGAGCTCTGTTAATTGCAGATATTTTTGTTATTGTGGAATATATCGAGTTTGCAGCTTTTTTTGCTCTATTTTCTCCTTTGTTATATTCCAACATCCTTTGAAACAATTCATCTTTATTTATTTCTTTTGTATTTAGATATTCAAGAATTGTTGTGTTGATTAATTCAAAAGGTATATATTGTTCAATACCTATTTTCTTTTTATTTTCTGCCATTATTTTATCACTCCCACTGGTATTAATAACTCGAGGATATGACTTCCTCCATGAGTTATTACTTTTTCTCCTGAAGTTCCAAAGCCATTGATGTCTCTGAAAAATACAGACTTATCTTTCTTACCTAACATATAGTTTTTATTATTTTCTATAAATGATTCAGCTTGCTCTTCTGTATCAAACTGAACAAATCTTTTGCTTTTCGAATGCATCAAAGATTTTTGTCCGGCTGTTACTTTTAAATTTAATTCAGCTTCAATATTTCCGTGGTCTGTTGAAATATAAACTTCAAATCCAGCATTTCTCAAATCTTTTACAGATTCACAAATCCCTGATTTTTCGATCCACAAATTTGTATTTAGATAGAGCTGTTCATAGCCCATAATGTTTCCATGCATTAAATCATCAAGCCCATTAGTAACAAATCCTGAAACTGTAATATCTGAAGAAGGAATTCGTATTTTCTGTTCAGTTTTTACAGATTCATAAGAAACTTGATATGGTGCTTTATGATGTTTTGTAGTCCAATAGTTCTTAAATAGTTCCCCTTCACTTCTATTATCTAACGAAAGGTCAGGCTTTTTTCCTGCAAAAATAGATTGTCTTGCCCAGGCTGTAATACTTGGTAACCATGACAATGTAGGTTTATCTTCAATAGATAATCCCAAGTTTTCCAATTTATGTTTTAAATTTGTCCATTGCCAATAGTTCATACCATCAATAACAATGAAAGCTATTTTGTTGTTTTTTGTATTGGCTGCAATATAGTCCTGCACTTTATCAATTGTGATAGGATGTCGTAATCCACTCATCGAAAATAAAGATTCATAATGATTGTTTATAAAAATTTGGAATCTGTTATTAATTGTATTAAGAATTTCAAAATATTTAGATTGAATATTTCGATCCTGAAGTTCAAAACAAATATATCCAAGTTCACCTAATTTTGGGGCAATTTCAAACCAATCTTTGTATTGATCACCAATTGATTTTATACGTTCTGATAAATATTCAAGAATCTCATTTGCGAGCTTCTTTAGGTCTTGATGTTTTATAGATTCTGAAGAATGTTCGATAGCACCAGAAATTTTAAGATTTGATAATTCTTTTGCCAACATTGGATTTTCGAGATTAATATCAGAATTATCTAGTGTATTGATATAATCAATTAGTTTTGTGTAATCAATAAAATCTTTAACTTTCTGTCCAAAATATGGTTTTCCCATCGATTCTAAAAAATCATTAATGGCTTTATTAGGTTTCTCTTTATTTGTATAGACTGAAATAAAAATTGCAAGACAACGTTCCTTTGATTTGTTGTGCTGCCAAGCCTGGAAATCTACTCCATACAAATTCTCAAGCAAAAAACTTACAGTATCATCATAAGATAATTCTTCGTAAAAACGAATAGAATCAATGGTCGATAATGCATTATAACTTAATCCTGTGATAGCATTCTCATCGAAATTTCGGAATACTTCTTTTGGTTTTAATTCAACAACAAAAGCCGATTCCTTCATATCATCAACTAAAGGATATTTACCATTTATTATAAGAATAGTTTTTGCTCTATTCTTAACTTCAAGTTCATATTTCATTCGAACTTGGATACCTGGTTCAGAAAAAATGAGATTGTATTCTTCTTGATTTAATCTTTCCTGAATCTCAGCAATTTCAAGATATTTTTGAGTATCAATTACAATTATAGGTTTTTGTGTTGAAGGAGTTACCTTCTCTACTATTTTTTCAAACCATCGACTCATACAGTTACCTTAACCATCATAAGACATTCAAGTTCAGGAATAACTTGTTTGTCTGTTTCATAATTTGAAACCCAAGTCTCATATTCAGTCTTGTATTTCCTAACTCTATAATTTTTAATCTGTTCAATACCAATTCTTTCAGCTTGCTGAATTTGAAATTTAAATGCTTTTTCTCGATTTTCACGCATTGTTATAGAATGATTATTTATATCAGATTCCATTGAAGAATAAATTGATTGTAAATGTTCTTCAGCAATCGATTGCATAGATTGATATAACTCTTTTGAATTTGTTTCCTGTCCTTCGATTTTGGCTCCTAATTCTCCCATACTTAATGCTGACCAAAGCTTTTGAGAATAAGGGGCAAAATATTGATTCTGTTCCGATATGAAAATAGGAACTATTTTTCTTTGATTTTCATATGCATTATGAGCTGTAATATCCCAAAGCATGAAAGTTCCGGCTGCATTTCCTTCTGCAGGAACTTTTATTACAGGAATAGAAACATCTTCATTTACAGGAACTGCTTCAGTTATCATTTTTTGAATTAAATCACTTTGGATTGTAAGTAGTTCTGGGACTGGATTATCCAAACTTACCTTTGTATCAAAGGTATAATATTTTGCAGGTTCATCCTTATATAAATGAACTGCTAAACCATCAAAAGTAAGTTCAAATTTAATGTTTCTATCAAAGAAATAGGCTTCACTCATTTTCCTAAGCCATACTGGAATTGGGCTATGCTCAATCTTCTTTGTTTCTTCCAAATCGATACTGCCATCTTTAGTTGTTGGAAGTTGTTTTTCAGTTGACTTATAATCAGCAAGTTTTTCTTTTATATCAGCAAGCCATTCTGTACTTTCTGAATCGAATTTTGAAGGATCGAGTAAGGATGTTCTATAAAGTTTATTTACCTTATTGATTTCTAATGTACTATCAAGAACATCATTTGTCTTATCAATACCCATATCAGACAATATCTGACTTAATTTTGTTTCTATAACTTCATAGACACGAGAATCTATAGAATTATTAATCATCATATTGATGGCGAGAACTTCAAAACTCTGACCAATACGGTCAACACGACCAATACGCTGTTCAATCATCATTGGATTCCATGGAACATCATAGTTAATTACAATATGAGCAAACTGCATGTTCAATGATTCACCAGCAGCATCTGTTGAAACAAGAATCTGAACTTCATCTCTGAATTTTTTAAGAGCCTCACCACGTTGGTCAGCATCCATGGAACCATTAATGGCTGCAGAAGTATAACCTCCCCTATTAGCCAATTCTTCACATAGCATTTGTTGTGTAGCAGTAAACTCTGTAAAAATAATAAACTTAAGGTCCATGTTATTTTCAGCTTTCTTAAGTTCATCAAGTCTTCTTAGGAGATATTCGAACTTAACATCAACTTCATTTGCTCTACAATGCTTTGCTTGATTAAGAAGTTCTTTTAATTCTAGGAGTTCTGTTTCATAAGCTGCAGCTGTATTTTGAATCTGTTCATTAACTTTTTCTTCAAAATCTAAGCTAAGTTGTGCATCTGCATCTTCTTCAAGAAGTTTTTGAGCTATATGTTCATGAGTTAGTGTTTGATTTTTTTCGGCTTCAAGTCTATTTGCACGTTTTTCGATAGCATCAAGAATTGCCTGTGTTGAAGAAGACATCATCCTTTGGAACAAAACCATTACAAATGCATATGAAGTATTTTTTGTTTTTGTTGCTAAATCAAATCCACGTTTTACATATTCAGTAACTTCGTCATAGAGATCCTGCTGAAGTTTATGTCGTGAATTGTCATATTCAGCAACTAAACGTTCTGTTCTACGTTTATTAAAAAGAGGTTTTCCTGTGTAATCGATAGCCTGGCGTTTCTCTGTTCTAACAACATAAGGATCCAATTCTTCTAATGTTGGTGCCGCATTTCCACTAAATGCATCATCATTTAACAGCTTTAAAATACGTCTAAAATGATCCGATTTTCCACAATGGGGAGTTGCCGAAAGAAGCAATACATTTGGTATAGCAGAACATAAAGTTTGAGCCATTTGAAAACGTCCTACATTTACATCGCTACCACCTACTTTGTGACATTCATCTATAATAATTAAATCAAAATCAGCATTGATTACGCTTTCAATTCTGTATTTGTTATATTCATCAACTTTTTCTTTTGTCCATCCACGACGTGATTCAAGTGGGCGTAATGAGTCCATAGAAACGATAATTTGATTATTTTGTTGCCAGATATTTATATCATTATCAGCATCAAGGCGACCAAAAGTTTTTGCCATGGACCCAATAAACTCAGAATCATAAATATGGAATTTTTCGTTGAAATGCTTTTTTAATTCCGACTGCCACTGTGTCATTGCTGAAAGAGGAACTACAATCAAAGTTCGTTTTACAATACCACGAAGTTTAAGTTCCTTAAGACAGAGACCTGCTTCAATAGTTTTTCCCATACCTACTTCGTCTGCAATAAGAAATCTGCAGTATGGTCCATTCATTACCTTTTCAAGAGCAAGAATCTGATGAGGAAGAGGAACAACATTACTTTCATAAGGAGAAAGAATACTCTGACTGCCAATTTCATTTTTAATACGAGCAGCCATAGCTCTATACTGAAGATTTTGTAAAGAAACCTGATTTGATTCTTCTACAATTTCTTCGGTGCGGACATCCATTGTTTGTCCGGTAGCAAGAATTCGGATTTTTGTAATGGATTTTCCAAATACGGTTTTTGTGGATATTATTTCTAC
Organism: Treponema sp.; assembly: GCA_045643225.1. Lineage (GTDB taxonomy): Bacteria > Spirochaetota > Spirochaetia > Treponematales > Treponemataceae > Treponema_D. The sequence continues at coordinate 18,672 of JAZUKJ010000021.1, read as the reverse complement.
GGGTTGATTGTTATACTGCATCATTTGTTCCTTACAAAACAGACTCGTCTAAAATTACGTCTAACCTCGTCTAAACTTGTCTAAATAACGTCTAAAGACGTCTAAAATCATGTCTAAACATGTCTAAATTAATTTTTATACCAATTCTTATCAGAATCTACATTTATTAGACCATCATTTCTCATTGCTTGTAATATATTCTTTACTTTGTTTGACTTCTGTTCTTTAGTCAAAACATCCGGTAAATGTTTACTTATCAATTCGTGAATTTGAGAGCGATTAGCTTTTCCATATTGTTCTAAATAAGCTAATATCTGTTGTTTGTATAAATCATCATCAAATGCCCTATTTCGAATATAGGAAGCCATTAATTCTTTATTTTCTGTATTTTTTACAATATCAGCAGCAATATAAAAATTTGGTTTTCTCCCTTCAATTAAACCTTGAGTTTTAAGAGATTTTATTTCTATTTCAGATAATTCTTTGCCTTTTTGCACTTTATCCAAAGACATAACATCAACCAAAGATAAATCATTATTTCTTAAAACAACTTTAGCAAAATTTTCATCAATTACATTTCCTGTTATTTCAACCTTCACATAATTATTTTCAAAATTATACTCTGGCATGGGGAAGCATCGTTTTTGTTGTTGTAAATAAAGTTTTCTAATTCCTCCTCCTTGAGTTTCAATCATGCCTAAATTTCGCATAGCTTCTACTAAAAAAGGATTTCTGTATACGGATTCTGGACAATCGTTCATTACAACATCTTCTACAGAATTTGGAATAAATGAACCTGCATTTCTAAAAATTAGTTTTTCATCTTCGTATTCAACAACTTCAATTCTTGCTCCCATTGAATAGTCTTGGTGTGCAATACAATTATTTAATGGTTCTCGAATAGTAAAAGGGTCATATCGCATCATTTCATCAGGAAACAATGTATTAGGTCTAATAGAAATCATCTTAACATTCCTAATTTTTGCTAACAGTTCATCAACAGCAAGAATCATAGGAATAGAAAAAATCTCATAATCCTTATTTTCATTTTTATGTGTTTTTAAAGACCAACGAATTTTCATAACTGATGGATTAATAAAATGCTCAGCTTCTTCTTTGCCTAAAAGTAGAATTGCGGTTCGAGTAATTTTACCTTGTATTAAAAGTTTTGCTTTATTTAAAAATTTTAAATCATCCCAAGAATCCATTTCATCCGCATATTTTGGATTTCGTTTTTTAAACTCCTTTCTAGCTTTTTCTATTGCATCCTCATTCAAATCCTCAATTGAAGCTTCTGGTATAATCTTTGAACTCCAATCATCATCAATTATTAATTCATGAATAATCGAATTATGTCTTTCTTCCGTCATTTCAACTAAAGAATCTCCTATTCTCATATAGGATTTAGTATGAGCCATTACAGGTTTTCTTGGTTTATGCTTTGGAACATGAATTACCCATACCGTTTTATGAGTATCTTCAGTAACATATTCATCAATATAGAAATTTTCAGAAGGAAGGTTTGTACATAAATCTAAAATTCTGAATTTTAGATTTTCAATGTTATAATTATAAAAATCTTGAATACCTACAATATCAAGTTTTTGATCTTTAACTCCAATAACAAGAGTACCACCATTCATATTTGAAAGAGCAGAAACATAAGAAATAACATCATCCATTCCTTTACCAGAAACACTATGCTTTAATTCCTTAAACTCTTTCCATTCACAGCTTTCATTTTCGCGCGGAAAATATTTTGCTATAAATTCTTTTAATTCCTGTTCTTTCATTTTAATAACCTCGTTAAAATTCGCTAAACATTCTTTATCAAACAAGTATCTAAATGATATGGCACTTCCACATCACAAGATAATGGATTATTCATAAAAATAACCCGTAAACCATGCACGAAATTATAAGCCGATTGAATGACATTTTTTTGCTTCGCATTATATTTCTTATCATACTCATTAAAAGTAATTTCATGTGCCGGTGACTGTCTTTCTTTTCGAATATTTTTTGCATATTTAATTAATTCTTTTATCTCGTTCTGATTTTCATTGAATTGATTTAGGAGCCATTCTTCTAACATAGTTAATGTTCCCTTTAATTTTCTTTCATATATGCCAGGTTCAATTTCTTTCATTTCATATGGCTCAAGTTTATCATCAAAGAATTTTTTATTTATATTATCCGATAAAAGTTTATCTAGAAGATGAATAAAATTCTCATAATTTTTTAATGTAGGAATAAAAAAATAAGTTAATTCTTTGGGTTTATTCTCACTCTCAAATTTTCTGATAAATAAGTTTTTTCCATAAATTCTATTTGTTAAATCATAGACAAAATTTAATTCATCTATAAAAGCTGTATAAACGGATATACTATTAGTAAATTCTCCAAGAATACTAGTTTCGTAATACTCCTTTAATATTTTACATTTCGTAAATATTTCCTTTGATTTCCAAAATAATTGATGTTCAGCTGATAAATCATTTAAATACCTATTATATACAACTGCTATTCTATCAAAGTTTTCATCGACACCAATTCCAAATGTTTGCAAAAAAGCTTCATCCTTTTCTTTCAAAATTTGTTTATTTTCTCTATCAGATTTTGGATAAATTGTTCCTCCAAATTCATCAAAATTAAAATAATATCTTGGATCATCAAAATATCGAGTAAGAACATCTATTTCAAAAAAATGAGGCTTTAATTGTGGTTCTCCTAAAGCTAATTCCTTTGAATAAGGTTTGTCAGAGAAACTGCTTAAATCCCTATTATTTTGTAAATACTCTGGATGTGGATATAAACAAACTGGATATTCACAATTCTCTGTAGTAAAAACTACATCCCCAAATTCAAAAAGTTTTTCGCTTTTATAATTTTTAGCTTCGTCTAGAACTTGTATTTGATTTTCAATTGGAAAATGACCATATCCAATAATATATGGATTAGTACTTGATTGAATTGAAACTTTTTTTTCAAAAACAAGATCTTTTACTATTTCTATCGATTCAATATAGGAAATATCAAATTTGCCAGAAATTTCTCTTAATGAAACACCATTAAAATCAGATGAGGAAATAAAATACTTATATATAAAATCGAAAATTTTTTCTTTCATAGCTAAGCCATAACCATACGAAAACCTATATCTTACTACTAGCAATATCGTAATAATTCAACAATGTTTCATCTTCGGTAAGAAGGTTTTCTGGGATTTTATCACCTATAGAAACAATCCTCTTAAAATTCTTTTTCTGATAACTATCTTTGAAGCCTGCTTTTATAGCCTCTAATCGAACATCTTTAAGTTTTTTTACTTTTCCAGTTTCTATTTGTGTACAATAATTTTCCCAAGTTTTTAATAATGCTTTTGTACGAAGTATTTCTCTATCTTTTGCTTCATTGAAATCAGGAACTCTCCAAGTTTCATCTTCATTTTTAATGAAGTTCTCTTCGAGAACATCTTTTAGTTCAATCTGAAGTTCTCCTTTCTTCACAATAGAATAAGCTTTACGATAATCAGGTTGAATTTCCTGATAGGTTTGAGGATTGTTCTGCAAGCGATAATTTAACCAGGTAATTGCTGATCGTTCATCATCAATTAAATCGAAATTTAAAAATCCTTGAGCAGTATCAATTCTGTGTTTAATTTTTAAATTTTGATATTCAGTTAATTGTGCTTGAGTAAACACCATTCCGTCTTCTTGAACATAACGTTTGCTGAGTCCATCTTGGAAATCTAAAGCATCTATAGGCAAAGGTATGTTAGCCATTAAGAAATATGTAATAACTTTGTCGTAAAGTATTTTAGGATTTCGTTCTGCAACTGCAAATGATTTTTCCTCTTTTACCATAGGCAGCGAAAGATGCTCCAAGTAATCAGTCACAAAATCCCATACGTTAGATATTCCATCGCGATTTTTAAGGTTATTGATAAACATTTCAGATGGCTTATAACATTGCAAAATAAGATCTTCATTAACAGCGGTTGTTGTAGTCATGCCCTGTAATCCAGGTCTTTCTTTATCAATAGCACCAATACTAGTAATCACAAATCCTGCTTGATTAATTGCATTTCGTATACCATTCCATACAGCATTTGATGTATTGGAAAATTCTACTGTCATCCATTTTCCTGGTTTCAAATATGCATAAAAATTTTTGAATGATTTACTCATTAAATGCATATATTCTGGTAAACCTTTCTTTTGACAATCATTTTCAATAGCTTCGTCATGATTATTGGTTTTCACCCTTAACCAACTTTCTGAAATACAATTTAATTCTGAGTACATTATATTTGCTCCAAATGGAGGATCGACGAATATGTAATCAATTGAATTATCGTTAATGACTTTATCTGTTGCTGAATTTATATTTATCACTGATAAATTTGTTAATTCGAATGCCTTTATAATTTTTCCTAATTGAAATTCGAATTGTGATATAGGCTCGTTTTCTACACACATCGGAGGTGTATAAAAAGCATTTGCCATCGGACCTACAAGTGCTCTGCTACCATGTTGGGGCATATATCTATTCATTTTTGTCAATTTTGGAAGCATCGATGTAAAAATAAATTTTAATTGTTTATCTTCCCCTATTAAGTCAAAAATTCTTGAGAGAACATATGCGGTCCTTTTTTGATAAAATTGATTAATCCGTAAAACATGATGATTAATTGGTTCTTGTGTTTTTACACCCTTTTCTAGTAAATCAGTTGGAATCCATCCTTTCAATTGCATATTATCAATTTTATCTAATATTTTTATATCGTCATCATCTAATTTCTTTTCAAATCTTCCTTTACCATTAGAATCAGAATAATTTATTAAGATTGGACTAGTATCAACCATCTGACGAGTTTCATTTGTAAGACTATCAAAGCGCGTAATAAGTTTTTTCTTTAAATCTGTATGTTCAAAAATTGAACCACACTTTTCACACTTCAACTTTTTAGTTACTGTCGCTACCTTTCCATTTTTAGTTACTGTTGCTTTGTAATAATTAATTGTTTCGCCACAGTTATTGCATACATAATTATCAGCCCATACAACATAGTTAATTATCCCTTGTGAGCCATCTACATGCTTGGTTTTATACATCCAACCACATTCATTCTTAATGTCATCAAGTAATTTTTGAGCTTTCTTTTTAAATAAAGGAACATTAATTTTTGAATTATAATTATAAGCAATAAAACTAGCGATGGGACTTAAATCCCCGCAAATTGAATTTCGTTCTCCCCAAATTGGTTTTTTATATCCATTTTCAGTAAATTCAGTGTTTATAGTATCTTTTAAATCTTGATCAGCATGACCACACATCTTAGAAGCAACACCTGTCATACCTGTGCCACCAAAACCGTCATATACAATATCTCCAGGTTGTGTATAATGGAGAATGTATCTCATAATAGCTGGATGAGGAACTTTTGTGTGATATGTATGAGCATTATATATTGCGTTATTTTTGCCCTCTGTAACATCTGATGAATAGGGATTATTTACTTCAAAATTAGATTTTCGTTTTCCTTCTTTTTCAAGATTTTGCTTTTCATTTTCCCATTCAGAAACAAAATCATTAAGCCAAGGATTAGGACACGCTGTATAATATGGAGGATCACTTAAATTTAAAATATCATCATCTTCACCAATAGGATAACCTTCAAGGTTTTTTAATTCTGGTAGTTTCTTACGTAATTCTTCGCGGAAATATGTTCGACGTTCATCATCGTTTGGAAAAGTTTTTTCTAGAACAGTAACAGGCTTGTCAGAGAAAAGATTTCCGTTCTCTAATCTTAATAGTTCTTCATCATCAAATAATCCACTCATATTGTATTCTCCAGCTCACACTTTACATTATTTTATTTGCATCTACTGAGAAGCCTGCTGCTTTTAATTCTTTTACCAATTGCATTTTCCAGGCTCCTTTAGAATCATAAGGCTCATAAACTATTCCTGAAAAATCTGATGGTTCTTCAACTTCATCTTTTTTTAAGATGAATGTTTTATTTCTTCCAAGCAAACCAACAAAATACCCTAATTCTGCAATTACGTTTTGTCTTGCTCTTGGTTTTGCATTAGCTTCATCGCCTTTTTTATAGCCAACATCACATGGAGACATTAAAACTATAGCAAATCCGACATCAGAATAAGATTCTATTTTTTCTATAATTGTTTTACCACCACTTGCCTTATCATTTAAAATGATAGGTTCAAAATCAAGTTGGCGTAATACATTAGAAACATCAAGTTTCATTGTTTCATCATGCCCATGAACAATAAATATTCTTTTAGATAAGCTTTTTTTATTCATATTACTTTTATTTATCAGTTCCAAATTAAAATCTGGATTTGACTCAATAACTCCTATAGTTTCATCAATTGCATCCATAAGTGTAGGAACTATAGATCGTCCATATGGAGGATCAAATATTACATCAAAAGGATTTAAATTATTTAAAACTAATCCACCTACTGCAGAAGGAGGGCCAACAGTATAAAGTTTTAAGGTTTTTGCATGGCGCATTACATTCATAACAAAAGCTTTTTTTCTATTAATTTCTGTCCGTAATGAATTATATCTTTCGTCATCTACTGCATAACTTAAAGTCTGTAATAAGCTCTTAAACTCTGATAATTTTTCAATATAGTCTTTATTTTCCATACAATCACCACTATTTTGCATTCTTTAATTTTTTTTCTAAATACGAAACTGCTGCCATATAATAAGGTTTCTTTTCATTCATATATTGCTGAATTAGTCTTTCGATTGTTTGTTTTTTGCGAGGATTCTTATCTCTATTGAGCAAGTGTTGAACTGAAATAATCATTTCCTTTCTTTTGCTTACCAAAAAAGCACTATTTAAATTCAAAACAGTTTCTATTTCTTCCCTAAAAATTTCATTTTCAGATGAAATCCTACCATCGTCAAAATAGATTATTTTCATTTTTTCAAAATCAGTTTTTACAGATGGATTTAACGATAATTCTTTATTGCCTTTAAAAGTATCACAAAATTGTTGTTTTTCTGATTTACCTTCATTACCAAGACAACAGCCTAGCATATTGTCATAATCTAATTGAAACTGAGGATAATTTGATTGGCTTTTAAAATGTTCAATTTTCATTTCCGAACTTGTAGCAACAATTTTTCCCATACAATAAGCACATAATCCGTTTTGTTCCAAAACTAAAGCCTCTCGAATAGGATTCTTATCTGCTATTTCATCGTAAAAATCTACATTTTTATGATTCTCTTTAAGTTCAGAAATAACTTTTTCAAAAGTTTTGCCCTGAGAAATTTCCTTTTTCTTTTCTATAAGAATCTGTAGAGAATGAGATTTTTTTATAAAAACCATTATTCACTCTCCATCATTTCAATGGCAATTTTACAAGCATTAACATCGTGAAGTTCATTTCCAGCTTCTTTTTCAATTTCAAGAATTAATTTTTTTGCCGCCTCGATTTTTCCCAATTCAACAAGTAAATTTAATTCTTGAATTTTTTTCGAAATATTTCCATCACGACTTAATAGAACATCATCATCAATTACATCCATCATTTCATCAAGAATTTCATTTGATGTAAGTCCATAACTTGAATCAGGTCTATAAACATTAAAATCATTCAACAGCCAAATTTCTTCTGTTTTCAGTTCCCCCAAAACCTGTGGAGAATGTGTTGTAATCACAAACTGACAATTAGGGAAAGTTCCTTTTAAAGCCTTACATACTTTTCTTTGCCAACTTGGATGAAGATGCATTTCAATTTCATCAATGAGAATAATTCCATTTCCATCTAATGGATTCTCTAAATTCGGATTCGCAATTGCTAATCTACGAGCAATGTCTGCAAATAACAAAATAAGGCTTTTTTCACCATCTGAAATATTCGAAAAAAGAAAATCAACTCCATTTTTTGTTGCAATTAATTGATCTCTCACAATTTTCAGTTTAATTGTTTCTCCAAAAAATTTTGAAATTGCAACTCGTACAGTATTTAATTCATTACTTATATATCTTGGATTTTCTTCTTTTGTTTGATACTCATCGAGAAGTTCGTTTTTATACCAATCAAAAAAACAATCAAAATTAACTAGATTTACATTTTCCCATGCAGAAAAAATATAATCAAATCCATCAATTGCATTCTGATTTCTTTTTTTTGCGGAAACATTTCTTCGATTAATGGAATAGAAAGCAAATATTGGGCAATTTTTAGCATCTTTGAAGCCATTACCATTATAATTTGATGAATGATAATTACCAGTTCGACCTATTTTTTCAAAAGAATGTTCTATTTCATTTTCATTACCATCAACTGTAAATTCTAACTTAGTAGATGCAGTTTCATTTTGTTCTGAAAAGGATGCATTTTTATCAATATGAACATCAGTTGCATTCAACGCATATTTAGGTTTTCTATAACTTCCTAAATTATTCGTGTTCAAAAAAATCAACATTGATTTTTCAATTGCACCTAAAATGGTAGTTTTTCCAGAACCATTTATACCTGCAATACAAGTCAATTGATTATTAAAATCAAATTTTATATCTGTAAATCCTTTATAATTTTGAAGTTGTAGTCTGTTCAATTTCAACATATTTTTTATTCCTTCTTATTTACCACTCAAAATAATACGAATCTTTCCACGTTCTTTACCGGCGCACTGACTTTCAATGAAAAGATCAAAGGCCTGTTTTGCTTCTTCAACACCCATTGGCTTAGAGAATACACTTGCGAAATCAGAACTTGTAAGTTCAATCTTTTCAAATCCATTTGAAAGATTGTTTACAATATCACGCATCATTCTGCAGTTATCTACTGTAATCTCTATGGAACCAGCCTTGAAGTTTGCAGCAAGAGTTTTCTGGTCAGCTGGAAGCATACTTAAATTCTGGTCAATTCCAGGATCGTTAAATGTAGCCTTAATTGCATCAACCCATTTTGAGTAATTGTTATCTAACTGATCTTCAAGCTCACGAATTGTATAACTTGGCTTATCGTAGTTTTCACGTGGATTAAAATCCTGATATGGATTTTCTTTAATCTTATCTTTTGTAACATCTGCTTCCTGAGGTTTAAGACTAGTAATTGTATTACGCCAGTTTTCAAAATCAGTTTTATTAAGAATTGTAATATCTTTAAGAACTTCACAAATCTGTTTCTTATCACTGTTTAAAAGACTGTCTTTCTTTTGAGCATCAGTGTAGCTTAAACGATTCTTAGTGTACTGTGTTAAGTAATATTCACAATATGAATCAATAAGACTGTTTAAATAAGCTTCATACTGCTTTTGAACCTTTTCATCTGCACTAAGTTTTTCAGAAAGTTCATCTATAGCCTTTTCCATATTGTCATAAAGCGGTTTTTCGCTTTCAACAACATAAGATTTAGCTTGAGTAATATACTTGATAAGTCCTTCGAACTTGTCCGCTTTTGCCTTAAGATTTGATGCTAATTCACAATATGGATAAGCTTTAAATGCTTCATTAAGTTCTTCTTCTGTATACTTGAATCCTTTGAGTTTTCCAAATGTATCAAGATTACGAACGTTATCCAAAATTGTAAGAAGATTCTGAAGTTTCGAAATATAATCTGATTTTGTTGAATCATCGATTAATGCAATACTATTACAACGAATACCTTCATTAAGAACAGCCATTGTCTTAGCAACTTTATCGCTATAATCAGCAATTGTTGTTCCAAGTTTTGTGAATGTTGATGGTTCTTTAAGATTTGCAGTTAAGTCAGGTAATCCTAAACATCCAAAAAGTTTCTTTAAAGGTTTAATTGGTAAATCAGATGGTGTTTTTATTGTATTAAACAAGTAGAAATCATCTTCGGAAATTGAGAGGAGTTTTTCTGCAATATTACTTGCTGTAAGTGTTGTTCCTCCATTCCAAGAGATTTCAATATCACCATTAAATACAAGTGCTGCAAGAACAACAAATTCAAGCTGATATTCAAGCTTATAATCACATGAATAATACTGATTCAAAGCCTGGTAATGAGTATAAATTACATCTTCACGATTAAGGACTTTTCCAGGACCTCTATCAGCAAGCATTTTCTTAATTGAATCAGCGTATTTTGAATTCTGAATATCAATTGTCGAACTACCTGCCAAACCAAGTCCTGCAAGAATAGCCTGACCATCACGATTTGGAGTATTGTACTTAATGATTTTTGTAAGAGCACTCTTAACACGTCCACTTAAATTATCTGGAGTATTAGCACTGAGCAAATCATTAAACTGAGGATAACCTGGGAATTTAGAATTAAATTTCTCATTAAGAATTGAAGCAGTTACATCACTAAATAATGCAAGTTTGCTTCCACCTTCCTGAGGTAATTGATAATTTCTAAGAGGAGCTGATTTTCCTTTGTAAATAACATTCATCTTATCTGCAAAGTTTTTATTAAACATATCTCTTACACGAGTTCTATGCTGGTCTGCCTGTTCCTGGAAGAGTTTCTTCTTATCTGATGAAGCATCATTAAGCTTTGCCATACTTGAAGCATAAAGACATACTTCATTTTTGAAGCTTTCATCGAAGTTAGAAAAATCAAAGTAAACTTCATCATCCAAATCACTTCTATCAAGATTAGAGAATAATGGACAGAAGTACATATAGAATTCCTGGATAGGTTCTGTTGTAGAACGTTCATTAGGATTTCCGAAGAAGATGTATCCTAAGCGGAATGCTTTTGTAGATTTCCATTCGAGAGAATGGTCCCAAATATTAAATCCTGTTCTATAAGGATTTGCCTCAATACCAAGTAAGAATTTCAATAAGTTAAAGAAGCTCTGGTCTACAAATGAAGGATCTTTCTTAATGTATTCTGCGTAGTCCTTTACAATCTGTTCTACGTTGATACCGCCTTCTGTACGAATGTAGAAATCTTCAGACTGATCATCCTTTACAACGTATTGACCTTGAGTAGCTGTAATAAGATTATTTGCAGTTGTTGCAATTGTGTCCTGTAAGAAGTCAGGTTCATCAATTCCCATGATTGTGTAACAAAGATCTTCCTTGAGAGTAAAAGCATTAGCTCCAAGATGCTTATCCAAATCATCACAAAGTGCACGAATAGCAAGAGCATTGGCAATTCGCTTTGCCAAAGGAAGTTTGCTCTTGAGAGCTGGTTTTGAAGTAAAATAGTTCTTTACTTTTTCTTCGATAATTTCAACTTTATCATTGATTGTTGCAACGTCAGCGATAGAAAGCATAGATGAATCTTTACTTAAATCTTCAAAATAACTGTCGTAAGTAATAAGTCCAGGATTATCTTCTGGAACTGTTTGATTTGCTAAGTCTTCAAAACGATAGCTTAAAATCTTTAAGATTTCACGCTTATCTTTCCCATGCTTAATCTGCTGGAATGTAGCAATATAACTTGGGTGTACAGGGAAAAGTTCAACATAGTCATTAAGGTTAGTATTAAGTCCATCAAAGAGATGAGAGAACTTATTTAAGTGTTCACGAATTCTTGCTTTCTGGTCTGGTGTTTTCTTAAGAAGACGATTCTTAACAACGAATGCAACATCTTCCTTTGTAATAAGAACTTCATCAAAACGGGCCTGAACTTTATTCAAAGTATCTGCAGCCGGTGCTAACATAGGGTCTCGATAAAGCTGTTCCTGAACTCCATAAATAACTTTGAATCGAGATCCATCACACATTTCACCCATCTGGCGAAGTGTCATAAGGTCTCCGTTTACTTCCATTGCATTACGGCTACGAAGATATTCAAGCAATTCATCAATAACAACGAGAAGATATTTATCTGGATAAACTTCTTCAAAAGCAGCCATCATCTGCTGAAGCTGTTCTTTATATGTATCTTTTGAATTAGGGTCAAAATGGAAATCTACTCCAAGTCCATTAAGGAAGTTTTCGATTCGATAACATACCAATTCATAAAGAGGTTTTGTTGTACCAACTTCAAAACGAAGTACTTTATATTTTCCCGCAAAAGCTTCAAACTCCTGCTTAATTTTATCGTTATGAATGCTCTGTAAAAGGGTGTCATCTTCAGCTACTGAAGAAATAACTGACATAAGATGAGATTTACCAGTACCAAAGCTACCTACAATTGAAATACCTTTTTGTTCAGTTACTTTCCCACTTGTATCCAGATTTGGAACAACTGTCGAAGTAAGCATATTTATCATTTTGTCAGAGAAAACATAGGTTTCAACGTTATGCTTTCTTTTTTCAGCCTGGCTGTCATCCGCAATCTTAATAACAGTTGTTAATGGTTCAAATTCAATTAATTCTGAGTAATTCATTTTTACCCTCTTTTTTTTATTCACTCAGGACTTCTAGAACACCCTGATTAAATTCAATTTTGTTATTTGGATTTTCAACATTCCAAACTAGTTTATTACCATCTACAAAATTAAATGGGCCTTGAATTACAAAAACTTGATAGTCTTTTGCATATTCAAGAAGAAACTTTGAAACATCTAATTCAAAATCCTTTTCTAATAAGATTCCTAAATTAGAAAAGACTATCCTTGTTTTGGTTGGTTCAATAACATTACTTATAAGTTGTCGAAACAAATAATAAGCATCTAACTTGGATTCTCTTTCAAAACCTTTTGGATCTGCTTTATAAGCATTTGCCAAAACTTTTCCAACATCAATAGTGCAGCATTGCTCCTGCTGAGATAACGGAACATCTTTAGTGATATAAATCTTGTTCCTCATAATTAATCCTTCTCAGAAACAGTATTCATAACACAGATATCACCTACATCACATTCCAACGCGACGCAAATCTTTTTAAGACCTTCCATAGAGACATACTCGCCTTTATTAAGTTTTGCTAAAACATTTGTTGTGATACCAGCAAGAGGAATAAGATCATTTTTTTCTTAATATCTTTATCGATCATTAATTTCCAGAGCTTTTTGTAGTCTACATCCATGAACAATACCACCTAGTTTATATTATATCATGATTTTTTTGAATGTGGCACAAAATATATCACATTTTCTCAATTTTTCATTGAAAATTTACACAGAATTACTTGTGACTCGCTCTTTAAAGGCTTTAGATAAAGAAATTGCTTCCTCTGTATGCATAAATCTTGATTCTGATAGATTAGACTGTATAAATCACATAGGAATTTCGCCATTTATGTGACCCTAAATTGCACTATTTTGTCAACACAAATTTTTTACAGGTTTAAGATGTAATTCTTGAATGTTCGTTAAATTGACGGTTTTTAGTAGGGCGAATGTCGAGTTTTCAAATTCAATAAATCATTATGGTAAAAATAACTGCACTTTCGCCGAAGTTCCGTTTATTTTTACCACTCTTGTATAAATTATAAAAACTCGAAATTGGACCTAGTAATCTTCCACCCTATAGCCGTCAATTTTAAATGCAAAGTCCTTTATTTTATACTCCCCGCCGGATTTTACCAGATGGAATTCATGGGTCTCCTCTGCATATATTGTTATGCCACCATATTTTCCTTCTCCGATTTCCGAATATTCTTCCAGAGCTTTCCCGGAAAGGGCCTTTGCCTCATCATCCGTCATGCAGATATCGGAATAATACTCGAACCACCGGCTTTTGGTTGCCTCAATGCTGCCGTCGTAGTAAAACCAATGAGGGACTTCGGCTTTGACCTTAATGACATATCCGTCTGGAACTTTCTCTATCTGGAAAATATTTTTCAGCTTCACAGTATCCATGGTCATCAGAAATCTATCAGGCTGCTGGGACAATCCCGGAGGAATAATATTTTCCAATATATTTTTATATGTGCCTTCGTCAGCAAATATTTCATCAAACTGATTCTTCAATTCATCAGTCACTTCCAAAAAACCTGTTTCCTTGGATTGGTTATAATAATCATTTCCCAGCTGCTTCATTGATGAATAGAAGGCTTTGACATTCTCAACTCCCTGCAGCGCTTTTTTCATATCATCACGTCCGGCTTTTGTTTTGATAAAAGGGAGCACACCAAACACGAACAGAGCTGTCAAAGAAATGAGGGCAAGGATATCAAGTGCCATTCTTTTTGGCCTGGACTTTTTTTTATTTACGATTATCCTGAAAATGAAAATCCCTGCCGCAACGGTCAGTGCGGTGCATATCAAGACAACAGGAAGATTGCTGTTCCGCATATAGATTTTTTCAAGTCCACCAGCACCTTCAATTAATGAAACCGCGTCAACTTTCATATAACCTCCGCCCTTTACAGGGAAACTTTTTCTGTTGTCCGTCTATGAAAAATTATATCGGGAACCTACATAAATTGCAATTTTCAGGAATGTCCTTATGTTTATTGCCTGTCAAATACCAAAGTGATAGAATGAGCCAGCGGAGTCATACAATATGAATACATTTGTGCGGATACTGACGGACATAAATTTTCTTGGAGCCTTTCTTCAAACCGTAATACTTATTTTCCTTGGATTCATTTTACGGCGAAAAAATATTCTTGAGCAGAACTCAAAAAAAGTATTGACGACCCTTGTATGGAAAATAACTGTCCCCTGTTTTGCATTCAACGCCTTCATGCAGGATTTTGATTACATGAACTTTAAATCCAGTTTAAAAATATTTGTCCTGGCATTTCTTATCTACATCATCATTATACTTTTGGGAAAACTTATTTTTATTAAAAAAGGGAAAACCATTTCAACTCTAGGCGGATTATTTTTTGCCATCGGTCAGACCACTCTTTTTTCAATGCCGATTCTGCAATCCATTTACGAAAGCCACGGGGAAGATGTGATGCTTTACATCAGCACCATTTCAATTGTCTTTAGAATATTTGTGTACATTGTCGGATTCACGCTGATATCCGGTGAAAAGATTTCCAGAACAAATATTGGACCGACACTCAAAAAAATTTTCGTCACCCCGGTCATGATTGGAATGTTCGCAGGAATCATCGTATTTTTGATTCAGAATATTACGCCACAAATTTCCACAGCCAGCGGAAATTGTTCCATCCTAAGAATCGATAAAACACTGCCTGCGCTTTACCTTACTGTAAAGACCCTTTCAAAAATGATGGGACCTGTAGCCATGCTGCTGATTGGAGTGACCCTGGGGGAATCAAATTTTGCCAGCGCATTCAAGGACCGCCTTGCATGGATTTTTGCCGTACTAAGAAATATCTGCGGACCGGCCGTCGTTTTGCTGATTTGTTTTATCCTGAACAAAACCGGAATATTTATATTTACCGAACATTCCGTCATATCAATTGTGATTGCATTTTCGGCTCCAATATCTGTTTCGCTCAGCGTCATCTGTGTGCAGTTCCACAAAGAGGAAAACCTTGCAAGCAGGGCCTGTCTTATTTCAACCCTGCTGACGGCCATAACATTGCCATTGGCTTTTGTTGCAACCTACATCATTTTCCCCTTTTGATTCGAACCGATGGGGTGCATACCCTGATGCTTGCGTCAGGGGGCATTCCTTTTGTTCCAGCAACCGCTATCGGATTGTAATAAAAAACGCGATATTATGAGCCATAAAAATTTACGACCTATAATACCGCGCTGTCCGATTTACGATTTCAAGATTTTAGGGATAACCTTTAGTTAAACCTTTTATCCTCAATACGCTTTGTCTTTTTTTCGCTACGTGGAAGCTCACCGATTCCGACAACCTCAACCTCTGGGGTCATGTTGTATCTCTGCTTGAAAACATATTTAATTCCAAGCTCAACTTCAACTCTGTCGACGCCCATTTCAACTTCCACAAAAACGGTCATCTTATCTTTTCCGCCCTCATGCTCAATCACGGCCCTGTATTCACTTGAAGTTCCAGGAACAGATTTGATTACATCCTCCAATGTACTTGGGAAGATAATATTGCCCTTGACTTTTACCATGTCATCGCTGCGGCCCATAATCTGAGTGATACGCGGATAGCTTCTTCCGCATGGACATTTTTCAGTAACAAAAGCCGCCAAATCATGAGTGCGGAAACGGAACAACGGAGCGCCTTCCTTTACCAAAGTGGTCAAAGTGATTTCTCCAATCTGTCCCTCCGGCACCGGCTTTCCTGTTTGTGGATCAACAATTTCCACATAGATGTAATCATCAAAAATATGGATTCCCTTGTCTGATTTATCGCAATTGATTCCGATTCCCGGTCCGTAACATTCTGTGAGACCGTAAATATCATAAAGCTCAATGCCAAGGATATTCTGGATGCGGGCACGCATTTTGTCTCCCCAACGTTCAGAACCGATGACACCTTTCTTGAGTTTTATATTTTTTCCAATTCCGCGGGACTCCACCTGTTCGGCAATCAGAAGGGCATAGGAGGAAGTTGCACAAAGAACTGTCGCCTTCAAATCCTGCATCATCTGTAACTGCTTGTCAGTGTTTCCAGGGCCCATCGGAATCGCCATCGCTCCAAGTCTTTCACATCCAGTCTGGAATCCAATTCCTGCAGTCCACAATCCATAACCTGGTGTAATCTGGATTCGGTCCTTGTTTGTTATTCCGGCCAACTCGTAGCAGCGGGCAAACATGATGGCCCAATCATCAACATCTTTTTGAGTATATGGAACAATGACAGGAGCGCCGGTGGTTCCGCTTGATGAATGGATTCGAACTATTTCCTCTTCAGGAACCGTCGCCAGTCCAAGGGGATATGCATCTCTCAAATCCTGCTTCGAACAGAATGGAACAAGTCTTTCGAAATCTTCCTGAGTTTTTATGTCCTCAGGATTTACGTCCTTAAAACGCTCAGTGTAAAACGGATTTCCAAATTCCTTGACCCTCTTTATCTGCTGACGTACCTGCTCTAGCTGCTTTTCTGTTAAATTCATTTTTTCCTCGTCCTATAATAAGAGCATCCCTGAAAATAGATTCAGAAATGCCTGCAAAATATAACAATTTTTTAAAATTAACATGTATAACTTTTCTTGTCAAATAAATATCAGGGAACCTCTAAAAATTGCAATTTTTAGAGATACTCATCTTCGATGCTCATCTTCGATGCTCATCGGAGATGCACATCGCTTATATTATGGAAGATTTCAGAAAATCACAATTTCATTCCGTTGCTGATTGCAATCGCCACAAGATTTTCCAGATTATCAGTAATCCTGATTTCATAGGTGCAGGTCGAACGGCCATTTTTTATTAAGCGGCTTTCACCAAACAGGATGTCACCCTTTGGCGACGAAAGATAGGTGATGCTGCTGTTGGTGGTGACAACTTTTTCCGTCACCTCCCCGACCTCATCTATCACATTGGCGGAAACGGCGAAGGTAAAATCGGCTAAAGTAAAGATGGCTCCTCCCATAACTTTTCCGGCACCGTTTAAAAGTCCTTCACTGATTTTTAAAATCGTTTTTGCATAATGATCCCCGACTTCCAGAATATCTATTCCGGTTGTGGCCATTGCGTAACGGTCATTCAAAAAAAATTTCTTTACAGTCTGGATTTGTTCCATTTGCAATTCCTTTCAATCCAACATCACCTAAACTACTTAATCGCGGTCCGTAGTTCGTCAGCCATATATCTAGCAAGATCCTCAAACATATAATCAATCAAAATTTCGTCATCCCTGATTACACTTCTGGCATCAATCATAAATCCAGAATTGCTGTAAGTCATGAAAAAGCATTCAAACTTATCCTGTTTATACTTTTCCAAAACTGTCTTCCATTTTTTTTGTCCTTCGTCGTTTAGGGTTATAATAATTCCATAAAATCCAGGGATTGTTTCAACTACGTAAATTTTTTTAAAGTCCTTCCTGGTCAGCAGACATTCTTTTTCATATACATATACCACATCATTTTTTATGTTATATTCAGTTTCAGGAGTCAGATGAGCGTGCAACATACTATTGATGATTTCAGAATCGAAATTAAAATAATTTATAAACGCGTACAGCATTTGGGAAAATTCCAGGGATTGGTCATAATCAATATGATAAATATTGAAGCTTCCCAAATCTTCCTTAATGGATTTGTCCAATAAATATTCTGGATATTTAATTTTCACATCCATATCTTTTATGGAATTATAAAACTGCTCTATGTCGGCTTTAGAGTTTATCCCAGCCAATTCAAGTTTTCCACCTGGAATAGGTTGCTTTATTACAGCATTAAAAAGAACTTTTCCATTTATTATAATGGCCGCATTTTTTCCAACATTTTTAAGTGTAAAATCATAAAGATTGTCCGCGCCTTCCTGATTAAAATCAATACCGATGTTATAATAATAATAATTGGTATATTGCTCCTGGGAAAAATTTATTTCGTCTATCATCGAAACATCCAGGATACTTTGATTTTCAACCACCAGTGCGCTCTCTATAATTTCTTTACCGCTTACTGCATCAAATTTAACTTTGGGGAACACTTTCTTTTCTGTTTTCGTTTTAAGAATCTCTAAATCCGCTTCCGTCAGATTTTTTCCGGCATACGGTTTCATCAATTCCTCGGTCAATTCCATATCCACTTCTGCAAAAAAGAAAATATCTTTTTCTTCAGCAAAAATGTTCACTGCACAAAAGAGTGCCATTAGAATAAAAAAAAGTTTTTTCATAAAATCCCCCTATACAGGTCAATTAAATTTTTTAATTTTTTTTCCCGATAAAATGCAAAATCTTACAAATCAATAATAATTTTTTGTTCTATATTAATTTACACAAAAATA
>JAZUKJ010000020.1:0-13920 GCA_045643225.1 Treponema sp. | reverse complement strand
CATTTCTTTGTATTCGAGTAACTGCTTAAGGTTTTCCTTGAATGATGAGGCCATGCTCCTAGTATACTTCAATAGAAGATTTATTAATTTGACAGGTAGCGGATTGGAGGATATAATAACGGATTAGTACGCTGATTGAAGGAGAAAATTGGATACTTATAAGCTCAACTTTAAGTGTTTTTACAGAATATTAAAATGAAATATCTTTCAACCGAAGAAACTCAAAAAGAGATTTTTTACCTCGCTTCAATTTCTAAGGAGATACTTATAATCTCCCCTTTCATAAATTTTAAAAGATTTTTTTCATTAGCTACTGCTAAAACTATTAAGTTTTTAACTCGTTTTACGGCAGACACTTTTTTAAATGGTTCGTCAGATATCGAATTTTTTGAGGAAGCGCTAAAAAGA
This sequence comes from Treponema sp., assembly GCA_045643225.1. GTDB lineage: Bacteria > Spirochaetota > Spirochaetia > Treponematales > Treponemataceae > Treponema_D. The sequence continues at coordinate 13,512 of JAZUKJ010000020.1, read as the reverse complement.
AATTTCGAAATAAAGACCGATGCTAATCTTCACGCAAAAATTTATATATTCGATAACTGCGTCATAATGGGAAGCTCAAATTTGACTTATAGCGGCCTAAAATCAAATTTAGAGTCAAATGTAAAACTTACTGAAGAAGATATAGACTATTCTTCGTTTAGAAAAAAAGTTATCGATTTATATTTGATGAATAAAAACATTGTAACAGAAAATGAAATTATCAAGATAAAAAAACAAATACCATTTGGTTATTTTAAGAAAAAATATATTGAGAAAAATATATCTTCGATTAATTGTAAAATGGTTGTTCTACCGCATCTACTAGAGAATGATATAAAAAACGCAACGCTAAAATGTTTTTGTAAAAATGAAAATACATTTGCACTAGGAGAACAAATAAAAGAAGATTTAAAAAAATCAAACTATAGGCACATTTCTTTTGACTCATATATAAAATTGTATAAATGGATTCATCCCAAAAGCGAGGAAAGCAAATGTAAAAATACAGCTCCAGAAGCCACTAAATTAAGCAATTTATTGTTCGGGTATACAGTTCCGTTTGAAATTGATGGAATAAAACTCAGGCAAAATTATATAAATCAAGATGAAAAAAAACGCATAAAACTATTCCATGAAAAAACAATATCTTTCTAAAACGTCCAGGAGAAAATAATAAAATGAAAATCTGTCCAAAATGTAAAAAGCAATACGAAAACGGCAACTTCTGCACCGACTGCGAAAATGACGACGGAAGCCCGGTACGACTTGAGGAAGACAAAATCAGCTGTCCAAAGTGCAAAAGAACATACGAAAAAGGAACAAAGTTCTGTTCCGAGTGCGGTGTAAGACTTGGAAAAGGTGGACAGCCATCAGTGGGAGGAATGTCCATAGGAAACAAGAACGCCATCGCCGGTGATGTGAACATGATTGGAAAGAAGGAAACCTACAAAGTAGGTGGAAACGCAACCATAGTCCACAACGAGGACGAGACAAAGCAGACCGCAAAGTGTCACATCTGCGGAAGCATCGTGCAAAGGATAAGCGGATACGACTGCCCTGACTGTGGACAGTTCACATGTGCAGAGTGCTTCGACACCAACTGGAAAAAATGTGAAGACTGCACAAGAGAGACTATCCAACAGAGAGAACAGCAATACAGAAACAAAGTAATTGAATTTCTTAAGAACGACAATAAACTAGACAATAATGAACTTAAAGAACTTAATAAATTAGAGAACCAATTAAATATCGATTCTTTCAGAGCCTCAGAAATACAATACGAAGAAAAGGAAAAACTTCATGTTGAAGCGGAATTTACAACCATTGAAAAAGGACAATTTGAAAAGGCGACTCATCTTCTTTATGATGAGTGGAAAACTTCAGATGCATTAAATCTGGTAGAACAAATATACAGATCTCATCCAAAAAAAGAAGAAATTCTAGAACTGTATATACAATTGCTTGCTGATGAGGATCCAGATGAAGCAAAACAAATAATAGATGACCTGGAAATTGATATACTTTGGGCATACTTAACAAATGCTATCATCGCCATACGAGAGGAAGACCTCGCAAAAGCAGAAAGATGCTTAACATCTGCTGATACGATGTGGAAAAACAATGAACTGGTAAAAAGCCATATGGTCGTATATTGGATAGCGATGTATAAGCAGCTGAAAAATGTACAGTGGTTAAAAAAAGCTGAAACAATAATAAAAAATTTTGGAAAAGCAAATAATCCACTGGAACTTTCATGGCAATTAAAAGCACAACTGATGGTACAGAAAGAAAATGGCAAAAAACAATTTGAGATAGATCGTAACTTCTGTAAGCAAAAAAATATATACTACGGACTACTAACTAGAGATTTTCTTTTAACACAAGATGAACAGAGACTGAAGAATATTGAAATTGAGCAACAGAAAAAAGAAGAAGAAGAAAGAAAAGAAAGAGAAAGACAGGCGAAAGAACAAGAAGCAAGAGAGCTTGCTGAAAGACTAAGGAATGAAACAGAACGAAGAAACAAACTTCAACAGCAACTACATCTTGTATATGTTGAAGGAGGCCAACTTACTCTTGGAAGTACCAATCAGAAAGATAATCCAAAACATACTGTAAAATTAAGTTCCTTTTATATTGCAAAATATACGGTAACAAAAAATTTATGGGATTACATTATAAATAAAAAAAAGGACTTGAATTCAGAATTTGGAATGCCTATTGACAATGTAAACTGGTATGAGGCTGTAGAATTTTGCAATCTTCTAAGTAAAAACCTTGGATTAACACCTTGCTACACCATTAACAAACAAAAAAAAGATGTTAGAAATGAGAATAAAGAAGACCCGCTAAAGTGGACCGTTACATGTAACTTTAACGCAGATGGCTACAGGCTTCCAACAGAAGCTGAATGGGAGTACGCAGCAAAAGGTGGGCAAAGTTGTAAAGAATACAAATATGCTGGAAGCAATGACATAAATGAAGTGGCGTGGCATTACGACAATTGCAGAGCTATTTATAATGTAGGAAAAATGAATCCGAATGAACTAGGCATTTATGATATGAGCGGCAATGTCTGGGAATGGTGCTGGGATTGGTATGGAGAAACTGTCACTGAAGAAAATAAAATAAATGGTTATGCAACAGCAACAAAAAGAGTTCGCCGTGGTGGTAGTTGCAACAACAACAAAACTTACTGCGAGGTTTCTTATCGTAGTAAAGATTTTCCTTATTATCACGGTGAAAATTGTGGTTTCAGAATTGTACGTTCCTATACGAAATAATTCAGCCACATGGATTCCTCAATAGTCAAATCCATTCCAAAGAGAATCGAATAGTCGATTGAGGAATCCCCTGTTTAGAATCGCCTTCATTGACTACCCTTTACTAAAAGTCTTCCCCATAAATTTCCTTTGATTGACATTACCCAATTTGAGGACTATAATTTTTTATGATACGCTGATTGAAGGTTATAAAAACACAGAAAACTCACATCAGCCTCCCCTCCCTTGGATTTATTATCCCTGCACAACTACGGGGAAAACAATATATTTGGAGAAAGATATGGCCAGTGATTCAGGAAGCTTCCTCGATATTTTTAGCGAATTGGAAGAAAATCAAAAAGAAAAAGAAAGAAAAGTAAAAGAAGCCGAAAGAAAAGAAAGAGAAAAACAGGCGAAAGAACTTGCTGAGAAGCAAGAAAGAGAAAGGAAGGAACGGGAAAGAAAAGAAAAAGAAAGAATTGCTAAAGAAATAGCAGAAAACGAAGCAAAAATACAGCGGGAAACGGAAGAAAGAATAGAAGCCGAAAAGGACGCAAGAAGAGCAGAAGAAGAAAAACTCAAAAGGACTAAATCTGCTTCAGATAAACTAAACATTCTTCTCCCGGAAATGAAAAGCTGCATAAAAAAAGGGAAAAAATGTTCTCGTAGTCAACTTACTAACTATGTCCAGCAATTTGAACAATTGTCCAGATCTGACATTTATTCAGACAGAGTACCTTTATATGCTGAAGCCAAAAACACAGTTGAAGAACTCAGGAAAATTATTAACCAAATAGATTATAAGGAACAATTAAAACAACAAAAATATTATAAAAATTCTCATAAATCAGAGTCTCACCTATCCGATGAAAAGAAAGGAATAATATGTTATATAGCCTGCACTCTTGTATTCCTGGCCATTGGAATCGTGGCTCTCATTTTCATCCGCAGGGCTAATCCGGAAAAAGTAAAAACCGTATCGGATATTGTGTTTGCTATAATTGTGGCTATCATTGGAGGTCTGACCGTTGGTGTATGGGGAGCGGTTGGAGGAATATTTTTAGGGGCTATTATAGGTTATTTCCTTGGCTGGGCCGTAATGACAGTATTTGGGGGAATTGTTTTTTGCATCCTTATCGCAGCAATCGGCTTCTTTATCGCATCCATGATTAATGACATGATGTATTGGTCCTAAAAAGGAAATATAATAATGAACGAGAGTGAAAGAATAATTCAAGAGGCCGAAAGAAAGGCAAAAGAACAGGCAGAAAAAAAATTAGCAGAAGCAAGGCAAAAAGCGGAAGAAGAAAAAACAGCCAGAACATCTAATGCAGAAGTTTCCTTTAGTAATCTGCTAAAAAGAATGAAAGAATGCGAGTCTAAAGGTTCAAGCGCAACTCAAGAGGAAATTACAAGCTTATTGCAAGCTTTTGAAGATTTGAATTTTCTTGATGTTTATTATGAAAGAATTTCCAGCTATGAAGAAGCAAAATCCACCGCAGCTAAACTTGGCTCAATAAAAAATGGACATATACAAAATCTATCCAAAATTGCCAATAGAAAAAAAGTCATAAAAAGACTGATTGCTATTGCTATTGTTTTAGCCTTATGCGCCGGCGGAGCTTTTGGATTGTATAAATATTTCTCATCAGAAAGCTATAAAGAGCAAAGCAGAATAAAACAAATTGAAAAAGATGCTAAGAATAAAGAAAAGGCCCTGAAAAAACAAGAAAAAGAGAGACTTAAAGCTGAAAAACAGAATGGATACAAAGTTGGAGAATGGGGAGAAGCTGGAATTGTTTTCTACGACAAAGGGAATTATTCCGATGGATGGCGATATCTTGAAGCCTGTCCAGGCGTGACCTACAACACCTATTTTTCCAAAACAAACGGCAGGATTGAAGGACTAAGTTCAGCTGTCGGAGATGGAGATATCAATACCAGACTCATCATCGAAGCATTTGGAGAGGATACAGCCGCTGGAGATGCTGCAAACACTACGGCCTACGACAAAACTGACTGGTATCTTGGAAATGTTGCAGAAATGACATTGTGTTACAACAACTTGGTAAACAACAATAAAAACAGACAAACTGTTGATAAATACGAAAAGGAAAATAAATTCTACAAACTCTACTCTCCATATCTTGAATGGAAAAAACCTGGAACCATTTGTTATATAACCTCAGAACAAGCTTCCGCTGATATGTGTAAGGTTGTTATTTTTTCGACCAACGGGATGTTTATTGATGGCGGCCATTCAGTTGACGTTGGAAATAGTTGGACCAAATTTAAGCATAAACGCCTGGAAGGTTATAAATGTTGGGTTCGCCCAATAAGAAAATTCTGATTCGATATACCCCAAGGAGAGTGTAATAAAAAGCTTCCCAAATGGGGAATCTTTTATCTACTTGAAGTTTGCGTTGCAAACTTTCATATTTACTGCACATTTTCATTTCATTGCGAATGTGCGTAAAAAATCAATTTCGGAAATTGATATTTCCTAATTGACTTTTTATGGGAGAACAAAATGAAAATCTGTCCAAAATGTAAAAAGCAATACGAAAACGGCAACTTCTGCACCGACTGCGAAAATGACGACGGAAGCCCGGTACGACTTGAGGAAGACAAAATCAGCTGTCCAAAGTGCAAAAGGACATACGAAAAAGGAACAAAGTTCTGTTCCGAGTGCGGTGTAAGACTTGGAAAAGGTGGACAGCCATCAGTGGAAGGAATGTCCATAGGAGACAAGAACGTCATCGCCGGTGATGTGAACATGATTGGGAAGAAGGAAACCTACAAAGTAGGCGGAAACGCAACCATAGTCCACAACGAGGACGAGACAAAGCAGACCGCAAAGTGTCACATCTGCGGAAGTGTGGTCAAAAAGACAAGCGGATACATCTGTCCTGACTGCGGACAGTTCACATGCGCAGAGTGCTTCGATGACAGCTGGAAAAGATGCGTGGAATGTGCAAGGAAAGTCGCCAGTGGCAGGGCAAAACAGTACAGAGCGAAAGTCGATGAGTGCCTGGCCAATGGAAACAAGATAACCACCGACCAGCTCAAGAAACTAAGGAAGTTTGCGGAGGAGCTGGAGTTTGACGAATACACCGCCATGGTCATAGAGGACGAGGCAAAAAGAGACGCACGCAGCAAAGCTCCTCTGACAACCATCGAGAAGGTGGACCTGGAAAAAGCCACATCCCTATTCTACGACGACTGGAACACGGCGGAGGCCCTGAAACTTGTTGAACCCATATACTGGGACCACAGGAGCGACGATAGCATAGTCGAACTTTTTATCCAGCTGATGACGGAAGAAAATCCAGAAGGAGCAAAATCAATCATAGACGACCTGGAAGCAGACCTGCAGTGGGCTTACCTTTCAGCTGCAACCATGGACATAAGGGACGGAAACATGCCGGATGCCGAACGGAGACTCACGGCGGCTGAAAAAATGTGGAACGACAGCGAGCTGGTGAAGAGCCACATGGCCATATACTGGCTGGCTGTACACAAAAGACTGAACGAAGGAAAATGGCTGAAGGAAGCCGAGAATGCAATAAAAAAATTTAAGAATACTACAAACAAGCTGGAACTGACATGGCAGGTAAAGGCACAGATGATGCTACAGGAAGCCAAGACCGGGAAGCATCTGGACATAGAGAGAAGCTTCTGCAAAAACAAGAACCTCTACTACGGACTGATGACAAGGGACTTCTTTACCTCCAAGGAGAACCTGTATGAAAAACTCAGGGAGTCTGCAAACATAGTGTGGGTAGATGGAGGAGACATGACGCTTGGAGATGACAACCAAAATGACAATCCAAAGCATACTGTATCCCTGGACGCCTTCCTCATAGGTAAGTACCCAGTGACACAGAAATTGTGGAAAAGCGTTATGGACAACAACCCAAGCGAATACAAGGGAGACAACAGACCTGTGGAAACTGTAAGCTGGTACGACGCAGTGGAGTTCTGTAACAAACTAAGCGAAGCCCACGGCCTTACCCCCTGCTACGATATAGACAAGAGCCATAAGGACCCAAACAATGAAGTCGAGGATGATGACTTGAAATGGACTGTAAAATGCAACTTCAAGGCCAACGGCTACAGGTTACCCACGGAAGCGGAGTGGGAGTATGCAGCAAGGGGCGGACAGGAAAGCAGAGGATACAGATACGCTGGAAGCGATAACTTGGACGATGTGGCATGGTGCGGTGGCAACTCGGATGATAAGACTCACAACGTAGGAGAAAAGGACAGCAACGAACTTGGACTCTATGATATGAGTGGCAACGTGTACGAATGGTGTTGGGACTGGTACGACCGCAATATAGGACATTGCATGAATCCGACAGGTGCCTCGAGAGGCTCGTACCGCGTGCGGCGTGGTGGGTCGTTCAACTACTACGACGTCAGCTGCTGTGCCGTGGTCTACCGTAACGTCAGCGGCCCGTACGACAGCAACGACGGATACAACGGTTTTCGTCTTGTGCGTTCCAGTTCTTAAATAAATACGTAGCTTCCAACGGAATAGTCCCGTCCGCTTAAGGCGGACGAAAAGGACTATGGAGGAGGAAGCTTCGTGGGGATATCCCGCGAAGCGGGAAATTTTTGGTGGAGGAGAATGATAAGTTATGGTATCTATAGAAGAATTAAAAAATTGCATTACAACAGCTATGTATGCAACTTATGACGATCTGTTTAAATTCTCAGGAGACATAAATGGTTTCTATTATCCAGAATATTACTTAACTAGCAGAATTGCCTCTCAATTAGCAAAAAATTTTATTAATACTCCAGGAAATCCCTATAAAATTGTTTTAGAAGAAAAAACAAAAAATTTTTCTTTTGCATGTAATCCATTAATGTGTATCAATGATGAATACTCATTAGGAGAATCGCCATTTAATAAACCAAAAGATACAAATCGTTCAGGGAAAATAGATATATGTGTCTATAAAACGGATAATGGAAAAGAGTCCTTTTGTTGTATAGAAACAAAAAATACTTCCCTATCACCAGCGGCTTTTGACAGTGATTTAAAAAGAATGTCCGAATTATTTTCATTCGAATCCGACACAGGACCAAACAGTCTGCAATACGCATTTCTTGTTTTCTTTCATGATTCAACAAAACCTAACTCAAGACCAAATGCAATAATAAAAAATAGAAAAGCAAAAGCAGATGAATATACCAATAAAAAGGTCAAATGGTCTTTTGAAAAATTAGATCCAATAGAACCGAAATATAAAAATGGATCAGAAGATGAAGACTATAGAGAAAATAGTTGTAGAATTTATTGCTTTGCATACATAGGAAGAAAAAATAATGAGGAGTGAATGGTCATGGAGAAAATAGAACTAACAAACCCAGCATTTCTTATCGGAAATGGCGTAAATTATATATCAGATAACAAAAAATTGTCATGGACAAAACTTCTTGTAGATTTATTTCCACAAGATATGAGAAGTGAATTACTCAAAACAGATAATAACACTAAAGAAGAGTTCAATCTCGAAGGAATAACTTATCCTGAAATTGCAGAACTGGCATTGTTTTATCGAAAAAAAATTGAAACCAAAAAAAGAGTTGATTGCATACTGAAAAAGGAAATATGTAGAAATATCGCAGCTTTTGAAAAAAAAATGGAAAATGATGATTTAATAAAACACAAAACAGTAATTGAATATGCAAAAAATAATTCTATACCTATTTTGACAACAAATTATGATTCTTTACTTTTAAGAAATTTGAACCTTCAATTCACTAAAGGAAAAAATGATAATTTAAAGCAAAAGGTTGAAGAGCCTTTTTATCCATCTCCAAAGAGAAGAAATTTTCACTATCCTTTTGACATATATTTTCGCGAAGAAGAATTCAACAAAAACGAAAATTCTTCTAATGCATTTGCAGTTTGGTATATACATGGCATGAAACGATATTCCAGTAGCCTTTGCATTACAAATAAAGATTATTCTGGAATCATTAATAAACTTTCATCTTTTTTAAAGGATATTAACAAAAAAAACTGGAATGGAAAGAATACTTGGATAAATCCTTTTTTTAACAACGATTTGATTATTATGGGATTAGGATTAAATTCTCAAGAATCTGATTTACGTTGGTTATTAGTAGAAAGGCATATTTACCAAGAGCAATTACAGAAAAAAAATCAAAACTACACACAAAAGAAAACAGTTTATGTATACACAAAGGACGAGGAACTGCCTAACGGTAAAAAACAACTGTTTGAGTCTATTGGTATCAAATGTGTTCAATTAGACTACAAGGATATTTATAACTTATCTTTTATAAAATTAATAAACAAATCCCAATAACCAAAATTCAAAAACTAAAAAAGGAACTATATTTACTACAACAAAACCAATAGGAGAAGAAAACCATGCCACAAGTAACCCTTTTAATTCCCTGCCCCCACTGTAATCAATCGGCCAGCTATAATCTTTTAACATCCATGACTTATTCATTAAACTGCAGATATTGCTCAAGAACTATAACCGTCGAAATAAACCGTGAAGGACAAATAAATCGAATAATGAAAAACGGAGGAAGCCAAATGAAAAAATGCCCAAACTGTGGCAAGGAACTTAAGGACGAAGCCAAATTTTGTGGAGGCTGTGGATATAAGTTCCAGGTCTCAAATCCAGAAAACAAAGAAGAAAAACTCACCTGTCCCAACTGTGGCAATGTTTTAAAACCTGGAGCCAAGTTCTGCGGAAAATGTGGAACAAAAATGGAAAACATAAATTCCGAAAAAGCCTCCCCTACAAATCCCGACATTGCAAAGCAGGCATCTTTTATTCACTGGAATGTTCTCCCCGGACAGCTGGCTTTAAAAATTGATTCTCAGGAAATTGCTTCCTATGGACACATCAAAGGCATTGTTGTTCAGGAAGGAGTCAAAGCACTTTTCTTTGTAAACGGAAAAATCATATCTCAACTTGAAGCCGGAAGCTATGAGTTCAGATTATTCCCCGACATAAAGACTGATGCCGACAAGGATATAAAGAGAAACAGTTTTATATCATCTTTTATAAATAACATAAAAACTTTTTTCAGAAACACTCCCCAACTTCCTCCTAATGTTCAGAATGTTTCCATTGTCCTTGTCCGTTCCACAGAATTCCCGCTTGTGTTCACCGTACCCAATGTGGCGACACAAGGAATCAGAAGTGAAATTGGGCTGCACTTCCTCTCAAAAATTTCCAACATCAATGATTTTTATGTAAATGAATTGCTGGACAAAAAATTTGTTTCATTTGAATCAATTGCCGAAAAACTTAAACCAGTCGTCCAGAATATATTGAACACAACATTAACTGGAATTGAACCAAATCAAGTACTGTCATCCCAGGATAAAATCCGTTCTGAACTGGAAACAAAAATAGCGGAAATTTATTCCTACATTTCAGTCACAAAAATTATCAGTCTCACCGCTCAAAATGCTGAACTGGAAAACATCCGCAAAATACAGGAAGAACTTTACATCAGCGAACTTGAACTGACGGAGCTGACCAAACGCAATTCTTTCTTGAACCGTCTGCAGGATGAAAACAATTCCCAAGCAATCCGTGAAGCAAGAAGTCAAGTTGATTTGCAAGCCGCATTGGATAAAATCGACGAAGACAAGGAACTAAACGAAGACGAGCGAAACAAATTCTCGGAAATGCTTGAAGCACAAAGAATTATACGTCAGGCAAAAACCGACGATGATGTTGAAGCAGCTTTACAGCAATTCAAAAAGAGCGGGTTACTTCGTGAAGAGGAGATTGAAAATCTTCAGGCACAGATTTCTCAGAATGCAGCCGTCCGTGATTTAAACAACGAACAGGTTCTTGCATTAGCAACAATGGCCAATGAAAAAGAACTGGACCGTCAGAAGCTCCAGTGGGAAATCGAAATCGGAAACAAGCGTATTGAGAACGACATCATCCAAAAACGAATGCAAGACCAATACGAAGATGAAAGACGCGAAAAAGAAAGACTCGCCGACAAAGCTGAAATGGAAGACCAGATGGAACTTCTTCGTCAGGCCATGGCAATCAGGCAGGAAAGAGAAAACGCCGAGCATCAGCGTGAAATTGAAAAACTGAACATCACAAACACCCATGAAATTGAAATGCAAAATATATTCAAGTCAATGACCGCTGAACAGATTGTAGCTGCAAATCCAAATATTACTCCAGAGGCAGCAGCTGCGATGGCTGAAAAATTTAAGTCCGAAGCCATCGTTGCGGCAAATGATAAAACAGCTGAATTGGCAATGAAACAAAGTTCTGAAATGCAGGCATTTATGAAAGAACAGATGGCCACAATGAAAGAGATGTTCGTATCCGGAATGAATGCTAACGCCGTAAATCAGAAAATGGTTATGGACTCCAAGAATGATGAAATGAACCGCTTCACAAATGGAATAAATAATACAGTTTCTTCTGTCAGCGGTGCATTAAAGACACCAACAACCGTCGTTCAACAGGGAATGGCATCTCCTGTGCAGGTACAAAAAAATGTTGAAGCCTGTCCCAACTGCGGAACACCTCATGAAGGTGGAGCCATGTTCTGCGAAAACTGTGGTGGTTCACTTTAGTGAAAAGTCCATGTGGTTCAAATGATTATGAGCCACACAATCGGAGGAAAAATGTTTTGTGAAGAATGTGGAGTGCTATTGGAAAAAGGACTTCGGTTTTGCGAAAATTGTGGAACCCCTGTCCCCCAAGAGAACGATGAAATAAAATCAGCGAAGAATGAAATTACCCTAAAAACAGTATTCAATTGTGAGGACTGGAAAGAACAATGGGAATCCTTTGTTGAAAATACAGAAAATGAAATCGGAATAATAATTACCAGACTTGAAGCATTAAGCAGTCAGTTAAACTGTGCACAAACAGATATTGTCTCACTGATGGAAAGTTATTGTGACTCAGCTCAAAAAAGGGGTGTATCTTATTTTCTGCTAGATTTGGACAACAATTATATCTCTGCGAACAAAGATTATTCTGTTGAAAACATCGTGACCATATTAACAAAGGTCTCTGAAATTCATCAGCCCAAATATTTATTTATATTGGGAAATGAAGATATAGTCGGATTCCAGACTTGGAGGAACAATTCCAATGATACCGATCCAGATGTCACTTCTGATTTGCCCTACAATATTTTGGACACTGAATCACCGTGGTCAGGAAAAAAATACAATCTTGACTTGGCCATAAGAGTTGGTCGAATTCCAACATGGACAGGTGAAACTTTTTCTGAATTCAGCACATATTTCAAAAATGCAGAAAATTCAGCTGGAAAAATTTCTTCATTAAAACCGTTCGGATTAAGCGCATCCGTTTGGAAAGATGAAAGCAACAAGGAATATTCAACTATTTCATCATCCTCCGTTGAACTTTCACCAACCACAAACCTGCATAATGTTGATGAAAAAATATCCAGCAATGCGAATTTGTTTTTATTTAACCTTCACGGTTCTGATAAAACAAAATACTGGTATGGTCAAAGCGGAGTTGAATATCCAGAAACATTTTCACCGGATAATATATCAAGAATTCAGTCTCCAAATTTTATAGGTGTGGAAGCCTGTTACGGTGCAATGTACGAAAAAAATAAGACTTCGCAGGATGCAAATGTTTTGGCGGCTTTATCAAATAAAACAATAGCATTGCTTGGTTCCAGCAGAATTGCTTACGGAGCAAGTTGTCCACCAGGAAGTTGCGCCGATATAGTTGTTGGGGAGTTTTTAAGAAATATTGCAAAAGGAGAAACAGCAGGAGATTCTCACATTGCCGGATTAAAAAAACTTTGTTCATCAACTATGGATGACACCGATATCAAAACACTATGCGAATTTTCACTTTTTGGTGATCCATCAGCTTGTATCGGTGAAAATAAAAACATTGGTCACGGTAAATTATTTTCAATAAAGAAAAATCCTCTTATGTCAAAAGGGCTGCATATTGCAATGCCAGATATAAGAACAGCAGTGGAACTAAGTTTAACCAAAGTTGATGATAAAATATTGTCACTCTTAAACAAACATGTATATGAAACTTATGAAGAACTACAAGGAATCCAACCAGAGACTTTCCAACTTAGCAACTCAAATCTTTTTCAATCAATCTATAAGAAAAATGAGAAAATTGTAAAGATTTATTTTGACAAATCAGGAAAGATAAAAAAAGAGATTTCCTCAAAATAGGAGCCTACTATGGAAAAAAATGAGTTAACAGGAACTGTCATATTTCAAAAAACAAATGCAAATTCAAAAAGCGAGTCAATGCAACCCTTTTTGTATGTAAATCAAAATGAAATTTTTCAATTATATTTGGAAAATAGCAATCCTTTTGAAAATAATCAGCTGCAAAAATATGATGGGAAGAATATTACTGCAACAGGTCATTTCAATGAGGTAACTTTTATAGCAAGTCAAATAAAAGAAAATTGATTTTTTATTTGTCACATAACTCTCCCCACCCTATATTTAACTAAACCCAACCACAAATGGAGGAAAAAAATGGAAAAGAAATGCATGTATGCAATCGTCAAGAAAATCTGGGAGTCCTATTACGGTACTGTATATGAGGACAAAAAAATTGAGATAGTTTTTCCGACTAAGGAAATGGCGGAAGAATACTTGGAAAAAAATGGCGAGGCCCTTGCCATCCGTGCGGCCCGTGAAAAAAATTTCTATATTCTTGCCTGCAGGAGATATAATGAT
>JAZUKJ010000019.1:0-53400 GCA_045643225.1 Treponema sp. | reverse complement strand
AAAAAAATCCCCCAAGTTCCTTGATAAACAAAAGAACTCAGGGGACCTGTTATTAGTAATTAGTCACCGACTTAGTACATTCCGCCCATGTCTGGGTTTGGAGCTGCTACTGGTGCAGGTGGCTCAGGGATGTCTGTGATTGCGCATTCTGTTGTCAAAAGCATTCCCGCTACTGATGCTGCGTTCTGCAATGCTGAGCGTGTCACCTTTGCTGGGTCAATGATTCCGGCTTCCATCATGTCCACCCACTGCTGTGTTGCGGCGTTGAATCCGATTCCTGCCTTCTCGTTCTTTGCACGGTCAGCGATAACTGCTCCGTCCAATCCAGCGTTGTCAGAAATCTGGCGGATTGGTTCTTCCAGTGCACGCTTTACAATCTTGAATCCAACCTTCTCGTCGCCAACCAGGTTAGCGGAGTTCTCGTCCAAAACCTTTGAAGCCTGAATCAAAGCAAGTCCACCACCGCAGACAATTCCTTCTTCCAAAGCTGCACGGGTTGCGGCCAATGTATCCTCAACGCGGAACTTCTTTTCCTTCATTTCAGTCTCAGTGATTGCACCGATGTTGATTACTGCAACTCCACCGGAAAGTTTTGCCAAACGCTCCTTGAGTTTTTCCTTGTCATACTCGGATGTAGACTTTTCAATCTGTGCCTTGATTTCGGCGATGCGGCTCTGGATTGCGTTCTTGTCACCAGCTCCGTCAACGATTGTTGTGTTGTCCTTGTCAATCTTTACGCTCTTTGCCTGTCCCAAATCAGCAATCTCTGTTGTCTCAAGCTTGAGTCCCAAATCCTCTGTGATGACCTTTCCGCCAGTGAGGATTGCGATGTCCTGAAGCATTTCCTTTCTTCTGTCGCCAAAACCAGGAGCCTTGACTGCACAACATTTGAGAGTTCCACGGATTGCGTTGACAACCAAAGTAGCCAAAGCCTCTCCGTCCATATCCTCACAGATGATAAGAAGTGGACGACCGGACTGGGCAACCTTTTCCAGCAAAGGAAGGATGTCCTTCATAGTGGAAATCTTTTTGTCGTAAATCAAAACGTAAGCGTCGCTGTAATCAACTTCCATACGCTCGCGGTCTGTTACGAAATATGAAGAAACATATCCACGGTCAAACTGCATACCCTCAACGGTCTTTACAGTTGTGTCCATGTTCTTTGATTCCTCAACGGTAATAACTCCGTCCTTTCCAACCTTCTCGATAGCCTCTGCAAGAATCTTACCGATTTCAGGGTCGTTGTTTGCAGAAATTGTTGCTACGTGAGTGATATCATCATTTCCCTTAACAGCGCGGGAGTTCTTTTTGATTTCAGCGGTTGCCAAAGCTACGGCCTTGTCGATTCCTCTCTTGATTTCAATTGGAGTCATACCAGCGGAAACAGCCTTGAGTCCTTCACGAACGATAGCGTATGCCAAAACTGTTGCAGTTGTAGTTCCATCACCGGCCACATCGTTTGTCTTTGATGCAACTTCACGAACAAGCTGTGCTCCCATGTTTTCAAATGGATCCTTGAGTTCAATCTCCTTTGCAACGGAAACGCCGTCCTTTGTGATTGTTGGAGCACCATACTTTTTGTCCAACATAACCAAGCGTCCGCATGGTCCAAGGGTAACTTTTACAGCGCGTGCAATCTGTTCAACTCCGCTGAGCATCTTTTTGCGTGCATCTTCATTGTAAATCAACTGTTTAGCCATAATGTTTTATACTCCTATAAAAAACCGGAAGTCCGGTATAATTTCCTTTATAAATAAGATACTAAATTCTTTGCAAATCGGCAAATATTTTTTGGAACTACTTTCGCAAATCAATAACCTTTCCAAGCACAATCTCCAGCTGATGACCAACGGTTTCATAGTGATTTCCAAAGACATCATAAATAGTGAAACACGTCATATAATAGCCATCAGGAAGGAAATCCTTTTGAACAACAACTTCAGGACTATACAGGACGCTTCCCATGACCATCATGGTTTCTTTGACATCCGTTCCAAACTGCGCGGGAAACAGGAACTGGATTTCGTCGCCAGATTCCAGGGCATCACCGTTTCTTCCCTTCGACGGACCAAAGACCCCTTCAATCCTGTATGTATCCTCAAGAAGATTGTGACAAATAATCATGCCGGAATCAATGCCATTATGTTTCACCGGGGAAACGTAGATTTCATACAACTCATTTGACATCAGCAGTCTTGAAAAGATAGGATAGGACCCCATTGTCAGGACTTCCCCCGTAAAGGAACCGTAAAAATTATCCATATTGTCGGTTCCAATGGCAGACCCGCCGCCAATTCTGACTATGGCACCAGATTTTTCTTCCATATAAAAGACGTTCATCCTGACATCCAGAACAGATTCCGCCCCGGAGTTAAGCTCAACTACGCTGGAACCGTTGTCACCATTTTTTTCGGTATAGGAAACAGGATACATCCGGCTCCTTTCAGGGATAAAGGAACGGAGACAGGAAATCTTATCCCCGGATTTTTTTCCAAACGGACTGCCCACCCATTCAGGGGCCTTCCAGAAATCATGGACGGCATCAAGGTAAGCAAGATATGGACCGCATCCAAAATATTCGGCATAGCTGTCCAGTTCCTCCGCCGTCGTCTCCAGCGGATAAAAAAAGGATAGTCCACTGGCGGACATCATCATATCCCCATGGCCCTCGTATTCCACGGCGGAATATATTGCATCCAGAAGTTCAGTGGAGGAATCCGGAAGATAACCGGACAGCAATATTGTACAGTCAGCCAGGTCCAGAAGATTTCTTCCGCCCTTTTCCGAATATAGACCAAAAGACTGGACAGCCCTTGCAATCCTCCTGGCACCACCAAGCCGGGCTATGGACCCGGACGACAAATCCAATTCATCCGCGGCCTTCACGAAAGCTCCGTACACCGCCCCAATCCTGTTCAAATCCACAAGGGCCAATGAAAAATGGCTGTCCCCGTTTTCCCCTTCCCCGTCCGAGCAAGCGTCTATCAGGTACTTTCCCAGTTCCGAAGGGGTGGCGGAGTTTGACATGGAAAGAAGCTTTGCCATTCCCGCATAGTCAATGGACTTCAAATCCATGCTGTCCTGGGAACCCAGCATATATCTGGCTACAGGCGAAATCAGATATCCGGTCTCAAGGGTGGATGTAAATCCTGTATCAAAAATCACCATATCAAGGTCCACGTCCGAATCAAGAAGTGCCTGACGCAAATCCTCCACCATCAAGTCCTGCCCCGTCGCCCCGTCACGGCAAACCGAAGACAGCGAAGTGCTTTCCAGTCCCCTCACCGCAAGAAGAATCCTGTCGGCAGGGTAGACCTTTTTTCCCCACTGAACAAAACTTGAAATGGATTCACGGATATCGCTGAATGCCTTTTTTTCAAAAACAGAGGTCACGGCTCCACGGTTCAGCTTGTAACGGACAAAGTTTCCCCTGGAATTTCTTGTCTGCACCAAAAAATGAAGCTTCGCGGATGTCACATTTGTTGATATATCCTTAAACAGCTGATAATCACCATGTCCACCGCGGGAATCAAGGCCGACATCATAAAACAGCACCGTCCATGACTTTCCCTGCTTCTCTTTACGAGAACTGATTCTTGAATAATCAGATGCGCTATAGAAATTTGTGTCACGATTATAGATTTCTTCAAAGGATTGGGCATAAGCGGCACCACAAAAAAGTGTGGCCAGCAAAACCGGTAGTATATTCTTTAAGTTCCTGAAAACTTTTTTTATGCCATTCATAGACCCCCATTTTAGCACATTTTTTTATCGAAAACAACATTACGAAGGCCGCCGGAAGTCAAGTTTCTTTGGGATTTTTTATTTTCTTCCATAATATTGCCAGGGCATCCCTGAAACCTGTTTTCCCAGCGTGTTCACATAATCAAAAAAAATCATTATAATGACAGAACTATGGATTTGATTAAAAAACTTGAGGACCTTTCGTCCAGATTCAACGACGTTCAAGAACTTATCGCCGACCCGGACCTTGTAAAAGACCAGAACAAGTACAAGGAAATCATGCGGGAGCACCGCTACTTAACGGACTTGATGGAGCTGTACTCCGAATACAAGAAGATTATAACAGGCATTGAAGAGGCCACTGTCCTTATTACGGAAGAAGAGGACCATGACATGAAGGAAATGGCCCGTGAAGAACTAAAGGAACTTGAGGAAAGAAAACCGCAGATGGAAGAGGATATCAAGCTCAAGCTCATTCCTCCGGACCCTCTTGATGAAAAAAATATTATCCTTGAAATCCGAAGCGCGGCAGGAGGAGACGAAGCATCCTTGTTTGTCCGTGACCTTTGGGAAATGTACATCCATCTGGCAGAACGCAAGGGATGGAAAACCGAAACAATGGAAGCCCAGGAAACCGAGGTCGGAGGATTCAACAAGATTGTCACCTCCATCAGCGGAACCTTCGTTTACGGAACACTTAGATGGGAATCCGGAGTCCACCGTGTACAGCGTGTCCCTCAGACAGAATCCCAGGGAAGACTCCAGACCTCTACCGCAACCGTCGCAGTTTTGCCGGAAGCCGAGGAAGCGGAAGTCAAAATCAATCCGGGCGATGTCCGTGTTGACGTTATGCGCGCCGGTGGACCGGGTGGACAGTGCGTTAATACAACAGACTCGGCGGTTCGCTTGACCCATATCCCAACAGGAATCGTCGTTATCCAGCAGGACCAGAAAAGTCAGATCAAGAACAAGGAAAAGGCATGGCAGGTTCTTCGCGCAAGGTTGTTCGATCTGGAACAGTCCAAGCTTGACGCGGAACGTTCATCAGCAAGAAAGAGCATGGTTGGAAACGGAGACAGAAGTGAAAAGATCCGTACCTACAACTATCCTCAGGACCGCATCACTGACCACCGCATAAACTTGAGCGTCCACAACCTGCCAGGATTCATGATGGGAAACATGGACGAAATGCTGGATGCCTTGAACGTCTACGCAAAGGAAGAGCAGTTCAAGGAAATCGACGCATAAATTTTTGACCACACCATAATGTGCAATTGGTTTCACAACCTATGAAAATGTCATCCTGAACTGTAGCAATCGAGCGCAACAACACGAAGCATTCAGGATGGCATTTTTCAATGTTTCAGTCTTCCTGGCTGAACGACTTTTATGGAAGGGATATCATAAATTGTTTAATCGTCGGATTGAGAGTGTTCTTTTCGCATCTTTACCAATTCCTTTATCCTCTCCTTTCAACTTCCATGAGAGAAAGTACGCTTTTGATTGCAACTCCGAAAAATTTATGGTGTTACTTTTTTCCGTGTCATGCAAACAGCACTCTTCATAATTCTCAACTTCCACAAGAAACACGGGATGAAGTTTACTTTTGACGCAGAACTCTTTAAGGGCATCAAATTTATGCAACTTCATGAGTTTATCAAAATATGAAATCACACCCGGCTTCTTTCGAAAAAGTTTCTGCCGCTCTCTGCCATATATTTTCTCCTTTCTCAATGACTGCTATACAATCTTCTTAAAAAACTTTCCCAGCTCCTTACCCTTTATTTTTGCATTCACCAGGGAGAACATGATGCATCCATTACGATACTGAGTAAACCAATGGTTTGTCGTTAAATTCGGATAAACAAACTTCGATTTTTCTTGTTTCTTGCACATTTTTATTCGACTCTATTTTTAACTTTTTCATTCCTCCTTGCTATAAAAATAACAACAAGGAGTGCCTATCGCAAAATTCTTTTGGAGGAATTTTTCATTTTTCTTCCAGGGGCAATTTCGAATCTTCATCCATCTTGCATTTTTATTGGTTTAAAGAAAAATCGTTAGATTTTTCGAATCCGTGTGACAACCTATATGCTTTGTTTTATAAAATTCACCAGAAATTTCAACTCGACATTTGCCCTTCTATTTACATAACGTAATTTATGGCACTGGTTGAAAGACATTCCTAAATCTGTCCCCATGGTTCCCATAATCAAAAAAAAAAGTATAATGGGGAAACCGATTTATAACATTGCATTTGCATTGGTCGCTGCATCGGTTTTGTAACTGCAACATTGATTTCACAGAGAACTTGTTATTTTAGGAAAACAAAATGAACATACAGGAAGCGCTCCAGTTTGGAAAAAATCAACTTGAATCATCCCCTTCACCGTTGCTTGACTGTCAGGTATTTCTCCAGCACATTTTGAACTGCGACAAAACTTTTTTGATTTTCCACCGTGAAAAAATCCTCACAACCGAAGAAGAAAAAATCTACATCGACTATATTAATAGAAGAAAAACTGGTCTCCCTGTTGCTTACATAACTGGCCACAAAGAATTTTACGGATACGATTTTCTTGTGACCCCCGATGTGTTGATTCCAAAACCTGACACGGAGATTCTTGTGGAAAAGGCTCTGGAAATCATTGCCGAAAAATACCATACGATGAAAAGTCCCGTAACCGTTTGCGACATGTGCACCGGTAGTGGCTGCATTGGACTTACGATTTTAAAATCCTGTCTGGACCAGAAAATCACGATGGAACATCATCTACCGATTTTGACTTTGGTTGACATAAGCGAAAAAGCATTGGGCATGGCGAAAAAAAATTACATCCACCTGGGACTGGACAAATCTTCCGCCGAAGTTGATTTTATCCAGAGCAACCTCTTTGAAAATGTGGGCGGACCTTTTGATTTAATTGTAACCAACCCTCCATACATCCCATCCACCGAAGCAAAAGAACTTTTAAAAGACGGAAGGTCAGAACCGATTTTAGCTTTGGACGGCGACATAAACTTAGACGGAAGCCCCACCCTTGAAAACGACGGACTGGGAATCATCAGGAACCTTGTGCCACAAGCGAAGAAACGGCTAAACGAAAAAGGTTTACTTTTGATGGAGACCGGTGAGTACAATGCCGACGACGCAAAAATTATTATGGAACAAAATGGATTTTGCGACACACAAATCTTTTTGGATCTGGAAGGCCAGAAGCGGGATGTTATGGGGATAAAAATTTAATCTATTTGAGAACCTCTAAAATTAGCAAAATGATATTTTTTTGATATGCCCATTTATACGGGGGGTTACGGCTCTGCAAGCCGTCGCTACGTCCGGGGTTCCGTTCGCCAGGCTCACTCCATTGCTTCGCAACAGTCCTCCGTCCTGCCCCTACCATCGCTAACCCAAAAAATCTGGTATCATCAAAAATATCTGTTTTTACATATTTCAATAATACCAGATTTGCTGACAGTCCTTTTACTTTGCCCTGCGATATTCAACCACACTTGGATAATCAGTTCCAATCCTTCTCAAACCCAGGGCATCTTTTTCAAGATAGACAATCTGCCAGGTTTCATCACCTATAAGTTCTGCACTGGTATAGAGTACAATGACATTAGAAAGCTGTATTAAGTTTCCGTCCACATTATATGAGGCTGTATAACCTGTAACCATATCCCTACCCAGCCAGGAATCATATTCAAATTCCGAAAACCTTTCATAACCATCGTCTGCATCAAAAATTAGTCCGCTATAGCAAACCCCCGAATCATTTTTCACATCCCTCATGTTTCCTTCATAAACTAATTTTCCGTTCTTGTCAAAACGTACCTCTTCCCAGACACCAATCAAATTTTCATAACTGATTTTTTCTGAAAGGTATCCACTGAAACACCAGCCTGTGGTCCCTGCATTCAATGGTTTTCCGTCCCTGTCATAAGTGGAGCTAGCAATCTTCACCTTCACCCAGTTTCCTTTTACGGAATCAATGGTCTGGTCTTTTCCAACTTCAATCACATTTACTTTTGTTCCGAATGTCATGGTACATTTGATTTTGCTTTCCCCATCCTGTGCTTCCCTGAGCCTAAGATTCTGTTCAACATACAAATTCTTTCCCAAAAGCAGGTTCATCGTTTCAATCTCGTTACGTTTTTCCTGGATTAAACTTTCAATGGTCTGAATATTTTTTTCTGCCTCAAGTTTTGATTCCGAAATATTTTCACCGTACAAGGTCAGAAAATCCTTTGAAATTTTAAGAGAGCCTTCTATTTCCTTAAGATTATCTTCCGTCAGATTTCCATTTTCAGAATTTAATTTTTCACACTTCTCCAAAAGTTCCGTGGAGCTCTGAAGAATTGTTTCAATTTCCTTTGTGGCAACACTGTTGTCTTTTTTTGGATTCTTACTGCAACCAACAAAAAGAACAAGGGATGCAAAAATGACAGGCATTATTCTTTTTGAAGTTTTTAAAATGCTTTTCATAAAAATTCTCCTAGCAAAAAAAATCAGATTATCGTATCAAAAAAAATCAAGTCAGCAGATTATAAAAGGCAACGACCAGGTCAAGTCGCCATTAAAAATCTAGTCATCTTTTTCCAAAAGCTGATCAACTGTTAAAAGTTTTCCGTTCAAGTAGAAATGATACCCCAGCATTATGTAATGGGAAATATCGTCGGGATGTCTTATGTCCTTGTCCAAAAAGATTTTTGCCACCCTATCTGGTCCAGGATAAATCCATTCATTTCTTATCCACATTCCCAATGTCCTGTGGTACTGAATCACATTGGATGTTTTTTTCAAATCTGACTTGTCCTCGTCGGACAGCAACTGGTCCAACTGTTGGTAGCATTCTTCCAATGTGCCGGGAATATCAACACGAACAAAGTCGGCGGTATACAAGTAGACACCCTTTTCATCATCCTTCAGCGTCCCTTGAATCAGATATCTGACCATTGATGCAGCAATATAATATCTTCCATTTATTTTAGTAAAATATTTTTCCTGAAGACTCACTGGCTGATATCGGGGGTCCCTTTTATAGGATTTTTCATCCACCACAATATCAAAAGCAACAGGACACTTGCCACCGGAAATTCTTATTCCACCTTTATAGCTTTCAACCTTTGCCCCAAGAGCCTTGAAGGCATTTTCCAAATCAACAAAGGATGACATATAGTTTGGGCCTGCGATAGGCGGTGTCAAATCGTTTTTATAAATTTTTCCTTGAACCGCAACATCGTTTATAAAAAATGAAATCTTCTGCTCAGTGGTCTGGGCAAAAACTGAAACACAAACGGTTACGGCAAGTGTTAAAATCACAAACAACTTTTTCATCATCCCCCCCTTTATAAGATGAAATTATGGGAACCTATAGAAATTGCAATTTTTAGAGGCAACTTTGAAAATACGATGTTTTAATTCGTTGTATTTTAATGAATCAAAACTCGCAGGCATCGCTAAAAATATCAAACCGATATTTTTAGCGGTGCCATTATATAGCACACTTGATTTTAGCTCAACCATTTGCTGACAAAGAGAAAAACCTAAAATCATCTTCTGCTTGATAATTCCCAAGGGCAAGGAAGCTCCTTACAACACAAGATAATCAAGCCAATCGCCAGTAGCAGCGAGACCTTCTGACAAAAAAATCAGGAGGCCTTTTTTGTTGGCGATAATCTTTGACCGCAATAAAAAATCACAAATCTTTTTTCAGTAAAAAATCTTTTAAATGAATATGGATTATTCCGTTCACATTTGATTCTTGCAGCAGGGGATTCATTGACACCACATACTTTTCATAATTGTCTGCCACTTTTTCAAGATTTCCGAATTCTCGTTTCCTGTTCTCTTCAGTCACCAGATAGCACACCTGAACATAAACTTTTTTTCCATTTTTTTCGGCCACAAAATCAATTTCCGTTTCACCAAGTCTGCCAACAAAAATCTTGAATCCACAAAAACTAAGATGATTGTAAACCGCATTTTCCATCAACTTTCCGATGTCCTTTGAAAAATTAAATCCCACCAAAGAATTTCTAAGTCCCAAATCCTCAAAATAAATTTTTTCACCAACCTCGAAAATTTTAAAACCATTGACCTCGGTTCTTTTAACCCTGTTAACAAGATGTGCATTTTCAAAGGCCCCGATGTAGTTTATGATTTGAGCCACATTTATATTTATGTTCTGTGATTTCAAAAACCTGCTGATATTGTTGGCAGAAAAAATGTTTCCCAGATTGTCGGCTATGAATACTGAAAGCAGTTGAAGAAAATCAGCGTTCCTAATATTTTCATGTTGAATCACATCTTTCAGCAAAACAGTGGAACTCACATTTTTAAGATACTCAAAAACAATTTCCTCATTCAGCACCAGATTTTTAAGATAAGGCAGTCCACCAAAATGCAAAAAATTAATCAAGCTTTCATCGGAATTTATGAGACCATGTATTTCCAAAAACTCTCCATAGGACAAAGGGTGAACAGGAATCTCAATATATCGCCCAGACAGATATGTCGCCAAATCCCCGGACAACATTTTTCCGTTGCTTCCAGTCACAAAAACATCACAGGTGTTTTTTGAAACATAATTTTTTAAAACGCTTTCAAATCCACGAACATTTTGAACCTCGTCAATAAATAGATAATTATTAAATCCTGTCCTGATTCTTTCTTCAATAAACTCATACAAACTTTCGTCCGTGTTTATTTTACGAAATTCAAAATCCTCAAGATTCAAAAAAATTATGTTGGCCCCGGAATCATTTTCCACAATCTCACGGGCAATCTGTTTCAGAAGAAAACTTTTTCCCACCCTTCGCTGCCCCGTTATCACCTTAATGATGTTCTTGCCTACGAAAGGAGTCACTTGATTTATATATTTTGTACGATATAAAACACCATCTTTAACCATTTTTATATTTTACAGAATATAAAAAATTGATTCAAGAGTTCACGGTCCAGGATTTACCGCACATATTCCAAGTTTTTTGCCGCCCTATTTTTCCTTGGACTCCTCCCAGCTTACTTCCACCGTTCTTTTTTTGATGTCCGGGATTCTCAGGAACGTGAGGCAGGAAGCAAGATGCACTGTTATGCCACGGCTTCGGGACACATAGCCCACAATCGGTTCCCCCGGCACAGGACAGCAACATTTGGCGATCGTGACCATGTAGTTTGTGTCCCCCTCGATGCGGACAAGCCCAGTGTAGTTCTCCGTGGACTTTTTCTTTTTGCGGCTCCTTCCCTCCGCTGCCCTCTGTTCCGCCACTTCCTTTGAGTGAATGGCATTTGCGTGGGACTCCGCCTCTTTTTTTGCAATGGCATCCTTGTCCAAAAAGGTCGGGTCGTTTGCCACAAGCCAGGAATGAATTTTCTGACGGGCCTTTGCAGTCTTAACACTCTTTAGCTGTGCCTGGGTCGGATGGGCCTGAGGATTTGTGAGGATTTCCACAATCTGAGTGTTCTTCAGCTCGGCGGTCAATGGAATGATTTTACCATCAGCCTTTGCCCCGACAATTTTTTCTCCGACGCCTGAGTGTATGGCGTATGCAAAATCAATGGCATTGGATCCGGTTGGCAGTTCCTTTACATCCCCACGTGGAGTGAAGACATAGATGGAATCTCCCAGGAGCTCCTCTTTCAGTGTCTTGAAAAATGATTCATCGTTGAGCTGCTCGTTGCGGAGTTCCATCAGCTGATTTATGATGCTCAGGTCCTCGGCCTTTACCAGTTCCTTGCTGGTTCCCTTTTTATAGAGCCAGTGGGAAGCGACACCATGCTCGGCAATGTTGTGCATTTCCTGGGTGCGGATCTGAATCTCCAGCGGCATTCCATCGCAGATGACAGTCGTGTGAAGGGACTGGTATCCGTTGGCCTTTGGCATGGCGATGTAATCCTTGAAGCGGCCGTCCATTGGTTTCCAAAGGGAATGGACAATTCCAATAAGGGTATAGCATTCCGCCGATGTGGTGCAGATAATCCTCAGGGCCAGCAAATCATAAAGCTCTCCGGCCTCCTTGTTTCTCTTGCGCATCTTCTGGTAGATTGAGTAAAAATGTTTCGCACGGCTTTTCACCGACACCTCAATGCCCAGCTTTTCGGCCTTCATCTGGATTTTTTTCACCGCGTTGTTCAGATAGACTTCCCTTTCCCCTTTTTTGAGAGATACGATTGATTTTATCTGCTGGAAGGCCTCCGGATGGATGTACTTCAGGGACAGGTCCTCCATTTCATTTTTCGCGTCGTTCATACCAAGACGGCCCGCCAATGGAGCCCAGATTTCCATGACCTCGTTGGCAATCTCCTTTTGCTTTTCGGAGTCCACGGACTTTAAATTGCGCATACGGTCAAGGCGGTCGGCCATTTTTACGAGAATCATGCGTATGTCATCCACCATGGCGAACAGCATCTTCCTGATTGCGTCGGACTGCTGCATGGATGTGGACTTGAATTTTAGCAAAGTGATTCTTGAGGTTCCGGAACAGATTTTCGCCACATCCTCCCCGAACATTTTTTCTATCTCAGGCAGACAGTCAGGATATATTTCGGGAAGGTTATGAAAATAGGCAGCACAGATTGCCTCCCATCCAAGCCGGACCTTAGCAAGAACACAGGCCACCCTCATTGGATGAAGGTAATAGGGGCTTCCACAGGCACGTTTTTTGTCGGCAGTCTTTTCAATCAACCACTTCCAGGCGGCACGGATTTGTGATTCAGAATATTCGTCATAGACCCCATGATAGACTTCAAAGAATCTATCAATCAAAACCTGTGGATTCGTTTCGCTTCTGTTTGTCTCAAAAGTTTCTGTCTGCATGACTTCCCCCTGGATTTATTCTAACAAAAAAAATTGTCAAAGGCTATGGCATACCCCGTAAAGTCCACCGTCAGACAGGAACCAGATTGACGGGATTCCAGGATTATTCCGGATGCCCTTTTTTGATTTTCCAGCGGTTTTGTGATAGAATCGATTTTTATGGAAGAAAATAGATTTTCTTATTGCCCGGACTGTGGCTCGAAAAACATAAAGACCGTCAACTCAGGACGCAAATGGGTATGCCCGGACTGTGGCTTTGATTTATACAACAATGTCGCCTCGGCGGTGGGACTTTTGATTACCGACCAGGAGGGACGTCTGCTGCTGGAAAAAAGGGCCAAGGAACCAAGGAAAGGATTTCTTGCATTTCCAGGAGGATTCACCGACCCTGATGAATCCGCCGAGGAAGCCGCCTTCAGGGAATGCCAGGAAGAGATCGGGGTAAAACCAGAATCCATCAGATACCTTTGCTCATATCCGAACAACTATGAATACAAGTCGGTCAAATACAAAACCTGCGACCTTTTTTTCACGGCCCAGCTGCCAAAGGATTTTACGCTCAGACCCCAGGAAAAAGAGGTGGCCGGATTTGAATGGGTAAAAATCGAAACCAATGACGACGTTGAAAAATGTCCCCTGGCCTTTGAGTCAGCAAAAAAAACTTTACGGAAATGGATAGAAAACGGGAGGTCCAAATGAATCCTTTTACAATCAACCTTATAATCTGCCTGACAGGAACAATCCTCTGGATTTTTATGTTCACCCTTTACTCAGTAAAAAATTCAATGGCTAAACGGAAGCTTGAAAACGAAGGAAAGGGCGTAGAAAAAACGGCGGCCTCCTACAAAATCTGCATAATCGTCTGCGGAATAGTCTGCGCCCTGCCGTACCTGATTCTGTTCAAGCCCTACATAACCGCCGTACTGGAAGGCTGTGGAGTCCTGGGAACCTTATCCATAATGAAGGAAAGATTTGAAAAACTGTCCCCGAAGGAATGAACCTTGACGCCAGGCACCGGGGGATGCACCATCGCAACGACTCAGGATAGACAAAGACCTGCCGGAAAAGGTCCTTGATGGAACCCCCGGGTCATCGAAAGGCACAAAAAAACCCGTCCTCTTGGAACGGGTTCTCCATATCTGGATTCTGTATATCTACAGATTCTGCCAACAAAACTTATTTGTCTTTCTTAGCGCCAGCGTTTGCAGGAACTACAGAAATCTTCTTTGTTACAAATCCGCTGCGAAGACACTGTGTACAGATGCGGAGAGTCATTGTTGTTCCGCCAACCTCAGTCTTAATCTTCAACAAGTTTGGATACCATGTGCGGCGTGTGTGATGATATGTCTTACTAACTTTATTTCCTTTCATTGGGCTTTTTCCGCAAAGGTCACATGTTCTCATTTGTCTTACCTACCTTAAATAAATAGTGTTAAAACTATACAAAATTACTTTCATTATGTCAATTCAAATAAAAAAAAATCGCTAAAAGTATGATGAATCCACAAAAAACAGGGCCATAAATTCAAATGTTGGTTCAAAAACAGTCAAAAGAATACCGAAAATTAAGAATAAGGGAGGCCTTGAGAAGTCTTATGAAAAAAATTATTGTCGCATCAACAAACAAAACCATTATTGATACAGCCATAAACGCGAATTCACTTTTCCCAACTTTTTTTAACTCCATTACCATCGGGGACACGGACGCAGCCATTTCCTATATCAACTACGAGATGCCTGA
Organism: Treponema sp.; assembly: GCA_045643225.1. Lineage (GTDB taxonomy): Bacteria > Spirochaetota > Spirochaetia > Treponematales > Treponemataceae > Treponema_D. The sequence goes on along the minus strand of JAZUKJ010000019.1, from coordinate 39,093 downwards.
GATTAAGGTCCTGGACTACACTTCCCCTGAAATAAACTGTGTCAAGATTCTTGATAACATAAATTCCGACTCCTGGCTGCACAACGGTGGAATAATTGCGGTCTGCGAAAGCAGGGACGAGGTAAAGCAGAAGGAAATGCTGAAGGACGACAATATAATCGCCATAATGACCGTCTCCGATTTTGAGAACCATTTTGGCCGTCTGCTCAGGATTCTCTATCAGAACCAGAAGTTCCTTTTCACCCGCGGCATGCAGGATATCATCGGTGGACAGGAAGAGGGCCATTTTGTATGCAACAACGACCCTATGGACATTAGGTTCTACACAAACTTCCTCGTCAACTACCTGTACAATACCAACAGAATCTCCCTGGAGGACAGGGACGGGCTCCAGATGACGCTGATGGAGCTTCTGACAAACGCCGTGGAGCATGGAAACCTGGACATATCCTTCGAAGAAAAGACCCAGTGGCTCATGAACGGTGGAGACATGCTGGAGCTTCTAAAAAAGAAGGCGGAGGATCCTAAATACAAGGACAGAAAGATACGCATCTCCTATGCAATCCGGAAGAAGGCTTCGGCCTTTAGAATTGAAGATGACGGGGACGGTTTTGACTGGAAGAGCATGCTTGAAAAGAAACAGCAGGAAGAGGTCGAGTCCCACGGAAGAGGAATTTCCCTTAGCCGTCAGTATGTGAAGAAGCTGGCCTACAACGAAAAGGGAAACCAGGTCACCTTCTGCATTGCCAACCGGATAAACAATACAAACTCCGTTCCTGGAATCATAAAACCTTTTGACGTAATCTGCTATAAGGACCGCCAGATTGTCTGCCGCCAGGACGAAATGTCAAACGACCTTTTCTTTATCGTTTCAGGACAGTTCGGCGTATTCGTCAACAAAAAATACAACACCATGCTGACACCGAACGACATGTTCATTGGGGAGATGGCTTTCCTTTTGAACGACAGACGTACGGCGACAGTCGTGGCATTTGGAAACGACTGCAAGCTCATCAAGGTCCCGAAGACGGCGTTCCTTTCGCTTATCAGAAAAAACCCGCACTACGGTATCTTCCTGAGCAAAATGCTTGCCCAAAGACTTGAGACCCAGGCCCAGATTACCTATGCGGTCCAGCAGAAGCTTGCGGACATCCAGGAGTTCATGAAATAATGCGGAACCCCCTGCACGGAGTAAACTATGTCCCTTAACTGCAACGAACTAAACCTGATAATTGACGAACTTAACCTGGAAGGCTCCTTCATACAGGAGATAGTGCAGCCTGGCTACGATATGATTTCGTTCCGCATAATAAAAAACGGAGAGCTTTCGAACCTGGCCATCTGCACCGGAGCCAATTCCTGTAGAATCAACAGGACAAAATACAAGGCCCCAAAGAACGACAAGCCATTACGGTTCCATGAATACCTGCGTTCCAATATCCAGGGCATGAGAATAAATTCCTGTCGCCAGATTGGATTGGACAGGATCGTAAAGATGGATGTATCCACCTGGCAGCAAAAATTTTTCATCTATATAAGGCTGTGGTCCGGAGCGGCAAACGTCATTGTCACCGACGAAAACGGAATCATCCAGGACTGCATGTACCGCCGCCCTAAGAAAAATGAAGTGACGGGGGCGCAGTTCACGGTTGAAGAAAAGGAAGTCACGGATGAACAACGTTCCCAGGCTCTTGAAAGGTTCCCGGTCAGGCAGTTCGACGAAATAAAGGCGGAGTACCAGGAAAAGAATCCGGGGACAGATTTTGATTCCCTTGATTTCAACCGGAAGATAGACATTTTTTATACAGAACATGCGGCCACCCTTTCAAGGGAATCACTGCTGGCACAGGCGGAAAAATGGTACAACGTCAAGCATTCAAAGATGCAGGGCGCACTGGAAAAGCTCCTGGCAAAAAAAATCCAGTTCCAGAACTCCGACACGCTGCGCCACACCGGGGACCTGATACTGGCCTACTCTTCCGAATGGGACGGCGGCACTTCGCTGGATGTCGTAGACTACGATACGGGCGAAAAAATCTGTATCCGCATGGACCCAAAGAAGACTGCCCAGGAAAACGCGTCCGAATATTACGGGCAATACAAAAAGGCCTCGTCCGGATTGGAAAGCCTGGAACATGACATTGAGCTTTCGAAAAAAAGCATAAAGGCCCTGGATGATGAGTACAGTTCCATCCTGAAGGAAAAAAATGTCATCAAGATTGAACAGATGCTCCGTCACGACACCACCCCTAAACAGAAGAATGAAAAGCCCCACGCGGGACTCCATTACGAAATTGACGGATGGACAATAATCGTCGGACGGACCGCAAACGAAAATGACGACCTCCTACGCCACACCGTCCGCGGTCAGGACATGTGGATGCACACCAGGGATTTTGCCGGGGGATATGTATTCATCAAGGCACGAAGCGGGAAAACAGTTCCGCTGGAGATTCTGCTGTATGCAGGCAACCTTGCTGTCTACCATTCCAAGGCGAGACGCAACGGACAGGCGGACCTGTACTACACCCAGGTGAAATATCTGCGCAGGGCAAAGAACGGACCAAAGGGATTGGTTCTGCCGACCCAGGAAAAAAATCTGCTGGTCAAACTGGACGAAGCAAAGATGAGACGCCTTGACGAATACGAAAAAAGTCAGGGAATATAATCGATCGGGCGGTTCCGGACTCAAAAACATTTGTCAGTTTAGGGTCGCCCGGCACTATGCTTTTTTTAAGTTTTATTATAGAATTCGGTACCTATGAAAACCTACTATCAAAACTATGACTACGATAATCCCACGGAACAGATGAAATATCCATACAGACATGGAAAGGTACATCGGGTAAAGAAGAACGGTGTCGAAAAGACCACCGGCAAGCCCCTGACCAGTTTCAAGGGATTCTATATGACAATGAAATCCATAGCCCATCCAAAGGCATTTGTCGCCATGATGCATTTTTTGTTGAACATGGTCGGGCTTTTCTTCTTTCCTCAGCACTTCAGGAAGATGCATCTGAAAAGGACCCCAATAAAACATGTGGACCATGCCCTTGATGAAAAAATACCATTCCGTCCGGACAAGTATCCGGTGTACATGAACTTTATTCCAATGTGGATGCATCCTCTGGGAATGATTTTCAAGCGCTACACCTACAACAGCGGAGCGAATCTTGCGGTGGAATGGTACAGCTACCTTGCCCTCATCTATCCGGAGGCGGACAAGCTTTATTCATATACCATGACAACCACCTTCAGGCCTGCCACCGAGGACAAAAAGATTCTTGGATTACGCAGGACAGACCCGCACTATATGTGCGTTCCAAGTCTTCATATAACGACAATAGCCCTGGCATTCTGTTTTTACCGGATGCTCTTTGAACGCGAGGGTTTCAGCCAGGAAGACAGGGACCTGTGGAACAAGGAAATCTTTGACACGGCGGTAGCCATTGGTGAGTCGGTACTGTACGTTAAGCAGCACAGCGTCAACTGTATTCCTGCAGGGCTTTTCATGTTAAGGAAAATCGCTCCGGAACTTTGCACAGACAAAGAGGCCCATGAATTCCTGGACGCATTTTTTGTATCATCCCCCGATGTGGATGAAAAGGACAGACTGGAAGCCCTTGACCACATGAAGACCATGTACGACCGGTTCGTTGAGGAAGGAAAAGATGAATTGGACTGGAGCGTTCCCGTCAAAAAATGGCTGGACAGCTACACCCCACACACACCGGCCTACAACTGCTAGATTAAATTTCGGTGTGGTTCATTCATTTTCATCTCTTGTAAGTTTTCAAAACTTTCACTAAAATGAGGAACTATGAAAGCAATTATAACTGTAGTCGGTGGAGACAAAGTTGGTATCATTGCCAAGGTCTCTGCATTTCTGGCGGAACATTCTATCAATATCGACGATATCACCCAGACCATCCTCAGTGGCAATTTTGTCATGATGATGATGGTAAACCTGGACAAGGCTGACATCACAATCGATGAAGCCAGAAAACTTTTGACAGAGGAAGGACACAATCTTGGTGTTGAAGTCAACCTGATGTCGGAACAAGTTTTCTCGGCCATGCATAGAATCTAAGCTGCATCAAAACACAAACGGCAAAGGGGGACACAAAATTCCTTGCCGTCAGTTCTACCCGCCGGACAGATTTTCGGTGGGCAAAAAAAATCCCAAAGGTTTTCCTTTGGGATTTTTTTCGATTAATGGACTACATCCTGAAAAACTAGAAGGTGTAAGATGAAACGTCTAAAAAAATTTATCAAATTCATGATTTACGTTGCACTGTTTATCTTTGTTGGCGTGGCTGGAATAAATATCTACATGACCCAATACGCCAAACCTTTCATCTACGAAAACCTTTCCGACCTTCCTGAAAAATATACGGTCATTGTTCCAGGGGCAAAGGTCTACCAGAATTCAGTATCCCATGTGGTGATGGACAGACTGGACGCGGCCCATGCCTGCATGGAAACAGGAAAGGCCCAAAGGATTTTGATTTCCGGAGACCACGGACAAAAAAATTATGACGAAGTAAACCAGATGCGTTCATATATGCAAAGAAAATACGACCCGGACAAAAGCGCAATGTTTCTGGACCATGCAGGATTTTCCACATATGAAACCATGTACAGGGCAAGGGATATTTTCTGTGTGGACAACGCAGTCATTGTGACACAGAAGTTCCATACGGCCAGATCCATTTACATTGCACGAAAGCTGGGGCTGGATGCGGTTGCCTATGAAGCTCCGGAAAATGTTGGATACGCGAAATCCACCAAAAGGAACTGGGAAATCAGGGAAACCTTCGCAAGGGTAAAAACATTTTTCCTTGTCCTTTTCCGTGCCAAGCCCACCTACCTTGGGGATAAGATACCCATAACAGGTTCCTCCTTCGCTTCATGGGATATGACCGAATAGGCAGCCTGAAAACTTGTATTTTGGACCACCCCATGTTAGAATTGAATCCACGGATGGCGTATCCGGAACAGGGGTTATTGAAATCACCATAAGCAATTGATATTGCGCAATTGAAAATCTTTACAGGGGCACAACATGGATAAAGCAACCTATGATGAAATTAAAAAGGAACTGACAGAAGACATTCTTCCCTTCTGGATTGAAAACGCAAGGGACCTCGCAACCGGAGGCTTCTATGGTGCAATCAGCAACGCCAACATCAAGAACGCGAAGGAATACAGAAGCATTGTCATGGTCAGCAGATTCCTGTGGACATACAGCGCCGCCGCAAGACTCCTGAAAGATTCTTCGTATCTTGAAATGGCAGACTACGCCCACTCCTACATGATGAAAAATTTCCATGACCCTTACTACGGTGGAATGTACTGGTCGGTAACGGCGGACGGATTTCCGCTGGTTGACCGCAAACAGATTTACGGAGAAGCGTTCTCAATCTACGCCCTCAGTGAATATGCCGCCGCCATAAAAGAGTTGCGGGAAGATGATGCCGCCGCAAATTTCATTATGGACCAGGCCCTTGAGGTTTACAACTTCCTTGAAGTCTATGCCTACGATACAGAATTTGGTGGATACTATGAGGCAAGGACAAGAAATTGGGATACGACAGAGGAAACGAAGCTCAGTGAAAAAGATATAGACTGCTCAAAATCCATGAACACAAACCTTCATGTGATGGAAGCCTACACAAACCTTTACCGCACACTGGAGATTGTATGTCCGGAAAAAAAGGCTGAACGGCGTAGCGTAGGTTTGGCCCTCAGAACTCTAGTCGAGGTCCACATTGAAAAGATACTGGCAAAGAAATATCATCTGTCGCTTTATTTTGACAGGAACTGGAAAAGCACCGGACCCAAGGAAATCAGCTACGGACATGACATAGAGGCCAGCTGGTTACTGTGGGAGGCGACGGAGGAACTGAACAACATTGAACTAAAGAAAATGACCCGTCCTGTCTCCATAAAAATTGCCCAGCTTTCCCTTGTGGAAGGATACGACAAAAACACAGGCGGTTTCGAAAATACTTTGGATGAAAACGGAAACAGGGACACAACCAGAATCTGGTGGAACCAGGCGGAAGCCCTGAACGGATTCTACAACGCATGGCAGATGACCGGTGACGGAGAATTCCTGGAAGCCTGCAACGGTATCTGGAAATGGATCAAGGAATATCAGAAGGATAATGTCAACGGAGACTGGTTCGCCGCGGTAACAAACAAAGGAAAACCGGTGAAGCGTGAACTGAAGGGCGGAAACTGGAAGACCAGCTATCACAACGCCAGATGCTGCATGGAAATTCTAAGAAGAAGCGGCAGTCTGTAATATCAAACCTATTTTTGGATAACAGTTTTATAAAGCCACCAGGGATTACAGCTTTAGTGATGCAGTCCCTGGTGATTTTTTATCCTGGCGCAGACCGTTGGGACAGGAGTTTCAGGATTCTAAATGCCTTCTCCATTTCATCCACTCGTCACTGTCCTCCAACCACCCGTCATAATTCTCTCCGTCTGTAGGTGTAAACTTTCCGTTCTCAACTTTATACCATTTGTTATTAACTTTATAAGCAACTTCACTGTCGACGACACCATCAATTCCCCATCCATCGTTTTGCATGCCGTAACATAAGTCACCAAAAAAAATTCTTGAATTTCCTGACAATAGATATAAATGGAATAAACAATATGCATGTTCGCTTGCATATTCCCATTCCACATATTTCATTGTGCTTCCACTAAAGTAGGCACAGAAATCTTCACATGACACACGTTCCAAATATTTCTGGTTCCTTATCTGGTTCACTTCCTTGATTTTCTGCCGGTATTGATTCAACATTGGATCGCTGGTGTCGTAGAGGCATCTGAAACTTTGCCTTCCCATTACGCCGTCCACCTCAAGTCCCATCAATGCCTGGAAACTTTTTAAGGCGGACTCGGTTGCCGGTCCAAACCATCCGTCCGCTTCACCAACATCCGTAAATCCCAGGTCCCAAAGTTTTTGCTGCAGCTGTTTAACATCATTCCCATTCATCCGTTGCTTGCCCTTGTCAGTAAGGTACAAGGTTCTGGTAAAAGTCTGGGCAAATGCACAGGCGGTCAAAAATGAAATAACAATAAGAAGAAAAACCTTTTTCATAAACGCCTCCGGTTGTAGAAAAGGGCATCTCTAAAAATTGCAATTTTTAGAGATGCCAAAAAAAATAGAATATGTAGCCGACGTATATTTTATCATCATTGCTTTTAGTTGTACACAAAAAAAAATCCCCGGAATTCCATTGAAGAAATTCGGGGATTGTTGGTTACCGCCCACCCCTCGCGCAGGGGCGCTCGGGACAAGTGGGCCGTCGCGCTCACCGGATCGCGCGACTGTTGTCCTTTTTTACTCTGTTGGTCTTTTTTTCAGGCTTGCGCTGTTTGTTACTGCCTGTCCTTCGCCCACTTGTTGTTCCATCATTGCGCGGACTTTTAGTGGCAGACCGAACAATGTGATGAAGCCTTGGGCGTCTTTGTGGTTGTACAGTTCACCTGTTGTGAAGGATGCTATGGACTCGTTGTAGAGGCTGTACTTTGATGAAGAACCTGCTCCGCGGATTGCTCCCTTGCAGACTTTTACCTTTGCCCAACCTGTTACGGTTTCTTCTGTCTTGTCAACGAATGCCATACATGCGTCCATCAATGTTGTGAACCATTTTCCGTCGTAAATCAATTCGCCAATGCGGAGGGACACTTCCTGCTTGTAGTGGTATGTCTCGCGGTCCAAGCAGATGTGGTCCATCATTCTGTGTGCAAAATAGAGGATAGCTCCACCTGGAGTTTCGTAAACACCACGGCTCTTCATACCTACGCAACGGTTTTCACAGATATCAACAAGACCTACACCATTGCGGCCACCAATCTTGTTCAATTCGTTCATCATTTCAAGGGCGCCCATCTTTTTATCATTGATTGCAACAGGAACACCCTTTTCAAAATCAATCTTCACATATTCGCCATCATTTGGAGCATCCTCAGGGACTGTTGTGTTCTTGAGCATGTGACGGTAGTTTGGTTCGTTCTCAGTCTTTTCCAGTTCAAGACCTTCGTGGCTCAAGTGCCAGATGTTTTCGTCACGGCTATATGACTGGTCCTTCTTCATTGGAACTTCAAGTCCACGGTCCTCAAGGAACTTGATTTCCGCTTCACGGCTATCCATGTTCCATTTGTCGTCTCTCCAGGCAGCGATTACCTTCAAGTCAGGAGCGAAAGCCTTGATTGCCAGCTCGAAACGTACCTGGTCGTTACCCTTTCCTGTTGCTCCGTGACAGATTGCCACAGCCTTTTCCTGACGGGCATACTCTACAAGGATCTTTCCAATCAATGGGCGGGCTGTGGATGTACCCAAAAGATATTCATCCTCGTATACAGCGTTTGCCTTTACCGCTGGGAAAACATAATCGGTGATATATTCTTCTTTTGCATCAACAACATAACAAGCGGCTGCACCAGTCTTGAGGGCACGTTCCTTGATTGCCGCCCAGTCATCTCCCTGTCCAACATCAATACAGACAGCGATTACATCATAATTGTAATTCTCCTGAAGCCATGGAATGATGACAGTTGTGTCAAGACCACCTGAATAAGCCAAAATTACCTTGTCTTTAGCCATAATAATCCTCGAAAAAAAAATGTAGGGAACCTCTGAAAATTGCAATTCCTGGAGGTTCTGTAATTTTATGCATTTAATATACACTTACGCTCATAAATATTCAAGGTTTAAAGTCATTATTGGAAAAGTAACTTTTCTATAGAAAAAATTGATAAAAGGAATTATACTTTTTTCTATGATTGGAAATCGGAAAATTGTTTCGCTATGCACAGCCAGATTACATGAGCCTCAGAATTTTAATTTCATAACCACCATGAACAAGCGTCTGGCCGATGAGAACATTTCTATCTTGGCTTTCAACATAACCACGGACTGCGACTGGGATGAAAATATGGACGTCGCGGAATGTAACATATATGACCTGATTGACTATGAAATCTCGGACGTCATTGTGATAATGGACGAGCAGATAAAAAGCCGCAACATTTCATTGAAGATAATCGAGAGGGCGAAAAAATATAACAAGCCAGTCATAATCATCAACGGGAAATACGACGACTGCCATTCAATCAGCTTTGACTATCTGCATGGATTCGAACTTATCACCAGGCACGTAATAGAACATCACAAAGCCCGGGACGTTATTTTCATGGGAGGCATCCCCGGGAATCCATTCTCCGATGAAAGGGAACGGATTTTCAAAAAAGTCCTGAAGGACAACGGAATCCCTTTCAAAAAGAATATGGTCGCCTACGGATATTTCTGGGCCGGGGCAACACAGGATGCCATGCAGGACATTATCCTTTCCGGACATATACCTGAAGCCATAATCTGCGCCAACGACATCATGGCCATCAACGTGGAGATTATGCTGCAGAAATTCGGAATCAACGTCCCCGAAAAAGTTATTGTCACAGGATTCGACGGTATTGATGAAATCTATCTTTCGTCCATCCAGATATCCTCCGTCCTGTGCAACCACACTTCCGTGGCAAACACTGTGGCACAGAATATTATCCAAATGCTCTCAGGAAAAAAGGTTCCAAAAAAGATTCTCATAAAGCCGGAACTGATTCTGGCTGGTTCCTGCGGATGCAACCCGGAATACATAGACCCTCCAAGCCACTACTCAAAACTTTATGACCACTATTTGACATTTCCGGAAATCACGAAAAATGTTTTCCGTAACATCGAAAAAATGCAGGCATCAACTTCTCTGGCGGCGGCGTCAAATTCAATGGACAAAACCCTGCTGCACTCCATGACGGTAGCAATCAATCCATCCCTTATGACAAGCCCGGGAGCAGTTTCCCATCGGGATTCGCAGGATTATCCATTCGAAAGGGAGATGATTCTGTTCTACGATTCCGGCGCCAGGGATTCAATCAAAAAACCGACAAAGCCGGAACCGTTCCAAAGAAAATCGCTTGTCCCGAATATCGACAGGCTGCTTGAAAATGGATATCCGCTGATTTTTAACGAGCTGGACTCTATAGATTCACCAATCGGATATGTCTGTTTCCATTTTGAACAGTACAACCTGAAGCACTACTCCAGGATTCCAATCATAGTGACCGCGCTAAGAACTTCCATCGGTGGATTCGCAGGAATGCAGTACCAGAGGCTCCTTGTGGAACAGCTGGACGCATCCTATAAACTGGATTCCTTGACAGGCCTTTACAACCGCCAGGGATTCAACAGAAAATTCAAGCAGATGCAGAACCGCCTGAAAAAATCTGGCGCAAACCTGACGGTCATTTTGTCTGACCTGGACCGGCTAAAAAAAATCAACGACGTCTACGGACATGCCGCCGGTGACAACGCGATCAAACAGATTGCAGCCTCGCTAATAAAATCCTGTCCACCGAAGGCCCTCTGCGTAAGGTTTGGCGGCGACGAAATGATGGCCGTAATCGAAGGGGACGTTGATGCTGATGAAATCAAGGCAAAAATTGAAAAGTATCAGCATGATTACAACGAGAAATCCAACCTGCCATACAAGGTCAGGTCCAGCATCGGTATTTTCAGAACCAACGGAAGCGGCGACATAGATTTTGAGACACTGGTAAAACAGGCGGACAAAAGTCTTTACGATGAAAAAGTCAGGCACCACCAGGAACATTAAGGGCATCCGAATCTTTTGCAAATGGAATACAGAATGAAAAACATTAACGAAGGCATCAAAAAGATAATCAAGACCTTTATAGACGATGGGCAGACCGCCGGAGCGAATGTCCTTGTATTCAAAGACGGAAAAGAGGTGGCCTACTGTAACGAAGGTCTGCGTGATGTTGAAAAAAACATCCCCTTTTCCAGGGACACAATTTTCAGGCTCTATTCCCAAACGAAACCTATAACCGCCGCGTCGGTGATTCTTTTAATGTCCCAGGGAAATTTGGATCTGTCCTCCCCCCTTTCAAAATACTTCCCCGAATATTCCACCATGTATATCAATGACGGCAAGGGAAGAAGGATTGCGCAGAAGGAAATCACCGTAAAGGATTTGCTGAACATGAGCGCAGGTTTTTCCTACCCTGATGGAAACACTATCTGCGGCCGCCAGTCGGAAGCATTTTTTGATGACATCGTTTCAAACCTTCACGCGTCCAGCCCGATGACCACAACCGGTTTTGCAAAAAAGGCTGCCGGCCTGGAACTCTGCTTCGAACCGGGAACCCATTTCCGCTACAGCATCTGCGCAGATTTATTGGGAGCGCTGGTGGAAAAAATTTCCGGACAGAGCTTCGGGGATTTTTTACGAACCAACTTTTTTGTTCCTCTGGAAATGCTGGACACAGATTTTTTTGTCCCGCCGGAAAAAAAGGACCGTCTTGCAAAGGCATACAATTTTATTGATGGACGCTACAAGGAAAATCCCACAGATTTTTTGGGGAACATCTACCTGCGGGACCAGCAGCCGGCCTTCGAATCCGGAGGGGCGGGACTCGTTTCCACCGTCGACGACTATATGCATTTTGCCTCCATGCTGATGAACGGCGGAATGTACAACGGAAAAAGGATAATGGACAAGGCGGCCGTGGATTTCCTGACCAAAAGCTGCGACGAGAAATTTTCCGCTGACCTGCAATCGACTTTCGGCTGGATGAAGGGCTACTCCTATGGGAACCTCATGAGGATATGCATAGACGACAGCGCCGCAGCGATAATGACCACCAGGGGTGAATACGGCTGGGACGGATGGATGGGCTCGTTCTTTTCAAACGACCCGGAAAATAAAATCAGCTTCATAATGGGAACACAGGTTCCTGGGCTTCACGAAATGGGAACCCTTGCGCGCCAGATAAAAAACTACATCGCCTGCGGACTTTCATAAGGGCGCGCCTCCAAAAATTGCTTTGACCTTTCCTTTGCAAAAAACTATACTTGTACCCATGAAAAAGAGTATTAGAAACTGCATATTCGCCGGTTCAATTTTATTGACCGCAGTGTCCTGCCAGAAAAAGCAGGAATGGGAATTTGTTGGGACACCTGCAAAAGAACAGGTCATGCTGCTCAATGGCATGCCAACAGATGAAAAGGTCGAAACAATCATACAGGAAAAAGAAGAAATAGAAGAAGGCGAAATCCTTAACCCGTGGGCCTCCGAAAAACTTTCAGGGGATTCAAGCGCGAAAGCCGAAAACGGTGAGTACGACCGCCCGCAGGAAATCAACATAGAGACCTTCAAGCATCTGGTCAGAATGACTGTGCAGGAAATCGGAAATGGAATTGAGCTTGCATTCAACGAAGGAAACGAAAATCCTTGGGTAACAAAAATAACCCGCGACGACAAAATTCTTTTCGCCTCCGTTCCAAAGGACAGCAACTACAATTCAAGCTACAAGACTGTCGTAAAGGTGGAAGGAATCCGGGGACTAAGAATTCCTGGAGACGAAAAAAGTCCTGACCTTCTGGAACTTATTGACGATACGAACGGAAATCTGAAGGAAGTGGTTATCATCCCGAAAGGACTTCCGGAATTGAAGGCCAACAAGGAATACAAGTGCTTCGAATTTGGCGAAAAAGAAAAATACGGACTCGCCGTTGGACAGCTTTATATTTTCCCGAACCCCGAGACCCAGAAGGAACAGAACATGGGAATGATAAGATTCAACACCGAGGAATATCTTGAGCCGGCCACCTATTCAACCACAAACGAAATCCTGGCCCAGAGAAGCGAAGTCATGATTCTGGCCAAGACCTCCGAAAAGATTGACTTTGAAGGCAAAACCTCCTACTGGTTCCAGGCGAAACGCGGGGACAAGACTTTCTGGATTCCGGGATACAATCTCTACCTCCAGACCGGGACCTACAACAGGCTCAACCAGAACACCGACGTCATTTATCTGCCTACACATACCGACTGCTGGTACAGGCTTACCGATGACTACAAGGATCCAAAGGGAGTGCTAAAGGCTGGACAGATTGTTTATGTCTCTGGCATATCAACAAATTCCTACGAAAAGGAAAGCCGGGTCAGCAAATACTATAGGACCATCTATCCGGCAAGCTCGGAGGTTTTCGGAATCTACCTTGAAAAAATAGACGACCTTCATGGAATATACGACCTTTATGCGGATGCCGCGGGAAGGACCGTCAACTACCCTGCCGTCAACGACCCTGAGGTTATCATCTACGAAGCACCGAACACCCGCTACAAGATTCTTGGAAAAAAGTACAACGAATCAACCATGCCGGCGGATACCGATGTCTATACCATTGCGGTGGATGGATACACGGACATACAGGACGTGGTGAACAATGTCTACGGAAAATGGTATTCAGTCAACACACCTGTAAAAGGTTTCATATTTGTTGAACAGCCCAACGATTACTAATCCATGGCATAAAAAAAGGACACAGGAAAAAATCTTGTGTCCTTCTTTTTTTTATTTGACCTTTGTATCCATGCGACCCATGGACAGCCGCCGGTTCCTGACATTTTCAAGATAGCTTTTGATTTTATCTTTCTCACCATTCTCAATGTCATCCCGCAGCTCCTTCAGGGATTCCGCAAATGCATCAATGTGGGTCAGCAACTCCGCTTTGTTGGCAAGGAAAAGTTCTGTCCAAAGGGGTGCGTTTATCAGGGCGACCCTGGTCAAATCCTCAAAACTGCCACCACCAAAAGCCGTTATCTGGTCGTCCTCCGCGGAATTCACAAGCGCCGATGCAATCACATGGCACAGCTGGCTTGTGAAAGCGATCTTGTGGTCATGAACCCTGGCATCCGTTTCGACTATCCTTGAGAAACCTATTTCGCTTACCAGATTTTTAAAGCATTCGATGTTCTCTTTTGAATTGCACTCCAGCGGCATCACAATATAGTTGTGGTTCTTAAAGATGGCTCCTGAGGAATTGACATATCCTTCCTTTTCGTTTCCAGCCATTGGATGACCGGGAATGAAATCAACATCCGGACGAACGATTTCATCCAGGGATTCAAAAATCAAAGCCTTGACTCCGCTGATATCCGAAATGATGGAACCGCTCTTGAAAGCCGCCTTATGTTTTTTCAAAAAATCAACCGTCGCGTGAGGATACAGGCAGATATAAACAAAATCGCACTGGCCCAGCATTTCGTCAACATCGGCAATGTCATATACCTGGTCGCATATATGCTCCTGCAATGCCAGATCAAGGGAAGCCTTGTTTATATCCGCACCAAGAATCTTTCCGTTGGAATTTGGACCTGAAAGAATGTTGCCGCGGATAGCCTTTCCAAGGGAGCCGCCCATAAGTCCAAGTCCTACAATTCCGTAAACAAAATCACATAGTTTTTTCATTTTATCTGTCTAGCTACTAAAGTTTTTCGATGGCCGATTCCACTTCACCTTCAAGTGAACGTGCAATATTATGATCCGGAAGGGACGCGATATAGGATTTCATGTAATTCAAAATACCGCGGGCGTCTTCCTTGTCCAACTCAAAAACTTCGCTGTCAGCAAGATTCATTTTTTCACGGATGTCGTGGGCAGTTTCCAGAAGCCCAGCATCTCCGCTCAATTTTTTAATCAAATATTCCAGCTGAAGATTTTCACGGCTTTCAAGGAACTGCTGCTTTTTGTCAAACGGAAGATATTCGCTAAGCTCCCTAAGTTTTATGAACAGTTCCGCGGAAAGCATGCATTCATTTTCCGGTTCACCAGCTGGTTCGGAAGTTTCAGCCGGCTGCGGCTCAGGGAAGATTTCCTCAGGATTTTCTTCTGCATCTTCAATCTGGTTTCCGTCATCAAGAGAGAAGTCCCCGTCATCAGAGTCCTGCTCCTCCACGCTTACATTCACGTCAATTGATTGAGGCTCACCCTGGATGTCGTCCTCAGGATTTTCATCAAGAGTTTCATCCTTGGCATCCGATTCAAATTCCATGTCATCTATGACGGAATCGTCGCCGGAATCATCGGAAGGGATTGTCTCCGTCACATTTTCTACCAGCTCTTCCCTTGATTCCATTGAATCATTAAGATCCTCGGATTCAAAAGCCTGTTCCTCATCCTCTGGCTCATCTTCATAAACCATTTCAGTCTGGGAATCAGAATACTCTTTGCTTCCGCCGAAGATATCTTCTTCGTCGTCATCGAACGACATTCCGTATCCATTGTCCATTTCATCGGACTCAACGTCGGCGCCATCGGAAATCTGGTCCACCTGCATTTCATCATCGTCAGCCATTTCCTCGTCGCTGAATTCCATGAAATCCTCAGAGGAGGCATCTTCTTCAGGAGTAAAGATGTCGTCGCTGCCTTCCATTGTAACGTCGTCCGAAGTGTCGTCCTCATTTTCAATTGATTCCATTTCATCACTGATATCAAGACTTTCGTCGGCCATGGCCACAGCAGTCTCGGCATCATCGACCGGAACCTCTTCACCTGGGGCAGCCAAATCTCCAGCGATTGCGGAACTGGAAGCAAATCCGCCACCATTTCCTGAACCTCCGTTGCCTGAGGCCTCCGGTCCATAATTCTGGTCGCCATCAAAAGCAGGAGCGTTTCCGGAACGTCTTGGCGTTGGAGAAGGTTCAGGGGCGTTCAATTCGTCATCACTGTCGTCCCATCCGTCAGAAACATCAAGGGTACGGTTAGGAACTTTTTTTCCGCCCACAATATCCTCTTCAAGGAATTTGTCTCCCATCAATCCCTCTACCGGTCCATTGCCCATGCCGGTTCCATTTGAAGGAAGGCTGTTGAGATATCCCATTGAGATGTCTTCCTGAGGTTCCTTTTCAGGCTCAGGGACCAGGTTATCAAAATCGTCCACCGCATTGCTTGCCATGATATCTTCATCAACATTGTGGGTGAACGGTGAATTCATGGAATGGTCTTCCATTGTGAGGCCCTCAAAACTGTAGCCGCGGTTTTTGCTGTTTATCATTTCCGCCTGGCTCATCCTTTGTTCATCGATATCCGTAAAATCGAATGAAGGCATTATGGCGCCGGACTCGTAACTGGAATTCTCATCGGTGCTGCGCATCTGCGTTTCCAGGTCGTCCATGGACTCAGACATGGTTTCCTGTTCCATCATATCCGGGGAACTGAAATCGTATTCCTCCTGGCCGCCTTCCAATGCAAGTGCAATACGCTCCATTGAACTGCGGTATTCAATATTGTCCAAATCCAGTGCGGCCAATTTCTGGTACTCGTCCAGGGCCTCTTCGTATCTTCCCTGCTTCTCAAGAACCTTCGCGTAGATTTCCAATCCCTTCTGGCTGTTAATCTCCGACTGCAAGAATTTTTTAATCTCCTGTTCCGCCTTCACATATCTTCCGGTCTGTCCGTAACGTTTTGCACTACCAAGCAGGTATTCCAGATATGAAGGATCAAGGCTCCTTATTTTCTGATAGCAGCCTTCAGCTTTTGCGGTCTCGTTTTTGCAGATATAGTACTGGCCAAGAAGATTCAGGGTCTCCAGATCCTCGGAATCTTTTTCCCAAAGCAGCTTTATTTTATGACCGGCGGCGTTCAACTTCTCTGCATCCATCATCAACTCCGCATAACGGCGCATAAAGGATATATCTGAATCGGCGCACAGCTCGTCACCCTTCTTCATGGTCCTCATTGATTCAATGAACTTTCCGTTCTTGAAATAGGTCTCGGCCAAATCGGCAAGGGTCCTGAAATCCTTTGGGTCTATTTTCAATGATGCATTGAACTCTGACTCCGCACCAATGTAATCCCCAAGAAGGGAATACACGCGGCCCATCTTTGAATGGACCGACGCGGCCTGAGGATTCAAGCGGATTGCCTGGAGAAGCATCTCGGAAACTTCCTTTGTCTCCTTTCTCTTCAAAAGCAGATCGGCATATCCGTCAATGGCATCAAGCCAGCCCGGTTTTGAACGGAGGGCGGCTTCGTATTCATTTGCGGCCAGATCATCGCTTCCAAGTTTTTCGTAACTGTGGGCAATATTCAAATGAAGGATCGGATGGTTAGGATCAATCTTCAATCCACGCTGATACGCGGCGACGGCCTTTTCATATTCATGTTCGGAGGCATAGATCGAGCCGATGTGGTTGTAGGCCAAAACGTCGTTGGGATTTTCTTCCACGACAGTGTTGAAACATTCAATGGCATCCTCATTCCGGCCCATGAGTTTATAGGTAAATCCCAGGTTATAGAAAGTCTGGGTATTCGATTCATCTACGATAACGGCTTTTTCAAGGATATCTATTGATTCGTTCCACTGTTTTATGCGACGGTAAATGGAACCGAGGAAATTCATGGAGGCAACATCCTTTGGATTTTTTTCAATCAGTTGCTTGTAAATTGGAATAGCCTTTTCATCGTTACCGGATTTTTGATACAAATCGCCAAGCGCAAAAAGCAGGTCAACGTTATCCGGCTCCGATTGAAGCAGAGTTCTATACAAACGGGTCGCCAAACTGTAGTCACGGGAAAGAACCGCAGCTTTTGCTCGTTCCAACATCAGATTGTTTGTAGAATTGTTGTCGCTCATCTTATCCTCTCTTTACTGATGGAATCAAATCTCCCATCTAGCGCCATATCATTCCATAATGCAAAACATTCCCGCCACCTGTCGAACAATTGCCAACGGCCCGGGAACATATCTATAAAGGAATATATATGGGCATCTCTAAAAAATATCATCCTGATATTTTTTGGAGATTACCATATGCAATTAAATCCCGGCAAGGAATTACCATTGCCAGGATTTAGTTTTTACAAATCAATCGGCATAACCCTTCCGTAAAGGTCTAGCATACACTTCCTTAGAAAGCACACCGATAATGCGGTCGTCCAGTTTCGAATAGGTTGCCACCGCGAAATAATATATCTTGCCGTTCGTCAGTCCCTTCAAGGTCATCTTCGCAACATTTCCAACATTGATTGGAGAATCCCCCTGTAAGGCCTGCCGTCCAAGATATTCACCAGGGCGTTCGCCATAGTATATGTAATATCCACCGGCATCATCATCAACTGAATAGCTCCAGGTCAAAGTGACCTGACCGTTTCCCGGTTCAGCGACCAATGTGAATGGAGGCAACGGGGAAAGATGTTCGGTGAAATGCATATCCAGCTGAGTTACGGAAGGAGTTTTCGATCCGTTTCCGTCAGGATACAGATCAACTGCCACCTGGAAATACATTCCGTTCACATCCTTGATATCCTTGTGATTGTCAATCGGAACCCAGGCAGGTTCATTGTCGGTCCAACCAAAGTAGTTGTCACCGCTGCGAACGTACATGACCACATCAGTCTGGGCCGGTTCGTTTGTTATGGCGTCAATGCGGTTCAGGATTGCGCACCTTGAAACAAGGAGCGGCTCCGTCACAAAACGACCGCCGGTTCCCTTGAAGGAATCATACCTGAGGGAAGAGGCCGCAGTGCTTTCGGCTGAACGCTGGATATGGAAATCATCGATGCGTCCTGTAAAGGATGGACAGATTTCAAGGTCGGCCACAACCCCAAGATATGGACTGTAGATTGCTCCACCAGTCTCGCGGCCGTTTGTGGTGACATAGCGCATGTCCTCAATCCTTCCATCGATGCGGTACTCAAGGAGACCTGTATCCTGGTTGAAACTGATTGAATGATGGGCCCACACGTTTGGAACAACCGTCCTGTAGCTGGACAAGGTGACTTCACCGTTGTTTTCCTTGTAGCCATTGAAAATATTTGTGAATTCCCAGCAGAGATGGTTGTTATTGAAATTTGCGGAAATCATCTGATAAAGCGGCCACTTGTTTTCAGTACGGGAAGAACGCCAGGAAAGGACCACCTCACCGCTGTCAGCGACGGAAGGATTAAGCCAGAACTCAATTATGAAAGAATCCGTAAGCCCCGATTTTCCAAAGATTGTGTCGCGGCCACCGGAAAGTCTTATCCCCCCGTTTCCGCGGCTCAATGCAGAACCCTTACCCATTTTGGCGGCGGTTGAATACTGGAACCTGTTTGAACGTACCGTATAGTTTCCGGATACATCCCCAAAGTTTGAATCCTCAAAATCCAGCAGAAGGTCCGTTGTATTGCCGACCTTCCTGTTGTTTGTGTCCAGCTGGATACAGTCATATCCGTATCTTCCGGAGCCCATCGTGACTCCATCCATTCTCTGGATCTTTGACCAGCCGGATTTTCCTCCGAGGGTAATAACCCTTTCATCAGCTGAGGCAACGCCCGCCATCAGTAGACAAAATATTGATAAAAAAAGTATTCTCTTGTTATGCATTTGTCCGACCACCCATCATTACAGTCATCTGATTCTCAACAGAATTCAGTTCAAGCATCAATTGTTCCTCCCAACCCAGAACAAACCGCGGCACAGATTTCTTTGGAGCAGGACGGTCATGAACAAGGCCGACCTGTAAGTCCAAGGGAAGTTCTGCACCAAACAGCGTTGAAAGCCCCCAACCAAAGCGGAGTTTACCTCTGGCGCAACGGCGAGGGAGCAATCATTTATGTAGGCAAGGCAAAAAACCTTAAGAACCGCCTGACCTCCTATTTTAGTGGAAATAAGGACATCAAGACAAGGTTATTGGTCAGCCATGCCCGCAGTATTGAATACATCACCACGAACAATGAATACGAGGCTTTCCTTCTGGAAAACAACCTCATAAAACAGCACACGCCGCGCTACAACATCAACCTCAAGGATGGAAAATCCTATCCCGTGTTGCGCATCACCAGGGAAACTTTTCCAAGGATTTTCAAGACCCGCCGTGTCATACAGGACGGCTCTAGATACTTTGGTCCCTTCCCCGATGCCGCGGCCCTGGATACATTTATAGAAACACTCTACGAAATATATCCGTTACGTCACTGCAAGTCCTTTCACAAAAAGGATCCAGAAAACGGTTCCGCCTGCATGTACTATCACATAGGCAGATGCCTTGCTCCATGCCTGGGCAAATGCGACTCCTCCACCTATGATGAATTTATCGATGAAATCTCAACACTTCTTGAGAATAAAGGTGACGAAACTGCCAAAAAACTTGAAAAAGCCATGAAAGAGGCGGCGGCGGCCCTGAATTTTGAAAAGGCGGCCAGACTGAGGGATGGCCTGAAAGCTTTGTCGGTGCTGCAGAATCAAAACATAGTCGAAGGCTTTGACGGGGACGACAGGGATTATATTTCCTCATGGCGCGAAGGAGAGCTGGTAAGTTTCACGGTACTGAAAATCCGGTCTGGAAAACTTTTGGGAAGGGACAACTACCGGACCCAATCCCTGAACGAAGATACAGAGGTCATACCGGAATTCATGGGGGCCTACTACACCGAAAAGGAAACGATCCCGCCCCACATTTACGTCATGGGCCAGGAAGGTATGGAGAATATGACCAGATGGTTCAAGGAGACCTACAATGTGGAAAACTGCATAGAAATGGTCACCGATTCCATGCCGGCCTCAAGACTGCATATCGCGGCGATTGAGATGGCCAGACAGAATGCAAAGGAAGATATTGTCAGAAGATTGAGGGACCGCGGCGACTACCCTGCCATGGAGGAACTGAAAAAGGTCCTGGGACTATCCCGGCTTCCTGTCCGGATTGAAGGCTTCGACATTGCCCACATCGGCGGAAAATTTCCGGTGGCATCCCTTATCAGCTTTTACAACGGGAACCCGGATAAAAAGAACTACAGATATTTTAGACTTAAAACAACGGACGGTTATATAGATGATTTCCAGTCCATGCGTGAGGCCACTTCCAGACGCTATTCAAGACTTGTGAACGAAAAAAAGGAACTGCCTGATTTGATTTTGATAGACGGAGGTATAGGACAGGTGAACGCCGTGGATGGAATCCTCAAATCCCTGGACCTTGATATACCTGTGGCGGGCCTGGCCAAGCGGGATGAAGAAATCTGGAGACCCCATGCTTCCCAGCCTATCTGTCTGCCAAAAAGAAGCGACGCTCTGAGACTGCTGCAAAGGGTCCGCGACGAAACCCACCGTTTTGCCACAAGCCGCAACCAGAACCTGCGCACAAAAGAGAACACCGTTTCTCCGTTCATCGATTTGCCGGGCATCGGAAAAGAAAGGGACAAGCTGCTGATGAAAAAATACACCACCCTTTTGGCTTTGTCCCGGGCACCGGAATCCGAGGTCGCAGAACTTTTGCATGTAAGGGCCGACGCCGCCTCAAATATCCTGATGGCCGCAAAGGTCGCTCTTGAAAGGCAGCAGAAAAAACAGGACGCCCAGATGCAGTCGCTGGAGGAAGCCGGAACAACCTGGCAGAAGGCCGCCAGATATAAAATTGTATCCGACCTGGCAAAACTGGCCGGTGACGATGACGATGAAATCCCTATGGTTGCCCAGGACCTGTAGACAAATGGATGTCCCCCATCGGCACGGATTACCTGCAGGCTTTCTCGAATGCATACTGCAGAATGTCAACGCTGCGGCATTTTGAGATTGTCTGTATGTAATCGAATTTTATTTCCTGCCAGAGGGGAGAATTGTTTTCGTTTTTGCTCCACATATAATTGACAGATTTTTTACCGTATTCCGACAGAGCAAACCGGTCGATGCTAAAATCAATTCCCAGGAAAAGGAGCAATTTCTTGTCCACGTCCAGGTTTTCATCGGAGGACATGTGGAACAGATAATCAAGAACGGCCTTCAAAACCTCGGCATGATTTTCATCCTCGACCGACTCATTTTTTTTGCAGATTTTTCCTATAAGCGAAAAACAGATTTTCTTTGCACCGGCATCTCCATTTCCAAGGATTTTATCCAGGGCATCCTTTGAGACGGCCCGGTCTTTTCCTTCAAAAATAAATTTCGAAAGGACCGCCACGGAATTGTCATCATTGACGCTGGCGGCATCAATCAAAAAATCCACGCTGTCCCTGAGTATTGATTTCTGCGAATCGGCAAAGTCCCCTGTCAAATCCAAATTGGCCGCGCATACATGGCTCAGGAAGGCCCTTGAGTTTTCATCATTTTTTAATCCCTCAAGGATTTCATGATTGAACTGAATCTTTTTGCCACTGTCGGAGCCGAAGGCGGAATAAAAACGTTCATATATCTTTTCCTTTAAAACCGAATTCCTGCATGACTGCAGGCAAAGGAAGTTCTTTATCGTGTTCAATATCTCAAGAGAATCTGACTCAAAATTTTCTTTCAAATAATCAACACACTTTTCCCTTGAAGCATCAAGCCCATCATCAATTCCATCTGTCCCTTCAAGACTTAAAATTTTTGATGCAATGGACACCGATGCCCTGCTATATTCCCCGCAAAATATTTTTGGAACAATGGAATCCTTAATCCAGGGGACAAGAGAGCGCAGGTCATTTTTTATCAGATCAAAATAACGGAAGAAGGATTCCTGCCTGACCCTGTCGCTGCGGGTAAAATCGACCACGACCTGGGTAACAAGTTTTTCAATTTTCGGACGCTCTATTTCGTTTTCCGAAACTACCTCAAAAACAACATCCAGACATTTTTTGTTTATGTCCCATCCGCTATCGCTTTTGCACAAAATATCGCTGATTATTTCAAAAGGAAAATACATCATGCTATTGTTTTTTTCCTTGGCGTATTTTTCTATCAGCTGATACTGTATTCCCGGGTTGCTGGAATATTCCCCCAAAATGCGGAAAGCTTCGTTCAGTTTCCAGTTCGAAACAGGAACAAAGGAACCGCTTTCGCTTAGTTTCTTTATCTGCGCGACACTTACGTAATAGTTTATGAACTGCAGAAGGAATTCCTCGTATGACACGTTCAAAGTTTTCCGGCCATTTTCTTCACGGCCAAATTCTTTTCTTACATCATCCATCAGATCAAAAAATTCTTCTATGGCGACAGGAGAGACTTTGTCATAAAAATCGGTGAGCCCGCTCTCTATGTAATAGTTTATAATCCGTCCCAGGGCGTCAAAAAGTTTGGAAACATCCTTCTCAAATTTCACGAGGGTCTTTTCTTTTTCTTCATCAGAAATTTTCTTCTTGAACACCCCCACCCCTTTTGGAGTCAAATCCTTTTTCAGTTTCGCGGAAAGGGATTTCAAGATTGCATGAAAAGATTCCATGGACTTTGTGGAGGCGTTATATTCAGCAAGGTCCATCATTGTGGCAATCTGTTCATCGGAAAGATTTGTTGAAGGGGTTTTTCCATCCATGCAACATTTTACTATTATATCGTCCACCCTATCCTTGTGCAGAAGATATTTGTAATCCAACGAGCCAAGCCTTGCGGCCTCAAGGAATCTGCTTTTCGACCCAAGAGCGAAGTCCTTTGTTTTCTGGTACACCTTCTCCAAAAGCACATCAGAAAATGACAGCAACGGAATATGCTCCTCCACGAGCAGATCCTCAAAAAGATATTTGTCGTTGTTATCCGAAAAATAATTTTCGGTCATGGAGTAAAGCTGTTCAGCGGAAAAGTTCATACCATTTTCGCCAATCAGAGAAAGGACCTTGCTTTCATTTTGCTTCAGGGCCATCCTGTAGGCATCACATTTTTCAGTGGAAAGAGATATCAAAGCATTGTTCTCGTTATCCGATTTAAATTCCATAATTTTCTCCCATAAAAATCAAAGAGGAAGCATAGGTTCTGACCCCATTTCTCAAGCATCCCCAGATATGCAGTCCCTTGCTATTTTTTCCAGTTCGCTTCTATCCGAAGCAAGGGATATTTTTTTTATCTCATTCTTTTCATCATTGAACTCAAGCAATATTTTTTCCCTTAAATCATTCCTGCTGATGTTTTTGAATTCAGGTTCGTTGAGGACATAATTTTCGAGTGTGCCGATGCAACATTTTTCAATATTCGTCGCGCTCGTTTTTGTGATATAGAAAACAAAGAAGGTATAAATTAGCAACGCCAGGATTTGACCAAAGGTATACACGGGCCCCGGGTTAACAGTATATTCACCGGTCGTCAGGAATTTTTGCAGGAGGGGTTCCACAAAATGCATGACGGAATCGAAGAATTTATTGAAAGCAAAAATACCGATTCCCAAAATGACAAGGCCGCCCACAACCAGAATTATAATCCCGACCCATCCGGAAAAACAGACCAGAACAAATGAGACAAGTTTTTTTATTCCCTGGACCAGGGACTTCCATACTTTGACCACAACATTTTTTATGTCCGCCTTGCTACGGCTCTTTTTCTCAGGAACAATCCCAAGGCTGGCCGAACCGATTCCTGAAAGAAGCCGCAGAATTCCTAGAGCACCAAACAGGGTTATGGCAAATATCAACGACCTGAGCAGGGTGTTTCCTTCCGCAAACTGAAGGTATACATTTTCATCAAGGAGATAAAACAGGAACACCTTGATTATCAACAGAAGGCAGCCAAAGATATATATTCCCCAAGGATTTTTTCCGGTGAAGCGAATTTTTTTAGTCTTTATTCCCTGGGCCAAAGATATTCCCAAGAGATAGACAAGCACGACGATTATTTCAATGAATCCAAATCCTGAGGAAGGAATCATGACGACATTAAAAAAACCGCAGCTCATCAGCATATACCCGGCAACCTCCAGGATATCCAAAAATGAAAAAGCCTTCCCCCTGCCTTCACATGCATGAACATATTCGTAGATATTGAAAGCGCACATGGTGCTGATTACAAACATGGTAAGGTCGGAAAAAACATTGCTGATCGCCAGCCGGATATATCCTGCCCTTGACTGAAAAACCAGGGACGAAACAGTGCATAAAAATCCCAGGCCCAGAATCAATATTTTTTTTGAATAATCAGTAAAGACATTTAATTTTTTATTTGACATGCTATCACCTATTTTTTTTCTATTGGAATTTTATACGATGGAAAAAATCCGACAAGCAGATCACTTATAAAATGCTTATTGATTTTATCGACGCACCAGGAATGCATCCTTTCCAGGGCATCCCTTTGACGGACGCAGGTTCCATTCTCTCCAAGCTGATTCATATAATCCTTTTGAATTTTTTCGATTTCCTTTTGCAGCTGCCCTATCTCCATGTCAGAATTTCCGTTGCTTTTTTTCTTTGCGCTGATGTAAAGGCAGATTATGTCCGCCTCGGAGGAGGTAATGGTCGTTGAGCCGGCTTCGATAAAGGTCTTTATATAGCTTTCATACAGCTCCAGGTTTGACGCATTTTTCTTTTTCAGATTCGCGTTCTGTCCCTGCTCAAAGTATTTGATGCAGAAATATGGAATCGCCTCCAGGTATGAAATATAATTCTGGACATGGTTGGCAGTCAAAAAATTTTTCAGGTCAACGGAACGCTGGACAAAATACAAAGTGTCCCTGCATTCAAGCTTTTTTTCTTTTCCGCTGTGCCTAAGATAATAGTCCCTGAAATTTTTCAGATATTCCAGCACCGCCTTATCCGAAAAAGTGGAATCGATTGCATTTATTTTTTCGAGAGCCGATTTGCCGTCCCCGTTTTCAATTTCGATGATTATCTGCTGAACCGTCAGCACGTCCCGGTTTTGAGAATCCGCCTTTGTCCTGAACCCAGCGTCAACAGTGTTCGCTGAATTATAGACATAATAGACCAGCGCAAACGCACAGGCGACCGACAAAAGTCCACCCATGATGATTCTAATCCAGTTAACAAAAATCTGCTTTCTTCGTTCTATTCTTCTACTCATTACTTACCATCGGACAAACAATTTTTCCATATAATTATAAGTTATGGGCTAAGCATTTTCAAGTTTTTTAAAGGCAGTGGACTTTATGGAATAATTGGGAGTATTATGGTGCATATCCGGAAAACGGTTCCGGAAACAGAATATAGTGTGGCCGGAACTTACGGCAGGCCGCAGAAGTATTGATAAGGAATCCATAAAATGCATGTGACCCTATTGTGCAAAGTTGTAGATAATTATGGCGACATCGGTTTTGTATACCGGCTTTCCCGAAGCCTTAGCGAAAAGTATCCGCACCTGAAGCTTTCCCTTGTCGTAAGCAACCTGCAATCTTTTTCCGCAATGGCCCCCGGAATAAAAGAAATCCCTTACCAGATTTTTAACGGCTGGTCTGTTCTTGACTGGAACGCAGATGTGGAATGCAAAAAATTTTTTATAGAGAATCCTCCCCAGCTGATACTTGAATGTTTCCAGTGCGGCAGACCGGAATGGCTTGACGAAATCCTGTTTGACAAACAGCGCACCTCTCCTGTCCAGATTGTCAACGTGGAATACCTTACCGCCGAAGACTGGGCAGATGATTTCCACCTGCTGAAAAGCGGAACAAGGTCGGCCCTGGTAAAGAAAATCAACTTCATGCCGGGCTTCACGGACAAAACCGGGGGACTTGTACTGGACAAGGATTTCATGGAGAACCTATCCAGCAGGAGCCTTGCCATAAAAAAACTTCACGTTTTTATTGCCGCAAAAAAATCCGGCGGACAGGCGGATGCTTTTGTTTCACATTTCGACGGAACCTTCTTCAACGCAACAGTCTTTGCCTATGACAAAAATCTGGAGCCCCTGGTGCTGGCATTAAAAAGGTTCCAAGACAGGCGGCAGGAAAGGGACCGGGATTTCAGGTTGAACATATTCGCAGCCAGCGGACTAAGCTTCAATTCCCTAAAAGAGTCCTGGGAAAAACACGGCAGACCGTTCAACCTTACGGAACTGCCCTACCTTGATCAGCAGAGCTGGGATTCCCTTTTGACGTTGTGCGACTTCAACTTTATCCGCGGAGAGGACTCCTTTTCCCGCGTCTGCCTTTGTGGTGCCCCGTTTTTATGGAACGCCTATGTCCAGGACGAGGAATATCAGCTTGTGAAAGTCCGGGCGGTTGTTGATAAAATCAAGAACCATTTTGACCAGGCAGGACTTGGCCGGGAGTACCAGAACTATCTGAACGCCATGATGATTTACAACAAAACGGAACAGGCAGCCCCCTGCGCGGAAGCACAGGATGCCCTGGCGGGTTGCAGAAAAGACATAACGGAAGGGGAAGCAATATTCAATGCCCTGCTGGATTCGGACAGGACAAAAAAAGTGTTCCAGTCCTTCAGCGCCTCCCTGATAGCCAACGGAAACCTGACAGAAAAACTGGAAATGTTCATCAAGGACATCCCTAAGAATTGCAATCTTTAGAGGCCCCCTCAACGGGCCGCCTGGGTTCAATCAATTAAAAAACTATGCTATACTTTTGCCATGAAGATAGTAATTGTAGGTGCAGGTTTCACCGGCGTACAGCTGGCAAAAAGGCTGCTCAATGAAAAAGGTAATGACGTGACGATGATAGACAACGATGCGGAAAACGTATCAAGTCTACGGGATACACTTGACTGCACAATAACCTATGCAGACGGAAATGATTTGCAGACCCTCGAGGATGCTGGTATTTCTTCGGCCGATGCCCTGGTCGCTGTAACGGAAAACGACGAAATCAACATGATCACCTGTTCCCTCGTGGACTCGATTTATCCGAAGGTACTGAAAATAGCCAGGGTCAGGAACTATGCCTATTATGTAAACACCAACAAGACGACGGCCCACCATGCCGAGACCTTTACAAAAAATCATAGACCTCTGTACGGAATAGACCACATGATCAACCCGGACGTGGAGGCGGCACAGGCAATAGTCACTGCCGTCGAGCATGGGGTTTCGGATGTCATTCCTCTTGGCGACGGTGCCTACGAACTAACCACCGTCAAAATCAACAAGGGAAGCAAACTTGATGGTGTCCCGCTCAAAAACATCCGCAACCTTAGCGACAAGCCGATGATTGTTGTGTTTGTCGAAAAAGAGGACGGCTCATCCCTTCCAGCCGGAGACACAATCCTTCAGGCCGGTGATTCCATTGGTGTCCTCTCCCACAGGGACAACCTCAATGAGATCAGGAACATCTGTGGCGATGAAAAGCGCAATATCGGTAAAACAGTCCTTGTCGGAATAGGAAGAATCGGAACCCTGGTGGCCGAGATGCTGTTCCAGAACCGTTCCCGCACAAAAAAAGCTACATTCCTTTCAAAAGTGCTGGGAAAGAAAAAGACCGTAAAGACAGGTTTCCAGAGATTCCTGATTGTTGACAGCGACAAGGATCTATGTGACGAGGCCTCCAAAAGATTCCCGGAGGCGGAGGTATTCCAGGAAGACATCACCGATGAAAATTTCATAACGGAAGAAAACCTCAATAAATTTGACCTCTGCATCTGCGCCACCCACAACCACGAACTGAACCTCATGGTGGCATCCTATTTTGAGGCCATAGGAGTCGAAAATACGGTCGCCCTCATCACAAATTCCGCCTTCTCGTCCATAGCTGAAAAAATGGGCGTGGATGTGGCTGTCCCAATCCGCGACACAGTTGTTGACAGCATCATGAGTCACCTGCGTGGAGAAAACGTAAAGGAAGTCCATACCGTATCCACCGGGGAATTCGAAATCATTGAGTGTGATATTCCACAGAAAAGCCAGGTAATCGGAAAATCCCTGAAAGAAATTGCACAGCCGGGAAAATTCCTTATGCTGCTGATTAAAAAGCCGGGTTCCCAAAGCTACGACCTTGTAAACGGAAATACAATTCTAAATGTGGGAGACCATATTGTCTTGATTCAGGAAGCCAGCGACAAAAAGATTCTGGAGTTGATAAGTGGAAAAGACTAAAACCGCCAGCATGGCATTCACCGTTGCACGAGTGGTCTTTCTGATTATGGCCATCGTGGGACTGACTTTTATTCTGCCAATAATTTGTGCAATAGTTTTCAAGGAAACAAAGGTGCTTCCCTATTTCATTGTCCCGATGGTGGCCAGCGTCTTTTTTGGAGTCCTTTTTTATCTTCTTGGAAAAAACAAAACCTCAAGGCTCAGCACAAGGTCCAGTTTTGTTGTGGTCGCCCTTGCGTGGATTGCGGCCGCACTTTTTGGAGCAATACCGTATTGCGCCAGCGGTGCCATCCCAAAATTCGTTGACGCTTTTTTTGAAAGCATGTCGGGATTTTCAACGACCGGTTCCACTATATTGAGCGAAATTGAGGAAATTCCGTACACCTACACAATAAACCTGTGGCGGTGCATGACCCATTGGCTTGGAGGTATGGGAATTGTGGCCCTGTCCGTTGCCCTGCTTCCTCTTCTGGGGGTCGGAGGTTTTCAGCTGATAAGGGCCGAAACCACCGGACCTGAAAAAGGCAAGCTGACTTCAAAAATCACCACCACCGCCAAGATTCTCTGGTTCATGTACTTCGGACTGACCGTAACGGAAGCAATTCTTTTGAAGTTTGTCGGAAAGATGAGCTTTTATGAATCCATCTGCCATGCATTCTCCACGCTGGGTACGGGAGGATTTTCAACCCGCAACGCCAGTGTCGGAGGATTCAATTCCGCGGCCGTGGACTGGATCATCACAACCTTCATGCTGCTTGCCGGAATCAACTTCTCGCTTTACTACAGCCTGTTCCGCAGGGACTTCCAGACAATCAAAAACAATTCGGAAATCAAGGCATACCTGGGAATAGTCTTTGGCTCAAGCATCCTGATAGCCCTGTTCGAAATGAACAGATACGGCGGCTTTTTCCAGTCCCTCAGGTACTCTTCCTTCCAGTCCCTTTCCGTCATAAGCACGGCAGGTTTCGCCACCGACGACTTTACCACCTGGTCAAATGCAAGCCAGGCAATAATTTTTGTCCTGTTCTTTATTGGAGGATGCGCAGGCTCGACCGGAGGTGGCGTCAAAGTCATAAGATGGGTCGTGCTTTCAAAGATGGCCCACAACGAGGTGCTAAGGCTTCTGCATCCCCGTGGCGTATTCAAGATGAGAATCGACAAGCAGCCCCGCCAAAACGAAATCGGCGTTACGGTCACGGCGTTCTTCTTTTTCTACCTGCTGCTTGTATTCATAACGACCTTCGCCGCCTGTCTGTTCGGCCTTGACATATTGACCTCCTTCACAGGGGCCATGAGCATGATCGGGAACATAGGTCCAGGATTCGGTCTGCTTGGACCTGCCTGCAACTACGGCTGGCTTCCCACCGCCGTTAAATGGATTTACTGTTTCGCAATGCTGGCAGGACGTCTTGAATTCTTTACAATGATAATGTTCTTCTCCCCTTCCTTCTGGAAACGGTAGACAACAAAAGGCCCATCACTTTGGATGGGCCTTTTTAATCTTAAAAATCTTTTCTATCTTCCACCCTTGAGCCTTGGATTTTCTTTTACCCAAGACCTGAGCAACGCCCCGGAAGGAATCTCAAGGTTCGTGTAGATTACGCAGGGATGACCGTCACAGCACCAGCGGTAAACCTCGCCGGTATTTGGATTGACAAGGATAAAATCCTTTTGGTCCACCGCCTGTCCACAGATGTCGGGGGCAACAATTTCCAGTTTAGAATCCCCGTCAATCATGTTCAGCGCCTTGAGTGGATACATTTTCCAGCCGTCAATCTTTTTGACTCCAGGAAGAAAACTGTCCGGATGATTCTTCACCCTCAAGTCGTGGGCGGCCCTGGCTTGCGGAACCATCGCCTCGTACTCCTCTTTCTGACGCCCGGTAAGTTCCTCACCCTTTTTCAGGACCAGATTCATTTCGTCGTCGGAAAGTACGTTCCCTAGTTCAGCCGCCAAATCCCATTCGCTATCGCTGGCCCCGGAAACAGTCACGTCGGCATCGTCGCGGCTAAAATAAAATCCTGTGGCGTAAGGCCGGTGGCTCACCTTGTATAGTTCATCAATGAACGGCCTGGATTCCCCGGCGCTTATCTTTCCGTCCAGCGCGTCCAACGCTTTCCGGTAGGCACGGGTGATCATGGCCACGTAGTAGACACTTTTCATGCGTCCCTCAATTTTAAGGGAATCGACCCCAGCCTTTTTCAGTTCGGCCAGATGGTCAATCATGCACAAATCCTTTGACGAAAGCACCGCCGTAAAATTGTCTCCCTCGTATACCGGGAAATATTCTCCGGGCCTTTTATGTTCCTGCAAAACCAGTTCACCGCTCTGGGCAATGGACAGCGCCTCCCTTGAATAGGACGAAGGGGTATCAACAGACCCCGGCAGCATAACGTCATAGTCCCAGCGGCAGGTGTGGGAACAGAACCCTTCCTGGGCGGAACGGCCATTCAGGTAGGCGCTCATCAAACAGCGTCCGGCATAGGCAATGCACATGGCTCCGTGGACAAAACATTCAATCTCCATGTCCGGCACCGCGTCCTTGATTTCCGCAATCTCCTGCAGAGAGGCTTCCCGTCCCATGACCACCCGGCTAAATCCCAGGGACTTGTACATCTTGACCGCCTCCCGGTTCATGCAGCTGGCCTGGGTCGAAAGATGGAGCTGGGCGTCCGGAAAATTCTTCTGCAGGATGGGAACAATACCCAGGTCCTGCACAATGAAAGCGTCAATTGGATATTCCTTGAAATATGGAAGGTCATTCAAAAGCCGGTCGATTTCCCTGTTATGGAAACTGATGTTCAGCGCACAGTGAAGACGGCGGCCCGGGTACAGATCCTTCAACTCCCTGACCTTCTTGAATTCGTCAGCATAGAAATTGTCGGCCTTGACCCTGAGAGAAAAATTCTTTAGTCCAATATACGCGGCGTCCGCACCATAGGCATAACAGTAGCGCAGCTTGTCAACATTGCCGGCAGGTGAAAGCAGTTCCATTTTACTCCCCCTGGAAAATATTATTTTTGCGGATAATCCTGTCCCTTTCCTCTATTTCTTCCTGGGAATCGCCTTCCCTTCTGCTGATGTATTTACCGATCTTTTCAATCGCCAGATGAGAATCAGGCAAAAATTCGTCCGCCATCTGGAACATGTACATCATGTCAGGCCATGCGTCCACAAGGCATTCCACATTTACCTTGGCAAGTTTGTCCTGCAACTCCTTTGCCTGCTGGACAAGTATTTCCTTTTCGCCCATCTGGATATAGACCGGCGGGAATTCCTCAAAATCCTCGACAGGCGCCCTCAAAGCGGACACAAGGGGATTGGAAATGTTGGTGGCGTATGTATATTTATCCACCGCGCTGTGCAGAGCATCCCCGCTGATTACGCCGTCGCTGACCTTTTTACCGCCAGCGATAATCGGATTGTCCGACCCCAGGTCCAGCCAGGGTGAAAAAAGCACAAGGTTCTGGATATTGGAGCGGTACTTCTTGTTGATCTTAAAAATCAAGGCCATAGCCAGACTTGCACCGCTACCGTCCGCGGCAATAACGATATGTCCCCTGGTGTTGTCCGTACCCGAGGCGCTTATCTCCAGGTTCCTGGCAACATTTTCCTCTTCGTAGACGGCCCTGAACACATTGACCAGATCGTCAATGGAAGCCGGGAACGGATATGTAGGTGGCAGCCTGAACTCCGGGACAATCATGCGGCAGGAGGATGCGTTTGCAAAGGAGGCGCAGAAATTTCTGTAGCCCCTGCAGGAACCTCCCACAAAGGAACCGCCGTGGATATAGATAACCACACGCTTGGATGAGTAAACCACCGGAGAGATTACATCGCAGGTAACTCCGCCATATTCCGCCTGGCTGCACTCAACATTGTTTGGAAGAAAAACCGTTGAAAAAGTCCTGTCAAAATTTGTCCGGAACTCCTCAGGCTCCTGCTTTGTTGTGAAAACCATTTCCTTCAATTTTTTAATAGCCGCTTTTTTATCTGACTTCATTTTTTCCCCCATAATCTAATGCAGGATACTATAATAGCAAATAAGACCGTTTTATGCTATAATGTCTGCTCTATAGGAGCAACAAACAAAATGCCTATCAAAATTGATGAAAACCTGCCGGCCAGATCCATTCTGGAAAAGGAAAACATATTCGTTATGACAGAGGAAAGGGCTTCCACCCAGGAAATCCGCCCCATCGAGATTGCCATAGTCAACCTGATGCCTACAAAGGTGGCCACGGAAACCCAGCTTCTCAGGCTTCTGGGCAACACGCCTCTGCAAATCAACATACACCTGGTGCGGATGGAGAACCACGTCTCAAAGAACACAGGAACGGACCACCT
Source organism: Treponema sp. (assembly GCA_045643225.1). GTDB lineage: Bacteria > Spirochaetota > Spirochaetia > Treponematales > Treponemataceae > Treponema_D. The sequence goes on along the minus strand of JAZUKJ010000019.1, from coordinate 6,152 downwards.
GGACCGCTTCTACATTCCCTCCAGCGAAATATTCAAGAACAAGTACGACGGAATGATTATAACAGGCGCACCGGTGGAGCAGATGCCCTTCGAGAACGTTGACTACTGGGATGAGCTGTGCAGGATAATGGACTACGCAAAAAAGAACGTATACTCCACCCTCTACATCTGCTGGGGAGCAATGGCCGGCCTGTACCACCTCTACGGCATTCCGAAGCACTCGGTGGCCACAAAGTTTTCCGGGATATACAAAAGCGCCATGGAAGATTCCACCGAGCCTTTGCTCAGGGGATTCGACGACTGCTTCCCGGTACCCACCTCCCGTTACACCTTTATAAAAACCGAGGACGTGCGGAACACCAGCGGACTCAAGCTTCTGGCAAAGAACGAGGAAACCGGCATGACCCTTGCAAAATCCACGGACAACCGTTCCATTTTCATGACCGGCCATCTGGAATACGATACAGACACCCTCGCCACAGAATACCAGCGGGATTTGACGAAGGGACTCGACATACAGCCGCCGAAGAACTATTTCCCAGGCGACGACCCTTCCAGGGAACCGCGTTCCACCTGGAGAAGCACCGCGCACCTTTTCTACTCCAACTGGCTCAACTATTACGTCTACCAGGAAACCCCGTTCAATCTGGAGGACCTGTAAACCGTACGGCACATGGAAAGGTGTTCCATTTGTTCCATACAATGGAAATATCTGCTATCATGTTAACGTCTGTTCTGGGGCACCGGAAAACTTTTTTCGGATGCCGACTATTTTTGGGGACCCCTAAAACCAGCGGCCTTAGGGATACCCCTCTTTACTGGGAGCAACTTGATGAAAAAGATTTCAAAAATCACCTCACTGATTCTGGCCACCGCGGTCTCCACACTTTCACTGGTTTCCTGCGGCTCAAAAAAACCGACAATAGACGGGACCTGGAAATTTGAGGACGGTTCCAAAATAACTTTCAACCTGAAGAAAGGGACCTACATATCAAAGGGTGAGACCAACACCATTTCCGGGGACTTCCTGCTTATGAACGGAGGAATCCTTTCGACCACAGGCACAAACGGTCAGACCGAAAGATATGTGATCGCCCTTACGGACAACGGATTCGACATCGATTTCAACGGCTCGTCCATATCCCTTTCCGGAAAGAAAGTGGATTCGGTCCAGAAGCTGAACGGAATCTACAAATCAACAAATTCCGTGCTGCCCATGAAGTTCCAGTTCAAGAAATCCGCGTCCACACTTTCCGTGACCCTTTCAGGCAACGGGGAGGACCAGACCCAGAGTTTCACCTACCGCACGGAACCCTGCTACAAGATTCTGTTCACCAGCGGCGACTACGCTTTCGGCGAATCCCTGGACCTGGAATTTCCGGACCCGAAGCACATGAACATTGACGGGGAACTTTTGTCCAGATAACGCAAACCAACCCCATGCGGAAGATTCTTCCGTGTGGGCGGCGGACGCGCTTTACATCAAAATCTTTCAATTTTCTTCAATATTATTCAAAATTAATCAAAAACTCCTTGCGTAAAACAAATAAAGTTATTAGAATGTCCGCACATTATCTAGAAAAACATGACAGTCAGCAACCGCCGGTGGAACAGTTTAGAAAATCATGACATTTATTGGTTTTGGGGACAGTTTTCTTTCATCCCCTCCTTTTCTAAATGGGACTTGTGGATTGGGAAGAAAAAGAGATTCCTTGCGCGGTTCTTGCTACATGTAGCGCAATAAGAGCGCAGGGGAAAAAATGGAAGAAACTCTTTCTCAGAACACCGACGGACAGGAAAATTATGTCCCGGCAGATTTGGACGCTGATTTCACAGACACAGAAAATCAGACAGCAGCAGATGAATTAGATGCACAGGATTCAGACAATCCGGACGAAATCTCTTTCGCGGACCTGGGACTGGACGAAACAGTCCTGGCCGCCATTGAAAAAAAAGGATTCGTTCACCCTTCTCCAATCCAGGTACTGGCAATCCCGCGCCTGCTGAACGGAGAGGCAAACGTCATTGCCCGTGCAAGGACAGGTACAGGTAAGACCGCCGCCTTTGGACTTCCTTTGGTCCAGACCCTCAGGGAAGATTTGGGTCATGTCCGCGCAATCATCCTGGAACCTACCCGCGAACTGGCAATGCAGACACAGACAGAAATGTCATCCTTCACCACAGGAAAATTCCCACGCACAACCGTAGTATACGGAGGAGCCTCCTACAGCGAACAGATACGTTCCCTTAGGCGCGGAGTCGAGATTGTGGTCGGAACTCCAGGACGCGTCCAGGACCTTATTGACCGTGGCGCGCTGGACATCAGCAAGATAGAATACTTCATCCTTGACGAAGGCGACGAAATGCTGGACATGGGCTTTGTTGATGACATTGAGGAAATCTTCTCATGCGCAAACCCTGACTGCCGCGTGCTTCTGTTCAGCGCCACAGTTCCTCAGCCAATCCTCCGCATTGCGGGACAGTTCATGGGCGACTATGAGATTGTTGAAGAGGAAGGCCACGAGGAAGAACCTCTTTTGATTGACCAGAAATATTGGGTCGTGCGCGAAGGCGAGAAACTTGAGGCCCTCGTAAGGTTGATAGACATTTCGCCGGACTTCTTTGGACTTGTCTTTGTCCAGAAAAAATCCGACGCGGACTACATCAGCAAGGCGCTGGACGAAAAGGGATACCAGGCCGCCGCACTCCACGGAGACATTCCACAGAGCCAGCGCGAAAAGATTCTTGCCCGGTTCCGTTCAAAGAAAACAAGAATCCTTGTGGCCACAGACGTTGCGGCCCGCGGTATTGATATCGAAGGACTTACCCACGTTGTAAACTACGAGCTTCCATTCGATGGACCGACCTATGTCCACCGCATTGGCCGTACAGGACGCGCAGGGGCAGCCGGAATGGCGGTCACACTGGTACGTCCAGAGGAAACCAGAAGAAAGCTGGGATTCCTGAAGAACGCAGTGAAACGCTCCGCAAAGGGCGAAATGATTGAAGGTGAAATTCCATCCATCGATGAAGTTATCGAAGCCAAGAAAGCAAGACTGTTTGCCCAGATAAAGGACAAGCTTGGCCTGAACCATGTTGTGGAGGACGCACCACAGGCAAAGGACGAAAACCTGGAATCCCAGGCGGAAGGAACGGAGACAGCCGATGGAGCTGACGAGATTCCGGCAGCACCAAAGGTCCCTCACCTGCGCAAGGGAGACCCAATGTTTGACCTCCTTGCGGACGAGCTTTGTGAAGGACAGGATCCAAAGGAAGTGGTGGCCTCTTTGCTGGCTGTCACATACGGAAAGGAACTTGCCCGCAACCGCTACGGAAAAATCAATATCGTCAGCGGCAAGAGGGACCGCGACGGACGTGGCAGGGACAGAGGTTCAGACCGTGGCGATTCTCCAAGAGGATTGGGCGAAAACCAGACCAGGCTTTACGTACAGATGGGTTGGCACGACGGATACAGTCCTCGTTCCATCGCGGATTTCTTCTCAGATGTACTGAACATAAAGGGAAAAGACGTTGACGCAATCGACATGGCGGACAAGTTCTGTCTTTTGAGTCTGCCAAAGGATGCCGCGGAAAGAGCATTGCTGCTGTCAAAGCAGGACGAAAGCTTCCCTCACATCCACGTAGATACAAAGGGTTCATCCGGTGAATCAGGTGGAGGACGTGACAGAGGCGGAAGAAGACGTGGTGGCCGCGACCGTGACAGAGGTTTTGGCGGAGACCGTGGATTCGGACGTGACAGGGACAGAGGTTTCGATGGAGACCGCGGTTTTGGTCGCGACAGGGATAGAGGTTTCGGCGGAGACAGAGGCCGCGGAAGAGACAGGGACAGAGCCAGAGGTTCCAGACCAAACTTCCACACCCCGACCCAAAGGAATTCCCGTGCGGCAATCTACAAGAAAGGTAGAAGCGAAGAGTTCTAATTGAAAATGAACGCAAGTCTCTGTTACAGGGCTTGCGTTTTTTTTATGCAAGGCAAGCAATGGAGGCCCCGCGAAAAAAAGTCTTCAAGTTTTGATGGTTTTTGTGAAACAAAAATTGACGCCCGTTGGCGGCAAAATCAAAACTTGTTAGCAACAGGTTACGACTTGTGCCCGTCGAAATCAAACAGCTACAATGAAAACAGAGATGGCCAGCAGAAAATCAAATTCATAGATTTTTCGTTAGTAAAATCCAATCCGTGTGGCGATATAAAAAAGTCAACGACTATCCTTTTGGACCCTTTTAGTTCATGCAAATTTTTAGCAATTCCATTCTAAAGACCATTGCAATTCAAGCAACGGGGGCCCCGCGAAAAAAAAGTCTTCAAGTTTTGATGGTTTTTGTGAAACAAAAATTGACGCCCGTTGGCGGCAAAATCAAAACTTGTTAGCAACCTGTTGAAAGAGGTTGCGACTTGAGCCCGTCGAAATCAAAGAGGTACAATGGAAACAGAGATGGCCAGTGGAAAACCTAGTTCATAGATTTTCTGTTAAGAAAATCCAATCCGCGTGGCGATATAAAAATTCATGTTTATAATTTTGCGAATCTTTAAATTGTAACTGTCAGCACGGCCCCAAATAATGAGGGGTGAAAACCATCCCGGACAGACAGTATTCACCCCTGTAACAGTTTTTTTTATAATACTTTCCTACTCGGAAATTGACAAAGCGGGGACAACACCGCCATTCTTAGCGATGACATTGGCGACGCTGTGAGCAGTGCCTTTGCTGACGTCGCGCGCGCTGTAAGAATAGACACCGTAAGGCGAACGCAGCCACCACCAGCCGCCGTAAGGCGAATAGCTGTTGCAGTAGTTAGCCAAAGCGTAGTCCGTGGGGAACCTGAATCTGAAATTGTCTGCTGTGAATCCGTTTCCTTCTGCGGTGGCCTCCTTGTAGCTTAAAAGATATACCTTGTCATTTGTGTCTTCACAGGCGTTACTGTTGGGGGAATATCCTGTGGAGGCCACGCTGTTGTCCACCGTGGTGGTCTTTATTTTTTTCTTCTGGCTTTCAGTGAAGGCGCTGTTATAGAATGTTCCGTTGAGCCAGCCTCTGATGTTGGAATTGGCATAGTTGTTGCTGGATGCGTGCCACTGGACATCTGCTGTTAGAACCTTCTTTGCATGGAGACACTTTGTTTCTGCAAGGTACACCCATTCAATCGGCTCCACCTTGAAGTACTTATAGCTGTTGGCATCCTTTTGTGCCACAGTGCTTCCGTTGCTGTACTTGTACTGGTTTCCTGTACTGAATGCATTTTCAATACACTCAGCATACCAGGCTCCATCGCTTCCAAGGTAGTAGTCCACTCCAGTAATTTCCGTGTTCTTAATGGTCTTGTCAACCGTGACAGAGTCCGCCTTGATGGTCTGTGGGTACACTCCGAAGGTTTTCTTTGCGGAATCATAAGTTCCTAAAGTATCCAAGGAAACGGCCTTCTTTTCACCACATTCACATTCCTGCCAACAGTTGCCTTTGTGTACAAAAGAATGGGTATGTCCACCTTCTCCATTTACGGCACATCCCATAAACCCTAGAGCAGCCACAGCCGCAGCCGCAATCAGAATGCCAAGCCTTAACTTTTTCATTTTCAGTTCTCCTCGCTAAAAATTATTTAAAAATAAAAAGGACACCCCACGCCGTTTCAAACATGGAATGTCCTTGAATTTTCTATTATGAAAATCTGCTACGCCAAAATCATGGTAACTGGTAACTGGTAACTGGTAACTGGTAACTGGTAACTGGTAACTGGTAACTGGTAACTGGTAACTGGCGGACTGTAGCCGATGGTAATTTCTGTGTCAAGAGAACGCTGTTTGCAAAAGTTTTTCTTGTCTGCATGTCCTACCTCCTGACACTTTTAGTATAGACAACTTTAAGTTTGGGGTCAAGGCTGAAACAGTTATCCCTGACCTTTTTATCTCCAGTGCAGTTTTCACCGCGAACTTGAAAATTGCCACACGGATTCGAGCCATCTAACGATGTCTCCTTAAAATCATGGTACGGTGAACTAGAACTCTCCTCCAGTTTAAAGACCATTGCAATTCAAGCAATGGGGGCCCCGCGAAAAAAAAGTCTTCAAGTTTTGATGGTTTTTGTGAAACAAAAATTGACGCCCGTTGGCGGCAAAATCAAAACTTGTTAGCAACC
>JAZUKJ010000018.1:0-19688 GCA_045643225.1 Treponema sp. | reverse complement strand
TGGTGGTTGAGCCTGTCGAAACCACTTTTTAATTTTTTTCTTACGAATCAAAAAAATTCTATTTCACATTTGACAGTCTAGTATTTTGTTCCTACAATAAATGTATAAGACAATTGTTGTGTTGGTCTTTTTCCTTGTCTTATGGAGAACAAAATGATTATATATAATAAAAATAAAGGACCAGAGGAATGGTACTTACAGATATGACTGAGGATTTGAACAACAAGGAACTTTGGAATGTGCTTGTGTAACTGTACAGAATGATTGCCGATGTGTGTGATGAAAACAGGTTTTATCTTAGCGAATTCCTTAACCTGATGGAACTTCTGGACGAGATTCTGAGCAACTATTAACTTTTTACCAACACAACAGAACAGGCTCCCGACAAAACAGGCCCTTTATGGAACCTCTAAAAATTGCAATTTTTAGAGGTAACTTTGAAAATGCGATGTTTAAAGCCTTGCAATTTCAAGGCATTAAACTCGTCAGGCATCTATAAAAGCAACTTTTAGAGATGCCCTTTATTTTTCCATAGCCTTTCTGTACTGCTGGGCGGTGACTGCGTCGTCGTTGGCGATTTCTTCCTGGGCCTCGAATTCCGCTTTCCACTGGGCAAACTTTTTTTCTTTTAATTTTTCCAGAACCTTTACCTTTTGCATCGCCTGCCGGACAATTTCCCTTTTCTCTTCCGCAATCATTTCAAGCTGGGCCAGTTCCGCAAGAAGCCCATCCTTTTTTTGATCCAGCAAAACGAAAAAAGCCTGGGTCTGGTGGTGGGTCATAAAGTCATGGGATTCGTCAGCAAAGCGGCCATAGTCTACCCTATCCTGCGCAATCTGCTTTAATGCGGCGTTCACCCTTGCAATTTCTGCATTGACTTTACCAAGCTCCAGTTCCGCCTGGTCCAGTTCAAAATTTCTGAGGTCAAGGATTTTCTGCATTGAAAAAACAAATCTTTTCATCTACCGCTCCCCTCCTCAAAAACTTCGATTATATGTATATGCGGCCCCCAGGAACTTAGATTCCCGGGACGGTCCATTATTTTCCATTAGACTGCTTTACAAGAATTACTGCGCAAGAATATCAAAAGTTGGATGCGCGTTGGCAGGACTTTCCACATATTCTTCCTTTGGGATATGTATTCCGCTCAACTCAGAAAGCTTGTTCAGGGTATCATCAATCGTAAGGTGCTCCGATGGATCCTGGCAGAGGAACTCCTCAATTTCCTGGTGCTTGTCTATCGCCTCGTCCACTTCCGGTGAGTTGCCTTTTTGATAGACGCCTGCAAGAATCATGTCCTCCTGGGCAAGATAATCGGCCATCCATTTTTTTACCTTGGTGACCGCCTTCAAAGTTTCAGGACCGCTTACCCTCTTGTTGAGACGGGAAATACTTTTTGATACATCAATCGCTGGATAATGCTGCCTGTCGGCAAGTGCGCGGCTCAAGACAATATGGCCGTCCAGAGTTCCTCGCACCTTATCGGCGATAGGTTCATTCATGTCGTCACCATCAACAAGGACAGTGTAGAATGCGGTGATAGACCCCTTCGCGTTTGTTCCTGTTCTTTCAAGCAGACGAGGAATCATATCAAAAACTGATGGCGGATATCCACGCTGGGCAGGAGGTTCGCCGGTGGCAAGACCAATTTCACGCTGGGCATGGGCAAAACGGGTGACGCTGTCCATCATCAGGACAACATCCTTACCCTGGTCTCGGAAATACTCGGCGATTGCGGTACAGACATAGGCCGCCCTAAGTCGAGCGATAGAAGGCTGGTCACTGGTTGAAACAACCACCACGGACCTCTTGAGACCTTCCTTACCCAAGTCATGTTCTATAAATTCCGGAACCTCACGGCCACGTTCTCCAATCAATCCGATGACGTTCACATCCGCAACGGAATTCTGGGCTATGACTGACAGCAATGTACTTTTTCCTACACCACTACCGGCAAAGATTCCAATACGCTGTCCCTTTCCCACTGTTAGAAGAGAATCGATTGCCCGTACACCAGTTGAAAGACGTTTCTTTATAGGTTTCCTTTCCAATGGATTTGGAGCTGCGGCAAGGGATGGATAATAGCAGTCGCTGGCGATGTCCCCTTTTCCGTCAATGGGTTTACCTGTGGCATCGACGACGCGTCCCAAAAGCTTTTCGCTTACAGGAACCTCAAGAACTGAGCCGCTTGCGGTGACGGTCGCCCCAACTTCAATTCCTTTTGTCTCGCCAAAGACCATAAGGCGAACGATGTTACCTTCAAGACCGACAACTTCGGCCATGACAGATGAATCGTCACTTGGAATCTCAATGCGGCATATTTCGCCAATGACGCACCTGGGGCCATTGCTTTCTATCATGAGCCCCTTTACGGCGGAAACAGAGCCTGTATATTTTATTGTGTCCGTATCCTCTACGGTTTGAATGTATTTATCAAAAAAAGATTTCATTTTTCCCACCCATTCTGTCTGTCACTTCCATAGTATCCAGAGAACCATATCCCCTGATTCCCCTTCCACATTATTGCATTTTTTTGCGAAAGTTTATACAGACATTTTTTGTTTTTATATTTTTTTGAAAAAAAAATCCCCGGCGCATTTTTACTCCGAAAACGTTTTGGTGTTGCACCGCTAAATGACGGTATCCTGAAAGGACATGTTTCCGTCATACGTTTTGGAATGCTATGCTGCCTGGGGTTCCCTGCTATTAGAGGTCCGGATTCTGGACTTCCGACTTGCTGACGGACTTGATTGGTGAAATGCCAAGGATTTTTGTTTCCAATTCACCAAGCTGACTGGAAATACGTGCATCGATTGCACCGAAGTCAGTCTCAATGATACATCCACCCCTGTCAACGGAACTATCCTCAACAACGGAGATATTCTTAATATTTTCGACCTGTGAGATGAAGTCCCTGATGTGGTCTGTGGTGAGCTTGGCGTCGGACATATTGACGCGGAGGGTCACATCGCCACGGCCCTTGACCTTTTTCAATGCCTGCACAACGTTCGCCATGATAACACTCTTCTGGCTGTCGCTCATGACCTTTACAACCTTTCTTGTCATCAGGAGAACAAGGTCAACAATCTGTCCTTCGGTTTCATCAAGGATTTCCTGGCGCTTGTCCTGGACACTTTCAATCATCTTATGGAGGCGTTCCACAAGGCGTTCCGCTTCCTGATTTCCAAGCTGATATCCTTCTTCGTGACCTTTGTCGTATCCGTCCTTCTGGGCCTTGTCGAAGATTCTCTGCTCCTCATCATGGGCGGTCCTGATAATCTGGTCCGCTTCCATCTGTGCCTTTGAAAGGATAGTCTGGGCTTCATTTTCGGCGCTATTCTTAATTACGGAAGCCTGGTCGCTCTGCTTCTTGACCTCGTTGAAGGCTGTGCTTTCCGCATTCTTGATTATTTCGTCAGCATCAGACTGGGCCTTTGCAAGCATCTGGGCCTTTTCAATTTCCCACTGCTTCTTGAATTCCTCCGCCTCAAGTCTCAACTGGTCAGCGGTAGGTCCTGTGTATTCAGGAACTTCCTCTACTGTCTCCTCCTCCGGAATGATGAATTCCTTTGAAAGTCTTAACGAGACAGGGCCATCCTTAATATTGATTTGATTTGGTCTGAATACAGTCTGTGCCATTTATTTTCTCCACTCTTTTAGGTCTACGCCTATTTTATAGATTTGGTCTAGAAGGAACTATACCTTTTTGAAATACAAAAAATGTCCCACCATTTTGCATGATAAATCAAAAGAAGGCATTTCTTTGTCAAATTATCCACTTCCCCCGATTCTTTTATCGGAATTTTTGTGCATCAACTCAACACAAATATTTTAAATCTACATCCTTTTGTCGGGGGACAATGCTCCTGGAATTCCCGGAAAATCCTTTGAAGATATCCGCAGAGTTCTAAGTTACCTCTAAAACAAAAGGCATCCACATAACTGCAGATGCCCATTTATCTTTAATACTTTCCGGTTAGCTGATGAACTCGTCACCGTCGCCACGGGCGATAACGATTTCTCCAGAATCTTCAAGGCGTCGAATGACACTAACAATCTTCTGCTGTGCTTCTTCAACGTCCTTAACACGGACAGGTCCCATGTATTCCATGTCTTCCTTAAGCATTGTTGCCTGACGTTTAGACATGTTCCTGAAGATCTTATCCTGAACTTCGGTATCAACATTCTTGAGGGCCTTAGCCAACTGCTGCTGGTCAGACTCACGCAGAACTTTCTGGATATCGCGGTCGGAAATCTGGACAATATCTTCGAAAACGAACATGCGCTTCTTGATTTCCTCTGCCAATTCTGGATCGTCCTCTTCCAAAGTCTCGATGATGGACTTTTCGGATGCACGGTCAACAAGGTTAAGGATTTCAACGATACTGTCAACACCACCAGCCGCTGTGTAGTCTTCGTTGGACAAGGTAGAGAGTTTCTTTTCAAGAACACGCTCAACTTCACGAAGAACATCAGGTGATGTACGGTCCATTGTAGCCAGACGTCTTGCTACTTCCGGCTGTATCTCATCTGGAAGATTCTGCAAAATGTGGGACGCCTTCTGCGGCTCCAGGTATGCAAGAATCAACGCGATGGTCTGTGGATATTCCTGCTGGACAAAGTTCAACAGGTGTGCCGGGTCAGTGCGGCGGATAAAATCGAACGGACGTACCTGCAAGGAGCTGGTCAATCTGTTGATAATATCGATTGCCTTCTGGCTTCCCAAAGACTTTTCCAAAAGTTCACGGGCATAATCGATACCACCGGTGGTGATAAAGTTCTGTGCCTGCATCAACTCCTGGAATTCTTCCAGGACCTGGTCCTTGAAATCCGCGTCGATAGTATCAAGGCGTGCGATTTCAAATGTCAAAGTTTCGACTTCATCTTCACGGAGGTGCTTCATGACCTCAGAAGAAACTTCTGTTCCGAGGGCAACCAAAAATATGGCGGCCTTCTGTCTTCCGTTCAGATTTCTATAATCCTTGGCGCCACCCTTCTTCTTGCTTCCACCGGAGGAACCTCCGCTCACCTGCTTTGAAGATGCCTTAGGCGCTCCTCCTGCTTTCTCTTCTTCTGCCATATACTACTCCTCCATAAGCCATGTACGGATAAGCATAGCCACATCCTCTGGATGGTTCTTGGCCATAGAAATTGCATTTTCCTGAAGTTCCGCACGTTTCCTTTCCTCGACGGACAATGTAACTTCCATGCCCTGTTCCTTTGCTTCCCACAAAGCTGCTTCCCTCTGCTGCTGCTGTCTGCGGAGTTCTTCCTCTTCGCGGATTCTTCTGCGGCGCTCGATTTCTTTTGAAATCAAACGGAAAGCAACGAACAGTATAAGAATTATTGCAATAGCAATAAGTGATATGAAAATTATGCTTCTTGTCTTCTCTTCTTTTCTGAGCCTGTTGTCCTCTTCGTCGAACTGCTCCTTATGGTCGATCGGAATGTTGGTAACAACAACCTCGTCACCACGTTTTGGATCATAACCCACGGCTCCACGGACAAGTTCCTTTGCCGCTGCCATAACATCATCCGGAATCTTGTGGTACTCTCTCAAGTATCCGCCGCTTGGTGTCTTGAGAAGTTTTCCTGTATCAGGGTCATACAAAGGATACTCCCATTCGCCATCGATGTTGACGGAGATGCTAATGCGGTCAATCTTAGGTTCCTCTTTGCCGACTGTGTCCTTTTCATTCATGACATAGTTACGTTTTACACCGCTTTCGGTTGTCTCGGAAATGACATTGGACATATCGCTGTAGACAGGAGGGTTCTGTCCTTCCACACCGGCAGGACCTTCAGGATTAAATCCGGTACCTGTCTGCTTTTTGTCAACGGTTTCCTCAGAAATTACAAGGCTATCCTTGACAATGCTATCATCATAAATTGTATTTGGATTGTCAGGCTTGATCGTTACACCGGAATATTCCTTTGCAGTGTAGGAGCGCTCGGACATATCCATCTCGATTTTCATGTTGGCAATCTTTACGCGTTTTGGTCCGAAGGTTTCACGCAACGAGTCAACAACCTGGCTCTGATAGTATGTTTCCTGCTTACGAATCCACTTCTGCTGATTTTCAATATTCTTCTGACGGTCAGCATCCTCAAGGCCGGTCAAATCGCTGACTTCTTCGTCAGTGTCACCGTTCACGATGGTGATATCCTCTTCCTTGAGTCCCTCCACGCTTCTCATTACAAGGTGGATGATTCCCTTGACGCTTTTCTTGCTTTCAAGGACATCGCTGCCCATTGCCGGATACAAAATGATTGAGGCTGTTGTTGGTTTCTGTGAATTCCTGAAGGTAGAATCCTCCGGAAGAACCAGCATAACATTCGCAGACCGGATTCCTTCCAGCTGTTCAAGGTGCTGTTCCAAAGCATTCTGTGTAACGCGCAACCATTCTGTCTTGTCATCGAAGGAAGTGCGAGACCATTTCTGGGTATCAAAAAGTGAATAAGGGTCTACCCTTGTCGGCTCATATCCTTCCGCAACAAGCTGGCTGCGATACTTCTTTGCGATGGTATCATTTTCAACAGTGATGTAGCCTTCGCTGTCAATGTCGGCCTTGATTCCATCTTTTTCAAGCCTATTAACAATAACACGCTGCTGGCTTGCTTCTACAGGCGCATGGAAAAGCCTTACCGATGTCTTTTTGGTGGAAACTGACAAAAGAAGGACAACCGTTCCAATGATAAGCACCACTATACCTATCAGGATTATCTTCTGTACAGGTCTCCACTTAGCCCACTTCTCTTTTATGGTTCCAAATGTTTTTTTAAACCATTCGTTCATTTTCCCCTCCCGTGAACGAATCAACTATTTTTATAATCTAATCCCACGGCATATCCCACTAAACCATGAGAATAGTGCCTAGAATTATATCATATAACCGCTACATTGGAAAGTGAAAAAATCCACTTTTCCGTATAGGGTCTCTCTTTGATTGAAAACCATCCAAGACGGCTTCAAATATTTACTGGCCTAGTTTACAACTAGCGGTTCTGAGACAGGTCGTTCCAGCCGGATACAACTCTGTCGATTACAGTCTGGGCAAGGCTAAGAGACATCTTTGCTTTTGCCATGGCCGTCGTTACGTCGTGGATATCCACGCTATCAGGATCGGTTATGATCTGTTCCTGAAGGTTTGAAACATTAATCTGCTGGTCATTCATCGCCGAAACGGCATCCATCAGGTAGGACTCAAAAGTTCCCCTGGTCTTTTCGGCTTCAGGAGCGGTGTTGCTGATGTTGCCGAAATGGTCCATGTGGATAGACTTCGATGTATCAATAAGAGTCCTGGTTCCAACGTGCGCGTTGCTAGAACGGTTAAGCTGCAAGGTTCCAATAGTGAAATCCATTCTTCATTCCCCCTTTTTTAATTGTTAATCCTATGGGCATCTCCAAAAATCGCAACTTTTAGAGATTTCCTTATTTACCAATCTCCAAAGCGGCGGAGAACATTTCCTTGCTGCCCTGAATGACTGAACTGTTTGCTTCATATGCCCTGTTGGCGGAAATCATGTCCACCATTTCGTTAACGATATTTACGTTAGGATATTCGACATATCCCTTGTTTGGTCCGGACTGAATCGCATCAGGATGTGTTGGATCCCAAACCATGCGGCCCTGTGTCGTATCCTTTGTGATGGTTCTGACGCGGACACCCTTTCCAGGTCCGTTGTCCATGTCCTTGCTAACGAACGGACTTCTCAAAACAGGATGGTCGGATGCTATAGGTTCAAAAACAACAGTCTGCTTGCGGTAAACCCCGCCTTCCTGGGTACGGGTTGTCGTTGCATTGGCGATGTTGTTGCTGATAACATCGGTGCGAAGTCTTTCAGCGCTCATTCCTGTAGCCGCAATATTGATACTAGTAAAAAGTCCCATTCGATTACTCCTATTACGTTGCAAAAAAAATAAAGATTACGTTAAATCTTCTTCATGGCAATATCAACCTGGCCGAATTCAAAATTTTCCAGTCTGGTCAAAAGCTGATACTGCATCTGAATCTGGACAAGGTTCATGGCTTCCTGTTCCGCGTCCACATTGTTTCCGTTGGCCTTAGATGTCGATACCCAGTCGGTGACTCTTCGTGGCTCGACCTTGCGCCAATCCCTAGGCTGTTCGCTTTCAATATGCTTTGAATCCGCGGTCCTCATCTTGAATGAGTTGTGCTCGTTATCCCTGGACTCAAATGCCCTTGCCAGTTCAGACTCGAAGTTCACTACCTGTCTCTTATAGTTTGGAACTTCGCTGTTGGCGATATTGTTAGCTGTAACCTGATAGCGGAGGCTCTGTACGTCAAGCGCGCGCTGAAGTAAATCAACTGAATTTACAAAATTATTCATTCCCATACATTCAGCATCGGCATTTGAAAAAAAAAGTTAAGAAATTTAAAGTTTATCTGGAAAAATACTTCCCAGATATGACAGAACCTCTGGATGTTGCCTAAAAGGAATAGGGGAAATAGTTTTCCATCACCTTAAAAAAGTCATCCGAATCGTCATAATCGCTCTCGGTATCGGTTTCCGATTCACTTTCAGAAAGGACTTCAGGATTGTTCTCCAGCATGGCAGATATGGATTCCAGTAATCCATTTCCAGACTTCCGGCCCTCCTCCTCGTCCGTAACGGCGGGTTCCTTCTTTTCGGCAACCGATTTATTTGCCTCAAGTTCCTGGAGCGCATATATCTTTTCGCCGGTGTCCCCGTCATAAAGGATAATGAACTCCCGGGCAACCTCCGTGGAGGATTCTACAACTGAATAGATTTGATTTATGGCTTCCTCGGAATACATGTTGTAGTTGCCGGCCCAAGGATAAAGGATCGCCGTCACCGTGGGTCCGAAAAATTCCACGTCAGCATTTTTTACACCGTTAATTTTCTTGAGCTGCTTTTCCAGATTCTGCTTGACCATTACGCCGGTCAGACCGTTCAGCTTGTTTTTTCCATGATAGTGGGAGGAACGGAATCCCACAGCAAGAATAGTCAGGGCAGCGGCAACCACCAGAATATCGAATGCATCAAAAAACTTACCGTCGAACAGCTTTACCAGGCTGAATTTCTCTTTTTTGTCCGCCATAGTTCCTCACCTGTCATCCTTGTCGGAAATCAGCGGAACTGATGCCGCATTTTCTCCGAGGCAATAGTTTTTGCACCGGATGACAGGAACTTCCCTGGCATCGATAACCGAATCATAAATCTCATGGGGATCTTCAGCCTTTATTGTTATGCCCACATATTCCCTGTCCGTGTAGTCCCGCGCATCATCGGAAGCCATATGTACAGCGGTGTTCCTGATTGCCCTCCAAAGGTCGATTCCAGCATTTTCATGCTCCGGGGAACCGTCAAACACGCTAAGATTTTCATCGCTGGAAATAGGGAACCTTTTGTTCACAAGCTCCTTGACTCCATAGACGAAGTCCTTTCCGTTACAAAAAAATAAATCCCCGGAGGAATTCTGAAGGACGGTCACGGAGACCCTTTCGCCATCAATATCCACCAGCGCATTGCCCACACCATCAAGCTTCCGGATATCGCCGGCGATGTTCCTTTCTATATCGCTGATCCTGACATCGTCAACAATTTTCCTGATGGCCCGTCCGGACCTTACTATCATGTAGGCAATCATGAACAAGGAACATGTTATGAGAGTCATCAAAACCAGAAAACGGTATACACTTTTTTTTTCAGCAGCCATTTTATCCCCTTTTTCCCACCAATGCGGCCGAACAAAAAGGCCTCCAAAAATCAAGGAGGCCATTATTTATGACAGGACACAGTCTCCCGCGTCCAATTTTATTAGAATTTGAATCCCTTTGGAAGTTTCATTCCCTGAAGCTGGCTCATATCAAAGCCACCCATTCCACCGGCTCCACCCATCATCTGTTGCATCATCTTGGCCTGGGCACCGCGGTTCCTTGTCAGCTTTTTCATTGTAAGCTTGGTCTTTTCAAACTGCTTGATGAGCTTGTTCACTTCCTGGACGGAGGTTCCACTTCCCTTTGCAATTCTCTTGCGCCTTGAAGGTCCAATGATAAGATGGTTCATCCTTTCCTTCATTGTCATGCTCTGGATGATTGCCTCCTGATGCTTCAGGCCGGCCTTGTCCAGCTGGCTTTCGTCAATCTGTCCGGCCATTCCGGGCATCATGTCAAGAATCTGCTGCATGGATCCCATCTTCTTTACGGACTGCAACTGTTCCAGCATGTCCTGAAGAGTGAATTCGTTGCGCATCATCTTTTTCTGCATCTTCATGGCTTCTTCGGCGTCAACAGTCTCCTGGGCCTTTTCGACCAGGGAAACCACATCACCCATGCCAAGAATTCTGCTGGCGATTCTGTCCGGATGGAACTGCTCAAAATCTTCAGTCTTTTCGCCTGTACCGATATAGAGGATAGGCTTTCCTGTTATGGTCTTGAGAGAAAGGGCCGCACCACCACGGGCATCGGAATCAAACTTGGTTAAAATTACGCCGGAAAGTCCCAGCTGTTCATCAAAGGATTTGGCAATGTCAACGGCGTTCTGACCGGTCATGGAATCCGCAACAAGGATTGTCTCCTGTGGATTAACGGCCTTCTTTACCCTGACCAGCTCATCCATCATGTCGGCATCAATCTGGAGACGTCCCGCGGTATCAACGATTACAGTGTCCAGACCGTTTTTCTTTGCATAATCGATGGCGTGCTTTGCAACCGCTACGGCGTCCTTGCTCTCCGGCTCCTTGTAGACAGGGACATCAATCTTTTCTCCCAGGACGGAAAGCTGTTCAATGGCCGCCGGACGGATAAGGTCACAGGCAACAAGCAATGGTCTGCGGCCATCCCTCTTTAATTTGGAGGCCAGCTTGTGGGCCGCGGTTGTTTTACCGGCACCCTGGAGTCCCAGAAGGAGAACAACGGACTGTGTGTCCGGCCCCTTGAGGCCAAGGTCCTTCTTTTCGTCACCAAGCATGGATACGATTTTATCGTAGATAATCTTTACGAACTGCTGGCCCGGGTCCACAGCCTTAAGAACTTTTTCGCCCTTCGCCTCCTCGACGGTGCTGTTGACAAAGCGGCGTACGACACGTAGGTTGACGTCAGCCTCAAGAAGGGCCATCTTTATCTGTTCAACGGTTTCCTCAATATTCTTTTCGGTAATCTTTGATTTACCGCCAAGGGTCCGCATGATATTGCTAAAAGTGCCGGTTATTTTCTCTAACATTTTTTACCTCTAATTTTGATTTTCGTCGCGGCCTTGGGACAAAGTTTCCTACAAGGCCGCCATTTATTTCAAGCCCCGCATCAACGCTTTACGAGCATCATCAGGCATTCCTGAGGTGTCAGGTTCTTGTTCAGGAGACTGTAAAGCGCTTCACAGATCTGCAGGCGAAGGTTCTTTTCCTTTGCAATCTGGTGGACATATTTACAGGCGATGGCACCTTCAGGAAGATATCCAATCTTCTTGACGTTCGCTATCAGGTCATCCAGATTTTCGAAACGGGAAAGCATGTCCGTCTTGATTATGTCATGCCCGAACCTGCGGTTCCTTCCGTACTTGGATTTGCAGGTGACATCAAGATCCCCTACACCGCTTATGGAAGTGAAGGTCTCTGCATGGGTCGCACCCATAGCGAAACCGATTGTCTGAATTTCATTAAGACCGGCCGCCATCAAAAGGCTTTCAGTGTTGTCACCAAAAAGTTCGCTGGTCTCCGCCATGGCATCAAGACAGCCGTACATTACGGCGATGACATTCTTTACGGCGGCACAGACCTGCACACCTATGATATCAAAGGAAGCATAGGCCAGAAGTCCCGGAACCCGCAGCAGGTCCCTCATCTTTATGGCATTGCGGTGATGGTCGGAGGCAGCGATAAGGCCTGTTATCTTTCCCACGGCAACCTCTTCCGCATGGGATGGCCCAGCGATGTATACGGTCGAATGCTTGTAGCATTCCGGAAGCGCCGACTCCATTGTCTCCAGAACAAACTTTGGAAGGCCCTCATCCGTAGGCACGAAACCTTTTGTCAGGGCTCCGATGATGGTGCTGCCGTCAACGATGTTCGGGACATCCACAAACTGTTTTATTGTGGAGGCCAAATACAGCGAAGGGCTTCCAAGTATAATGAAATCCTTTCCTCTGGCGACTTTCTTTATATCCATACTGGCCGTAAGGGACGGAGCCAAGGTATATCCAGGAAGATACCGCTTGTTCTCATGTTCCTTGTTGATGGACTCCACAACATCTTCCTCAAGAGCCCATATTTCCACCGAGTGACCTCCACGGGCCAACGCCGTGCCCATAGCAGTTCCCCATGCCCCAGCTCCAATGATACCAACGGTCTTAGAATCCATAACATTACCTTCTGAAAAATTCGTAAAGTCCCCCAAAACAAAAGGACCATTATTTAAAGAGGCGCTTAAATATAAGTTTTGAAGCCTCTTTAAGAATCGCCGTCCCAGGTCCTGCATCTCCAGAACCTGAAACCTGCATAAACCTCTGAAAGATATTTTTAGAGATTCTCCTAATTATACATCTTTAAATCAATAATTCAAAGTCCTTTTTATACAAAATGTGATACCTTGCACCATTAAACCCCATATATCCCATGGGGATGCCAAAAAAATATATAATAAAAGCACATTATATTGAAAAAAAAACTTTTCTATGCTAGAGTGAAAAAATGAGTACAAGATGTTTTGCAATGTTGAAGCCTGGCGTTTTGAACCGCAGGCTCGTAGGCGAAGTTATTAGCCGCCTTGAAAAGAAAGGTCTCAAGCTTGTTGGCCTTAAATTAATGAACATTTCCCCAGAACTGGCAGCCGAGCATTACGCTGAGCACAAGGGAAAGGCATTCTATGATCCACTGGTAGATTACATCACAAGTGGTCCTGTCGTGGCAATGGTTTGGCAGGGAGATGACTGTGTTCCTCTGGTACGCAAGATGACAGGAGCAACAAATCCTGCAGACGCTATGCCAGGAACAATCCGTGGAGATTTCTGTTCCCACACTTCCCACAACATCATCCACGCCAGCGATAGCGAGGCAAGCGCAGAAAGAGAAATCAACCTGTTCTTCAAGGACGAGGAGATTATCGACTGGGAAGACCAGAGCGCAATCTGGTACTAATACATACAACCAGATTCCAGTAGACCGACTCTTATGGGGTCGGTTTTTTTTATCCCCCGCCCTTTTGATTCCCGGTTGCGCCACAGCAAAAACTAAAAAAAAATTAAAAAAAAAGCTAAAGTCCATTCCGTGGTTTCCGAAAATAAAACTGATGGGAATCATTTGTAACGGACGGGTCATACCGACATCCAGACGGCTGTTATAAAGAGATTTAAAATCCACGAGAACCAAGGCCAGTCTTGGTTCTTTTTTTTTACCATCCCTCCCACTTATTAAATTAAAAAAATCTTCCGACAATATAAAGTGGAATGCTGTTCATTCCGTGCAATCAAAACATGATAAAAAAGAGGGTTACTTTATGGAAACATATAGCGTCGGAGATCTTAAAGCAAACAACGAATATTCCGCGGACCTCGTAATCGATAAACAATTCATACTGTGCCCTGCAAACTGCCCTCTACCGCAAGACATAATCAAGGCGCTCCTCCTTTGGAATTTCAATACGGTTTACTCCGAAGGAAAGATGGTGACCAAAAAGGACTCCGCTCCTGAAGTCAACGAAGAGAAAATGAAGGCAATCGCGGAACAGACCGAGGAAGTTTTCATAATCGAGGACGAAAAACCTAAAGAAAGTTTTGAGGATATTGAAATTGACCAGGATGTCCAGGAGGCGCTGAAGCATGCCGAGGAGCGAAAGAGCACGATGGTCAACGACAGCGGCCACATGGAGCTTGTCCAGGAAGTTTACGATGCCTTCATCAAATACATAAACTCGGTGTACACTTTCTATGCAACCCACAAGGAATTCAAGAAGGCCCAGATTTTTGGAACCGTCAGCGCCATGTGCGATTTCATCAAGGAACACAGGCGGTACATCCTTAGGATTTCTCCTAACGTAGACAAATTCACAAAGAACTTCCTTGTATACCACAGCATACGTTCCATGATACTGGCGATAGCCATTGGAATGCAGCTGAAGATGGACCAGACAAAGATAGTCGAGCTTGGAGTGGCTACCATGCTCCACGAGATAGGAATGCTCAAGATTTCACCGCAGCTGTACATCAACAACAAGCCGCTGACCATTGCTGAAAAGAATCAGATTCTTACCCATCCGCTTTTAAGCTACAACATCCTCCAGGAATACAGCTTCTCTCAGCCAATTTTGCTTGGAGTCCTGGACCACCATGAGCGCGAGAATGGAAGCGGTTACCCACGCCATAGAAGCGGTGCGGAAATTTCCTTCTATGCAAGGATTATCGCGGTGGCCTGTTCCTTTGAGGCGATAACGGCTCCACGAAAATTCAAGGAAGCCCGTTCACCATACGAGGCCATGATCGAGATGATGAAAAACGAGAACAAGCTGTATGACGACACCGTGCTCAAGGCCCTTCTCTACAGCCTGTCCCTTTACCCTATCGGGGCTTACGTTTATCTTGCCAGCGGACAGGCCGCCCAGGTTGTTGACGTTTCTCCAACGAACCCTACGAACCCTATAGTCCAGCTCATGAACGAAAAGGACAGCAAGGGAAACTACAAACTGGTCCAGACAGATTCCCAGACGCTGAAGATTGTCCGCGTCATGGAAAAAAAGGAATCGGACGACCTCCTGCAGGCCCTCGGAATAGAAAAATAGGGCCCCCACCCTCCGATAGACAAAAAAATCCCGTCCAATGGTTCATTGAACGGGATTTTTCTTTATTCGAAAAGGGCTCTTTCCTGGGCTATGTCATCAAGGAACTGCTGGTCTATGCGCGGCGGATGGTTGTTCAGGTAGATTATATTGTCTATCTCCTCCAGGCTCTGCACACCCCATACAGGCGACACATTTTCATACTGCAGGAAAAATCCCAAGGCCAATGGCGCACTGGATATGAGGCCCTTGCACATAGGCTGCGAAGCGATGCAGCCCACCTGCCGTTCGTAGCAAAGTTTCACCACATCCTCCGTAGCCTTGTTCGTAAGCATATTGAATGGAAGCTGGATCACGTCGTATAGTCCGGAAAGCACAGCCTCCCGCGCCATATCGCAATCCTCAGTCGCATACCCGATGTACTTTATGACCCCGTTATGCTTGTAGCGGCTTATCTCGTTGTAGAGCTTGTCAGGTGAAGAATCAGTTGGAACCTGGTTCAGCCCGTCAAGCATATAGATATCGATCCAGCCTGTGTCAAGATTGATGAGGCTTTCGTCGATATCCGTACGCAAATCCGAAACGCACTGGGCGACTGATTTTGAACAGATTATAACATTCTCCCGGATTCCACCAAGCGCAAAGCCCAGCCGTTTTTCGCACAGGGGCTTCGTGTGGGAAACGTCGAAGAGATTTATTCCTGCTATGTAGGCTTTCCTGACCATAGCGCAGCACTGCTGCTCCGCCTGGTCCCCCAGACTCTGTATCCTCTGGCAGTCAAGGCTCATGGCCCCGAAAGCGGTACGGCTTACAAGAAGTCCGGTTTTACCCAATGCTAAAAATTCCATAACGCACTGCCCGACGCCTATTTCTTTTCGACCGGCTTGTAGTTGCGGATGGCGTTGTGAAGGAATCCGTGGAGTTCAGAAACCTTGACCCTTTCCTGTTCCATTGAATCGCGGAAACGGACGGTCACTGTATCGAACAGTTCGTTTGGAGTTCCGTCGTCCTTTTTCTCGTTGATTGTGTCATAGTCGATTGTGACGCAGAAAGGAGTTCCGATTTCATCCTGGCGGCGGTATCTCTTGCCGACTGTTCCGCTCTGGTCGTAGTCAGTGACGTACTCTTCCTTGAGGGATGCGCGGATTTCCATAGCCTTCTCAGCAAGACCGTCTTTCTTCATCAATGGGAGAACAGCTACCGTGACAGGCGCAAGGCGTGGGTCAAGGTGAAGGACCGTGCGGTAGTCCTCCTTTCCTTCCTCTGTTGAAACGTTCTGCTCCTCGTAGGCTTCGCAAAGGAACATAAGGAAGTTGCGGTTAAGACCGGCGGAAGTTTCAATAACGTAAGGAACGTATCTCTTGTTTCCGTCCTCCTGGTCAATGTATGCCATATCCTTCTTTGAGTATTCCTGGTGCTGTGAAAGGTCGAAGTCAGTTCTTGAGTGGATTCCCTCAACCTCCTCGAATCCGATCGGGAAGTTGTAGGTAACATCGTAGGCATCCTTTGCGTAGTGGGCAAGCTTGTCATGGTGAT
Source organism: Treponema sp. (assembly GCA_045643225.1). Classification (GTDB taxonomy): domain Bacteria; phylum Spirochaetota; class Spirochaetia; order Treponematales; family Treponemataceae; genus Treponema_D. The sequence goes on along the minus strand of JAZUKJ010000018.1, from coordinate 3,402 downwards.
GCCACTTGAGGTTCTTCTCGGCGATACCGTACTTGAGGTAGAATGACCAGCGGTCCTGTCTCCATCTTTCAAAAGTTTCGTCCTCAGTTCCAGGCTTGCAGAAATACTCCATCTCCATCTGCTCGAATTCGCAGGTACGGAAAATAAAGTTCTTGAAAATGATTTCGTTGCGGAAAGACTTACCAACCTGGGCGACACCGAAAGGAACCTTCATGCGGTTTGACTGCACGATGCTCTTGAAATCGGTGAAGATACCCTGGCATGTCTCCGGGCGAAGATAAACCAAATGTGATTCGTCAGCGATTGGACCCTGGTATGTCTTGAACATAAGGTTGAACTCGCGGACCGCAGTATACTTGCGCTCGGTGCTTCCACAGACCGGGCAGTTGATGTTTGCGTCAATGAAAACCTTCATTTCCTCGTGGGTCATGGTGTCAACAGGCTTTCCAGGATTCTTGTCAGGATGTGCGGCAACAAAATCCTCAATCATCTTGTCCGCGCGGTGACGTGCCTGACATTCAAGACAGTCAATCATTGGGTCGGAGAAGTGATCCACGTGGCCGGAAGCTTTCCATGTTGTGTGGTGCTGGAAGATTGCTGAATCAAGTCCAACCACATCATCGTGAAGCTGGGTCATTTCCTTCCACCATGCATTCTGGATGTTTCTCTTAAATTCTACACCAAGAGGACCATAGTCCCATGCACCTGCCATTCCGCCATAGATTTCGCTGGCCTGATAAACAAAACCCCTTCTCTTGCACAAGCTGATGATTTTGTCCAATGTGCATGAATGGTCTACTGTCTTTTCGTTTCCCATAATAGTCTCCTAATACCGGCATTGGTTTGTACCGGACATAAATTTTATTGACAATGTTTCCCTGCAAAATTTTCATTTTTAAAAGGGATTAGGAATTATAGCACAAAAAAGCCCCCTATTTCTAGGGGGCGCCATTTAAAACTGGAACTACTCTTTCCAAGGGAAAAGGAAGGACTTGAAATTGCGTTTTCCCAGCAGCTTCTTGTCGTTCGCCAGAAGGTCATCCCAAGGGACCTCCTTCCTTTGGGCCTTGGTCATGCCAGGGTTCACTTCGTACCAGTCATACTTGTAGAGCCTCAGGCGGAGCGCATCCGTGGAGGTAAGCTGGATACCGGAAAATCCCGGCAGGAGTCCCAGAGTGAAGACCGTTATTATGATATTCAAAAGGTTCACAAGGGCAAGTCCGATCGTGAAGCCCACGTTGTCAAAGAAAATTATGTAGGACTTCTTCAGGCACTTGCGGAAGTTGTTGTGCATCAGGTTCCTGACCGGCATGAACCACTGGAGGGCAAGAAGCGAAATGAGTTCAGCCCAAAAGACCATGGCCATCATAAGGATTCCGATGAAATTTCCGTGGGTCTCGCCGGAAGGAAGCCAGATGTTGAAATAGAACGGGAGGCTTACCCAGGACACACAGATGATGAGGCCGATGAACAGCCCGAAAAGGATTCCGTCTTTCAGGCTTGTCTTTATGCTTGCAAAATAATACCTGAGCTTGGGCTGGTCGTACACAGAAATCTTTTCACAGTTGCCGCCTTCGGCCATGATGAAAACACTGAACAGGGGGCACAGGACCATGACGGCCAGAATGTAAGCAAGAGTACGCTTGGCTTCATCCAGATTCAATTTCCCGATTCCGATGACCGTAAAAATGCAGAGACCTATCAAAACAAGGTAAGTCAAATTAACAATAAGGAGATGGAACAGGTTGTCCCATATATCCGCGAAATTTTTTTTGAAGAAAAACTTAAACATAAGTTAAAGATACATAATTTTTCCGCAGGGGTCAATTAATAATGTGCGTCTCTAAAAAATACTTTTCAGAGGTGCCTGCAATTTCAAGGACCGTATCCGGGGCCATCAGCTCCGCATTTTTTGTCCAGGAAAGGATTTTAATTGAAACAAGAATTCTTTTTTAATATAATGGACACCGATAAACAATACTTTTACAGGTGCCTGACGAGTTTAAAGCCTTGAAATTGCATGGCCTTAAGCATCGCATTTTCAATGTTACCTCCAGGAATTGCAATTTTTGGAGGTTCCCAATTTTTATAAACCCAACGGAATGGTTCCAGAAATTCCACAAGCGAGGCATTGATGCAGTACACACAGGATTCCCTCCTCTCCTTGATTTCACACATACACACCTCCGCCGCCGACTTTACGAACAGACGTCTTTCCGGGGAAGGAAAGTTTGTTTCCTCCCATGGATTCATTCTCTACCTCCTTTCCGTGGAGCAGGAGCTTTCCAAGAAGGAAATCGCGGAAAGGATAAACAGGGACAAATCCACCACCACGGTTCTAATCAGGCGGCTCCTGAACGAGGGGCTGGTGGAAGAAAAGAACGCCCCAACCGACAGCCGGGTCAAATTGATTTCTCTCACAAAAAAGGGAAAGAAACTGAACGAACTGACGGCAGGAATATCAAAGGACCTGCGGGAGGTCTGCATGAGGGGCTTCACCGAAAATGAAAAGGAAACGCTGCTGTCCCTGCTGCTGAGGATGAACAAAAATGTGGAGGACGCGCTGCAGTAAAAATTTTTGCCCCCTCCATCCCCTGCGGACTAATTTCCATCGTCCTGGCACCATTCGTACCCCAGGGACTCAAGGCAGGCGGTGGCCCCGTAAAGGGATTTCGTGGCCGCCAGGTACTTCAAGTGGGCGCGGGCATTTGAAAACAGGTCGTCCGACACCGCATGGAACACAATCTCATCCACCCCCATGACATGGGCAACATAAAGCTGGGCAAGATACATCAGTTCCCGGTTGCCTCCAAAGGCTCCGCAGCCCCAGTTCCCGGTATGGATCACGCATTTCTTTTCGCCGCTCAATTCCTTGGCCGGACCATAGGAAGCCACCAGGGCCTGCAGGATATACTCAATCTCACCGGCACTGTATCTTGATTCATTCCATGACAAGGGGGCGGCAACGGCTATGATGTTGTTGAAATAATTCCCGTCAACGACACCGACCTTCCGTTTTACGTCCTCCATAGGGAGGTTTGAAAAATTCCTTCCATAAATGTTTATTCCACTACGGTCCGCGCTGGTGTCCACCCTGATCCACCAGGGGACATTCTGTATCAGGTAAGGACGCGGCCAATAGTTTGTGTCCTCCGAAACGGTTGGCTCAAGATTCGGCATCCCCGTTTTGTTAAGCATCTCGCAGACGGAGCCAAGCAAAGGATGCTCAAGGGTTTGGATTTCATCCTGGGCAAACATGGAACCGCCGTAGTAGGCAAAAAGATCAAAATCCGCGAAGTTCATGAACCAGACCTTTTTTGAACCGGAGGAAACATCCTGGTCGTAGCGGAAATAGTTTTCCACGGCCGAAACCTTTGTGCCAGTCCCCCCATCCATGCACAG
>JAZUKJ010000017.1:0-6238 GCA_045643225.1 Treponema sp. | reverse complement strand
GCACCTCGATGTCGGCTCATCGCATCCTGGGGCTGGAGCAGGTCCCAAGGGTTTGGCTGTTCGCCAATTAAAGCGGTACGTGAGCTGGGTTCAGAACGTCGCGAGACAGTTCGGTCCCTATCTGTTGCGGGCGTTGGATGTCTGTGGGGGTCTGCCTTTAGTACGAGAGGACCGAGGTGGACGGACCTCTGGCTTACCGGTTGTGCCGCCAGGCGCAGGTGCCGGGTAACTAAGTCCGGAAGGGATAACCGCTGAAAGCATCTAAGCGGGAAGCCCGCCCCGAGATGAGACATCCCTACGGCCACGAGCCGTCCGAAGGCCCCTGGGAGAACACCAGGTCGATAGGCCGCAGGTGCAGGCGCGGCGACGCGCACAGCCGAGCGGTACTAATAGGCCGCGAGGCTTGGCCATATTGCCGTCCCCCCCGCTGGAGCGGGGGCGAGAGGAGTAGTTTCCCGTCCGGAAGTCCATGACCGGGCCAGCCCGCCGGAGAGGCCGGCCGCCCGGGACCGCAAGGCAGGTCATATATATGCCGGTGGCCATGGCGCGGAGGCCATACCCGTTCCCATACCGAACACGGAAGTCAAGCTCCGCAGCGCCGATGATACTGGGTCCGTCCCGGGAAAGCAGGTGGCCGCCGGCTTTTTTTTTGTCCCCCATCCTTGTCCCCGGCACCTCCGCCGGATTTTTTTTTGCCCGCGCCAGAAACTGTCCCTTTTTTTTATTTAATTCCTGAGACATTTAGAAAATAAAAAAAAACGCCTGCAAAATTTAACTTGTTTGTCCAACTTTGCAGGCGGTTTTTACTTTATTTTAGTTTGATCAATTATTGTGATGTTCAGTTGAAATCGTTTTTTGTTATTTTTCTTTTTGCAAAAATATTTTTAATTCGATTTATAAAATTGTCCTTCGAATATTGTTTCTTGAAATCTTTGACGGCAGCTTCCAATGTAAAATCGTTACCAAATTTTTGTTTTAATTCATCCCAATATTTGATTAAGTAAATATACATATCCGAGAGAGTTCTATTTTTGAAAAAACGTTTGATATGGTTAGCTTTCAAGGCTTGAATCACGGGAAGATATACATTTTGATACCAGGAAAGCGTTGCATCTTCAACAGGAATTGTTTCTGTCTTGTCCATATTTATATAATATCTATGCGTCAATATATGGTTGTATATAACATCGTATTGGCCAGGGGTCGTAAAATCCAGACACCAGTAATCTGTTATGTCACCAAAATTTGTTTCAGAATAGAATACACGTTTTTCATAATTTAGGACTTGTTTCAGAATGTTTTTTTTGGACGTGCTTGGCTTAAGTTTTACTTCGCTTTGCAGGCTTACTACTTCTGCATCGATATATTCCATACCTTTCATTTTTGCGACAGAAACTCTATGGTTTCCATCTCTAACGAAAAACAGACCTCCTGCTTCATAAAGGCTGATAGGAGGAAGGGTTATATCCTGTAAAATTGCAGAATCAACACGTTCCCAACGGGCTTTCAGGAAATTACTTTTTGGGAAAAAATGATTATCAAAATCTTTGTATCTTCCTTCGCTTCCTACAATAAGTTTAATTGGGACGACTTGCATTCCTTTGTAGACTTCATTTTCTGGTCTCAACATCTTTTTTATATCAGTAAAAGATATTAAGGACGCTTCGTCAGGATTTAAGATATGTTGAATTTCGTTGAATAGAGCCTTGTTATGAGCCCTATTAAAATCTTCACCTGTCTGTGAGGATATTAATGAGTGAGCCACTTGTTGTTTCTCCTTTTTTACCTGTAAACTCTGGCTGATAATCAATTACAATATGGCTGTATGCATTTATTACCATTGTATCTTTACTTTTTGTTGTTCGTGTAGCTTGCAAATCATAGAGATGGATGTGTCCATGAATCAACATTGCAGGCTTAAATTTTTCGATGAACCAGTTGAAGCATTCAAATCCTTTGTGGCATTGATCTTCTTTATCATGGATATGCCTAGGGGACGCATGTGTCAAAAAGATGTCGCAACACCTTCCGTAGCGGATCTTATTCCAAATCATCTTTGGCGCTAACTGCAGGAGCTGCCAGTACATTTGTTTTTCTGTGTACTGATCATCGCCATTGTTGTATCTCAAAGAGCCTGACACACCTGCAATCAAAAGGGGAGTGCTTTTGCCGTTTGGAAGTTTAAAGCTAAGCTGGTTTACGGCTACTGATTTGTTGCTTATATAATCCCCACCGTGCCCTCTATCCAAGGCCTGTATTGCCGTGATGTTGCTCTTGGCGGCGGCCTTTTTATTGTAGAGCCAAAAATCTTTTAAATCATGGTTCCCAAAAACAAAATACATCGGCTTGCCCAGGGTGGTGACTATATAGTCCTGATATTCCATTGACAAGTCGCCAGCGCATAATATGACATCAATATCGCTGTAACGTTCTTTCACAGTGGTTGAATAAATAAGAGGATCTACGGTGTCGGAAACGCACAGAAGTTTCATTTTATAGTGCCGCCTGTGATAGAATTGTCTCAAGGTGTTCTCTGTCAATTAAAATTATTGGCCGAGTTTCTGCGTACTTGAGTGAAAGGTTTGTGAATCCTGAGCTGGAAAATACAATCGCCTTGTAGTATGAATGCTCCTTTAGTTCATCAGCAATTTTTCTGATTGCCGAGTCCTTGACAGGTTCTGCATCACGGTAAAATTCAACCATAAACTTTAGAGGCCTGACACTTTTCCAGTTATCTTTTTTATTTTCTATACACAGCATGGAACATCCATACTGGGTGATGTCTGTCTTTTCGGATTCCAGCTGATAAGCCTTGGCTACAGTCTTCTTGCATAGCTCGATAAAATCATTGTTGCTGGAAGTCAAGTATTCCTTCATGTTGTCGTTGGACTGAATGTCACGGTACTCTTGAAGTTTTGTAGGCACATCGCGGAAATGGGAATTCTTGGAATTTATTTTTTCCCACTGTTCAATCGCCTTTTCTATGTTATGGTCTTTTTCATAACATGAGGCGAGGAAGTAACGCGCATAGAGCGTCTCGTTTGAACCAGGGTCTTTTGAACTTTGGATTGCGTTTATAAATTCCTGGGTCGCGTTCTCATAATTCTCGGCCTGCATAAAACAGGTTCCCCTTTCTATCAAGGCCTTTTGCCGGAATTCAGGGGACCTTTGGGATTTTTCAAAGGACTTTAGGGCAGCCCCGTAATCTCCTGTCTCCATGTAGAGCTTTCCCTGGTAATAATAGTTTGACCAGCACTCCGGTTCCAGTTTGATTGCATTGTCAATTTCCTTCTGTGCGGAGGCATACTGCTTGTTTCTAAGCAGGATATATCCGAGGGCTGTGTGGGCCTTTGAATGTTTTTTGTTGATTCCTATGGTCTTCTGATACATTCCGACGGCCATTCCGGCATCTCCAGAGGATTCGTACAATTTTCCGGCGTTATAGAAGTTCTCTGCATTCTGCGGTTCAAGTTTTGTCAGCAAAAGGAGCTCCCTGAGGGCCGCTTCCTGTTCTCCATACTTAAGGTACAGGGTGGAAAGGTTCTTTCTTAAATCAACTTCTGGAATTGTTCCGTCCAAAACCGCGTTGTCGTTTACTGTTTTAAGCTCAATGTACGCCTGCTCCTGTTTGCCGGCGGCCAGGTATGTTGCTCCAAGCCAATAATGAGCTTCATAATCCCTTGAGTTTTTTGCCAGTATCGATTTTGCTATCCTTTCCGCCTGCTGATATTTCCCTTCCTTAATCAACTTCTTGATGCTGCTAATCTTTTTTGGGGCTATAATATTTTTGATAAGCATTATGGCAACAAATATAATTACAGCAATCAGTACTAGACTTATGACAAGTATTACTGGATTCATATATATATACCTCTTGGCTTTGGGGTGCACCAATTGTCCACCGGAAGGTTTCTGATTGGATGGCTATGAACAAAGAAATTTAAGTTGTAAAGTTACTTTGTCTTAAATGCGTTGTTTTCTGGGTAAACTATAATCCTTGTGTAAAGAAAGCATTTACCATAAGCATACAACTATTGAAAGATTAACTTTTTTATGAGAATATGTCAAAGGGTAATTGCGGGAGGAGGCTACAACAATGAGAAGAAATATGATTAAGAAAATGCTCCTGGCTTTTTTCCTTATGGTGATGACATGTGCCGCTGTTTTTGCGCAGAACACAAATTTCACGAAAGGGGAAGAGTTATTTAGAAAAAACGAACCTGCCAAGGCCATACCTTTCCTGGAGACCTCCATAACTGAGGGTGGTAATCCTAGGGCCTATATTTATCTGGCCCTGGCATACTATCAGCTGGAACGGTACTCGGAGGCTCTTGAGATTTGTAACAAGGGTATGCTTGCGACTGGAACAAACAAAAAGATTCTTGCCTTTAATGCCGGCAACATTGCTTTTAAAATGGAAAACTATGAGGCTGCGGAAAAATGGTATTCAATGGCAATATCCGCTGATGCCACGTATGCCCCGGCCATTTTGAACCGTGCGCAGTCACTTTTGAAACAGGGCAAATACATGGACAGCCGGGAAGATTATATCCGGTATCAAAAGATTCAGCCGGATAACCCCCAGTACAACGAAATTGAGGTTATTATAAGACTTCTGGACGAGGAAGTTGAAAAAATAAAAAAAGAGGAAGAAAAAATCAGGGTTGAGGAGGCTAGGATTCAAGCTGAGAACGCAAGAATTGAAGCCGAGAATGCCCGGGTTGCCGCAGAACGTGCTGCCGCTGAAGAGGCTGCTCGACAGGAAGCTGAACGCGCTGCGGAAGAGGCTAGGGTACAGGCTGCAAAAGCTGAGGCTGAAGCCAAGGCTGCCGCTGAACGTGCCGCCGCTGCAGAACGTGCTGCCGCAGAGGAAGCCGAAAGAAAACGTAAATTACTCGAAGACGTGGCTGCTTCATTGCAGGACGCGGAAACTCAAAATATGTCAGCAGGAGCTGAAGGAACGGTAGATTATGGCTACGAATCAGAACTCGAATAAAGAAAATAGTACTGGCGCTACTAAAGCTGGAACAAAAAAGACTGCTACCAGGTCTGCAACTGGAACTCGTTCAACTACGGGTACCCGTGCTGCATCCACAGGACCAAAGTCTTCCAGTTCCGCAAAGTCTGTTGGGACTGTGAAGACTGGTGCAACTAAAACTGCTGCACCAAAGGCAACTGGCGCAGGACGTCCTGCAGCGTCAAAGACTTCAGCGACAGGTACTGCAGGTAGAAAAACTTCTTCGACAGCCAGGACAAGCATAGGTACGAAGTCTGCCGCTTCGAAACCAGCCGCAAAGCCTGCTGCAAGGACAAATGCTGCTAAAACATCGACAGCAAAGACGGGCGCAACAAAATCGACCGCAGCAAAATCTGCAGCCGTCGCCGTTACTGCTGCTGCGGCTTCAAAAAGTGCTGCATCGTCACAGGTTTCTTCATCTGTAGATATTTTTGGCGATACACCATATTCGTCATCCGTGACAAGCGCCGCCACAAAGAAACCTGTTTTCTCTGAGGATGTTGCCGATTATCTTGGCGCTGGAAAAACTTCGTCCGGTACTGCCGCTTCAATAAAAAATTCCTCCGACCCTTTGTCAAAGGAGGAACCTTACAGCTCTTCTTATTCGAGCGCAAAGGTTTCTGCTTCTGAACCGGAAGTTTCTTCTTCATATCATTCTGGTGTGACCGGAACTGATGCAGCTGCTTCTGTTGATGCCAGTGGAAACGGTAACAAAAAGCAGGATGAAGAGGATTCCGAGAAAAAGGAAAAGAAATCAAAGGCTATTCCTGTTATTTTTATTTCCGCCGGTGTGGCCCTCATGGCAGGAATTGGAGTTGCAGTCGGGGTTAACAATAAAAAAGGCAACGAAAATGTCAGCGCCATAACAAAAGTGAATGAGGATCCGGATGCAAAAAGGGAGAACACAATTTCCCTTGCAAATCAGTACATTGAAAAAGGTGACTATGATCAGGCCATATTGATTTTGAATGCCTATCTTGAGGAAAATCCGAATGATGAGGAAGCCCGCAGCCTGTTGGAGAAAGCGCGGCAGTTGAAAGCTGCTGACGAGAATGCGTCGGGACTTTCTGGTGATATATTGGCCAATTACAATGCAATGATTTCCACCGGCGATTACGATGGAGCCGCAAACTATATTACGAAAAAAAGTGATGCGGAGCTGTCGGAGCAGAATCTGGATGGAAAGGCTTTGATTCACAAGGCCATGACCCTTTCGAATGG
>JAZUKJ010000016.1:0-15860 GCA_045643225.1 Treponema sp. | reverse complement strand
CCTATGTACCCCTTTGAATTTTCGGCAGGAGCATGGTGTTTTTTTGCGGAATTTTTTTTGTTCGGATGTCCAGCCGCTACGCGTTTCTTATAGACAAAGACTTCGTCTTTGGAACCATTGCTCACTGGCTGGGGGACGCTTCGCTTTTCTTATAGGTAAAGGTTTCACCTTTGGGACTGTTACTCACTGGGGGCGTTGGTCTACGCCTTTCTTTTTCAAAGGCTTTGCCTTTGGGTCTGGTTTCTGTTCAGTGGTCCTGCCGCTTCGCGTTGTTCATAGGCAAAGTCTTCGTCTTTGGAACTGTTGCTCACTGGGGGCGTTGGTCTACGCCTTTCTTTTTTCAAAGGCTTTGCCTTTGGGTCTGTTTTTGTTCAGTGGCCCACCCGCTACGCGTTGTTCTTAGACAAGGACTTCGTCTTTTTTTTGCTTTTAATTTCCTTATGTATTATAATATCTACTCAATAATCTGTTGTGATAAAAAGAAGTGTAGAAAATTGATATTTCCTCACTGACTTTTTTTATGGAGTGTAAGGCAAGGGATTCCCAAATGGGGAACCCTTTGCCTACTTGAAGTTTGCGTCGCAAACTTCCATATTGTCTGCACATCCTCATTGCTTTCCGGATGTGCGTAAAAGGTCAATTTCGGAAATTGATATTTCCTCATTGACTTTTTTTATGGAGTGTAAGGCATGGGATTCCCAAATGGGGAACCCTTTGCCTACTTGAAGTTTGCCCCGCAAACTTCTATATCGTCTGCACATCCTCATTGCTTTCCGGATGTGCGTAAAAAGTCAGTTTCGGAAATTGATATTTCCTCATTGACTTTTTTTTATGGAGGAGTAATGGACTCACTTGAAAAGAATTCTCACGGTAATCCGCAGATGCCTGGTTCTGTGCATTTTCTGAACTACCTTATCTATTTTATTCCTATCGTCTATGCGGCTCTTATTGTTGCTCACAACAAGGTGTTTAATTCTGTCGCCGATTATATTAGTGTTTTGACGACCATCCCCATGCTTGTCTTTATTCTGATTATTCTTTGCACCATTTTTTTTGTGGACAAGAAATGTACTGAAGCTATCATGAAATATGATGGGTCGGAATCAAGTTACAAATCTGCCTCTACCGCTTACCACATTCATACAGGTTTCAATGTCGTGTTTCCGATTGCCGCAGGATTTCTTTGTCCTCTTTTCATAACTATCGGGGCCAGGATGAAAGGTATTTCCTTTGGAGAATGGCGCTGCATCTATTGTAATGTAAACGCGGCCTGTCTGGTTTCTCCGCTTCTTGGAAGTTTTTGGTTCCAGAAATATTCAAAGTGGCTTTCGTTTTTACCTTTGAAGGAAAACAAAATCAAAAACGGAATATCTGTAAGAATCATGATTCACATTTTCCTTATCATCTGGGGTATCTACGCAGGGGTCATGCTTTCTGTTGTCAGGTCCTATTACAATTTTGGTGACCAGAGCGCTTCAGGTTTTGCATCAAGTTTCGTTGTAGGCTGGATTCCTCAGCTAATTGAAGGACTTGTTTTTGCGACCGCCAACATGGGATTGATTGCCTGGGAGATTTCACAGAACCTGAAAAAAGTTAACCAGTTTACTCAAAAACTTGCTGACGGAGACTATACCAGTCTTGAGCTTGAAAACACAAACCGTGATGAAATTGGTTTGTTGATTAAAAATATAAACACCTTCTATGGAAACACAAAAAAACTTCTGGCCGGGGTTGATGACAATGTTCAGTCCACCGCTGACATTGGAAGCGAGCTGGCATCAAACATGGATGTCGCGGACAAGAGCATCAACAAGATTATTGGCGATATCAATCTGGTTGAAAAGGAAGTCGAAAACCAGAACGACATTGTCAATCAGGCGACCTCCGCCACCCGTTCAATTCTTTCCAGCATAAATTCCCTGAACCATAGCGTAAAGTATCAGGGGGAAAGTGTTCAGGAAAGTTCGGCGGCGGTCCGCGAGATGGTTGCGAACATCAAAAGCGTTTCCGATATACTTCAAAAGAATCAGGAGCAATCAAATCTTCTTAATTCCGCCACACAGACCGGTCTCAAAAAGGTTGAGGACGCTGCGACTCTTTCAAATAAAATCCTTGAGGAAAGTTCCAAACTGATTGAAGCTTCGGCCGTCATCCAGAACATAGCGTCCCAGACAAATCTTCTTGCCATGAACGCCGCCATCGAAGCCGCCCATGCAGGGGAATCGGGAAAAGGATTTTCGGTCGTCGCGGATGAAATCAGGAAACTGGCAGAACAGAGCAACTCCCAGGGAAAGAATATTGCTGCCAGCCTGAGTTCATTGAAGGAAACAATCGTAGGGGTGTCGGAAAGTACAAAGTCTGTCCAAAATCAGTTCAAGGAAATCTACCAGCTTACGGAAAATGTCAGCCAGCAGGAAACGGTTGTCATGAATGCAATGACTGAACAGAACGAAGGCAGCCAGCAGATTTTGGAAGCGATAAAAAATATTGATAGCGCCACCCTTGATGTAAACAACGTTGTCCAGGAGATGCTCAAGGGCGGACGCAATATTGTTATCCAGATGAACCAGATGGACGACACCTCCTCCAACATCAGCTCATCAATCAAGGAGATGACAGCCAGCACGAAAGAGATTCTTGACGCCGTAAAAAATGTCACCTCATCGGCCACAAAAAATAACGATTCAGTCCAGAATCTTCAGAACGAGATGGGAAGATTCAAACTGTAGTTTTCAATGCCGCCTACTTTTCCAGCTGACCACAGTAGTCAAGGATGCCGCCAATTTCATAGACCTGTTTGTATCCCCAGGAAACAAGTTTTTTTGCGGCCTCCTTGCTTCTGCGACCGCTTCTGCAATAGACAAAAATATACTGGCCCTTATTTGTCAGAAGATTTTCAACTTCTTCCTGGGACATAGTTTCATTTGTCATCTGCACCGCGCCAGGGATATGTCCTGCGGAATATTCATCGGGACGACGCACATCAACAAGTATGGCCCCTTCCTTTTGAGCCATCAGCTTTAGTCCCTGCTCCATGCCAAGGCTCAGGAAACTGTCCTTCATTTCTTCAACCACAACTTTACCTTTTTGGTCCACCATAATTTTATACCTTCTTTCCTTTTCCGCAGGCCTATCTTCCCAAGCCCTTTTGTATTCAAAATGGACAGACGTTACGCCTTCCTTTTTTCCTTCAAAAGTATATACGTTAAGGCTTGGACCGCCGCACAGTTCCGGACCATCCTCACCGGACCGCATACTCGTCTGCCTTTCCGTGATTCCGACTATGGATTCGTCCTGAATTTCATATACCCAGTCATACCCTGTGGTCGGATTAGATTCCAGCATAAGCTCAACTTCCTTGTCGACTTTATCCGAAGCGTTACAGCCCACCGATAATGCGGACGCAAAAATCATTGGCAATGAAAAAATGTTTCTTAAGACCTTCATAAAAAAAGTCTACCACTTTGCATTTCAAAAAAAAAGTCCCGCCGGGCGAACTCCAGATATAAACAAAAATTATTTGTGTTTTGTCCTGCCGGGTTGTAGAATTGGAAAAGCATCATAGCTTTTTTATGGAATGACAGACGGGAACCTCACAGGCAGTGCGGCCTTAATCTGCTTCATGTCCTCATTACAAATTTCAATGTTACGGGAGATTAATCAACAATGGTTAACGTTAAAGGAAAATGGGCATTGGTGACCGGCGCAAGCCGTGGTCTTGGATACAGGATTGCAAAATTTATGGCACAGAATGGCTGCAACCTGATTCTTCACAGCCGTTCCCTGGAGCACACAAAAAAAGTCCTTGAGGAAGTCACAGCCCTAGGAGTCCAGGCCTTCGCGGTCGAGGCAGAGCTTTCAGAACCTAGCCAGGTCACAAAACTGATAAACGAGGTCAACGCCCTGGGCAAACCGGTCGACATTCTATTCAATGACGCGGCCGTCCAGATTGCTTACAGGACAGACTATTACAAAACTCCCGTCGATGATTACGTGAAGAGTTTTTACATCAACACAATAGCACCTATGATGCTCTGCTATGAATACATCCCGAAAATGATTGAACGTGGATGGGGCCGCGTCATAAACACAACCAGCGGCATCAGGAACGAACCGGAACAGGCCGGATATTCAGCCAGCAAAGCCGCATTGGATAAAGTGACCAGCGACCTGGCCGGCAAACTTGATGGCACGGATGTGTGCATAAACCTGGCCGACCCGGGATGGTGCAGAACAGACCTGGGAGGACCAAACGCGCCAAACGACCCTGATTCCGTTATTCCAGGAATCTGTGTTGGAGCCTTTGTCGATGATAAAATCAGCGGAAGATGGCTCGGTTCCCAGGACTTTGCAGGAATGACCCTTGAGGCGGCCGTGGAAAAGGCAAAGGGATACAAAAAGCTGTTTCTGTAATTCCGGAAGCTGACCTGCCCCTTCGTACGAATGAATCCCGGCGGAATACCGTTGTTGCCGGGAGTTTCCTACAATTTTTTCATTATTTATCTATAATTTTTATAATTGCTGTATAAAAAAAAAGAGGTTATAATAACTTCATTGTGGTTTCATACCATGACTATTTTTCTAGAGGTACTAAAATGATGACATTCAAGAAACTTAAGGTCGCAGTTTATGCAGACGGAGCAGACAAGGATGCAATGATTGCGGAATACAAAAAAGGATACGTTTCAGGATTTACAACAAACCCAAGCTTGATGAAGAAAGCCGGTGTCACTGATTACGTCAGTTTCGCTAAAGAAGTTGTCGCTGCAATCCCTGATTTGCCATTGAGTTTTGAAGTTTTTGGCGATGATTTTGATACAATGGAAAAGGAAGCAAAAATCATCAGCGCACTTGGAAAGAATGTTTACGTAAAGATTCCTATCATGCTTACAAACGGAACATCAACCGCACCACTCATCAAGAAGCTTTCAGAACAGGGCATCCAGCTCAATGTAACAGCTATTTTCACTATTGCTCAGGTTCGCGCTACAGTTGATGCTTTCAAGCCAGGAACAAAGAACATTGTTTCCGTTTTCGCAGGACGCTTGGCTGATTCTGGAATCGATCCAATCCCTGTAATGAAGAAGACATCAAAGATCTGTCGCTCAAAGCCAGGAACAATGAGCCTCTGGGCATCAACCCGCGAGCTTTACAACATTGTTGAAGCAGACGAATGCAAGTGCGACATCATCACCGTTCCAAACGCAATCCTTTCAAAGATTCCAGGAATGGGCAAAACTCCAATGCAGGGCTCAAAAGAAACAGTCCTGACATTCGCAAAGGATATTAAAGACTTAGGCTTCAGCATCCTGGGTTAATTTAATTTCATATTTTCCTCCATCCCCAATCAGTTCTCCTCTGGTTGGGGATTTTTTTATCCCGGATTACCAGAACCGCTATCGCCGTTATGGGAAAAATTGAAAATCCTATAGGGCGGACATAAGAAACTGGCGGCCCCAGGTTATGGATAAGGGACAGGAGAAAATGATGGACACTTCCAAAAAAAAGATATTCTACATAGCAACGGCCTGTACGGTGACCTTTCTTATTATGGTCAGCGTTTTTGCCCTTATATTGTCCTACGATTATCACAACGAGCGCGAAAGATACCATTATATTGCAGTAAACGAAGTTGAAAACATTACAACAACAGTGGATTGCGTAATGGCCAGGATATATACCCTTAACGCTATGGTACTGGACAATAACGGCAACACAGATTTCTTTGAAAAAATGGCAAAAGACCTTTACACCGCCGTAAAAGAAGAAACCGGTGTCACTTTAAAAAACATAGCCCTGGCCCCCGAAGGCATAGTCGAAAAAGTCTACCCCGTTACAGGAAACGAGTCCCTGATTGGCTTCAACTTCATGGACAAAACAAAACCAGGCAACAAGGAAGCAATCGAGGCCTACGTCAACGGGCGGACAGTCCTTACAAACCCTTTCAACCTGACGCAGGGTGGAAAAGGAATAGCAGGAAGGGCTCCCGTCATTATTGATATGGGAACATCGGACCTCCTGTGGGGACTGGTCACAGTGACAATGGACCACGACAACCTCATGGACACCCTCAACCTGGATACACTCAGCAAAATGGGCATGTCCTACCGCCTTTCCTTTATAGACGAAGACGGGAACAGTATCACGATGAAGGAAAATGGCAGCACAAAATACAATCCAGTTACCCTTAGATTCAATATCCGAAACCTGACCTGGGAATTCTCATTGATGCCTGTCTCCGGATGGATAAAAATATCAAGGATTTTGCCGTCCAGCGCAATAATTATCCTGATAGTCTATCTTATAGGCATGTATACGAACACGCTCCAGAACCTGAAGACCTCCAACAAAAAATTAAAATACCTCTCGTTTATTGATGGACTTACCGGAGTGTACTCACGGAATTACGTCAACAATATACTCATCGACCTCAAGGATGGCAGCTGGCGTGACAACCAGAGCAAATATTCCATGATGATTGTTGATATAGACGACTTCAAAAGCTTCAACGACAACTATGGACATGAAACCGGAGACCGCGTTGTCATAATGGTCGCAAACATCCTGAAGGATTCCATAAACGAACATTGCGGAGACTGTGTCATCAGATTCGGAGGCGACGAATTCATTGTCCTTCTGAGCGGAAATGACAAAAAGAGGATACTGCAGATAAAAAATAGAATTTTCGAAAATATGGATGCAGAAAACGGCAAGGAATTTGTAGGCAAAAAAGTTACAATCAGTGGCGGAATTGCCCTTCACGAGGAATGTTCGGACGGAAAATACAATTCATTGATGGTTGCCGCCGATAAAAAATTATATCTGGCAAAGGAAAAAGGAAAAAACCGGATAGAAATCTGAAAGAATCCAGACAAAAAAAAGCCGTCAAGGAAAACCCCTGTCTTCCCTGGCGGCTTGAATTTTATTAGCCTTTCAATCAGTTGGCTTTGTCATCCGCCAATACGGCCTTTGCCTGAACCGTGACGGCCTTGTCGTAACAGGAGAACATTTCATCTGTTCCCGCAGGCACAGTCTTTTTGGTCAAAAGGCTGACAACAGGGACAATAATCATTGACGAAAGCATACAGAACACACCGGAGTACAGGGAATTCTTGAAAACAAAACTCAGGAACGGAGAACCCGCAACCTTGATGGCCCCAAGGGAAACGCAGAGCTGGAAAATCATCATGACTGTTCCAAAAACAAAACTGGTTCCGACAGCGGCCTTTGTTGTTTTCTTCCAGTACAGTCCATAAAGGAATGGCGCCAGGAAAGAACCGGACAATGCCCCCCATGAAATTCCCATCAGCTGGGCAATGAATGTGACCCTTGATTTTGCCTGGACAATGGCAATGACGGCGGAAATCACAATGAATACCGCAACAAACAGGCGGAGGACAAACATGTTTTCCTTTTCGCCGGCCTTTTTCTTTTTCATTCCGCCAATGAAGTCCAAGGTCAAAGTCGAGCTTGAAGTCAGGACCAAAGAAGAAAGCGTTGACATGGATGCGGACAGGACAAGAACCAAGACGACAGCAATAATTACATCCGGCAGACCGGAAAGCATTGTCGGTACGATCGAGTCAAAGCCTTCCTTCGATACCACCGCCTGGGTTGTGAACAGACGTCCAAAACCACCAAGGAAATAGCATCCGCCGGCGACGACGATTGCAAAGAAAGTTGAAATGACTGTTCCAATCTTAATGGACTCCTCGTTTTTGATGGCATAGAATTTGCCGACCATCTGAGGAAGCCCCCAGGTTCCTAGGGAAGTCAGGAGGACCACTATCAGCAGGTAGAACGGCTGCGGCCCAAAGAACGATGCAAAGCCCCCGTTGAATTCTCCTGACTCAACCTTTGAAAGCTCAATGAAGGAGCCCATGAATCCGCCATGCTTTGAAAGGACGGCCGCGATTACAGCGACAATACCCACCAGCATGATGATTCCCTGGATAAAATCATTAACCGCGGTGGCCATGTATCCGCCAACAATAACATAGATTGCCGTCAGGACCGCCATGATTATGACACATACAGCATAATCCACATTGAATGCCATCTTGAACAATCTGGAAAGTCCATTGAAAAGGGATGCTGTGTATGGAATCAGAAAAAGGAAGGTAATAGCCGATGCCGCTATCTTCAATCCACTTGAGGCATATCTCTGGCCAAAGAAATCCGGCATTGTTTTTGAGCCGATATGCTGAGTCATTATCCTTGTCCTGCGTCCCAATATTACCCAAGGCAAAAGGGAACCGATGAATGCATTTCCAAGGCCAATCCAGGTTGAGGCAATACCGAAGCTCCATCCGAACTGTCCGGCATATCCAACAAAAATGACTGCAGAAAAATAAGATGTTCCATAGGCAAAGGCTGTCAGCCAGGGACCAACGGTGCGGCCACCAAGAACAAATCCATCAACATTGTTGCTCTTTTTGCGGCACATCATTCCTACCACAATAAAGACAGCAAAGAAAAATACAAGCAAAACAAGTTTCGCGACCATCAAAAACCTCCTTAAGGTTACTAGCTGTTTTGAACTTCATCCCCGGACGAACCATCCTGACCGGACTCCTCCTGTCTGGGTGCCATCCAGGAACGGAACATCCCCCATGCGGCAGAATCATTTGGAGCATCCTCCCCGTCTTTGGCAAGGACTTCCTCCAGCGGTTTTGATTTTTCTTTTACAGAACCGGCCCCTAGAATCAATGGAACAATGAACAGCAGCGCATAAAGGGAATCAAAATCCAGTCCCCCGTCCGACACATGGATGACCAGATTCAAAAGATTTATGAAAATTACAAAAACACCTATGCCAATGAAAAGCAACCCGGAAAGGAAATTACCTAAAAGGAATCTGCTTTTCTTTATCCTATGCAAAATCAGTGCGGTCACAAAAAAGATTGCCGCATTGAAAACAAAATAAAGGAGCGACCTTTTTATGGACAAAGCTTTACTTGCCATCAGGAACACGGCAAGGGCAACAAAAACCGCTACGTCGATTGCATAGAACAAAATCAATCTGTTTTTTTTCATGGGCATATCAGTTTATCTAGCGAAGGATTTTATCCAAAAGCTTATCTTTCTGGCGCCAGTTTTTATCGACCTTGACCTGCAGATCAAGGGAAACCCAGTAAGGGAAAATATCGCGGCAGACTTTCATACTTTCCTTGCGGATTTCCTTTATCATTGAAGCGCCCTTTCCAATTACAATCCCCTTCTGGCTGTCCCGTTCAACACAAATCGAAGCCCTTACATCCAGGCGGGTTTCGCTGACCATCTTCATGTCCTCAATATTTACATAGATTGCATGAGGAAGTTCCTGTTCCAGACGGTTGATGGCCTGCTCACGAATTATTTCGGCGATACGGAATTCCACTTCCTGGTCGGTGTAATATTCTTCAGGATAAAGATGGGGAGCCTCAGGTGCCATATCATAAAGGGCCTTCAGGACATTGTTCACGTTCTGGTCTCCCTTTGCGCTGATTTCCAGGACCCTTTTCTGAGGAAAGTCCTTGAACCATTTTCCAATAAACTCATGGACCTTTTCTTTCTTTGAACGGACGTCATCTATTTTGTTGATCGCAATCACAAGCTTGTCGGCATAAGGCTTTGCAAGTTTGGCAATCATTTCCTCTTCCTCGCCACAGTCCCTGGTGGAGTCGATTATATAAAGGATTGAGTCGCTGTCCTTGATGTTTTCTTCCGCAATCTGGGTCAGCTTGATGTTCATCTTTTTTTCGCTCTGATGAAGCCCCGGAGTATCCACAAAAACAATCTGACCGTAGGAGGTGTTGACTATTCCACGGATGGCGTTTCTGGTGGTCTGTGGAATGGATGAAACTATACTGATTTTTTCGCCGCTTGCAGTGTTCAAGAATGTTGATTTACCTGCAGAAGGACGGCCGATAATAGAAACCAAAGCAGTCTTTGGTCCAACAGGTGGCAGTTCATTTTCAGCCACGTCGTTTTGATTTATTTCGTTGCTCATATAGCAAAATTATAGAAGAAAAAAGGCGTTTTGGATAGAAGTAAAGCCGCTTTTGACTGGCGCATAAAATCCATAGCCAACAGGGTCTGTCCCCGTCAGCCGGACCGCAATCACATTTCCGGAAAGAAATTAAAAATCCCGTCGTCGGAAAAAACAAAAACAATCAGCTCAGCGTTCTGCTGATTTTTGCACCAGTTAAAAAATCTTTCGCTGGAATTATACCTGGAACCCCTTGCCCTGCTTCCGGAGCCGGTGTCTATTCCATCCAGCACAACCCCGAATCCATAGCAGATACATTTTTCGTCCACAAAGATTGCGCCGTCAATCGACGAAAGTTTTTCCACGTTGCGTTCATCCAGCTTCACCGGTTCCACCAGAATCGCCAGGTCCTTGTACCGGTCGATATATTTTTTTGCGTCCTTCATGACCACAAGGATTGTCCCCTTCTGCTGGTCCACCAGGGACTTTATTATTCTATAAAGATTGTCAATGTCCCCGGATTGCATCCCCTGCAGGTTCTTTGAAACATAGTCCTTGAATACATCCCCGGAAACCTGCCCCGCACCAAAAACCAGGTTCCCGTTTTTCATGGAAATCAGTTCGGTATGTCCGCTGGAAAGGGTCCAGATATGGTTGTTCTCGAAAACCACGTTGTAGTTCAGGCTGTCTTCCTTTAGTTTTCCTATTCCGTATATCCGGTTTGTGTCCGAAATGATTCCCGTTCCTTTCTGCCGGTCCGTCAGTTCCAGCAGCTTGCGGATAAGTTTTTTGTTTTCCATTGAGAAGGAACCGAAGTCATCCTTGTTTTCAAACTTGAACTGAAAGTCCACATTGTATACGTTGTCAGTAAAATAAATGAGACCCTTTGTTTCCGATTTTTCATAAGTCTGGTAGCACAAATCAGAAAGTATGTTCAGGAGGGACAGATTTATGTTCTCGTAAAGAGCTACCTCTTCGTATCCCCCACATTTTTTTGACACCTTTATGACAAGATTTTCCACCGCATTGTGAACAAGGATTCCACGCAGGGAACTGTTGTAGAAATAAAAATTTTCCTTTTCCCATTCATCAATCAGATAGTCGAAAACCGATTCGCAGAGATACTCAAAAAAAGTTTCGTATTTTTCGGCAATCTTGGTTTTTCTTGAATCATAATAGATGAGAAAAAAATTTACGGACATTCCATCGACAAAGGGGCGGGAAATGAATGCGCTTTCGTTTTTTTGTTTCAGCTCGGACAGAATCTGTTCCTGGGCGATTATCGAATAAAAAGCCGACGCCTTGATTTCACCGTCGCTCTCCTCAACAAATCCCATGTCCTCGAAATTCTTGAAATCGATTTTCAGATAGAAATCCTTTGAAAACTGCTCAAAAATTTCACATAGCAGTTTATCCGCCTGCATCAAAAAGAATTCTGCGTTTTCCTTGTTCATATCTTATTTTTCGGCAAAATTCCATAGGGAACCTCTAAAAATTGCAATTTTTATAAATGCCCCATATTTCTGATATTAGGGCGAATGTCGAGTTTTGTGATTAACACTAGACCTGGTAAAAACAAACGGAACGTAGCCAAAGTTCTGACAAAAGATCGCTTGCAACTCGTTGCACCGCGATATTTTTGGCAGGTTTTTGGCGAAAGTGCAGTTATTTTTACCATAATGATGTAATGGATTTAAAAACTCGACATTGGTCCTATTATATCCAAATCCTTTTTGGAAAAACCTTCAAATCCAGTCCCACCCTTTTTATATCAAAAACCAGCATACATTTCCCGCGGCCCCGAAAGGATGGAGATTTTCGACATTTTTGTTAGCCAAATATATTCTTTAATTTTCTTTACCGAGACCTCTATTTTTCAAGGTTTCCAATAGCAAAAATTAGGGTAATCTGATATAATTTCTACTCATGGAAAATCTACAGACTTTAGAAGGCAAACCATATCCTCTTGGAGCGACCTATTCGCCGGAGGGAGTCAATTTTGCTGTATTCAGTAGAAATGGAACCCGCGTCATTTTGAATCTCTACAGGGACCAGGATGATAACGACCCATACGCTGTGATTGAATTTGACCCTAAAAAAAATAGAACAGGCGATGTCTGGCATATTTTTGTTCCTGGACTCAAAGCCGGAGCCCTTTATGACTATCAGGTGGATGGCCCATTTGAACCATCCCAGGGACACCGCTTTAACGTAAAGCAATTACTTTTTGACCCATGCGCGGATGCAGTGACCGCCTGCTCCGTATTCCACAATCTGCCACCAACATACAGGACCCCGGTAGATAAAACGGATATCGAGCTTTCGGAATCAAGGCACCTTTATAAATTTCCTAAGTGCGTTGTAGTTGACCACAGCGACTTTGACTGGCAGGGAGACAAACCGTTGAACTATCCACTGTCAAAGACTGTCCTCTACGAAGTCCACGCCAAAGGATTCACGGCCAGCAGCACATCCAACGTTGCCAATCCTGGAACCTACGATGGTTTCATTGAAAAGATTCCATACCTGAAGGATCTGGGCGTAACCTCCGTTGAGCTGCTGCCTGTATACGAGTTTGACGAATTCGAAAACACCAACGAAAATCCTCGTACCGGCGAAAGGATGAAAAACTACTGGGGTTACAGCACCATTTCGTTCTATGCCCCGAAAGCCGGATACGCTGCCGACAAAACTCCAGGCGGATGTGTCAACGAGTTCAAGAGGCTGGTCAGGGAGCTTCACAAGGCCGGAATCGAAGTGGTTCTGGATGTAGTCTTCAATCACACGGCCGAAGGAAACGAACACGGCATTGCCCTGAACTTCCGCGGATTCGACAACAGCATCTACTACGAGCTGGTCTACAACCATAAAGAATACTACATGAACTATTCCGGCTGCGGAAACACGGTCAACACAAACCATCCGGTGGTCCGCCAGTTTATTGCCAACTGTCTGCGCCATTGGGTCCTCGATTACCACGTGGACGGATTCCGCTTTGACCTGGCCTCGATTTTGAATCGACGGGAGGACGGCTCCCTGGTGAAGATTTCACCGCTGGTGGAAGCCTTGGCCGAAGACCCAATACTTCATTCAACCAAACTGATTGCAGAACCTTGGGATGCCGGCGGAGCATATCAGCTGGGTGAATTTCCGGGAACAAGATGGGCGGAATGGAACGACCGTTTCAGGGATGACATCCGTAAATTCTGGAGAGGCGATGAGCATGTTTCAACGGGAGCCGCCACAAGAATGTCAGGCTCCAGCGACCTGTTTGGATACAGAAAGCCGTGGGTCGGAGTGAACTATGTAACCTGCCATGACGGTTTTACAATGAACGACCTGGTAAGCTATAACGGAAAACACAACGAAGAGAATGGCGAAGGCAACAGGGATGGAAACGATTCCAACTGGAGCTACAACCACGGATACGAAGGTCCAACAAGGAACCCTCATATAGAAAAAATGAGAAACCAGCAGATGCGCAACCTGATTTTGACGCTCCTGATTTCCCAGGGAACACCAATGCTCTTGGGAGGAGACGAAATCCGGCGCGGCCAGAGGGGCAACAACAACGCCTACTGCCAGGACAATGAGATTTCCTGGTACGACTGGGGAAATCTGGAACTTAACCGCCTGCTGTTCACGTTCACAAAAAGGGCCATAGAGATGCGAAAAAAGCATTCCGTATTCCGCCGCGAGAATTTCTTCCAGGGAACAAAGGACGGCTTAACGGATATCCAGTGGTACGACATCGATGGAAGCAATCCGGACTGGAACAAGCTTTCAAGGTTTGTGGCCTTCACCCTGAGTGGCAAGGACTGCATAAACGATGACGGCAAATGTGACAACGATTTCTATATAGCAGCAAATTCTGACAGGGCGGATGTACTGGTAACCCTTCCAACCATACTGGACAGCAACAAGAAATGGTACAGGGTCGCTGATACGTCCATCGCGGAAGACGATGCGGTTGTACCTGAAGGGGAACCAGAGTCCCTTCGTTCCCAGTCAAGGTACGTGATTCCATCAAATTCATTGATTGTTTTGATGGCGAAGTAGCAAATATTCTCTATCGGGGCGGACTAAAAACCGGCCGGTTTCCAGGATGTCCCTAGAGATTTTTGAATAAGTTTTATAGTATTATATGTAATCCAACAAGACCATAATGGATTCCAAGAGTTTCACACATGGAATGGGATTAGAGGATTCTATAAGCTTGTTGTTTTGAACGAACATAAGGAAATCTTTGAGAAAACAGGGTTCCCATGTTGCCAAGTTTTTGTCAGAACAACATAAAATTATCATAAAAGGAGAACTTTTTTATGGAATTTGATGCAGAGAAATTCAAGAAAAACCTTGGAGATCGTCTTCGCCGCATGTACGGAAAGGACATTTCACAAGCCAACAAGCATGACCTCTTTGACGCGGTTAGCGCATCGGCTCTTGAAATCATCATGCCAAACTGGATGGAAACCCGCCGCGCATACGATGCAAAACCAACAAAGCAGCTTTATTATTTAAGCGCAGAATTCCTGATGGGACGCGCATTAAGCAACAACCTTATCAACGCAGGAATAAAGGACAAGGTTATTGAAGTACTCAAGAATCTTGATTTGGAATATGACCTGGTTGAGGACGAAGAGCCGGATGCAGGACTTGGAAACGGTGGTCTTGGCCGTCTTGCAGCATGTTTCCTGGATTCTCTGGCAACATTGGAATATCCTGGACACGGATACGGAATCCGCTACGAATACGGTATGTTCGAGCAGCACATCATCGACGGAGAGCAGGTTGAATATCCGGACAACTGGCTCAAGCACCGCGACCCTTGGGAAGTAAAGAGAAGCGACCTGGCAGTTACCGTTAGATTCGGTGGAGAAATCAAGTACGGAAAGACTCCAGACGGACAGGACAGATTCTACATTGAGAACGCAGAGGAAATCACGGCAACCCCTTACGATATGCCAATCGTTGGATTCGGAAACAACACAGTCAACACTTTGAGATTGTGGCAGGCTTCAAGTCCAAACGGATTCGACCTCCAGCTGTTCAATGACATGCAGTACAACCGCGCCGTTGAAAAGCAGAACAACGCACAGAACATCAGCCGCGTCCTCTACCCTAACGACAACGGTCCAATGGGAAAAGAGCTTCGCCTCCGCCAGCAGTACTTCTTCACATCAGCATCATTGCAGGATCTGGTACACGAGTACGTACGCAAGAGAGGAACAGATTTCTCCAAGTTCTCTGACTATCACGTAATCCAGCTGAACGACACCCACCCGGTGGTCGCAATCCCAGAACTTATGCGCATCCTCATGGACGAATACAATGTTGGTTGGGATGAAGCATGGAAGGTCGTCACAAAGACTTTCGCATATACAAACCACACAATCCTTGCCGAGGCTTTGGAGAAGTGGCCAATCGAAACATTCAAGAACCTTCTTCCACGTATCTACCAGATTGTTGAAGAAATCAACCGCCGCTTTATGTTCGAAGTCCGCGACAAGTTCCCTGGAGACTACTCAAAGCAGAACCACATGGGAATCATCCACGACGGAAAAGTTTACATGGCATGGCTCGCTATCCACGCCTGTTTCAGCGTAAACGGTGTTGCGGAACTCCACACAAAACTTTTGAAGGAACAGGAGCTCAAGGACTGGAACACACTTTATCCAGAGAAGTTCAACAACAAGACAAACGGTGTTACACAGCGCCGCTGGCTCCTCAGCTCAAACCCAGAGTTGGCAGAGTTCATCACAAAGAGAATCGGCCACGGTTGGGAAACAGATTTGACAAAGCTCAAGGAACTGGAAAAGTTTGCTGATGACGAGGAATCTCTCAACGCACTCATCCAGATTAAGCAGAACAACAAGGACAAGCTGGCTGA
>JAZUKJ010000015.1:0-8675 GCA_045643225.1 Treponema sp. | reverse complement strand
GATTTCCATAAAGGGATATGGAGTAACCATAAACGATAATTCCTCCGGAAGAAGTGATTCGGATGAATGTCCTAATATTCATGGTAAGGCAACCATGACTGTTAATGACAAGGAAGAAACCTACAGTTTCAATTTAAGGGTTTCAAGTTATAAGACCGGTATCAAAAATGGTGAGGTGTTGGACCCGCAGCCGTGATTTTATCAATTTCCCTTCATTCCGCTTTGGTGTGAAGGGATTTTTTTATATCCATAATATCTTGTAACTTGTGTGACTCTTTGATATTATTCTGTCCAGCAATACCGGGGTGGTTCTTTGTAGCCTGAGATTATACCCGAGGGTTCCGCATGGAATCCGTAACCTGATCCGGACAATACCGGCGGAGGAAGTATGAAAAAAAGTACTTTCATTTTTAAATTCCTTTCAATCACAATGGTTGCATCCATGTTTTTTACTGGATGCAAAAAATCAAGCGACACAAAAGCTAACGCAAAAGTTTCTGACGAACGGCTAAAAGAGGTTGTGGTCTACACTTATGACAGTTTTGCAGGCGAGTGGGGGCCAGGAGCTCAGTTGATAGAGCTGTTCAATCAAAAGACAGGACTTACATTGAATCTTGTTGACTGTGGAGACGCGGTCCAGGCTTACAACAGGGCGGTTCTGGAAAAGGACAATGTTCAGGCTGATGTTGTCTTGGGAATTGATAACAATCTTGCTCCAAAAGCTTTGGCGTCTGGACTCCTTGAAAGTTACAAGCCAGCAAATGCGGATTCTGTTATAGCAAAGGGACTGGAAGATGCCCTGGGTGGAAAATGGCTTTTGACACCTTATGACTACAGTCATTTTGCTATGATTTACGATACAAAATCTGCTGTCCCGGCTCCAGCTTCCCTTGAGGATTTAACAAAAGCTGTTTATTCAAAGAAGATTATTTTGATGGATCCACGCACATCAACACCTGGACTTGGTTTTGCTGCATGGACTGTGGCAAAATATGGTGACAAGGTAAATGAATATTGGTCAGCGCTTAAGCCAAATATTTTGACAATGACTTCCGGTTGGAGCGAGGGATGGGGAATGTTCCTGAATGGGGAAGCCCCTCTGTGTGTAAGCTATACAACAAGCCCTGCCTATAATGTTGAGTATGAAAATAATGACCGTTATGTTGCCCTGATTTTTGATGAAGGTCATGTGGAACAGGTGGAAGGTTATGGACTTTTGAAAAATGCCCCTAATCCTGACGGTGCAAAAAAATTTATGGACTTTATGATTTCGGCGGAGGCACAGAATATTCTGCCATTGACCCAGTGGATGTATCCTGTTAATAAATCGGTTGAACTTCCTGACAGCTACAAGACTGCCGCTCCAATTCCTTCCGTGACATTGGATTACGACCCATCCGTTGTTGACAGCTCTGTAGAAAAAATCATAGGAACCTTAAGCGAGTAGTCTTACAGGAATCCTTTTGCAAATGGGTGCAGCAGTTTGACTCTTTCAAATATGGTTGGAAGGTTTGACTGCTGCACAATTTTTTTGATATGAACTGTAAAGCAATAAAATGAAATCGTGTATTAATTCAAAAAACATTTTAAAAACATTCCTTTTCTTTTTTTGTGCAATCATTTTTATTGTTGTGCTGATTTCTTTTCTGCTTCCCCTGAGCAAAAACTTTTCGAATTTTTTTATTCAGGAACAGAAGTTTTCTACGCGTTTTACATTTTCACGGATTGCAAAAATCACAGGCTTCACTTTGCTGCAGGCAATCTGTTCTGTCATGATTTCCGTTCTTGCAGGATTTCCCGCTGCCTATCTTTTGGCGAAGAAAAAAATATTCGGAAAAAAAATCTTAAGCGCAATGGGGTCTGTCCCCCTTTGCATTCCCCCCTTGATTGTTGTGCTTGGATATATTTCTACTTTTGGCATGAACGGAGTTTTTAATCGGCTTTTGATGCAGATTTTTAACTTGAAGGAAGCTCCGTTGCGGTTTCTGTATTCCTTTTGGGGAATTGTCTTTGTGCAGGGGTTCTATAATTTTCCATTGATCATGACCACCCTTGCCGATTCCTGGGCCACGGTGGATTTGTCTCAGGAAGATAGCGCACGCATTTTAGGTGCCGGTGAATCAAAAATATTTTTTGGAATAACATTGCCACAGATTTTTCCGGCCCTGGTGTCTGGCTGCATCCCTGTTTTTATCTACTGTTTTTTTTCTTTCATGATTGTCCTTTTGTTTGGAGCGCCAGGAACATCAACACTTGAACTTGAAATCTACCATGCCGGCCGTAGTTCCCTTGATTTTGGACTGGTATCCAGGTTGGCTTTTATAGAAACTTTTGTCGCTGTGGCTGTGATTTTTTTATGGACCCTGACTGAAAAAAAATTACGTCGCAATCATCAGTTGACTTTTAATCGGATTGAAAAGACCTCCGTTGCAGGAATAAAAAAGTTGCCTGTGATTTTTTATTTCCTGATTTTGGCGTTGTGCTTTTTTTTACCGCTGGTTTCCATTTTCATTGGTTCGCTGACTTCAAGGACCGGTGGAATAAATCATCTTTCGTTTGAAGGCTGGAAGAGGGTTTTTAAATTGAAAGAATTTTTTCCTTCCATAAAGAACACACTGCTGACAGCCGTTTCGACCGCTTTGGTCTGTACTGTCTGTGGATTTTTTTATTCCACCGTAGTAAGGCTTTCAAAGGTGGGGCCCATGACATCGGTTTTTAATACGGTCTCACTTTTGCCAATGGCCGTTTCCTCGGTTGCCATAGGAATTGGAATGTCGGCGGTAGTCAAAAAATCCAGCCCGTTGATTTTGGTCGCGGCGCAATCAGCTTTGACATGGCCTTTCGCCTTCCGCCAAATCTATTCCCACATGACAAAAATTCCCCAGACCGTTTTGGATAGCGCCTCCATTCTTTCAAAAAACAGACTGGATGTGGTTTATAAAATCATTGTGCCGTATTCCTGGAGGGGAATCGTAAGTGCCGCGGGATTCTGTTTTGCAATCAGCGCCGGGGATGCGACTTTGCCTCTGGTGCTTTCCATGCAAAAATATACAACCCTTTCCCTGTTCACTTACCGGCTTGCCGGCAGTTATAAATTTACGGAAGCCTGTGTATCGGGACTTTTGCTTGGAATTATCTGTTCCGTTGTTTTTGGTTTTTCAAAAAAGATTGGAGAAAAAAATGGCTTATCTTGAATGTCAAAATCTGTATAAAAAATTTCCGTCCTTTGATGTGGATATATCTTTTTGTGTTGAGGAAAAATCCTTTGTTTCAATCGTGGGACCCAGTGGCAGCGGAAAATCCACTCTGCTAAAAATGATTGCCGGATTGATAAAACCGGAACCGAAATCAAAAGAGCTGCCTCCCCGTATTTTTTTGGACGGAAAGGAGATTGGAAATCTGCCCTGCGGTCAAAGGGATTTGGGGTTTGTGTTCCAGAATTCCGCGCTGTTTTTGAATATGCCGGTGGTGGATAATGTGGCCTATGGACTTGTATGCCGTGGTGAAAAGAAAAAGGATGCACGGGAAAAGGCGGCAGATTTTTTAAGGAAAGTTGGACTGGATGGTTTTGAAAAAAGGAATCCGGAAACATTGAGCGGTGGTGAGGCTCAACGGGTAGCCCTGGCCAGGACCTTGATTGTTGAGCCAAAACTTGTTCTGCTGGACGAACCCTTGAGCGCGGTTGATTCGGATTTAAGAAAAAAACTTGCCTCCGACATAAAACAGATGCAGCGGGAACTGGGGTTTTGTGCATTGATGGTCACTCACGATCTGGATGAAGCCAAAAACATGGGCGACAGGATACTCCTGATTAAAAAGGGCCGTTCCACTGAGCTTTAGCCTCTAAAAAATAAATTTGCCCATATCCAAAAAAAGAATTATTATTTAAAGAAGGTCAAAAATTCAATTTCCTTTTGGATGGCTGTAAAACCGTGCAAAAGGGGAATTCATTTTTAGTAATTAATGGAGTCTCTAAAGGTCGTAATTTTTAGAGATAACCAAACTATTGTTGGAGAAAATATGTCGGACGAAAAAAATTGCAACGGTTCATGTTCCGGTTGTTCAAGTGCAGGAAATTGTTCAAAGAAAGATTTCCATGAAAAATTGATGGAAGGCTCATCCGTTAAAAAGGTTATAGGAATTGTCAGCGGAAAGGGTGGAGTCGGAAAATCCCTGGTAACAAATCTGCTGGCCTGTAAGGTGGCCCGGGATGGCTACAAAACCGCTATCCTTGATGCAGATATCACAGGCCCTTCCATTCCGACTGCCTTTGGTCTTGCCCAGGAAAAAGTCACAAGCGGTGTCATGACTCTTCCGAATGGAGAACAGAAGGATTTTATTTCTCCTGTCAAAAGCGAAAAGGGTGTGCAGATTATGTCCATGAACTTCCTTTTGCCAAACGAAACGGATCCTGTAATCTGGCGCGGACCTGTTATTTCCGGTGCCGTCCGTCAGTTCTGGACCGATGTGCTTTGGGAGGATGTCGACTTTATGTTTGTGGACTGCCCGCCAGGAACCGGAGATGTTCCTTTGACTGTTTTCCAGTCCATTCCCATTGACGGAATCATAGTTGTTTCTTCTCCTCAGCAGCTGGTGCGGGTTATAGTTGAAAAGGCCGTCAACATGGCCAACATGATGAACGTTCCAGTCCTTGGCTTGATTGAAAACATGAGCTATGTCCGCTGTCCGGACTGTTCAAAAGAGATACGCATCTTTGGTGACAGCAACATTGACGGAATCGCAAAGGACTTTGGTCTGGAAGTTCTTGCCCGCATTCCGATTGAGCAGAGCATGTCCATTGCCGTTGACAATGGCGAAGTGGAATCTGTTGAAGCGGATTATGTTGATGCAGCCGCGGCAAAAGTTGAAAACCTCATAAAAAAAGTCTGATGGTTTCCCTGATCTGTGGACCCATGGCGACCCTTAGCCACCAGGCCTTCCGTTTGCTAGTGGAAGGTTTTGGTGGCTGCGATTGTTATTTCACGGAAATGATGAACGCGGCATCGCTGTTGAATCTGGGGCCTTTTGAAAAATATTATCTCCTTGACGCCCCTGTGCCTGAAAAAATTGTCTGGCAGCTTACCGGAAATTCCAGTGAACCTTTGGCAAAAGCGGCGACCCTTTTGGGACAAAAAAATGGAATCGGTGTGGATTTGAATATGGGCTGCTCGGCTCCCCAGATTTACAAAACCGGTGCCGGAATTTCCTGGATGCTGAAGCCTATAAACGAAACCGCCCAGATGGTATCAAAAGTAAAGAAATCCTTGACGGAAGTGGAACAGCAGACGCTCAGGCACATGCGTCTAAGTGTAAAATGCAGGCTCGGGGCGGACGATTTTACCGACAAATCTTTTTTTGATTTCATAGATATGCTTGTTTCCGAAGGGGTGGAGGCAATAACCCTGCATCCGCGTACAATCAAGGAAAAACTGATGGGGACTCCACGGTATGCCTATGCAGAGGAATTGGCGGTCCGCTATCCGGATATGCCTGTCTTTGTTAATGGGGAAATAAAAAATGTGGAATCTGCAAAGGTCGCGCTGAATAAAGTCCCCCATGCAAGTGGCTTGATGATTGCCAGGGCCGCCGCACAAAAGCCTTGGATTTTTAGGGAACTGAAATCCGGATTGATGGAATCTGCTGAAAAAATTGAGGTGGACAGAAAAAAAGTTGCCCTGGATTTTGTGGATTATATTGAGCAGTATCAGCCACCGGAATTTTACAAAACAAGGATACAAAGATTCTTTTCATATTATTGCGACAATTTTTCTTTTGGGCATTATTTTAAGGTCCAGATTCTGAACTACCATTCAATGGAAGAAACAAGGGAAAAGATTGCCGAATATTTCAGGAAGGTTCCGGATGACCAGTTCCGGGCCATATAAAAATTTATGCACAGGGGGCTTTATAAATTGCAATTTTTGGAAGTTCCCTGTAGTATCATTTTGTAAATCATGATGTTCAATAGGAAGAGTGTTAAATGAAAAAATTTATTTTGTTTCTTGCGACTACCTTTGTTGTTCTGTCCACCGTTCAAGCCCAGCCGAATCTAAAAAAGATTGGTGTCTATGAATGTGGAAGGCAGCCAAAGCAGGTAATTTTTTCCCCTGACGGAAAATATATTGTCATGCCTTTGCTGGATGATGACGGATTTGATATTTTTTCTGTTGAAGAAAAGAAGGTCATAAAAAGAATCAATCCTCCAAACTCCAAGAAAGTAGGGTTTGCGGAAGGTCTGTTCATCCCAGAGAAGGGAACCTTTTTTGTTTCCCAGATGACCACCGCAAAAATCTATGAGTACACATATCCGGGATTCGAATACAAGAGGGAAATATCTACCGGCGGAAACTGGTCCAAGTTTATTGCCTATGCACCGGAAAAGGATATGCTGGCCGTTTCCAACTGGGTTTCAAATGATATTTCGCTGCTGGATTATAAGACCGGCAGATTGCTGAGAAAGATTTCTACAGGAAAAGCTCCAAGGGGACTTTATTTTACCAATGGAGGGGAATCCATAATTTCTCTGTCCTTCGAGGGCGGACTGATTGAAAAGTTCAGCACTGTCACCGGAAAGCGCGAGGATAAAATATATATCGACCTGGCGGCCATGAGGCATATTGTTGTTAACAAAAACAAGGATACTGCCTTCATCAGCGACATGTATCATAGGAATGTTCTGAAGCTGGATTTGAACAGTTTCAAAATTACGGCAAAGGTCAAGGTCTATATCAATCCGAACACCATAGCCCTCTACAAGGACAGATATCTTTTTGTTTCCTGCCGTGGCCCCAACAATCCAACGGACTACACGAAGCGTTCCCCTGTTAACGGTCAGGTTATGGTTATTGATACAAAAGACATGACCATCGTAAAAACTATCCAGGGAGGAAATCAACCTACGGGACTGGATATTTCTCCTGACGAAAAAATCCTATGCTTCTCGGATTTCCAGGATGAAGCGATAGAGCTGTATTCGATTGAATAGTGTGGTGTAAAGAGCCGGCGGTGAAAACTGCCGGTATTTTTATGTTGCCACACGGATTGGATTTTACTAGCGTAAAATCTATGGATTTGAGTTTCCACAGGTCATCTGTTTCCATCGCAGCCGTTTGATTTCGACAGGCTCAATCGGCACGGCGCAACCTGTTGCTGTTGCTAACAAGTTTTGTTCGCCAAAGGGCTCACATTTTTTGCCTTGCAAAAAAACAACCATATTTAAAGAGACGACGTTAGTCGGCTCGAATCCGTGTGGCATTCTTTTAGGATGGCGGTGAAAACTGTACTGGAGATTCAAGGCTGAAAATTGAAATCCATAAAAGGAACTTTTCTAAAATAACCATTGGTATTTTATGTTGCCACACGGATTGGATTTTACTAGCGTAAAATCTATGGATTTGAGTTTCCACGGGTCATCTGTTTCCATCGCAGCCGTTTGATTTCGACAGGCTCAATCGGCACGGCGCAACCTTCGGTTGCTTCCAAGTTTTGATTTGTGCCAACGGTTTTAATCTTCTGGATAGACTGCGGCCAGGTCCGTTATTTTTCTACAAGGATTTCAAAATCAGGAATCTCTTTTTTCTTTGTGTATCTCCAGTCATAGGCATGGTTGCCTGGTTCCCCTGAATCGATTCTATCATTTTGCAGCTGCAGCTGATTTATGATCATTTTTTTGAATACGTCCATCAGAGGTTCCGGGTCAACCGATTCGTTCACCATTTTTGCATCCTGCAGCTCTTTTATGAGATAATAGCAGGACTCGATTGTTGAAACGCAATATTCCGCCGGTTCCCTTTTGAAAGTGAAAATGGATTTGTAGCTTCCGCTGAACGAAAACTTTGGCAGTGAATGAAGGTTTTTGCTTTCGCGAATCATTTTCTTTGAGCAGAACCAGGTGGAGTCAATGATAATTACCAGCAGTTTTTTTGTTCCCACCGCTTCCTTGAAACCTTCCTTTTTGGCAGTCCAGGCGTCCTCTCCCGGGTAAAGCAGCACCGGGTAGTATTCCTCTGAATTCAACAGTTCGTTCAGGTGAGTGTGGTTTGTAAAATCAACCCCAACAAGGATTTCGCTTTCCGGAAGCCTGATGGAGGCGATGTGTCCGGTTCCGGTTTTCTGCCGGTTTGCTTCTTTTGGGTGCATCAGGAACACAAATTTTACTCCGCAATCCACGGTCCTTAGTTTGTCGCAGAAACAGGAGGCTCTAGGTTTGAAGCATTGGTAACAATATTCACGCATTGCTGATTTATTCCTTATGAATTTATTTTCCATATTATACGTTTTGTTTTTCGTTTTCAATGGTCTGATTTTGGTGGGTTTTCCAAAATCAACAGTCCCCGAACGAGTGTCGTGCAAGCAACAAAAGACCGTGGTGGTTGAGCCAGTCGAAACTACCACTAAAAAAATGGTTGTGATAAAGACTGTTGATAAAAGCTGTTTGATATCGACGAGCTCAATCGGCACAGCAGGACTTTAACAAAAGACCGTGGTGGTTGAGCCAGTCGAAACTACCACTAAAAAAATGGTTGAGATAAAGGCTGTTGATAAAAGGCTGTTTGATATCGACTCATCTCAATCGGCACAGGACCGTTAACAACAAATACGACCAAAAGAGGTGTCACACGGATTCGGAAAATCTACGATTTTCCTTTAAACAAGATGTTAAGAAATGTATTTTG
>JAZUKJ010000014.1:0-11573 GCA_045643225.1 Treponema sp. | reverse complement strand
AAAAAGTCGGCCCGGATAAACGGCAGGGACGTTTTAGGATGTCCAATGTTTTCGGCTAACTTTTTACAGGGGATTTTAATGAGAAACTTAAAAAAATTTATTATCGCGGCCGCCATTGCATCTGCAATTCCATTCTGCACTTTCGCATTGCCTGGAACATACCAGTACATTGCCGACAAATCCGGCGAATATGTTTATTATTCCGACAAATCCTTTTCCCGGCCATCCATATTGGGATTCCTTTATTACAGCGAAAGTGCCTACGCCTTAAGATATTATGCACCAGCTGACATCAAGAATCATTTGCCAGAAAAAGACATAACCCTTTATTTTAGCGCGGACCCGGATGCAAAACATCTTGAACTGACCGGCGAAAACATAATCGGAGCTACATCCCAGGATGATACGGACATCATCAACTACATGCACGACATGTTCTATGAGTTTACGGCCAGGGCACAAAAGACTTTCCTCACCAGCAACAACATAGTTGAAAGCCGTCAGGATTTTGAACAGTTTGGCGGAAAGGTCATTATAGTGTTCAACCCTCAGATTCCTCTTTTCAATATCGAATCAATCAAAAGCGCCGACGGAACAAAAATTCTCAGCGTATTAACGACTGGCGCCCTGACCTCCTCCGCGGATAAAAGTTTTACAAATTACAAAGGTGACGAATCCATTCCAAAAGATAAAAACCGCAACTTCAAAAAAATGTCGTCAGCAAAATCTGCCACAGCAAGTTTCGGTTCCCAGAGCATAAAGCTTACAACCCAGTGGACACAAAAAATTGAGAACCTGTGGGTAATGGATGACTATGCACTCCTGACCATGAATTCAATATCAGTTCCGGAGGACTATAAAAATAACCAAAAACTTTTTGAGGACATCATGACAAGAATGTTCTCTGAAAGCACAACCGATTCCTACATCCTGTGGCCACAAAAAGGCGTTTCAAACTCAAAGGGCCAGATTACCATGACAAATGTTTATTATCAGCCTGATACAAAGGACGTTACAAGGGAATTCAAAATCATAACAAAATGCAAGGACGGAACCTATGCCTACCTTAGCCTGACAGTGTTCGAATCCATCTACCAAAAGAACAAGGCATATTTCGATTCCATAATAAAGTCCTACAATGTTAAATGATGAACCTCGATGCAGAACGTCCGATGTATGGGCGTTCTCATAAGGTATCACACTTTGGGTTTACTTTTTAGTCAAAGCATTGAACCCACCGGCACAAACAAAACCAATAGGGAGTCTAAAAAGAGGCTCCCTTTTTTATAAAATCCAAAACCCCTCCAGTCCCACATATATCTTCTTTTACCTTATGAAAAATTGTGATAGACTTATCAGCATACTTATATTTGGAGAATCCTATGGGACAGCCTTTGATTTGCATGACCTTAACCGGCAAAACCTTAAAAGAAAATCTGGATTTGATAGAAAAATACAGAGCGTATATAGATATTGTTGAACTTAGGGCAGACCATCTGGATGACGATGAAAAGCCATTCATAAAAAAATTTCCGGCCATGGCAGGCGTTCCTTGTATCCTTACAATCCGCCGGACAATAGACGGAGGACTCTACAATGATGGAGAGGCCGCAAGAGCAGTCCTCTTTGCAAAAGCACTTTCCTTTGTTGGAGAGGAACACGTAAAAAATTTCGCGTATGTTGATTTTGAAGAAGATTTCCAGGTAGCCTCATTGCAGGATGCCGCAGTGGCGTATGGAGTCCGCATCATTCGTAGCCTTCACGACATGAAAAATCCAATCAGCAATCTGGCTCAACGGTTGGAAAAACTAAAGGTCACGGATTACGAAATTCCAAAAATCGCATTCATGCCGGAAAGTCTTAACGATGTGAAACATGTTTTTGATGAAGCAAAGAAATTAAAGGATTCAAACCACATCCTCCTGGCCATGGGACCGATGGGTGTTGCAACAAGAATTCTTAGTGCCAAAATCAAGAACTATCTTACGTTCACTTCCCCTACAGAAACCATTGGAAATATAAAAAATCTTGGACACCTGGATCCAATTACATTAAATGATGTCTACCATTTTAAATCCATAAATGATGACACAAGAGTTTACGGTATAACCGGATATCCGCTTCTAAAGACTTCCAGCCCAGAACTACACAACGCTGGCTATCTGAAGCATGAGATGAATGCGGTTTATATTCCTGTCTGCTCAAAAAGTTTTAAGGAAGTCCTGGACTTTGCTGATTCAGCCTCAATAATGGGAATGTCAGTCACAATACCTCACAAAGAGGCTGTGCTAAACGAAATCACGGATATAGAAAAAAAGGCAAAGGAAATTGGAGCCTGCAATACCATTGTCAGATCCAGCGAAGGACACTGGAAGGGTTACAACACAGACGTCTCCGGTTTTTCAAAATCCTTGCTGGAATTCCTTGAAGAAAAAAATCTTTCACAGAAAAAGGTTGCCATAATCGGTGCCGGTGGTGCAGCAAGAGCAATTGCATATGCAGTAAAAGAACTGAAAGGAAAAGCCTGTATATTCAACAGAACTTTACTACGGGCACAGGAAATTGCCAACGAATACGGATTCAAATATGCAAAGCTGGGAACAGAAAGTCTGGACCTGTTGAAAAAATACAGCGACATCATAATCCAGACTACCTCCGTTGGTATGAACAGCATGGAATCTTCCGATGCAGAAAACGATCCGATATATTATTATGAATTCACCGGAAAAGAAAAAATATTCGATATAATCTACACTCCGGCGGTTACACCAATAATGGCAAGGGCTTCAAAAGCCGGATGCAAAGTCTGTAACGGATATGACATGCTCAGGTACCAGGGGTATGAACAGTTCAGATTGTTCACAGCCAATGATTATTAAGGACATCCCTTTTAATCTTAATTAGCACAATTATGGGACTTCCAAAATACGGCAGTCACCATCTTCTTGAAGTTTGCGTCGCAAACTTTTTATTGGAGGTAAAATGATAACAAAAGATCAGCAAAAGATTTTGGCTGCGGAAACCGCTATTGATACCTTGATCAAGGAAGGCAAAATTTTTAGCGGAATGAAAATCGGTCTTGGAACCGGTTCCACAGCAATGCCAGCAGTAAATCGTTTGGCTCAGAGAA
Source organism: Treponema sp. (assembly GCA_045643225.1). Classification (GTDB taxonomy): domain Bacteria; phylum Spirochaetota; class Spirochaetia; order Treponematales; family Treponemataceae; genus Treponema_D. The sequence continues at coordinate 8,443 of JAZUKJ010000014.1, read as the reverse complement.
TCGCAGACGGAACATTGAAAGACATTCTTGCAGTGGCCACAAGTTTTCAGACATCACTTGCCTGTGAAAGTCTGGGAATTAGAGTCTGCACCTTGAATGACAAAATCATCAATGGACAACTTGACCTGGCAATAGACGGGGCAGATGAAATTGGTCCAGACAACACTTTGATAAAAGGTGGCGGAGCTGCTTTGCTAAAAGAAAAAATCATTGCCTACGCATCAAAGCAGTTTGTAATTGTCGCCGACAGTTCCAAGGCAGTTGAAAACCACGGAACAAAATTCCCTCTCCCTGTGGAAATCATACCAGACGGAAGAATCGGGGTAGTCCAGGCATTAGAAAAACTCGGAGCCACCTGTACCCTTCGTGAAGGTGTAAAAAAAGCTGGTCCTGTAATAACCGACAATGGAAACATGATTCTGGATTGCGTCTGGAAAAATCCAGTCGATGCAGCGGAAATGGAAGACAAAATCAATGACATAACCGGTGTCGTTGAATGTGGTTTCTTTACAAAAATCAAGCCTACTGCATTCATTGCACAGGAAGATGGTTCTGTTACAGTAAAATGACAAACCTGGACGCATAGTGTCGGAATATCAATCCCACGATGCGAATAGAAAAAAAAGAACTCCGGATTGGAGTTCTTTTTTTTTGGCCCGACAATGGGGTCTGTCCCCTCTGTCACTTTATGGATACCCTTTTCTAAAAGACTACCAAAAGACTGCAAACCGGCTAAGCCTTAAATGAATTGTAAAATATCTTCATATAAAATATAATTGCCGAATGGCTATAAAAGATATTGTTTTTATTGCATTAGGCGCCATCATGATAATTGTTGGCATCATAGGATGCATTGTCCCTGGTATGCCAGGAACTCCTTTGTGCTGGGGCGCCCTTATGCTGGGATATTTTGTTCAGTGGGCGGATGTAAAAATATTAGCTCTGATTATCTTTGGTGTCCTGACTATAATCGTGGAGATATTGAATAATTTTGTCCCCAGTATTTTCGCAAAAAAATCCGGAGGCTCCAAAGCTGGTTCCACGGGCGCGACTGTTGGTGTACTGCTTGGAGTGTGCACAGGAAATTTCATAGGCATCCTGCTTGGACCATTTTTGGGAGCTTTGGTAGGAGAATTGATTCATGACCATTCCCAGTTTAAGCAGGCTCTAAAATCGGCCTGGTTTTCATTTTTGGGATTTCTTGCTGGAAGTGGACTCCGGTTAATAGTATCACTTAGTATCGTAGTCTATTACATAACATCGTTCTTCCACAAATAAAAATTGAATTTCTTAAATCAATTTTCAAAACAAAATCCAAATGACGAGGTTAAGTTATGTCCAAAAGAAATATTCTGCCAGCCCTTTTACCAATCAGAATCGTACTATTCTTTTTGACTTTTTTCATAGGTGCCAATATCACAAAACAGAGTCTAGGTGATATCAGCTTTTGGTGGTCAATTGTTGCCAGCATTGTGAACATATTAACTGTTTTGATTTTAATCTACGCAGCAAAAAAAAGCGGGGGCACATACTGGAAGCTTATAAATTATCAAAAAGGTAAAACAAAAGTCAAAGAAATCATTCTCGTAACATTGGCAATCCTGGGTATCGGCATGACAGGAATGTATCTTGCCGGATTCCTCTGTTACAAAATAATTCCCTATGCCGCACCAATGATGATTGCACCTATCCCTCTATGGATTGCAATCCTAAATGTTTTTATTCTGCCCATATCCACCGCTTTTGCAGAGGAAGGATTATATTTAGGATGCGGAGTAAATCAGATAAAAGGCAAAGCCGCATCAATTTTAATTCCGGCGTTTTTCTTTGCACTGCAGCACAGTTTTATTCCAACCCTATTTGATTTACGGTACATGCTTTACAGATTCCTTTCATTCCTACCATTAACTATAATCCTATGCTGGTACTACAATAAAAAAAGGAATCCCCTTCCAGTGATGGTCGGACATGCCACAATTGATATGGCAACCGTTATCCAAATTTTAATAAGTTCATCGGTCCCTGGTTTCTATGAACAAATAATAAATTTATAGGCAAAGAGCAAAATGGAAAAACAATTCAACGTAGGCTCTCTGGTCCTTAGTGTTACAGACGGAACCAGAAAAGAAATATTAGGAGATGCACAGGGATATAGAAAAATCTCCATACGATTATATTTTCCAGTGGAAGAAAGTTCCGTCGCAGGAAAGCAGAAAGCACAATATGTAAGCGACAGAAAATTCGAGGCAATGAGAAAATCTTTCCACATCCCAAGGTCCGCAATAAAAAAATTCAAAGCCAAATATTACGAAAATGTTTTCCCCATTGAAGGCCAGAAATTTCCTCTGCTGATGTTTAGTCACGGCTATCACAGTTTTGTCGAGGTCAGTTCATTTCTTTGTTCAGACATTGCCGCAAATGGTTATATAGTTGCATCCGTTGGTCATGCTTACGAAGCAATTGAAAATGATTATGAAGACGGAAGTTATGATTATTTTGATAATAACATAAAAAAGAAAATGTATCCCTACGGAGTTTCAAAAACTTTAAAAGCGGAATCAACCCTTGCAAAAGCCAAAGGAACTCCGGAAGAGATAGAAGAACTTTTTTTAGCAATGCAAAAAAAATTTACCCCATACATAATGGGACGTGTGGATGAATGGAAACAGGATATGCTATGCGCCCTGGAGGTCGTAAAGGAACGCTACGGCAGATATATCGATTTTTCTAATGGCATTGCGGCCAGTGGACATTCCTTGGGCGGAGTCGTTTCATACAACCTTTGTTTATCCAACGACGAATTCGCCTGCGGACTAAACCTGGATGGAATGTTCTTTGGTGATTACCGGAACACGGTATTAAAAAAACCGTTCTATCAGTTCATCAGGAAAGAGGCCTGGAACATGGAATCACAAATCCTTTTGCACAAAGCCGCCCCTGTTTACACAACAGTGTTTTCAAAAATGAAACACATCGGATTCACAGACCTAAAACTGGTTGTGCCATTTAAATTTATTGTTGGCAAGCTGGACAAGAATATATTGTACAACACCCTGTTACAGTGCCACCTGACTTTCCTTGCCAAATACCTGAAGAAAGAAGATATAGACTTATATCTCCCAAACAGTCCGGACATACAAACCCAAGTCCACTTTTAAACAGGACGAGCAACTCCAGGGCATCTCTAAAAATTGCAAATTCCAGAGGTTCCCTATATAATGATTTTCAATTCATTACGGATGCAAAAAAATGAGTAAAGATAATTTTTTACCTGGGGACAATGAAAAGATTAATCAGCTTTTGCTTTTCACAGCTGAGGTTGATAAAATGACCTCCATACTCCGGCGGACCGTTCTTGTTGATGGAAGCCGAAGGGAAAACGATGCAGAACATTCCTGGCATATAGCTTTGATGTGCATGCTGTTCAAGGACTATGCGCCAGAGGGGACAGACATCTCACGCTCTGTTCAGATGTGCATTGTCCATGACCTGGTGGAAATCTACGCAGGCGATACATTTGCATACGACGTAAAAGAAAATCAAAACAAGGAGCAACGGGAAAAGGCCGCCGCCGATAAACTTTTCTCACAACTTCCAGACAATCTTAGAAAAGAACTAAGAAGTCTTTGGGAAGAGTTTGACCAAATGGAAACCCCGGACGCAAAATATGCAGCATCAATGGACCGTCTGCAGCCTTTCCTGCACAACACCTTAACGGATGGCCATACCTGGAAAGAAGGAAAACCTTCAATAGATATGGTCAAGGAACGCGTGGGAATTGCAACAACCGTCATTCCGGAACTTGCTGATTGGTATGAAAGGAATATCCAACGGGCAAAAGAAAAAGGTTGGCTTTCCTGATTGGGCCCATATATGGCATAAAAACGTTATAGCCGTTGCTAAAATCTTCAAAAATTTCACTCATTTTCTCTAAAAACTTTACACCCTAAATATTCTATGCTAAAATTGGGTCACTTGGTTTTTAAAAAATTCCAACTGTAATAAAATGGAGGATCTATGAAATTTGGTCACTTTGATGATGCGAACCGTGAATATGTAATCACAACCCCTCGCACACCATATCCTTGGATTAACTATTTGGGAACCCAGGGATTCTTTTCATTAATTTCTAATACAGCCGGTGGATACAGCTTCTACAAGGACGCCCGTCTCCGTCGTATCACACGCTACCGCTATAACAATGTTCCTATTGATATGGGTGGCCGCTATTTCTACATCAACGACAACGGCACAATCTGGAACCCAGGTTGGTCTCCAGTTAAGACAGAGCTGGACGCTTATGAATGCCGCCATGGTATGGGATATACAATCATCACCGGTAAAAAGAACGACTTGAAGGCTCAGGTCACTTTCTTTGTTCCACAGGATTATGATGGTGAAGTTCAGCAGGTGGTTCTCACAAACGAAGGATCCTCTAAAAAGGAATTCGCTCTTTTCTCATTGGCCGAATGGTGTCTCTGGGATGCACAGGATGACAGCAACAACTTCCAGCGCAACTTCTCCACAGGCCGTGTAGAGATCAAGGATTCCGTAATCTACCACAAGACTGAATACCGTGACCGCCGCAACCACTATGCTTTCTACTCTGTAAACGACACAATCGACGGATACGATACAGACAGAGATTCATTCATCGGACTCTATAACGGATTCGGTGACCCACAGGCTGTTGTTGCTGGAAAGGCAAACAATTCATTCGCCGACGGTTGGGCTCCAATCGCTTCACACTACAAGAAGATTACACTTAATCCAGGCGAAACAAAGACTCTCGTTTTCGTACTGGGTTATGTTGAAATGCCACAGGACCAGAAGTTCGAGGCGGACGGCAAGACAATCAACAAGGTAAAGGCTCTCGAAATGATCGAGAAGTTCAACACACCAGAAAAGTTTGCTGCCGGTATGGCTGAACTCAAGGCTTACTGGGATCACCTCCTTGGAATCCTCACAGTTGATACTCCAGAAGATAAAGTCAACCGCATGGTCAACATCTGGAACCAGTACCAGTGTATGGTTACATTCAACCTGTCACGCTCAGCTTCATACTTTGAATCCGGTATTGGTCGTGGAATGGGATTCCGTGATTCCAACCAGGACGTTCTGGGATTCGTTCACCAGATTCCTGACAGGGCAAAGGAAAGAATCATCGACATCGCCTCAACACAGTTCCCAGACGGTGGATGCTATCACCAGTATTCTCCACTTACAAAGAAGGGTAACGCTGACATCGGTGGAGACTTCTCAGACGATCCACTTTGGCTCATCCTCTCTGTATCTGCCTACATCAAGGAATCCGGCGACTGGTCAATCCTCAACGAAATGGTTCCTTACGACAACGATATGTCAAAGGCACAGCCAATGCTGGAGCACCTCAAGGTTTCATTCTACCGCATCGTAAACAACCTGGGACCACACGGTTTGCCACTTGCAATGCGCGCTGACTGGAACGACTGTATCAACCTGTCATGTTTCTCAGACACACCAGGTGAAAGCTTCCAGACATACACAAATCCAAAGTTCAAGGCAGAAGGCGGATATTCAAAGGTCGCTGAATCTGTATTCGTTGCAGCATTGTTCACATTCGCTGGACCAAACTATGTTTCAATCCTGAACCACTTGGGAATGAAGGATGAAGCAGCAAAGGCTCAGGCAGAAATCGACAAGATGAAGAAGAACATGATGGAATCTGCATGGGACGGAAACTGGTTCCTCCGCGCCTACGATGCCAACGGAGAAAAGATGGGATCAAAGGATTGCGAAGAATCAAAGATTTTCATCGAACCACAGGGATTTGCAATCATGTCCGATATTGACAAGGATGCAACAGAAAAGACTCTCAAGGCAATCGACGAAAACCTTAACTGCGAATTCGGTCTTGTGCTTAACTACCCGGCATTCACAAAGTACCATGTCCAGTACGGTGAAATCTCTACATATCCACAGGGATACAAGGAGAACGGTGGTATCTTTACCCATAACAACGCATGGATTATCTGTGCAGCAGCTTATGCAGGTAAGGGAGACCAGGCATTCAAGTACTACTCCGAGATTGCCCCTGCATTCACCGAAGAAACATCCGACATCCACAAGACTGAGCCTTATGTTTACGGCCAGATGATTGGTGGTAAGGAAGCTGGTTCTGATATCGGCAACGGTGGAAAGAACTACGGTCAGGGAAAGAACTCTTGGCTTACAGGTACAGCAGCTTGGAACATGGTTGCAATCAGCCAGTACATCCTGGGTATCCAGCCAGATTTCGACGGACTCAAGGTTGACCCATCAATCCCAGCAGCATGGGACGGATTCACAGCAACCCGTTTGTTCCGCGGCGCAAAATACAACATCACAATCAAGAACCCAAGCCATGTTAACAAGGGTGTCAAGTCTTTGGTTGTTGACGGAAAAGCAGTTGACGGCTGTGTAGTTCCTTACGCTGAAGGAAAGAAAGAAGTCAATGTGGAAGTCACATTAGGCTAATCACTAAATATAAGGGAGTCCTCTAAATGGGGACTCCTTTTTTTTTGGAGGGCACATGGTTACGCTTATCTCAATTATTCTCATCATCGCCTTGATAATCGGACTCTTCAAACTCCTGGGAAGCGGTTTGGGATGCCTGCTAAAATTAATCTCCTCTCTCCTTCCCCTAATCGGAATCATCGCTATAGTCCTGTTTCTTCTGGGAATTCTTCATTTTTGAAAATCAAAAAAGAGCTTAAAAATTTTTTTTATATGGGCGTTCGTCGCAACCTCCGGTTGCTCGGTCGGCTGTTACGCCCTTCGCTGTCCGCTCATCTAAAGACCGCTACGCGGGGGCTCCATAGCCTAACGCGGACCATCAGCAAACATACGGCCCTTTAAATGTCTTTGCCTCACCGTCCGTAAGTTCAAAAAAAACGTAATCCCTGGGGGCCCGTCCCTTCTCCAAAAACAGTTTTGCAAAACACTTTGGTTGACCACCGCGGGGCAAACTTATGCTTCCCGGATTCAATACAAGAACCCCGTCCCGCACCGAAACTGTAGCCACATGGGTGTGCCCAAAAAGGGCGACCTCGGCAGACTCCGCCTTTGTTTTTTCAACAATAGTCTGAATCCCGGCCGAAATTCCATACCTGTGTCCGTGGGAAATAAATATCTTATGTCCGGCTACAGTCAAAAATTGATCCATAGGAGTTTCCACATTGACAAAGGCCGCGCCTCCAGTGTTTTTTATAACAAACATGGACATATCATTGTTGCCCCGTACAAAAGCAATCACCGGAGGAATTTTTGGCATCTGGTCAGAGACCGCAACGGAATTAAAAATCATTGACAGATCAGCGATTCCATCCCCACAAAATACCAATGCGGCACAGTTTTCCGAATTTTTGAGAACATCCAGAATATTCTTGATATTTCCGTGGGAATCCGAAAAAACTGCAATGGTCGCAGAATCCGCATTTGCCAAATCCAGAATCGCTTTATCACTTCCCAATAAAAGACTCTTGCCTTGCACAAAAGACGTATTCTCCACTAGCGGCTCTCCACAATGTAATGATTCAAAGCCTGCATGCTGCTTCCCCTATCAACATAGCGATGAAAAACAGTACCCGCTCCAACAATTTTTTCAACAACATTTTTTAATTCCGGCCCAATTTTCAAAGGCTCGTTCATGTTGGCCATATATTTTACAGTGTTGGCAAAAATCAAATCCGCGGATTCATCAATATGCAGAGCCGTTTCCGTGGTAGTCGTATCCACATCAGATGAATGTTCGTAGTCCAAAATCAATGAACAGGTTGATTCCTGCCCCAAAACATTGTCCTGTGGAAAAAGGGATATAACCGGGAAAGGTATTTCGCCACCGTTTTCATCCTGGTATCTGGCCAAAAGAAGATGGGTTTCATCAGGCGCTCCAAGAAAAATGATTCCCTTGATTGTCGTCCCCTCAAGAACCTTATGGACCCCTTTTATTCCATTTTTCAGGTCATCTGGAAAAACCAAAGGGAAAATCAAGCCACCATCCTGATTAAGACCATATATGCTGCCCAATTTCTCTATAGCCTGACTGTAATACTGTGACTCATTAAATCCATAGCCAAACACTATACAAATTACACCGTTTTCATTTGTATAATGGGTCGTCACTTCAACTTCTATAGTTTGCGGGTCAATTTTTTTTGCTGGTTTGTTGCCGCATGACAAAAACACTGTTAACAGGGCAACGGTCATGCAAAGGGTAATAAAGCTTTTTCTCATAGTTACGATTATAACTCATGGCCATAAGTTTGTGAACCTGCCACCGATATTCTTTGGTTATCCCCAATTTATTCAGTTCCACTCACCATACGTCCACAAGTTTTCCACAGCTTGAAATGGAGTTTTCCACAGGGATTCCCTAAAATCAACCATTTTATTGAATTACAAAGAATTACGTGATTTCTTTTTT
>JAZUKJ010000013.1:0-13879 GCA_045643225.1 Treponema sp. | reverse complement strand
CCATTCTCGATTAAACATTTCTGTGAAAGGAAAATTGATTCCATGTTTCATTATTTCTGAATCCGGTAATCTTTTTTCAGGTTCTTTTATAAGCGATTCTAATGGAATATCTAGTCCTTCATGAAGTTTACGAATCATGTTAAGACTTAAATTTCTTTTACCAGAAAGAACTTCTGATACTTTCGATTTATTTCCAATATAGGGAATAAGGTCTTTGTTTTTAAGTCCCTGCTGTTCCATTCTGAATTTAATTGCAGAGATTGGATCAGGAGCCTCGATTGGATATTTTTCGTCTTCATATCTTTCAACAAGACTTACGAGTAATTCCATTTCGTCAAATTCTGGTGTTCCAGGTTCAGAATGGAAAATTTTCTCTATACGAGTCAGTGTTGCTTCATATTCTTCATCAGTCTTGATAATTTTTGGAATAAAATTTGTCATTATATAGCCTCCATACTCAACTTGCTGTAATCAGCATGGGTTCCTATGTACTTTATGAATACTGTTTCGCTGTTATAATCAACATCAACTAAAAGGCGATATGCGTTTCCGTGGATATTAAAAACAACTTTTGTATTCCCAATAAAACTTGCGGTCGAATATTTATCTTTAATATCCTGCGGAGTTTTCCAATGAGCTTTATTTGCTTCCTGATACCAGGCTTCTAGGTCATTTTTTACATTGGCATGTTTTTTATAGTATTCAACTAATGTCTTTCTTTTTATAACATGCATTAAAAAATAACCTCCTTACGTTTTATAATTAAAGTTCCCATATTGGGTAACTAAAATATAAGTTCTCTAAACGGGAATGTCAACGGTTAAAATAATAAATTTATAATGATAAAAAATTATGATATAATTGAATATCTAGGAGTTGGAGTAATAGAAATGTCCGCATATAATGAAGATTCATACGAGCACGCATTGATTGAATTGTTCCGGGATACCCTTGACTATGAGCATGTTTATGGTCCGGATGTTGAACGTGACTGGCGTTCCCCACTTTATGATTCGGTCCTGGAGGATTCAATTCGCCGTCTTAATCCAAATGCCACTCCTCAGGCAATCAACGAGGCGCTGTTAAAGCTCCGCAATTTTGAGAACGATGAGCTTGTGAAAAAGAATGCACTGTTCATGGACTATCTCCAAAGTGGAATCGAAATTTCGTATTCTGAAAACGGCGAGACTAAATCTGACATTATCTACATTGCAGATTATAACAACGTAAACAATAACTCTTTCATCGTAGCTAACCAGTGGACGTTTGTTGAAAAATCAAACAAGCGTCCTGATATTATTCTTTTCTTAAATGGACTTCCTGTCTGCCTTTTTGAGCTTAAATCTCCAAGCCGGGAACAGACCGATGCCAGCGAAGCTTACACGCAGATTCGGAACTACATGCAGGAAATCCCTTCCATGTTCATTTACAACTGTATCTGCGTTATGTCCGATCAGCTTACTTCCAAGGCAGGGACAATCACTTCCGGTGAGGACCGTTTTATGGAGTGGAAAACCGAGAACGGTGAAAATGTGAATGAAAATCAATTTGGCCGATTCGATATTTTCTGCAAAGGAATTTTCCAGAGGGAACGGCTTTTGGACATCATAAAGAATTTTATCTGCTTCAACAATGAAGGTGTGAACTCTTATAAAATCCTTGCCGGTTACCATCAGTATTTTGCCGTAAGAAAAGCTGTAGAAAGAACAGGTGTTGCAGTTAATGGCGACGGAAAGATTGGTGTGTTCTGGCATACGCAGGGGTCCGGAAAATCTCTGTCCATGGTTTTCTATGCCCATCTTCTGCAGCAGGCGATTGATTCTCCAACAATTGTTGTAATCACGGACCGAAATGATTTGGACAATCAGCTTTACAATCAGTTCAGTTGTTGCAAGGATTTTCTTCGGCAGGAACCTGTGCAGGCGAAAAATCGTGAGCATTTGAAAAATCTTCTTGAAGGTCGCAAGGCAAACGGAATCATTTTTACCACCATGCAGAAATTCGAGGAATCCGATGAACCATTGAGTGACCGAAAAAATATTATCGTTATGACTGATGAGGCGCACCGTGGTCAATATGGCCTTTCCGAAAAAATCAAAACGGTAAAAGACAAGGACGGAAACATTCAGAGGGATGCAAACGGAAATGTGGTTGTGAAGACTGTGACCGGTACCGCAAGAATTATCCGCGACAGTTTGCCAAACGCCAGCTTCATTGGTTTTACAGGGACTCCAATTTCTTCTAAAGATCGCAGTACCATAGAAGTCTTTGGTGATTACATTGATGTTTACGACATGACCCAGGCCGTGGAAGATGGAGCCACAAGACCGGTTTATTATGAAAGCCGTGTAATCAAACTCAAGCTTGATGAAAAAGTGCTTGCCCGTATTGATGCTGAATATGATTTTCTTGCCAACAATGCTGATGAAGAGGTCATTCAAAAAAGCAAGAGGGAGCTTGGCCAGATGGAAGAAATCCTTGGTCATGAAAAGACAATCAATTCTCTTGTGGATGATATCTTGAATCATTATGAGAATGAGCGGCAGCATCTGTACACCGGCAAGGCAATGATTGTTGCCTACAGCCGTTCCATTGCCATGAAGATTTATAATCGTATTTTGGAATTACGTCCACAGTGGGCTGGTACGAATGGTGATGATGCCCGTGTTGCGGTTGTAATGACAGAAAGCAACAAGGACCCTGAAGAATGGCGAGGAATTATTGGTAACAAAACCCACAAGCAGGAACTGGCAACCAGATTCAAAAAAGAAGACAGTCCGTTAAAGATTGCAATTGTTGTTGATATGTGGCTCACAGGTTTTGATGTTCCGTCCCTTGCCACAATGTATGTCTACAAACCGATGGAAGCTCACAATCTTATGCAGGCCATTGCTCGTGTAAACCGTGTCTGGAAGGACAAGGAAGGTGGCCTTGTTGTTGATTACATTGGAATTGCATCCGCTCTTAAACAGGCCATGAATGATTACACCGTTCGTGACAAAAAAAATTACGGCGAGATGGATATCTCAAAAAGGGCGTTCCCCAAGTTCCAGGAAAAACTTGAAGTGTGTCGGGACCTTTTCTATGGATATGACTACACAAAATTTTACGACGGAACAGATTTGCAGCGTGGCATGACAATCAGTGGGGCAGTGAATTTTATTATGGCTCCAGACAAGGAAGAACAGAAGCAGTCATTCATAAAAGAGGCTTTGCTTCTCCGGCAGTCTCTTTCACTTTGCTCGTCCATGGTAAAAGAAAAGATGCGACAGGAAGCTGCATTTTTTGAGGCAGTGAGAGTTTTGATTATGAGGATTCTGTATAATCCGTCCGGAAAAAAATTCTCCCTGAAAGAAATCAATGAAAGAATCAATGAGCTTTTGAAACAGTCGGTAAAATCGGAAGGGGTGCTGAATCTTTTTAGCGATGTTGGGGAGCAGCTCAATCTTTTTGATTCATCATTTCTTGAGGGCATTTCCAAGATGAAAGAAAAAAATCTGGCAGTGGAGATGCTCAAAAAATTGATTGAAGAGCAAGTGAAAATCTATAAGAGGACAAATCTTGTTAAATCTGAAAAATTCAGCGAAATTGTTCAGCAGACCTTGAACCGTTACCTGAACGGCATGCTCACAAATGAAGAAGTGATTGAAGAACTACTTAAGATGGCAAAGGAAATGATGCATGCAAAAGATGAAGGCAACAAGCTGGGACTGAACGAAGAGGAAATGGCTTTTTATGATGCTCTGACAAAACCGGAGGCCATTGGAGATTTCTACAACAATCCTGAATTGATTGCGCTGACAAAAGAACTTACGGAAACTCTGCGAAAGAACAGAACTATCGACTGGCAAAAAAAGGAATCGGCGAGGGCTGGCATGAGGAGACTTGTGAAGAGGCTTTTGAAGAAGTACAAATATCCGCCGGAAGGACAAGAGGATGCCCTGAACATTGTAATCAGCCAGTGCGAAATGTGGACAGACAATATTTCTGATTTTGAGGACAAAACGGTTCAGTACACAATGGATGAAGATTATGGACTATTAAATGTTGCATCTGGAGATTCCGTTGGCATTAAGCTAAAAGAAAATATGGATGCTAATTATAATTTGGGCCACTGATAGTTTTATCTAATGGACGGGACGAACGATTTGCCCCCCCCCTCAAAAAAAATCGCCAGCAAGTTTTCATTCGATTCAAAAACCGCTGGCGTTCATATTATCAACTGATCTCTAAAATCACATTGGGGGGACTGGATAGATTCCTTCAAAGCAGCCCTTGCAGAATCTGTCGCAGCCCAGGGCCCTTATCATTCCGTCAAGGGAAATGAACGAAAGACTGTCGGCTCCAATTTCCTTTCTTATTTCTTCCAGGTCGTGGGTGCTTGAAATCAATTCGTTTTTGCTTGGGGTGTCAATTCCCAGGTAGCAGGGAAATTTGACCGGCGAGGAGCTGACCCTGAAATGGACTTCCTTTGCTCCTGCGCGTCGTAAAATCTGGACCAGGCGGCGGCTTGTGGTTCCGCGGACAATCGAGTCGTCAATTACGATAACCCGTTTTCCTTCAAGGTCGCTTTGGATTGCGTTCAATTTTACGAACACCATGTTTTCCCGTTCCGCCTGGGTCGGGGCAATGAAGGTTCTTCCTGTGTATTTGTTTTTTATGATTCCCGTCACGTATGGGATGCCGGAGTATTTTGAGTATCCCAGGGCGGCTCCAATTCCACTGTCCGGTACTCCGATTACGACATCGGCTTCCACCGGGGATTCCTTTGCCAGTTCCTCTCCAAGTTTGTATCTGGCGTTCTGGACTGCAATTTCATCGATTACGGAATCAGGGCGGGCAAAATAGACGTACTCAAAAATACAGGTCTGCTTTTTTGTCTTTTCCTCTGTGATGATGGACTTGATTCCGTCTTTATTTATTATGATGACCTCGCCCGGATTTATGTCACGGATAAATTCTCCGTTGCAGCTGTCAATTGCACAGGATTCGGAGGATAGAATGTAGGTGTCCTTTTCGTTTCCATTGCCGGCCGGGATTTTTCCAAGACACAGCGGACGAATTCCGTTGGGGTCCCTGACTCCAATCAGCGTGTCCTCCGTCATGATGCAGAGGGCGTAGGAACCTTTTATAAGCTGGACGGTATTTTTGATTGCAGATTCCAACCCTTTTTTGTAGTTGCGGGCAATCAATTTGAGGATGACTTCCGTGTCGCTGGTGGAAGAAAATGTGCTTCCTGAATCTTCCAGCATTTCCCGCAGAGGGGAATAGTTTACCAGCTGACCATTATGGGCAAGGGCAATGGAGCCTAGCTTGAAGGAGTTCACGAAAGGCTGGGCATTGTCAATGGTTCTTCCGCCGGCGGTTGCATAGCGGACATGTCCAATGGCAATTTCGCCAGTCAGTTCGGCAAGATTTTCCTGATTGAATATATCGCTGACAAGCCCCATATCTTTATGGAGATTTATTTTTGTTCCATCGGAAACCGCAATCCCGGCACTTTCCTGGCCTCTATGCTGTAATGCAAAAAGACCATAATAGGTTAGGCCTGCCGCTTTGGTGTTACCGTATACGCCAAAAACTCCACATTCATCATGCAATCCCATACCGACCTCGCAATTACATGTTTGAATATCCCATGAGATATTCGTCAATCTGATGTGCGCATTCACGTCCTTCCGCAATTGCCCAGACTACCAGGGACTGTCCCCTGTGCATGTCTCCGGCGGTAAAGATTTTGTCAATGGAAGTTTTGTATCCGTTTGGTGAAGCTGAATCCGGAGTCTCGTTTCCTACGGTTTCGACTGTGCTGCGGGCTGTCAATGGAGTTCCGAAGGCTTTTGCAGTATAATCTTCTGCTCCCAGGAATCCTGCCGCAATCAAAATCAAATCTGCCGGCAATTCTTTTTCGCTGCCCTCGATTTCACACAGCTGCCTTTTGCCGTCAACCATTTTGAATTCGACCTGAACTGTTTTGATTCCGGTGACATGTCCGTCTGCTGAATAGACTTCCTTGATTGTTGTCTTGTAGATGCGTGGGTCATGTCCGAATTTTGCGATGGACTCTTCGGCACCGTAGTCGGTTTTGAGAGTCTTTGGCCACTGTGGCCAAGGATTGTTTGCTGCTCTCTCTGTTGGTGGACATGGCATCATTTCAATCTGGGTAACAGATTTACATCCAAGACGGATTGCTGAACCGGTACAGTCGTTTCCTGTGTCGCCGCCGCCAAGAACGATGACGTCTTTTCCTGCGACAGAGATTCCGTATTCTTTTGAAAGGGCGTTCTCGAAATCAGCATTTGATTTTCCTTCGTTTGCGATTACAGTTTTTGTAACGTTCTTCAAGAAATCTACAGCCAGCATGATTCCACCATCGGCACCGTTTTTGCCTGTGGAAATCTGCTCCACACCTGCGGCGGAAAGTGGACGGGCTTTTTTTGCTCCACAGCACAATGCTACGGCATCATATTTTTCAAGGATTTCTGTTGCGTTTGTTCCGTTTCCAACATCAGCATTGAAAACAAATTCCACGCCCTCCGCCTTCATGAGTTCAACTCTGCGCTCAACAATTTTTTTGTCCAGCTTCATGTTTGGGATTCCGTACATCAAAAGTCCACCGGCCCTGTCGTCTCTTTCGTAGACTGTAACCGAATGGCCACGGCGGTTGAGTGCGTCTGCAACTGCAAGTCCTGATGGTCCTGAACCGATGACCGCAATCTTTTTGCCTGAACGCACTGCCGGAATCTGAGGTTTCATGTATCCTGTTTCAAAGGCCTTTTCGATTATAAAAAGCTCATTGTCGTGAACTGTGACGGCACCTTCGTTGACTGTAGGGTTTCCGCAGTTGCAGGCTTTTTCGCAAAGGGCAGGACAAACACGTCCTGTAAATTCCGGGAAACTGGAAGTTTTTAAAAGACGCCAGGCGGCCATGTCAAACTGTCCCTGGTAGAGAGCTTCGTTCCATTCAGGAATAAAATTATGAAGCGGACATCCGGTGACCATTCCAGCAAGTTTGATTGCGCTTCCACACATTGGGACTCCGCAATTCATACAGCGGGCTGCCTGTTCCCGGCGGGCCTTTTCGTCCAACTTTGGATGGAATTCATTAAAATTGCAGATTCTTTCCATTGGAGGAACATTTCCGTTTTCTATGCGCTTAAAATCATAAAATCCTGTTGGTTTACCCATAATCTTACTCCTTAAAGGTCAATGAGGATGTGCAGATGATACGTCCGGTCAAGACACATCCGCCTTCGGCTACCACTAGGCCCTGGCTCAGCCGTCTAAGAGGCTGTTATGACCCTTTGGTATAAAAGTTTGCAACGTAAACTTTTTTAGAAAAAAAAAGGCCGTAGATAAGACCTCATGCACCATGATACACAAGATATTATCTACGACCTCGTTGCCGTTTATAGATATATATTAGTGAATTTTATCAAGGCGGTCAAGTTGATTCGTGGGTCGGGGTGTATGCCCCATCGCTTCATTCATACCGGTGGGATTCATTGCCAATTCCAAATCGTTTAACACAATCCCCCGATTGTGATATATTATTGGCATGGCTACTAAAGATAAAGTTTTGGAAATATTAAAGAAAAATCAATCGGAGCGGGAAAACGATTCGGAGGCGGTCTCCGGTGAAAAACTTGCTGAAATCTGTGGGGTAAGTCGGGCCGCTGTCTGGAAGGCCGTCAACTCTTTAAGGGACAAGGGGTATCCAATTGAGGGTACAACAAACGGCGGATACTGTCTGAAAAAAAATGAGGATGTCTTTTCCTATGATGCATTCCGCGAATCCCTTGCGTCGGCCTTCCCAAAACTTTCAGAAAGCCATGTCGAATGTTTCAGGGAGATTGATTCGACGAACACATACGCAAAACGCCTTTTGACGGAATGCGGAAATCTTAGGTCCGCGGATGGACAGCTGACCCCGGCTGGAGAAAAGTATCACAAGTCGGTTTATGTTTCCGAAAGTCAGACCGCCGGACGTGGACGCTTGGGAAGGACTTTTTATTCCCCGGAAAAGACAGGAATCTATTTGACTGTGGTCTATGCTCCGGAAGGCGGAATCACTCAGCCGGCAAAAATGACCGCGTTCAGTGCCGTGGCAATCTGCAGGGTCCTGGGCCGGCTTTATAAAATCAGTCCGAACATAAAATGGATTAACGATATCTTTGTGGGCGGAAAAAAAGTGTCCGGCATTTTGACCGAAGGGTTCGCGAATTTTGAGACCGGCACAATTGAGTCCGCCATTATTGGAATTGGGATAAACATTGCGGACAATCCGGAAGTCTTTCCCGCGGAGGTGCAGAAGATTGCAGGAAGCATCACCGGAAGCGGCGGGTCGGAAAAATTTGTAAGCCGTTGTCAGCTGGCGGCGGAAGTTGCCGGAGAAGTGATTTCCATTTTTGATGAAGAGCCTGGCAAGGTGATGGAGGAATATAAGTCCCTTTCGTTCATAATCGGGCAGACGGTCGAGGTCCATCCAATAATCGGGGACGAAAAATCAATTTACACCGCCAGGGCTATCGATATTGATGATAATGCCGGGCTTGTGGTTCAACTGGAGGACGGCAGCTCAAGGGTGTTAAATTCCGGAGAGGTGAGCCTCCGTTCAACGGCCTTTGCAAATTAATTCCTGATCGAAACCGCCCGTGCCGCGTTGTATGCTTTTTTTAGTCCAACAGAAAATAAAACCGGCAGCAGGGTGAAATACATTTTAATATTTTTTTTGCCGCCCCTTGCAATCCAGGCACGCATTGACTGTTCCCAGATTTTCGAAACCATCGGGAGGAAATTCAGAAACATGGACAGCGCGTTCGTTATGGCGGATTTTCGTCCAAAGATTTTTGCTATACCGTCTCGCATTTCAAGGCTTGTGGAGGTCTTGAACAAAAGGGACGCGCTTTGCAGTACCGCGAAAATGTTTATAAGGGCATGGACCGTGTCCCTTTGATTTTCCCATGAGAAAGTCTGCATAAAGCTTTTTCCGCTTCCAATCATCGTCATAAGGTCCACAAAAATCATGAGGATTGCATAGAAAAAAACGGGCTTCAAATCGCAGAGCTGTTCCCGGAGTGTGAACCGGAGGATGCATGCCAGAGTGAACTGGAATACAATCAGTCCAATGGAAAAATAGAAGGGAAGACAGAGAAACAGAATGTTGATGACCGGCACAAAAAGTATTTTGCACCAGGCGGGACATTTATGAAGAAAGGAAGTCCCTTTTTTGTAGGAAAACATGGAATAGGGTTTGCTCATCACCAGACAAAGTCCTCAACAGTTTTATATGTTACCAATGGATTCCTGATGTTCCATTGCTCCAGATTTTCGTGCAGTCCATCTTCCGGTGTCCCTTCAAAAACCTTTTCACCGCGGAAAAGGACAATGAATTTATCTGCCAGTCCAAGGCATTTTTCGATTTCGTGGGAAAGGATTATGACGGTTTTCTTTTCCTCCTTCAGTTGACGAATCAGGGCGTTGACCTGTTTAACTCCGGTGTAGTCCAGGTTTGCGTAAGGCTCGTCCAGGATTATGATAGGGAGGTTCATGGCTATCATGCAGGCCACAGCCAGACGTCTTTTTTCTCCACCGGAAAGGAACCGTGCCGGAAAGTCGGCCTTGGAAGTTAGTCCGGTCTTTTCGAGGGCGCTATTCACTGCCTCGTCAATCTGATTTTTTTTCCATCCAAGATTCTTGGGTCCAAAGGCGATGTCCTCCCTTGGAGTTTCCCCAAGAATCTGTGTTTCGGCTTCCTGAAAAACCAGTCCCGGTCGTGTTTTTTTTCCTTCCGAATCAAGACATTCCACTGTCCCGGAAAAGGAATCTTCCAGACCCGCGATGATGGACATCAGGACGCTTTTTCCAGAACCGTTTTCTCCACCAATCAAAACGCAGTCCCCGTCTTTGATTTCCAGGGACACATTCTTGAGTGCCTTTTTCACTTGGTCGTAAGTTTTAAATGATTTTGAAAGATTCTGGATTTTAATCAATTTTTTTTCCTTATTCAGATTTTTCGTCTACTGTATCAGAATTCTTTTTGTCTGAATACAAATAGTGTGCCATGATTGGACGTACCTTCAATGCAATAAGGATTGAAAGTACCGCCTTTGCGATGTCTCCCGGAATGAATGGGAAAACGCAGGCTCCCATTGTGTATGCCAAAGCGGTTTTGTCTGCAGGAACCTTTCCAAGCTTTATGGCCCATCTGCTAAAATGGATCACGCCAGGGACATACAGCACTACCATGCCAATAAAAACTGCCAGAGTCAAACGGAGAACAGATTTCCAGGAAACCTTTTTTTCGGTAACCGATGGACGGCCAGCAATAAAACCGCTGACGATTGCGCCAAGAAGATAGCCTGGCAAAAATCCACCTGTAGGACCAGCCCAGACTGCTACACCGCTTGTTCCTCCCGAATAGACCGGAAGACCGATGAGTCCTGCCAAAAGGAAAAGTGCGGTCGGGGCGCCTCCAAGATAGCTGCCAAGAAGAACTCCGGTCAGGATGCAGAGCCCGTTCTGAAGTACGATAGGGACAGGTCCAAGAGGGATACGAAGGAAACATCCAATACAGATGATGGCCGCAAACAGTGCAATGACGGCTGTGAATAAAATAGGTTTGTTTTTCATAATGCCTGAACTGTAACATATTGTAAACTTTTAATCAAGGTTTTTGGTTTACAATACAATGGCGAAAAGGGAAAAAAAATCCCCGGCAAAGACCGGGGATTGCAAAGGTTGTTATCTATTGGTAGAAATTATCCAAGCAGTTTGTCGCTTACGACACCGGAGACGCTGAATTTTGCAAGCAGGTCCTCGACTGTCAGATTTTTCTTTTCTTCGCCCTTTACATCGTAGACAATCTTTCCGTCCATCATCATTATGAGGCGGTTGCCGTAGCGGATTGCGTCCTTCATGTTGTGGGTCACCATAAAGGTTGTGAGCTTGTCCTTCCTTACGAATTCCTCTGTAAGCTCCAGAACCTTCTTTGCGGTTTTAGGGTCCAGGGCGGCTGTGTGCTCGTCCAGAAGCAGAACCTTTGGATGCTGGAGGGTGGCCATCAGCAAGGTCAAAGCCTGACGCTGACCTCCGGAAAGGAGACCGACTTTTGCGTTCATGCGGTTTTCCAGTCCCAAATCAAGGAGGGCCAGCTTTTCGCGGTACAAAGCCCTTTCCTCGTTTTTGATGTGCCAGGCAAGTCCACGTTTTTTTCCACGGCGCATAGCCATGGCAAGGTTTTCCTCTATCTCCATGTTGGCGGCGGTTCCCATCATTGGGTCCTGGAAAACTCTTCCCAGGAATTTGGCGCGGTAAAATTCCGGTTTGCCTGTAAGGTTCTGTCCGTCCAGCTCAATTGAACCGGTGTCCGTGTAGTGGACTCCCGCGATCAGATTCAGGAGGGTGGATTTTCCGGCTCCGTTTCCTCCGATTATGGTAACAAAATCCCCGTCCTCAAGCTCCAGGTCAACCCCCTTGAGGGCCTTCTTTTCGGTTATGGTTCCAGGGTTAAAAGTTTTTGTGATGTTTGTAAGTTTCAACATTGTGGACATGGCTTTACTCCTGAACCTTGATATCTTCATCATGCTTGAATTCATCTCCAGCATGTCTTGTGTCTATTTCATTGTGAGGACCCTTGTAAGCCCTCCTTCTTCTATCAATCTTTTCCTTGAAAACAGGAACGGAAAGTGAGATTGCAACAATCAATGCGGTGAGCAGCTTCAGGTCTGTTGATTTGAGGCCCATCTGCAGAACAATCGCAATGACGATGCGGTAGATGATGGAACCGAAGATAACTGAAATCAATGTCCACCACAAACCGAACCTGGCACCAAAAATGACTTCCCCAATAATAATCGAGGCAAGTCCAACGACGATTGTACCGGTTCCCATTCCTACGTCCGCGTATCCCTGGCTCTGTGCCACAAGGGCGCCTGACATTGCTACAAATCCGTTTGAAATCATCAATCCGATAATCTTTGTGGTATCGGTGTTCACTCCCATTGCGCGGACCATGTGTTCGTTGCTACCGGTGGCACGGATGGCGCTACCGTACTCTGTTCCGAAGAACCAGTATATCAGGGCAATGACGGTCACGATAACAATCAGTCCAATAATGAGGGAGCTTGTTGTTGTGCTGATGCTTCCACCAGCGAAAGCCTTTAGTTTTGACATCATTGTCTCGCAACCCAAAAGCGGGGTGTTGGCGCGACCCATGATTCTGATGTTGATGGAATACAAGGCAATCTGCGTCAGGATACTTGCAAGAAGGATATTGATTTTCAGTTTCGTGTTCATGAATCCGGTTACCAAACCACAGATGGTTCCCAGGATAAAAACAAAAATCAGGGTGAGGGTTGGATCCATTCCCGTTGTGATGAGGACAGCGGAAAGAGCGCCTCCTGCTGCAAAACTGCCATCAACTGTCATATCAGCGACATTGAGGATTCTGAATGTGATGTAAACTCCCAGAGTCATCAGTCCCCAGAGAACTCCCTGTGAAACTGCACCTTCCATTGCGTATAAAACTGGCATACCTTTTACTCCAATTTAGTTGATATTGGAAGACTGCAAAACCTTCCGGAAAAACCTTGGGTCAGGCAATCTTCCATAAAACATTACAGGTCAGCTGGAATTGTGATTCCCAGCTTGCTTGCTGTTTCGTTGTTAATCTTCAAGTCACATGTGTCCAGGTACTGGATTGGCATGTCTGCTGGCTTTTTGCCGTCCTTGAGGACTTCTACAGCCATTTTAGCAGTTTGTTTGCCAAGTTCATAGTAGTTGATACCGTATGTGGCCAATCCACCAGCGTCAACCATTCCTTCCTCTCCAACAATTGTTGGGATTCCGTTCTCGTTGGCAACCTGTGCAACCAATGACATACCGGCGGCAATCATGTTGTCTGTTGGTGAGTAGATTGCGTCTACCTTTCCACAGAGAGACTGTGTAACCTGCTGGATTTCGTTTGAATTTGAAACAGTTGCTGTTACATATTCAAGACCAATTTCCTCACATGCCTTTTCAGCAAGGGCAATCTGGAAATATGAGTTCTGTTCGCTTGAGCAGAAGAGCATTCCGACAGTCTTTGCGTTTGGAACAATTTTCTTCAAGAGCTTAATCTGGGCTGCGCAAGGTGTAAGGTCTGAAGTTCCTGTAACATTGTTTCCAGGTGCTGCGTTAGATGCAACAAGCTTTGCAGATTCCGGGTCTGTAACAGAAGAGATAAGGACTGGGATGTCCTGTGTAAGGTTTGCTACAGCCTGGGCTGCTGGTGTGGCGATTGCAAAAATCAAATCGTCATGGTCATTGATGAGCTTCTGTGCGATTGTAACACAGTTTGACTGGTCGCCCTGTGCATTCTGATAGTCGATTGTAATGTTCTGTCCATCAACGAAACCTGCTTCTGCCAGTCCATCAACAAAACCCTTGTAGTTTGCGTCAAGAGCAGAATGTTCTACAAGCTGGATGATACCAATCTTATACTTCTTGTTTTCTGCCTTCTTTTTAGTGCATCCTGTAAAAGCGAAAACTGTTGCAAGTGCCAAGACTGCAATACCGAATCTTTTCATTTTTTAAACCTCCAACAATGAAAAAATAGCATATCGATTATAAATGTGTTTTTAACACTATTCAATAGTAGAAAGTTTAGTTTTTTAAATTTCCTGGAAAAATCTGAAGCGGTCGGGGACATGAAAAAAATCCGGCAAAAAGTCGCCGGGATGCAGAGAAAGAGGGGGATTTTGGGGCCATTTTTTGCTACACAAAAAACCGGGCTGCTCCAGGTTCCGGTCGCTTCGCTACCTCCATTCCTCCGCTTCGCTCCGGAACGGCTTCGCCGCCTTCCGTATCCCTTGTCCGGGAATGACCTTACTCTTTGCTG
>JAZUKJ010000012.1:0-7036 GCA_045643225.1 Treponema sp. | reverse complement strand
GAAAGCTGTTTTCCAGAAATACATGGATGCTGCTCAGGTTCCTATTTGCGGTCACTATGATACAGATGCAAACGGCAATATCACTAACTATGTAGCAAATGGCATTGAGGATATGATTCCTAACTCTCAGTATGACTGCGACGAACACAGAACAGCTGTTGTAGATAATATGCTCGAAAACTGGCCTGTTCTAAGTCTCAATAGCAAATACCATGCAATACTTGCCACATCAAGTATTCCTGAAGCAATAGAATACTATAAGCTCATCAAATCTCGGAATACAAATCTCAAAGTAACGGCCCTTTTTGACCCAAGTGATAATAACACTGCAGGTTCAATCGACAAAATCGATGGCATAAAGGAAATTTTAACTGATTACAATGCTTTGTATCAGAAAACATTCACTATTCCAACATACGCTGATTTCAAAACTGACATTCAGATGCGACTTGCACATAAAGACGTGTACAAGGGAATTAACAATAAGCCTGATCAGCAGTTGAATCTCTTGATTGTTGTAGACCAGATGCTTACAGGATATGACTCAAAATGGATAAACACATTGTACATGGACAAAATAATGTACTTTGAAGGCATCATTCAGGCATTCTCAAGAACAAACCGTCTTTCTGGAAATGATAAGCCTCATGGAACAATCTGTTATTACAGGAAATCTAATTCTATAGAAAAACACATTGAAGCAGCATTCAAATTGTATTCTGGAGATAAACCATTTGGAATCTTCGTAAACAAAGTTGAAAAGAATGTTGCTCAAATGAATCTTATTGCTACTCAAATTAAACAGATTTTTGATGATGCAAAAATAGATAACTTTGAAAAGCTTCCAGATTCCCTGGTTGAAAAACAAAAATTTGCTAAGCTCTTTAATGAATACAATAAATATTATGATGCAGCAAAGATTCAGGGATTTGTATTTGACCATTCTCTTCCTAACAGGATAGAAGAAAAGGATACTGGTAAAGTAGATGAATTCGGAAATCCACTTCACGAAGAAGTGATTATTGTTCCAGATCCAAGTGAAGCCAATCTTACACAACAGAACTACAATGCATTGCTTCAGAGATATAAGGACTTATCTAGTTCCCATACCCCTGAAGGAAATACGGCCGGTCCAGTTGATGTTCCTTATGACATCAAGACCTATATTACAGAAATCAACACAGGCCTTATTGATACAAATTATATGAACAGTAAGTTTGTAAAATTCCTGAAGGTATTGGATTCTGACAAGGAAGAACAAATTCAGGAAGCATTGAATGAACTCCATAAGACTTTCGGAACCCTTTCTGAACAGGAACAGAAATATGCCAATGTATTCATTCATCAAGTTCAGAGTGGAGATGTAAAAGCAGAACCTGGAAAGACTCTTCGAGATTACATCACAGAATACATGGTATCTGATAAAAACAAGAAGATTCATGAATTTGCAAATGCTTTCGGAATTGATGAAACAAAACTCAGTGAGTTTATGAAGCTTGGAGTTACTTCAGACAATATTGATGACTTTGGAAGATTTACAGCATTAAAAAATGAAGTAAACAAAGAAGCAGCAAAGAAATATATAGAGAAGAAGGAAGGTTGCACGATATCAGCATTTAAACTTTCCTTGAAAATTGATTCGCTGCTGAGGACCTTTGTTCTTAATGATGGAACGGAGTGAATGAATGCCCCCGATACAAGCATCTTATTTCAGGAGCTAAAAAAAATGAACCAATACATTGAATATTCAAAAGAAGTAACAGAAGCTTTACAAAACAACAAACCTGTTGTGGCGATTGAAACCGGCGGAACTTTTGCAGGCATTCCATATCCTGAAAATGTGGAGACTGCAAAAAAGGTTAGCGGAGAAGTCCGTACGGCTGGAGCGGTTCCTGCCTACATTTCCATAATGAAGGGCAAAATCAAGGTGGGAATGTCTGATGAGGAGCTGGATGATTATGGAAAAAGACGTGGAACTATGGCAAAGGCTTCAAGGCGGGAAATCCCTTTGATTCTTGCGAAAGGTGAGTATGGTGTGATGACCCTTGCGGCTACTATGGTGGTTGCGGATCTTGTTCATATTCCGGTTGTTTCCGGCGGTGGAATGGGCGGTGTTCATCGTGGTGCCGAAGTGACAATGGATATATCATCGGATTTGGAAGAAATAGCGGTGCGGAATGTCATTGTTGTGTGTTCCGGCGCAAAATCTATTCTGGATTTGAATCTTACAATGGAATATCTTGAAACAAAATCAGTTCCTGTCATGGGTTACAAAACTGATGAGATGCCGGCTTACATGGCCATTGAAAGCGGAATAAAGCTTCCATGCAGAATGGATTCCGTCAATGAAGTTGCAAAGGCATATCAAATAAAGAATGAACTTAAAATCGATACCGGAATGATTCTCATGAATCCTATTTCTGCAGAGTTTGCCATTGATGCCGGACAGATGAACAAAGTGATAGACGAAGCGATTGGGTGCAGCAAAAAGGATAACGTCAAAGGGAAAGCCATAACCGAATATCTCATGAAATATTTGAAACAGCATATGGGGTCCGAAAGCATGGACGCCCAGAAAAACATGATCATTGAGAACGCCGTTCTGGCAGCCCGATTGGCAAAGTGCGTTTAACAGATAAGGCAGGTGGAATAAATGACAAAAAAGGAACATGCTGTTGATTTATACAACAGAGGATTTTTGTGCTCCCAGGCGGTTCTGGCGTCCTATTCAAATGAATGCGGCATAAGTGAAGTCCAGGGATTGAAACTTGGCTCATGTTTTGGAAGTGGAATGAGACAAGGTGAAGTGTGCGGTGCGGTCAGCGGTGCTCTTATGGTATTGGGACTTTTGTATTCGAAATATGAAAAGGTCGAACCGATTAGCCGTGAAAGTACGAACACCGTAAATGATATGTTTCTAAAGCGATTCAAAGAGGAATGCGGTTCCTATATCTGCAATGAATTGCTTGGGGCTGATTTGCGTACTCCGGAAGGCATGGCATATATCAAAGAGCATCATCTGTTTGGTGAATTCTGCCCAAAGATGGTCGCAAAGGCGGTCGATATCCTGGAAGAAATTCTTGCGTCAGTTAAATAAAAAAGACAATGATTAGATAGCGTCCCCTGTTAGGGCATGGAGTGGTGCCGAAGGCAGCGACCGCAATGAAATGAGGACGCCGCGCGTTAGCAAGCCACGGAACGCCCAACCTGGAACAGCTTTAGCTGTGGAAGGGAACAGCCAAAAAAGTATCAGCATTAGGGTCGTGTTCATGACGATTGGTTCTATTTGGTTCGTTTTATTGATGATTAAATTGTTTGTGGGTCAAAAGTGCCCAATCCGGTATGGGATTTTTTTTGCGCTGGGTAAAAATGGCTATTCAATTTTGGAGGATGGATTTTTCCGGCCTGGATTGGTGCAAAAAGAATCAGAAAACCCCTGAAAAAAACTTGGCACGGATTTTGCTAGACACTTAGTGTAGCAGGAACGATGAAAGTCCCGGCCATGTTCAATTATCAGGAGGTACGATATGAACGAATTATCTTTTTTTAACGACTTGTTTGATGGTTTTGAAGATGACGGATATTTGATGCCATCCTTCAATTTTAAGAAGGCTTTCTCTTTGCCAAAGGTTGACGTAAAAGAGGAAAATGATGCATACGTCCTTGAGATGGATCTTCCTGGAAAAACGGAAAATGATATCAACATTGAATTGAATAGGAATGTCCTTACGATTTCTTCCATAAACAAAACAGAGAAGGAAGAGAAAAAGGATGAAAAAGCGGAATCAAAAGAAGCTTGCAAATATCTTATAAAGGAAAGGGGCTGCAGCAAATTCTCACGCAGCTTTACTTTGCCGGATGATGTGGATTGCGAGAAACTTGAGGCGAAAGTGACAAACGGTATCCTCTGTGTAACGATGCCTCGGAAAGCTCCGTCAACTCCAAAGCGCATCACAATCACTGCGGCATAAAAAATATTGCAAGGATAAAATAACTGAAACAAAAAATTAGTCCGGCTGTTATGGTATGTAATCACTTTGCTTTTCTGAAATGAGTCATATCAAAAATGGCCGGATTTTTTTTAGAAGGTGAGCCATGAAAAATTATGTTATTCCATTGATAAGCAATTATTGTATATTCTCTTATGTATTGATTTTGTTCGCGGAAAGACTTCAAAGTATTGTGCGGACTTTTCAAAATGATATGAAGTTTGCATTCGCGGATGGCTTTAACGTTTACGCAAATGTATTCGTAACCGCAAGTCTTGTGGCAACAGTGATAGTTCTTTTTGCACTCAATCTGCCATTCCTGAAAGCAATTTTCATTCCCACAACCAGCAATGTAAAATCCGTTGACATGAAAATGGTTTGCATTTTGATTGCAGTGATTTTGTTTGCCGGAATGGTCCACACGGAATACACAATCAACGGAGTCCAGTTTGCATCTTACGGACTTTTGATTGTGGCATTGATTTTGTACACGGTGATGAACCAGAAATATAGCGACAATATTCTTCTGCTATGGCTCTCGTTGGCTTATTTAATCTGCCTGAGCATGGCGATACCGGTTATGTACAAATCGCAAATACGGATGCATGTTTTGTTTCATATAATCGAAGCAGTCATTTCGATTCTTCTGGTCTGTGTATTTGCGTATCTTTCATACCAGGTATTTGCCGGCAAAGGAACAAACCTGTTTATGACAGTTCCAATTGCAATTGTCCTGATTGGAGACATCTGCATCCTTGCAATGAGATGGAAAGAACAAATCAATTCCTTTGTTCTGATTTTTTTGATTGCCTCCGTCGTTCTCTGGATTGCCGGAAAAGTTGTGTCCATGATACGATGATTGCGAAAGTGGAAAATCGGATGATATATGGGTTAGTAGATATAATGTACATTCTGTCTACTAACCTAAATATTTGGGTTTTAATCTATACCACATAATAAAACAGCCATCACCTTATTTCAAGATGATGGCTGCAGTTTTTAGTCGTTTCCGTATTTTCTAACTAACTGGCCCAAGATAATACTTGCAAGAACATCATTGTTTGGATTGATGACCCTCCAAAAATTGTGGGTCGTTATACACCATACTTTGTGAGATGGCTAAAAGCTATTACTGTATCCACCATTCCGGGCAGATGTCGCCAAGCTTTACGATTCTTTCTGAATTGTAGTCCATAAGGATTTCTACATCCTTGTAGTTTTTAGGCATCAACTGAATCATAAGTTCTCGGCAGGCACCGCATGGAGCACCTGATGATCCGTCCGGAAGAACTGCAACGACTTTTGTAAATTCCTGCTCTCCGTTTGTAATCATGTTGAAAATTGCATTGCGTTCAGCACAAATTCCCAGTGTTGAACATGTGTCTACGCAGACGCCTGTGTAAATTTTTCCGCTTTTTGAAAGTATTGCTGCTCCTACTTCTCCACAAGTTACATACCCTGAAATTTCACGTGGTTTTTGAACAGATCTTGCTTTTTCATAAAGTTCTTTCCAGATTGTTTCCATAATAATTTCTCCTGTTGTCAAGTTGTGAATTTTATATGCATGATCTCTCAATCATCAATTTGCAATTCTGAGTTTTTTATTTCCTCATCGATCAAAAGAAATACTTTTGACACAAGGTATCCATCGGCTGCTGCGTGATTGAAACGAACGGAAACGCTCATCATGGTCTTTCCGTTTTCCTCCCGGAACTTACCCCAGTTTACGATCGGCATGAGGTAGAGATATCCGTCCGGAAGTTCAATGTTCAATGAGTCGTAGCTGATCCACGGAATGCTTGAAGCATCAAACCAGTTGGGATGATTTGCTGCATCAAGTCCATAGTCACGGCTTTCCTTTGCCCGGTTCAGGTCTTCAAGAGCGTTGTCGTAGAAAGTCCTGTAGTCTTCATAATAATCCGTATATGCGATGGTAAAGGTTTCCGTGTCTTCATGGAAAACATACTGTGTCGGATGGATTTTATCAAAGGCAACAAGTTCATTTGTATCCCATTTCCACATCATGCGGTAGTCCGGACGGCTGTTGAGGACTTTTGTGAGGATGTACAGAAAGTTCAGATAGAATTTTGTTCCTGTGTTCCTTGAAAAATTTCTGAGGTCTGTGACGTCGATGCTGTTTGTGATTGAAAGGGAACATTTGCAGTCTTTTGCGAAATGGTTGAAGACTCCCTTTCTGTAGAATTTTTCCAGATCGATTTTTGAAAAATTATTCCGCACGAAATAGTCGCCGTATTCTGTTCCGTCGTGTCCGATGAGTTTTTCATCCGTCGGGTTGAAACCGGTTTTTACGAGAGCCTTTCTTCTTTCTTCTGCAGACGGAACTGCTTTGATCGCGATTTTGTCGCAGCCAAAGAATTCATAGGAATCTTTCAGCAGCACGGAAACGATGCTTTCGATGGTCTGTGCTTTTTCGAAATCGCTTCTGAGGTCAAGACGGAGCAGTCCGCAGTTTGTGAAATGATCCCCGGCATCCCTATGAAAAAGTTCCGCACTGCCAATTATTTCATTTTCAGTTTTGTTCACGATGGTCCAGCGGACAAAGTATCCTTTGCTGTAAGACATTTCCCAGAAGTCGATGGCCTGGTTCATGCGCTCGATTGTCGTGTAATGAAAATCATCGCCGTGGCAGTTGTCACTGTTGAACAATGGGACGGACTTTTCATCGCTGTAGACTTTCAACAGTCCAGCAGCGTCTTCTTTTATTGTCTTCCGTAAAATAAAATTTTCATTTTCCATTAAAGGAAACTTTTTGTATACATTCATTTTTGTTCTCCAAATAAATAATTATATGTCATTTCGGAATTGCAAGTTCAGTCATTACATTTCGTAAAGGTATTCCCGGCGTTCTTCGTCGGAACCCTTGTTTCTTCTGCCGCCTGATTCGTTTACCCGGTGCATTCCAAGTTTTTCCATTGTTCTGTACGACGGAACATTTTCCGCGTCGCAGTGGGCTATGAATTTTTTTACCTTCAGGTTGACGCCCCTCCAAAATGATATGTACCCCTCTTACTTTTGTCCAGTAAAAG
>JAZUKJ010000011.1:0-2882 GCA_045643225.1 Treponema sp. | reverse complement strand
TGAGTGTGCCATAACTGCTGCTTACGCCGTCCGCGGTGGGGACAGGAGGCACTTGTGTGTAGGTACTTTCTTTTGGTTCATTGAAATTTATATAGGTGTTTCCATTGTTTGTGTACCACCATATGACGCACATGTAATTTTTTTCACCATCAGTTACCAGATAGGCATAGCGCAACGGAGTAACTCCATCTTTCGCATTGCTCCAGGCATATCCATCAACAAAGCTATAGGATTTATCATTGTAAGTGAGTCCTGCAGGAGAAACAGTCACAGTATACGCCCCTGTGGTATTTTGGAAGGTTCCTTCCTGATAATAAATTGCAGTCTTTGCAGGCTTTTCTTTTAAGGCACAGAAAAAATCATAATCGTAGAGAGAAGGCTCTGATGAATCTGAAAGCTTGTAAACGCAACTTTCGAAGTTTGATGACAAGGTATGTGTGTTGTACCACCAGTAATCAATTAACCAATCTTCCGGGATAGTTAGCTTATCAGCAATATGGGACAAAATCTGTTTCCAATTTTCTGTCGTGGGGAGGTCTGAATCAAACTCATAAGTTGCAATCAAATTCTGTCCTTCGATTGGAGATTCGGCTTCGTATCCATAACCGCTGTCATTCAACTTTGGATTTCCGAATTTGAATCTGTAGGTGTAATGGATTTTTGATGTAGCGGGTCCAATAAAGGTATCTGTCATATCAGGGGTGGACTGTAATGCGTCGTAGGGCATGTCGCTCCAGGTGGAATTCCATTTTACTGTCCATTTTGAGCCTGGGGATTGTGTTAGAGTCAGATGATTCCAAAAAAGGCCTTGCTTTGAAATAAAAGGTTCCTTACCGGTTATGCCAGGGTCTATGCTTCCGTCACCATTTTTACCAGACGAGTGTGCCAGCAGCAAATCATATACACCGTTTTCATCGACTATTGCATTAACAACATTTGCATTCCAATATTGGGTATTTGATTTAGAGATTTCAAGTTTTGCACCAATATTGAGTTTATATTTACTTACATCAAGCGTATAGTCTCCGCTAAAATTGGACAGATATTCAGATTTAATTGCTGGAACTTCGGAAACGTTGAAAGCGCTTGCGGTAACTCCCTCGTAGCATTCCATTTTTGGAAATGAAAACAATTGGGACTGTACTTTCAGGAAGGCTCCATTCTTTGTGATCTTAACGTTATTACTTTTTCCAATTTCACGAACATTTTCAGACCATTCAATTTTAGCTTCAAAATTGCCATTGTCTTTTTCTGTTAACGAAATCCACCTTGCTACGTTCAATGTGTCCGGCATGTACTTGATGAAAAGTTTTTCATCGCAATACGGAAACTGTAATTCCTGATTGCCGAAGAACCAGGCGGAGTCTTTTAATTCTGATAAAGAGACCGGACTTTCCTGATCAGGGTTTGATTTGGAATCATCGTTTGATGAATTTAAATTGGAACAGGAAGTGAATAGCAGAGCAATCACTCCAAGGGTGAGAAAAAGTTTTTTCATAGGTCCTCCAGGTGCAGAGCATGTACACCTAAAAAAAATTAAGTCAGAAAAAATCTGGCTACCAGGAGGCATTCGGGCTTTGACCGTTTCATTTCAAGTCCGGTAGTTTCAACCGGTTCCCCTCATGGATTTTGTATAAAAGATTTTATATCACAAATGAATAATTTTTTGAATAAAATAATCGAATCTTTTATGAGGCAATGCAGCGAAGGTTAGCTTGTTTACCATTGAACAATTGTATGATAGTGGGATATTATGGAGGAAATTTAAAAACTAAATGTTTTGAAAATTTGGAGAAAATTCTATGAAAAAATTGATTTTTACTATGGTTCTGGCTGCCCTTGTTGGAACTAGCCTTTTTGCTCAGAGTGCTGCTCCAAAACAGCAGAATAAGATAGGTGCATATCTTGGTTGGCCATCAGGATTTTCGTATGCCCGCAGACTGTCACAGAAAGTTGAACTGGATGTGATTGCCGGAATTGATTCTTTTAGCTTGAATGGAGCAAGATGGGTAAATGACCATACAATTCCAAATAGTACTTCTGGTGTTGGTTTCCTTGCTAGGGTTGCTCCATTGTTCACCTGTTGGGAAGGTCCTCTTTGGAAGGGAGCTTATGGAAAAGTTTCTGTAGGACCTGCCGCTGGTTTTGTTATTGGTGGTGCACCTATGTATGATGGTGGTTCAATGTTGGTCATGGGCTTTAATGTAAGCGCTCCAGCAAGATTCGATATTGATTTTAATTTCCCGTTGAATGTTTTTATCGAAATTGATCCTCTTGGTTTTGAAATGACTTTTGGAGAATACAGGAACTATAGCTACACAGGTCCTGTGTTCTATGCAAGAAGTGCCATTGGTGCTCGCTACAGATTCTAAAACATTTGTGAGTCTCTAAAAATTGCATTATTAGAGATGCCCATTTCATTGAAAAACTAGATTTTTATAATCCGTGTGTCAAACGATGCACGGATTTTTTTGTTTACGGGCGTCCCGGCTAAAGCCGTCGGAGTATTCCGCCTTCGCTCCCGCTCATTGCCTTGCGGCAACTAAAGGGCTCCATGTTCCTGACGCAAAACATCATCCACGGGAAAATTAAAACTCCCCCAAAAAAACATTGCCAGAAAATCGGGAAAAAATCCCGACTAAATTTGGGCTATTTGTCTCAAGACAGAATAAATCCGGTATGGGATAATAAAATGAAAAATCTCTAAAAACTACAGTTTTTGGAATTTTATAAATGCCCATTATTATGGAAGGATAGTGTATGAGAAAACTGATCAGTAAAAGATTTGGTTTGTTGTCTGCCCTGTTGCTTACGTTTGTTGCGGTAGGTGGACTGGCATTTGCGGCAAAGGCTCACAAACATACCTTTGAAAAAAAATGGAC
>JAZUKJ010000010.1:0-76533 GCA_045643225.1 Treponema sp. | reverse complement strand
TAAAAAACGCCAGCACCCGTTGGACGTTGTCCATAAAGGACTGGGCACTGGCGGTTAACCAATTTGCGATTCTTTTTGACGGGCGTGTTCCCGTTTTTAATTAAACCTTGCCATTTACACAGAATTTATGACAGGGTCGAGTTTATCCATAAAATCTGGGACCGGCCTTTGAAACTGTGGGTCTTTTTTGGACGACCATTTCCTGACTCTTACGCGGAATCTACTCCAGGAATCCTGCGAAACACCAGCCGGTTGTTCCGTATGGAATTGAGTATCCATCCTTATCGAGTCCACCAGACAAAGTTTTTACCAATACCCAGGTGGAAGTTACTCCTTCGCTTGTATCAACTTTTCCGAAGTCAAGAATCTCAACTCTCGTACCTTTCTGCATGGATGTAATTATGCTGCCGCTGGTGCTGTCGTTGGACCTTAGGCGAAGATTTTCATTGCAGGTAAGAATCTGGCCAACCGAAATTCCGTAGCCGTTTGTCTTCGGGGCCGGAGCTGATGGAGCAGGGGCAGGTATGTCCTCGGCAGAATTGAGATTTTCCATATATTCATTAAACAATTGTCTTGCCTGTTCCTTCTGTTCTTCCAGCTGTTTTTGCTGTTCTTCCAGCTGTTTCTGCTCCTCCTTGTGGCGCCATATGCTTTGAGCCATGGGGACTATATAGGTTGCGGAGATTCCAAGGACAATGACACCGATTGAAATTGCGGATGCAATAATCAACTTTTTTTTCTTTTTGGACACATCTTCAATTTCAGAAATTTTCTCTGAGAGGAAACCTGCAAGGAAAGTAATTCCGAAAGTTGCAATACCAATTAGAAGTGCGCTCAGCGATAGTGTTAGGCGCTGGTAAAATATATAGTGACGGGACATGAATCTTGTCCTTTTTACAACAAAGGACATTACGTCCGGGAGTTTTGTAAAATACAGGAAGTTTCTGTTCTTTACGAAAAAACTTATGACGGTCATTATCAGGATACCGGCTAAAACTCCGATTCCAGTTGAAATCGCCTTCTTCCTGTCCCCCTTTGAAAACAGTATGAACGGAACCGTAAAAAGGGAAATCGTCAATACCTTTTGTATAAGCTTTAAGACTTGAACATTTGTTACAGCAGGTCCGTTTTTGCCTGCAATGAAAGCTGGCAGATTGCTTAAAACGATTAACAGAATTGTGGCGACTGCGGAGATGATGACGGGAAGCACAGGAATTGAACTCCCTGTTAACATTTCACTAATTTTTAGTGTTGGGGAGCTGGAATCTATTTCCATGTCTGCTTGACTGGGGTTACCGGCTTCAATTTCTTCTGGCTGAACGTCACCATCAGAATTAAACACCAGCATGTTGCAGTTTATTGTGTAATTCTTTTTTCCAAGGCATCCACCCTTTATTTCAACAGGAATTTCCTCAATTGTGTGTAGCTCCCATTGTTTTTCTGAATATGTGTTTATTATGTTTGCGTATTGAGCAACGGCACTTTCTGCGTCTTTTTCATTTTTGACAACAAGTTTCATCGGAGCCGCGACTGTTTTTGTTTTCAATTTTTCCTCCTAAGAATGAATCAGGACAGTCCTCTTAAAAAAAAGGATTGTCTCCAAAATAGTCCAAACGGGGCTGTCCAATAAGTGTAATTCATAGTGCCATTCTGAATGCTTTCAAGTTCAGCATGATGGAATTTTTACGACAGCCCCCCTGGACTCTGTAAAGCAAATGGAATACTAATTTTTTTTGAAGATTAGCATATTGTGGATAATTGTGTAGTCTTTTTTAAATAAGCTAAAGCATCCACCCTTTACTTCAACAGGAATGCTTACAATTGAATGAAGCTCCCATCCGTTGCTTGCTTCCTGGTTGATAATGTTTCCGTAACTTGCTACGGCCTTATCCATGTCCTTTTCGTGTTTTACTACCATTTTTGCTGGTGCTGAAATTGTTTTGTACTGCATTGCAGTCCTCCTCGTATATAAATTTTTATGGATAGTCGATTCCGCCATTTGGATAGCGGCACCTGAATATCCTTTTGATTCCCTTGGGCACACCTTTTATGGTGCCATATTTTGTTACAGCCATAATCATGTATTCAGAACAGGATGGAGTGAACCTACATCTTTCCCTTATGGATGATGGAGCCGTTCTTTGATACCAGCGAACCATTTTTATGACAAGATTTTGAAACAGACTCAATTTTCTTCTCTTTTCCTTATGAAAACTAAAGACTATTCTAAAAACGAAAACGAGCAACGCGAAGTTTTCGTTTTTAGTCCCTATGTCAAGGGACTAACCGAGTGTACACTCGGTTGAAGTTTTACTACTAAAAATAGGTCCTAAAAAAAATTTGGCAACCAAAACTGAAAAAAAAATATTCCACGGGGCAAAGGATTATCGGACTGGTTGAATGAAAAGACATCTTTCCCTAAAAATTACATTTTTACATTGAATTCAGCCAGTTATTGACCCTTTTGTGCAAAATGGTGTAGAACAATTGAATACTTTGCGTAATTATGCGGATTTAGAGAAAACTCTTTATCTGCAGGAGAAAAGAATGTTTAAACCTGAATTGATTTCCACTTTCAAGGATTACAGTGGAAAGAAATTTGTTTCAGACCTGATAGCAGGTGTCATTGTCGGTATTGTCGCACTTCCTTTGGCTATTGCTTTCGCCATCGCTTCTGGGGTGGGTCCTGCGGCTGGAATTTTTACAGCCATCATTGCAGGATTTTGTATCAGCGCATTTGGAGGAAGCAGGGTCCAGATTGGTGGACCTACAGGAGCCTTCGCTGTAATCATCTACGGTGTCGTTGCCCAGTATGGCCTTAGTGGATTGGCCACAGCGACGGTCATGGCCGGAATCTTTTTGATTCTTCTTGGCGTGTTCAAGCTTGGAGGATTGGTCAAGTTTATTCCATATACAATCGTCACCGGTTTTACTGCCGGAATTGCCGTAACGATTGCCTCCGGACAGCTTGGTGATTTCTTTGGCCTTCATCCGGATTTTTCGACCCCTATGATGATTCTGGGGGAAGAGTACTCGAAACTCCCTGGCGATTTCCTTCCAAAAATGATTGCCTTCATCAGGTCCGCCGGATCCGTAAACTGGTATGCCTTCGGTATGGCGGCCATCTGTCTGACCTTTATTTTTGTGTGGTCAAAATTTGTTAAGAAAATTCCTGGAAGCATTGTTGTAATCATTGTCGCGACTGTAGCTTCGATTCTTCTGGATAAATTTGCGAGGCTTAGGTGCGATACGATTGGAACTTTCGCTGATGGGTCCGCCCATTACACAATTCCGTCCGTGTCTGAGCTAAAGCCGACTCTTCCTGATTTTAATATCAAGACAATCACCACACTGTTCCCGACTGCCATCTCCATCGCTGTTCTGGCAGCCATTGAGTCCCTTCTTTCTGCGGTTGTCGCTGACGGTATGATTGGTACGAAGCATAATTCCGATACTGAACTTATTGCCCAGGGAATTGCAAATATCGCTTCCCCAATCTTCGGTGGAATCCCTGCCACAGGTGCCATCGCCAGAACTGCCACAAACATAAAGAACGGTGGACGTACTCCAGTAGCTGGAATCGTTCACGCATTGACATTGCTTATAATAATGCTCTTCTTTGGAAAATATGCAGCATATATTCCTATGCCAGCCCTTGCAGCCATTTTGATAAACGTTGCATGGAACATGGCTGGGTTCCCGGCAATCAAAAGTCTCCTCAAAGGACAGAAGTCTGATGTCTTTGTTCTCCTTGTCACTTTTGTCTTGACGGTATTCGTTGACCTGACTGTTGCCATCGGTGTGGGACTTCTTCTTGCAGCCTTCTTCTTTATCCAGAAAATGTCCATGCTTTCCGAAGTCCACAGCTATGAAAACGGTATGGACCCTAGCGCCGCAAAAGATATGCCAGAGGAAAAACTTGATGTACCATCCGGCGTCCTGATTTATGAAGTGGAAGGTCCGTTGTTCTTTGCCACTGTAAGAAAATTCGAGGTCGCTGTAGAACGTTCCGGTGCTGATTTCAAGGCAATGATAATTCGTATGAGGAACACAACCTATCTTGATGCCGGTGGTATAAAGGCTCTTGTTCAGTTGCAGAATGTATGTGCAAAAAGGAACGTGTCGATTATCTTGAGCGGTGTTCATGACCAGCCTCTCAAACTTTTGGAGAAATCCGGAATGATGGATACCTTGGGCAGGGACAATGTGTGTGTAAATATTTACGCCGCCCTTGACCGTTCAAGGGAATTGCTGAAGGTTTCTGCCAAGTAAGTTATGGCTGTCAACCTTACCCGCGGAAGCGTCTTGAAGAACATTATCTTTTTTTCGCTTCCGTTTATGCTTTCCTATTTTCTTCAGACCCTTTATGGCTTGGCCGACTTGTTCATAGCCGGACAGTTCAACGGGTCTGATGTAATTTCTGCCGTATCCATTGGAAGCCAGGTTATGCACATGCTGACGGTTATCATCGTTGGCCTTTCCATGGGTACAACTGTTTTGATTGCCCGCGGAGTGGGAGCTGAAGATAGTAAAACCGTTTCCAGGGTTGCGGGCAATACGGTTGTAATTTTTGCAGTCCTTTCAATCATCCTTTCCCTCGTATTGTTCCTGATGTCTGGTTCCATTGTTTCCGCCATGTCAACTCCGGCTGAATCCGTGGAGCAAACAAAACTTTATCTGCGCATTTGTTTTTGTGGACTTCCGTTTATAGTTGCATACAATGTTTTGGCTTCAATCTTTCGGGGCATGGGGGATTCGAAAAGTCCTTTATGCTTCATAGCTGTAGCCTGCGGAGTAAACCTGCTCCTGGATTATATTTTCATGGGAGTCCTTGGATTAAGGGCGGAAGGGGCGGCCCTTGCGACTGTGCTATCTCAGGCTGTGTCTGTTATTTTTTCCTTGGCCATCATTTTCAGGAAAAGGATGATAAATCTTTCCCCTGCGGATTTCAAAGTTGATGGCAGGACGTTTGTTCAGATTTTAAAAATCGGAGGGCCAATCGCCTGTCAGGATGGATTTGTCCAGATATCCTTCCTGATTATAACAGTCATAGCTAACCGGCGCGGAGTTGATGTTGCGGCCGCCGTAGGGATTGTAGAAAAAATCATAACGTTCCTGTTCCTTATTCCGTCCGCAATGCTTTCGACTGTTTCCGCCATTGCCTCGCAGAACATTGGCGCAAAGGAATATGCGAGGGCTAAAAAAACTTTGTTCCTCGGGGCGGCCATCGCGGTTTCGTTCGGTTTGTTTTTTTCGGTCGTGTTCCAGTTTGCTGCGGGCCGTATCATCTCTCTGTTCGTTGCCGGAACTCCCGGTAAAAATGAAGTGGTGGAGCTTGGCGTCCAGTATATTCGCTCCTATGTTTTCGATTGTGTATTCGCCGGCATCCATTTTGCTTTCTGCGGCTATTTTTGTGCGGTGGGTAAATCCGTCTTGTCCTTTATAAATAATGTCTGTTCCATTTTGCTGGTCCGAATACCGGGGACCTGTTTGGCTGCAAGGATGTGGCCGGATACTCTTTTCCCTATGGGGATGGCGGCGCCTCTGGGGTCGCTTTTCTCCTCAATGCTGTGCGTTCTGTTTTTTGTCTTAATGGAACGGCGGGTAAAAAAATAGATTAAGGGAACATCTAAAAGTTGCAATCTTTGGAGGCAGCTCTGAAAAGTAGCGCGAATGTCGAGCCTTCAAATTCATCACATCATATGTCCAGTATTAGTCACAAAACTCGACATTCGCCCAAGTATTTTTTGGATAAGCCCCTAAAAATAATTGACATAAAAATGTTCATTTGCTATAGTCTAGTTAACATTTTAATATTCTTTAAGATGGAGTCCAAAAAAGGGCTCCATTTTTGTTATAGGGTATTTGTTTTTTTTAGATTTACATGGGGTGTTTTTTTGAATTACGTATCTCCTAATTCTATTCCGCATTTCAAGGAAAGCGCAGCGTTGATTGATGCCGCGGGATATACTTTGGTGGAGCTTCAGGTTGTTCCACAGAAAGGTTCCGTACATGTTACAGCAGTAATAGCTTCCAAGGATGCCAAAAAGGATATCGGTGTTGCCGATTGTTCAAAGGCCCATCATGCGCTTCAGCCGGAACTTATTTCAATGCTGGGAGTGGATGAGGATAACCTCTACATGGAAGTTTGTTCTCCGGGCATGGAGCGGAACATAAAGAACGCAGCGGAATTTTCGTTTTTCGTTGGCCGTGAAATCCGTGTGTGGGACAAGACCGTAAACGATTGGGTCAGCGGTGTAATAAAAAGTTCCGACGAAACCCAGGTCACTCTCATGCCGTTGGCAACTGAAGAAAATAGTGGCGATGGAGAATTCTCTGTTGCCTATGAAAATATAGCAAAAGCAAAATTTATACATTTGTAAGGGGGGCTCGTTATGTCGGAAATTGCAGACGCAATCCGCGGATTAGCCGAACAGAAAGGTATTGGTGAGGCCGAAGTAAAGGCTATCGTTGAAAATATGATTAAGGCAGCATACAAGAGGGTTCACGGAAGCAGTGACAATTGTATTGTCCAGATCAGCGATACCTTTGATGTCAAAGTTTTCTCAAGAAAAAAGATTGTTGATGTTGCTTATTCAGAGATGGATGAAATTGAGTATGATGATTCCGTAAATCTTGATCCAGAGAAGCAGATTGGCGATTTTATAGATATCCCTGTTGATCCAAAGAACTTTGGTCGTTCAGCTGTCGACACTGGAAAGCAGAATGCTCATCAGGCATTGAATGACACTCACAAGGATTATCTTTACAATCTGCATAAGGACAAGGTCGGAAGTCTCATTTCTGGAACAATCCAGCGCGAGACAAAAGGAAACATCTTTGTTGACTTGAACCTTAACGATGTAGAGGGATTCCTTCCTGCAAAAAATCAGAGCCCGGCCGAAGTGTATGAGACCAGCGAACGCATAAGCGGACTTGTTACTGACATCAAAAAGCAGAACACAGGAGTCCAGCTTGTTCTTTCCCGTTCCGATCCAAGATTCGTTGAAAAGATTTTTGAACGTGAGGTTGCTGAACTTGCCGATAAGACCATTTCAATTCAGTGCGTTGCCCGTGAAGCTGGTAAAAAAACAAAGATTGCGGTCATTTCAAACAAGCCTGATGTTGATCCTGTTGGAGCCTGTGTCGGTATCAAGGGTGCCAGAATTACAAACGTCATCCATGAACTTATGGGTGAAAAGATTGATGTAATCCGCTACGAGGAAGACCCTCATGCATTCATAAAGGAAGCCCTCACTCCAGCAAAAGTAAAGATGGTATATCTTACAGATATCGACAAGAGGGAAGCTGTTGCCGTGGTTCAGGAGGACCAGTTCTCTTTTGCTATCGGTAAACAGGGATTGAATGTCCGTCTTGCAAACAGATTGTGCAACTGGAATATCGATGTAAAGACAGAATCCCAGGCTGCTGAAATGGATCTTGTTGAGGATGACAATTCAAGAAAGGCCGCCGAATCACTGTTCG
The DNA here is from genome assembly GCA_045643225.1 of Treponema sp. Classification (GTDB taxonomy): domain Bacteria; phylum Spirochaetota; class Spirochaetia; order Treponematales; family Treponemataceae; genus Treponema_D. The sequence continues at coordinate 69,048 of JAZUKJ010000010.1, read as the reverse complement.
TTGATGTTGACCAGTCAACAGAAAATGGTCAGGTCCAGGGTGAGCCGGATGAAATTACGACCGTATCTCAGCTTCCAGGAGTTGATCAGCGTATCGCCGATATTCTCAAGGCCGCCGGAATCGAAGAGATTGGTGACTTTGTTGATGCTGTAGAGGACGGCAGAGTCCAGAACATCGAGGGACTTTCTGCAGAGGATATTGATGCGGTCAACAAGATTATTGATGAATACGTTGAATTCGAAGATGAGGACGGAGAATCTGTCGATGAAGAAATAGAGGAACAGGAAGAAGAGTATTTCTGTCCAGAATGTGGTGCTAAGATTTCTCTCAATGATACTCGTTGTCCAAAATGTGGAATTGAATTAGAATTTGAGTAAACTAAAGGAAATAGGTTATATGGCGGAAGAAGAAAAAAAGCAAGAGACAAAGAAAGCAGAATCTCAGGGAACTAATTCCCAACCAAAAAAGAAGATTGTGGTAAAGCGCAAGTCTCCATCTTCAACATCTGCGTCAAAAGAACAAAAAAGGCATGTTGTAGTTAAGAAAAGTGCAGAAAATGTTCCTGCACCGGAAGAAAAAAAGACAGCCGCTTCTGGAAGTCCTGTAGAATCTGCAGAAAAAGTTGTTGCTGCAGCTGGAAAAACAGAATCTTCTTCCGCACTTCATGTATCTTCTGAAAATGCGAAACCTGCTGAACCGGCAAAGGCAAGCCATCCTGCTGAAGGTGATAAACAGCCTAGACAGGTACGTACATTTGAACTTAACAGTGTACGACCAAATGTAAAGGCCGGAAACCTTAGCGGTGGTCCTAGAGGCCGTTACAACAATAACAACGGCAGAAGGGACGGTGGTTTCACTGGAACCCAGGCTCGCGAAGGTTATCAGAATCGTCAGGGCGGATACAACAACGGCCCACGCCAGGGCGGTTTCAACAACGGTCCACGCCAGGGCGGATACAACAACGGCCCACGCCAGGGCGGATACAACAACGGACCGCGTCAGGGCGGTTTCAATAACGGCCCACGCCAGGGTGGTTTCAACAATGGACCACGTCAGGGCGGATTCAACAACGGACCACGTCAGGGTGGATTCGGTGGTGGACAGGGCAGACCTGGAATGGGTGGCCAGAGACCTGGATTCGGTGGTTCCCATGGTGGATTTTCTGATCCAGCCGCGCTGGCAGGTAACAAGGCTCCAGCCAAAAAGCAGTTCAAGGGAAAGAAGCAGGTTTACAATCGCAAAGATCAGGAACAGGCTTTCGATGAAGACGAGCTTTATGGAAACAAGAAGAAGGAGACAACTCCTGCAAGCGTAGTTCCAGAAAAGATTGATATCATGGACAGCATCACTGTTGCGGACCTTGCCAAGAAGATGAATCTTAAGGCCGGCGAAATCATTGGAAAGTTGATGGCCAACGGCATGATGGTCACAATCAACCAGAGCATTGATGCTGATACAGCGGAAATTATCGCTAGCGAATATAACTGTATTGTGAACAGGATTTCCCTTTATGAAGAGACCGTCATTGAAAGTGACGAAGGTTCCGCTGAGGGAATGAATGTTAGACCTCCAATCGTTACTGTCATGGGTCATGTTGACCACGGTAAGACAAAGACATTGGATGCCATCCGCAATACAAATGTTGTGGCAGGTGAAGCCGGTGGTATTACCCAGAAGATTGGTGCATACCAGGTTTCAACTCCAAAGGGTGTGATTACATTCCTCGATACACCAGGACATGAAGCGTTTACAATGATGCGTGCCCGTGGTGCTCAGATTACTGATATTGTTGTTTTGGTTGTGGCTGCCGATGACGGTGTAATGCCTCAGACTCTTGAAGCTATCAACCATGCAAAGGATGCAAAGGTACCAATCATTGTTGCCGTAAACAAGATTGATAAACCTGAAGCAAATCCTGACCGTGTCATGACACAGCTTTCCGAACTTGGTTTGACACCTGAAGTTTGGGGTGGAGATACTCAGTATGTTAATATTTCCGCCTTGAAACGCGAAGGTATCGATGAACTTTTGGATGCCATCCTGATTCAGGCCGAAATGCTGGAACTTAAGGCACAGTATGATTGCCGTGCTGAAGGAAAGGTTATTGAAAGCCGTGTTGACCAGGGACGTGGTGTTGTATCTTCCGTTGTCGTGGAAAGAGGTACCCTCAGGACTGGAGACCCGTTTGTTGCAGGTGTCTATTCCGGTCGCGTACGTGCAATGTTTGATGACCACGGAAACAAAATCAAGGAAGCTTCTCCTTCAATGCCTGTTGAGGTTCTTGGTATGGAAAGCATGCCAAATGCCGGAGATCCATTCCAGGTCACTGAATCTGAAAAGGATGCACGTGCGTTCGCTGCAAAACGTCAGGAACTTAAACGCTACGAAGATGCAAAGGCATTCAAGAAGGTCACCCTTGATAATCTTTATTCAACAATTGAACAGAAAGAAATCAAGGAGTTCAAGGTTATCATCAAGGCTGATTTGCAGGGTTCCGCGGAAGCTCTCAAGACTTCTTTGGAAAAGCTGTCCACAAGGGATATCCGTTTGTCTGTAATACATTCAAGCGCAGGTGCAATCAACGAAAGCGATGTTACCCTTGCCGCCGCTGACGAGAATGCAATCATCATCGGTTTCAATGTCCGTCCTACTCCAAAGGCCAAGGCCCTTGCTGATCAGGAAAAGGTCGAAATCAGGAAATACAATATCATTTACAAGTGTGTCGAAGAAATCACGGCCGCTATGGAAGGTATGCTTCAGCCTGATACAAAGGAAGAGGTTACCGGTATGCTTGAAGTCAGAAACACTTTCAAGGTTCCAAAGGTCGGTGTCATCGCTGGATGTTACGTTACTGAAGGTGTCATCAAAAAGACAAGCAGCGTAAACGTTATCAGGGATGGTGTTGTAAAATATACAGGAAAGGTTGCTTCCCTTAAGCATTTCAAGGATGACGTTAAGGAAGTTAAGCTTGGATTCGAATGTGGTGTCGGTATCGAGAACTGGCAGGATTTGCAGGTTGGAGATCAGCTTGAAGCGTTCGAATATGTTGAGGTTGCAAGAAAGCTTGGACAGACTTTGGCCGAAGAAAAGGCTGAAGCTGAAGCAAAAGCTGGTGCAGCATCAGAAGGTTCCCAGGAGTAGAGATGGGACAGTATAGATTGGAAAGACTTGGTGAGCAGTTGAGGGAGGAAATATCGTCCATGATTCTTACTCACCAAATTAAGGACCCTCGGGTCAATGAATTTATATCTGTAAACCGTGTCGAGGTGGCAGGTGACCTGGCGTATGCAAAGGTCTATGTCTCCTCCTTCATGGATGACAACTCTGTACGTAGAGCCGCAAAGGGATTGCAGAATGCCGCTGGTTTTATCCAGTGCAGCATTGCAAAAAAGTTGAGCATCTATAAATTTCCTAAACTGACTTTCATTGCTGATTTTAGCATGAAGGAAGGATACAAGATGGTCCAGACCCTTAACGCTTTGGAAAAACAAGATGCCGAAGCAAAAAAAGAATCGTAATAATGTGCCCGGAGTCATGCTGCTTGCAAAGACTCCGGGTCTTACAAGTTTCTCTTCTCTGTGGAGCATAAAGCATGCGCTTGGAACTGACAAGGTCGGTCACACTGGAACATTGGATTCCTTTGCGGAAGGCCTCCTGGTAGTTCTAAGTGGACATCTGACTCATCTGGTTCCACACATAACAGGTTTTAAAAAAAAGTATCTCGCCGTGGTCTGCTTTGGAGTGGAAACGGATACCCTTGATCCGGGCGGAATCATAAAGGCCACATCTCCTGCTGTTGCAAAAGATGATGTGGAACGTGTCCTTCCGAAATTTACCGGAGCAATTCTGCAGGTGCCGCCAGTTTACAGTGCGCTCCATGTGGATGGAAAAAGAGCGTCCGATGCAGTCAGGAGTGGTGCCGACATTCAGATGGAGCCAAGACAGGTTTTCATTTATGAGAACCGCCTTCTTGATTTCAGGGCCTCAACTGGAGACGATCCTTGTTCCTATGCGCTTTTGGAGATAACCTGCTCAAAGGGAACCTATATCAGGGCTCTTGCCAGGGACATCGCGAAGGAACTTGGAGCTGTTGCCCATCTTTCCGCCTTGAGACGAACGGAGGTCGGTCCATTTAAATTGGAAGACGCCGCCTGTTTTGGAAGTCTAAATGAATTTACAATAGAAAATGGCATAAAGAATGACCGTCATTTTGCAGATCTAAGGGACAATCCTCCGGTGGTTACGGAAAAGAAATTTGCGAAGGATTCCGACGAAAAGGTTCTGGACATAAAGAATCATCTGTTAACCTTTACCCCTGATCTGGCCTTTAAATGTGGATTCAAAGTCGACCTGCTAAAAAATGAATGCGTCAAGTCCTATCTGAACGGCCGTCCGCTTCATGGGGGGATGTTCAAATGGGTGGACAGACCGGAAGGTTTCCAGGAATCCGAATACAATTCTGACAATGAGATAGCTGTCTTTTATGAAGATTATTCCTTTGCGGGGATGATTGTCCGCGGGGAGTTTAAATTGACCTATGGATTTGTGGTTCCAAAAAAGGTTGAGGAAAATCCGGACAAAATAGAGGAAAGTGGTTCCAGTGAATAGAAAAATGGATATGAAAATCTTTTCCTGGGACCAGGTCGTATCCGGAGATTTCCCAGAGGACTGGAAAAATATTGGCTGCTCCATTGCCGTGGGCAGTTTTGATGGAATGCATCTGGGACACAAGGCCCTTGTTGATGCTGTCAAAAAAAATATAGGAATGGTACCTGGCATAGTGACCTTCAATTCATCCTGCCGTTTTTCCGGAGGAGGGCGCCGCGAGGATGTCTGCAGTATTAATCAGAAACTGAAATGTGCCGATAATTTATCCCTGTCCTTTGCTATAGTAATTGACTTTTCTTCTGATTTCGCTAAAATGGAGGGGTCTGTTTTTATGGACACTCTGGTAGATAAGTGCGGTATGAAATGTCTTGTTGAAGGCCAGGATTTTTGTTGCGGATACAAGGGTGCCATGGACATGAAGGCTCTGGAGCTTTATTCACAAGAAAAGGGAATAAAACTAACTGTCGTGGATGATGTCATGTATGACGGCCAGAGGGTTAGTTCCAGCAGGATACGTGGAGTTATATCGAAAGGTGACTTCAGGTCCGCCAACGAAATGCTTGGCAGGCCATTCTCGTTTGACTGCTCTGGAGTTGATTTTACCTCCTTGCCTGGTTCGGGACTTGTTTCCCTGGAACTTGGAGGGTGTACTCAGGTTCTTCCGGAATCTGGGGAATTTAAGGTGTCATTGGTTTTTGAGGATGGATTCAAAACCGGTACCGCTTGCTCGGTGGTCGGTAATGGGGCGTCCGGGACAGGTTCTTCCAAGGACAGGCGGTTGCTTTTTGCGTTGCCATCCGGTAGAGGGATGTCCGGAATCGATGAAATAATTTTTTTTGAATAAAACAATGCTGTCTTTGCAATTCTTGAGGTCCCAAAGAGTTTTGTTGTACTTTAGGAAAGGCTTCAAGGTTTACTGGGCAGCATGGTGATTAATATTTAAGGAGAATGCTCATGGCACTCGCAAAAGAAACAACAACTGCTGTTGTCAACAAGTTCGGTGCAAACGACAAGGACACCGGAAACACAAAGGTTCAGATTGCTCTTCTTTCTGAACGTATCAAGCAGCTTACAACACACTGTAAAGCTTTCCCAAAGGATACAACTGCTTCTCGCAGCCTCCTGAAGGTAGTTGGACAGCGCCGCAAGATGCTCAAGTACATGCAGCGCACAAATCTTGAAGGATACCGTGCTCTGATTAAGGAACTTGGAATCCGTAAGTAAGTTAGACAACTTTAAAGGCAGCCTGGTGTAAAGAAATTTATGTCAGGTTGCCTTTAGTGTTTTGTAGAGATTTCGCTTTATGCGATCTGAACATCCGGCTGTTCAAACGGATTGTTCTAGTGAAAAGGATAGAGGGTTTTGTTTTAGTAAGACGAAAGTTTTTAGAATTAAAGGCCCTAAAGGAAAATGAAAGAAATGGTAGAAAGAGTAACAAAAAAAATCGGTGACACAGAATTGATTCTTGAGACCGGAAAAATTGGTAAACAGGCAAATGGTTGTGTCTATGCCCAGGTCGGTGGTACTGTAGTCATCGCAACAGTTTGTGCATCAAGTGAAGCAAAAGAGGGACTTGATTTTGTTCCTGTAACAGTTGATTACAACGAAAAGTTTTATGCCGCAGGTAAAATCCCTGGCGGTTTTGTAAAGAGAGAAGGACGTCCTAAGGATAAGGAAATTTTGGTTAGCCGTCTTATTGACCGCCCGATGCGTCCTTTGTTTTATCCAGAATTCGGTCGCGAGTTGCAGATTGTTCCAACTTGTGTTTCAATCGATGGTGTAAATCCTCCAGATATTCTTGCTGTTATCGCAGCCTCCGCAGCAGTTACAATCAGTGACATTCCTTTCAACGGACCTGTCGCCGGAGTACGCGTAGTTTATTCCAACGGTGAATATATATTGAATCCTACATATGAACAGATGGAAAAATCTCAGCTGGAAATTGTTGTTGCCGGAACAAAAGACGGTTTCACAATGGTTGAAGGTGGAGCAAACGAATGTTCTGAAGATGTAATGCTTGGAGCCTTGGAAAAGGCACAGTCATTCATCCGTGACATGTGTATCCTTCAGGAAGAGCTTCGTGCAAAGTGCGGAAAGGAAAAACTTCCACTTGTTCCTGTTACTTTCACTCTTGAAAATAAGGAAGCTATTGAAGCTGATGCAACACCTTTGATGATGGAAGCCTGTTTCCAGAAAGGAAAGCAGACCCGTGGTGATGCTGTTAAGGCTGTAAAGGCAAAGGTCGCCGAAAAGTATGCCGAGCAGCTTGCTGATGAAACACAGAAGAAATTGTTTGACGCACTGTTCGATGATATCCAGTACAATCTTCTTCGTAACAGCATTCTTGAAAAGGGTGTACGTATTGATGGACGTGGAACAGAAGAAATCCGTCCTATCACCTGTGAAATTAATGTCCTTCCTCGTCCACATGGAAGCGCACTCTTTACTCGTGGCGAAACTCAGTCACTTGCTGTCACAACTCTTGGAACAGCAATGGATGAACAGGTCTACGATGATATTGAAGGCGACCGCAGCGAAAACTTTATCCTCCACTATAACTTCCCACCATATTCTGTTGGCGAAGTAGGAAAACTTTCAACTGGCCGCCGTGAAATTGGACATGGAAATCTTGCACGCCGTTCATTGGCTCCAATGATTCCAAGCCGCGAGGAATTCCCTTATACAATCCGTGTTGTTTCTGAAATCATGGAGTCAAATGGTTCCTCTTCTCAGGCTTCAACATGTGGTGGATGTCTTTCTCTTTTGGCTGCCGGTGTTCCAATGAAGAAAATGGTTGCCGGAATTGCTATGGGTCTTATCACTGATGGACCTCAGTATAAGAAATACGCAATCCTTTCCGATATCCTTGGCGAAGAAGATCACCTTGGAGACATGGACTTTAAGGTCGCCGGAACTCGTGATGGTATTACAGGTTTCCAGATGGATATCAAGATTGCTGGTGTCTCAATGGACATCATGAGAAAGGCTCTTGCTCAGGCAAAGGCTGGACGCAACCATATCCTTGACATCATGGAGAAGTGTGTAAACAAGCCACAGCCAATCTCTCCATTCGCACCAAAGATTGATTCCCTCAAAATTCCTGTGGACAAGATTGGTGCCTTGATTGGACCAGGCGGAAAGAACGTTAAGGCTCTCTGTCAGCAGTATGGTGTTACAATCAACACAGACGATGACGGAACTGTTACAATCTATGGTAAGACAGGTGCTTCAACTGATGCAGCAAAGAAGGCTGTTAAGGGAATCTGTGAAGATCCAGAAGTTGGAACAATCTATAACGGTACTGTTAAGCGCATCATGGAATTTGGAGCGTTTGTTGAAATCCTCCCTGGAAAAGAAGGACTTTGCCATATCTCCAAGCTTTCAAGACAGCGTGTCGAAAAGGTTACCGATGTTCTCAAGGAAGGACAGGTTATCCCTGTAAAGCTTCTTGAGGTTGACAAGATGGGAAGATTGAATCTTTCTTATATCGACGCCCTTGAGTCTCAGTCCAAGTAAGTTCTGGAACAAGTTTTGTTCCTGACGGAAAGCGGCATACAATCTGTGTGCCGCTTTTTTTTATATTAAAAAAACTGGCCGTTTGAAAATATAATCCGGTCTGTGATATAATCACCTTATGATAAAAAAAAGATTATTTCCTAACAATGTTACTTTGATTTCTCAAAAGATTGAAAAAAGCGGAACCGTCGCCGTTGGATTTTATTTTTCCGTCGGTTCCCGATATGAAAAGGAAGGGGAAAGGGGAATCAGTCATTTTTGCGAGCATCTACTTTTTAAAGGAACGAAAGGACGTACAAGAAGGGAACTGGTCTGCTCCTTTGACAGAATGGGCGGAATGGTGAATGCATTTACGGAAAGGGATGATGTTTGCGTGTATGCCGTTGTTCCATCATCAAAAGAAAATTTTTCACTGACCATGGACATCCTGTGCGATATGTCCTGCAATTGTGTTTTTCCTGCTGATGAAGTGGAAAAAGAAAGGTCCGTGGTTGAAAATGAGATTCTTGCTGTCGAGGATGACCCTGAGGAATCCTCTCTGGATGCATTCGCCGGAACCGTCTGGAAGGATTCCGGTTTGGGACAAACAATAACGGGAAGCGTAAGGGATGTCGAAAATCTTGACGTAAAAAAGATACGTGAATGGTATGAAAAATACTTTGTCCATGGTTTTTTGACTGTCTTTGTGTGCGGGGATTTTGATGAAGAAACCGCTGTCATGGCTTTGGAAAACCTTCCGGTGCATGCGGACAGACCCTTTGAGCTGGATTTTAGATCTGTCTGGAATAGCGGAAACTATTTCGAAAAATCACGGTTCGGACAGCAGCAGATATATTTCTCCTATCCATTGGATCCTGTTTTTGATGAAAAGACCTACTGGACTTTGGCAGTTTTTAATGCACTTTGCGGGGATTCCATGGGGAGCCGTCTTTTTGAATCCCTGCGAGAAAAGAATGGATTGTGCTATAGCGTTTACAGTTTCTATTCTTTCTATAAGGATAACGGTCTTTGGGCTTGCTATGTGTCCTGCGAAAAAGCTGATGTAGAGAAAACCCTTGTGCTTGTCCAGCAGGAAATTGCATCGCTGATTGAAAATGGGTTGTCGGATTCGGAAATCTCTGACGCAAAAGGTCATCTTTGTGGCGAGGAAACAATGGGTGAATCTGACATGGAATATGTGATGCGCCGGCTGCAGAAACATTATTTCCTTGGATTGCCTATGCTGGAACTGGACCAGATTGTTGCATCTATACGCGATGTTCAAAAAAATGATATCATGGATTTGGCGAAAAAAATTTTAAAGAAAGATTCCAGAACCATATTGGTTTATGGAAAAAAATTATCTAAGAAAAAGCAGAGGAAAGTAATATTATGAGTCAGTCAATAAAAATAAAGTGCGTAAAAAAGGATGGCGCTGTTCTGCCTGTGTATAAAACTTCGGGTGCCGCTGGTGCTGATGTATGTGCGCTTGTTGAGGAAACAGTTGCCATTGAGCCTGGAATGTCTGCCATGATTCCGACGGGGCTTTTTTTTGAAATCCCTGAGGGATATGAAATTCAGGTACGCCCAAGAAGTGGACTTGCTTTTAAGAATTCAGTTACCGTAATCAACACGCCGGGAACAATTGACAGTGACTACCGTGGGGAATTGAATGTTCTTTTAATAAACCACGGAAAAGAAAAGTTTTTAGTTAACTCTGGGGACAGGATTGCTCAAATAATTGTGGCACCGGTAACCCAGGGGATATTTGAAACAGTCGAAAGCCTTTCGGAAACGGAACGCGGGGCCGGAGGTTTTGGAAGTACTGGAGTAAAATCTAACTAGATTATGTCAACTGGAAAAAGAAGGCCGGAAAGGAAAAATGATGGGCTGAATTTTTTTGAACGGTTGCTGTATACCAAATCAAAAAAAAAGACCGGACAGAATGGCATTGCCAAATTTTTTTCTTCCCTAAGACCAGTAAATATCAGGTATTCAATATATAATTCTCTTTTGGCGAAAGCAAAAAAAAATTTTGACAATGCCGCGATTGAAAAGTACGAAGCAAAGATTGATAGTCTGAATGATGTAAAAAGCAATGTTCTTGTAAGATACATCGCAAGGGAATTGTTTGTTTATTTTTTTATATGCTTTATATTTTTCTTCGTCATCTTTTTTGTTAATCAGATTCTTTTGCTTGCCGAAACCATCCTGAAGCAGAGGGTTCCGGTCGGTAACGTTATCCGGTTGATTATATATTGCCTTCCATCGATTGTCGCTCAATCATCACCTTTTGCCACTTTGCTGGGATTTTTGATGTGCCTTGGCAGGATGGTTACTGACAATGAAATCCTTATACTTCGTGCAAGTGGGCAGCGGTATTCGATAATATTGATTCCTGTCCTTGCCATGGGACTTGCCATATCGTTGTTCAGTTTTGTCATGAACGATTATTTTTTGCCGCTGGGTACTCTCAAGTATAACAAGATGCGGACACAAATCATTCAGTCTGACCCGGCCGTCCAGATAGAGGCCAATTCCATTAAACGTATGAGCGGCACGTCTTTGGTAATTGGGAATGCAAATGACAATGAGGTTGATGATCTTGTGATTTTTGATAGATCAAATTCTGATGAGGACAGAATTATTGTTGCAGGGAAAAGTTCGGTTGAAAAATCCCATGCTTCCGGCATTCTTATGGATTTGCTCATGAATGATCCGGTCGTTATCATTTTGAAGAGAGGCGAAATAAATGCTTTGGATGTAATACGGGCGGACGATATGCAGTTGAACATGTTTGAATCCTCCATATCATCTTCCTCTGCCGGAACCGATCCCCGTGAAATGACTTCCTATGATTTGGGCAAGGTCATAAAGAAAATGATTGAGGATGGCATATATTCCAAGCGGCAGTTGAACAATTACAAGCTTGAGTACCATAAAAAATTTTCCATTCCTTTTGGAGCCATTTTTTTTGCTATCCTGGCATTTCCACTGGCGCTTGTTTTCGGAAAAAGGAACGGTCTTACGTTGGGATTTATTTTTGGAATCATAATATCGGTTTTCTATTGGGCAATGACCATTATGGGTCAGCTGTTTGGATTGAGAGGCGGATACAATGGATTCTGGATGGTCTGGACCCCAAATTTTGTTGTAGGGGTGGTAGGAATTTATCTATATTTTAGGCTCAAGAAAAAATGACATTAGTTAAATACACTCTAAAAAAATTTTCAGGAATATTTATTGGCTCTCTATTTTTTTTCGTACTGATTCTTGGTCTCACGGATTTGTTGATGAATCTTTGGAACTATGTTTCCAGGGGAACCCCCTTTTTGACTGTAGGGAAGATAATGCTTTACTATGTTCCAAAAAGCGTGTGGTATTCCGTTCCAATATCCATGCTGTTCGCGACGGCCTATATGCTAAGCGACCTTTATGCAAAAAATGAACTTCTGGCTGTATTTGCCTCCGGTGTCTCTCTCCTGAAATTTACATTGCCGCTTCTGGTGATTGGATTCCTGATGAGCTTTGGGTTGTTTATTTTTGAGGACAGGGTTGTGGTTCAGACCTACGCAAAAAAAAATGAACTCCAGATGGCTGCTCTAAACAAGGTTGCATCGTTGAACAACGAACAGATTGTTGTCATGGCGGACAAAGGTCGCATTATCTATAAGGCCCAGTATTACGATGATTCCTTCCAGCGTATCTATGATCTTGTTATTGTGTTCCGGGATGAGAATAAAAAATTTGAGGCCCTGATAAAGTCCAGCGGCGCGACTTGGGTTGATGGAAAGTGGCAGATTACTGATGGCGATATGTTTGTTTTTGAAAATGATGTTTTAGTCAGAAAAAGCATTGACGAGGCTCATCAGAATCTTATCGTCGAACCGCCGGAGACTTTTCAAAATAATACCATAAGTGTAGAGGAGGTAAGCACCTCGGAGGCACGGCAATATATACAGCATCTTGAACGTGCGGGACTGCCTAGCGCGGAAGCGAAATCCCAGTACTACAAAAAATTTGCCTTCCCGTTTGTCGTTTTTCTGGTCGTTTTTCTGGCTGTGGGACTAAGCGGAAAGACCAGAAAGAATGTGTTGATTATCAGCCTGGCACTAAGCATAGGGTCGGTTGTCGTTTTTTATATTACCCAGATGATTACTATGCTCATGGCGAAGTTCGAGGTCATTCCTCCATTGGTGGGGGCATGGTTTCCCGTTATACTTTTTGTTTTCATAAGCTTTATCCTTTTGCGTTTCGCCAGGACGTAAATGGAACTTTTCATATAAAATTATCCTGAAGGTGGAAATATGGAATTGATTAAAAATTTTTTTGAAGTAAATCATGAATGCGCAGGATCAAAAGCAAGGACCGGCGTTATGCATCTGCCCCACGGCGACGTGCAGACACCAGTTTTTATGCCTGTCGGTACAAAAGGAACCGTTAAGGCCGTCTCAAAGGATGACCTGGAGGAAATAGGATTTGAGATAATTCTCGCCAATACTTATCACATGTACCTGCGTCCAGGTGCGGATTTGGTTCAGGAGGCGGGAGGGCTTCATGGATTTACAAAATGGAACAAAAATTTTTTGACAGATTCCGGTGGATTCCAGGTGTTTTCTTTATCATCCCTAAGGAAAATAGAATCCGGCGGTGTTACATTCCGCAGCGACATTGATGGATCCAAGCATCTGTTCACTCCTGAAAATGTTGTCCAGATTCAGACAAAGCTTAACAGCGATATCCAGATGCAGCTTGATGTATGCACGGGATATGGCGTTGAAAGAAAGGAAGCGGAAAAGGCGCTGGAAATCACGACCGCATGGACAAAGAGGGCAATGGCGGAATGGGAAAAGCAACGGGAAAATGGTTACAAGGGAATCCTGTTTCCAATAATTCAGGGAAACTTTTTTGATGACCTCAGAAAGAAGAGCGCCGAATTTGTAGGGTCCCTTGATACTCCTGGATTTGCAATCGGTGGCCTGAGTGTTGGTGAGCCGGCCGATGTATATAAAGAAAAGCTTTCCTACACAATGAATTTTGTCCCAAGGGAAAAACCTTGCTATGTCATGGGAATCGGTACACCTGAATATATTCTTGAGGCTGTGGAGAACGGTGTTGATATGTTTGACTGTGTCCTCCCGACAAGGGTCGCCCGTCATGGCCTTTATTTTACGCATCATGGGACGCTTTCCATCAAGCAGAAACGTTTTGAGCATGACTTTTCTCCTGTTGATTCCGGATGCCAGTGCAAGGTCTGTAGAACCTATTCCAGGGCCTATTTACGGCATATATTCAGGGAGCAGGAGATACTTTCGTCAATGCTGGCGTCTTATCATAATCTGTATTTCCTGAATTCCTTGCTTTTGGACATTCGCAAGTCAATAAAAGAGGATAATTTTCCGATTTTTAAAGAAGAATTTTTGAAACAATTCAAATCAAATGATGTTTAATTTTTGACAAACATTGTGCATGAATTGGATAAACCGATATTTTTTGGAGGCAAAATGAAACGTTTTCTCTGTATTTGTTCTGTTCTGTTGACTTCCGTATATATATTTGCGCAATCCGATGTAAAGTCTGATTCCGGTGAAGACTCTGGAAGAATCGAAAGTTCTTCGGCCTATGTCAAAAAAGAAAAGGTCTGGCCTAATTCTAAGAGACCTCAGTCGGTAACCGCAGAGCAGATTGCTTCATCCATAGACAAAAATCCATTGAATTCTGGAGAAAAATTTGAAGAAGAGACAAGGGATGTTTTCACATATGGTCTTACGGAAGAAATAAGCAACCTTTTGGATAATCTGACAAAGGATGAGGACTACAGATTCAAGAACGAAGCCTACGATCTTTTCCAGGAAACCAAGAGTCCAAAAATCAGGGAGAAAATCCTTTCCTATTTTTCAATGACAAAGGATCCTTGTCTCGAAGATTTTGCAGTCGAAACCTTGAATGATCCGTACGACCAGCGCAGGGACACCATCAATGCCTGTTTCAAATATGTCGCAGCGGTAAAATCATCTGCGGCTATTGGTGGTGTAGTGGATCTTCTTGAAAAGGATGACCTGGGATATTTCACGGAAGCATTGGAATGTCTGGGCGAAATCGGAGGACCGGAGGAAGCTGTTTATTTGACAAGCTTTATTTCCAATGATGATTTGAGCGCTCCTCAGCGCCAGGCTCTAATCAGGGTTCTAGGAAAGATTCGCGCAGAGGAAACCTGGGATGCCCTTGCTGATCTTGCGCAGGATAGCGACGAAGATATCTACATAAGGTCCTATGCCGCAGAGGCAATTGGTTTGATGGGAAAAAAAGAGGCTATAGATATTCTTATTGACCTTTATGAGGATGACAATCCAAAGCTTAGGGAATACGTCATTCGCGGTCTTTCAAATTTCAATGAATCGGTGGTCCATACAGTTATAAAGCAGGCCCTGAAGGATGATGTCTGGAGGGTCAGAATGGAAGCGATTAATGTTATAGAGAAGCAGAACCTTTCCTCCATGTCCAAGGATTTGGTCTACCACTGCAAGCATAAAGAGGAAAATGTAGTCAAAGAAAAAATCTATAAAGTGCTGGCTTCCCTGAACACTCAGAACGGAAACGAATATCTTATTTCCGTCCTAAAGGACAAGGCTGCAGGAGATAGTGCCAAAGCCAAAGTTGCGGCAGCCCTTTTGGAAAACAACCATGCAGGTACCCAGGAAGTCATTGATTTGGCAAAGGAAACCCTGAAGGATGACAAAAAGAAAAACCTCAGGTATGCGCTTGGAAAGGAATTGGCAAAATACAGTCGTCCTGAATTTGCTGAAATATGTTCGCTGTACATTGCAAGCAAGGATGTTCCGACACAGGGCACCGGGCTTGATATGTACGCAAGGGGACATTATTCAAGTTCCACAAAGGCGGTCCAGGATTTGGCGGCATTGGCAGAGGATGATGAAAACGGAAAGAAGAGACCTACGAATGGAAACGCCCAAAAAGCTAAAAGGATTTTAAGCAATTAATTTGTAGGAATGAATATAAGGTATGAACGGAAAGCAGACAATGTTTTCCGTTTTTTTTTATCCGGTTTTTGGTAAAAAAAAAGACACACAAAACTGTGTGCCTTGAAGCCGCCACAGGGACTCGAACCTTGGACCCCGAGATTACAAATCACGTGCTCTACCAACTGAGCTATAGCGGCAAAATATGTCACGATTATATAAAAAAAGGAGCGCTGTGTCAACCTTTAGTGGTTCCTGCCGGTGGGACGTTCTTTGAATTACTCACCGTCATCGTAAAAAAGATCCAAAATTTCTTCCAGTTTTTTATATTCATCCAAATCTTTTTTCATCTGTCCTTCATCGCTGGATATTATAAAATTGTCGCTGTATTCTTCCAGATAATCAAAGACAGCCCCAATGGTTTCTTCGTCCATCTCTGACAGGTCTGCTATTGACTTGATATTTTCAATGATATCCGACAGGTCCTCTATGGTGTATGCATAATCTTCACGTATTTCGTCGTATTCCTTTCCATGCAAATTCCTTATGTATTCTGCACAGTCCTGCAGTTCATTTAGAATCTTTTTCAATGTGGATGTAAAAAAAACGTCCATCTCTTTTTCGGTCATGGAATTTCCTCCGGATTATGCGTAAGGCAAAAAAAAAGTCCCAGAATATCTGAGACTTCAACAAGTCGGGATGACTGGATTCGAACCAGCGACCCTCTGGTCCCAAACCAGATGCGCTACCAGCTGCGCTACGTCCCGAAAAAATTAGTGGAGAATGACGGGATCGAACCGCCGACAACCTGGGTGTAAACCAGGTGCTCTCCCAGCTGAGCTAATTCTCCTTAAGTGATTAGTATAATATACTTTTTTTTTATCTTTGGAAAGTACTTTTTAAAAAAAAATTCATAAATTTAAAAGGACCGGACTTGTTCATAAATCCGGTCCCTTGGTGTCCTGCCTTAATACAGGGAATTGACCATGCGGTATATTATATTGATTTTTTCTTTTTCAGCCGGCCCCAGCTCAAGGCTTTCGGCATCGTCAATAAGTTTTTCCAATGATGCAAGGCTTTCGTTCTGTGCGGTGGAGAAACCGCGAGATACCTTGAACCAATAGGTACCGTTGCCATCGGTGAACAGACATATGAATCCGAATTCCTTTGAGGAACGCTTGGCTATTGTCACTCTCATTATGACGTTAAGCTGAACCAAAAGCTTGTTAAGGTTTTCCTTTCCCTCGAATTCATCCCTTATATAAAGGTTCAGGTTCCTTGACCACATTTTTTCTTCCAGTGGTTCAAGGTTAAGGTTCTTTGCTATCTTGAAAATCAGGTCAAGTTTTTCATTGGAAAGCAGAGGGCGGTTACCCTTTAGAAGAACTGTTCCATGAATGTTTTCCAATTCCTTTGGCAGAGTCTCTTCAGCCTTTGCCGCTTTGATAATTTTATCGACTGGGAAGCAAACAGTTTTTCGTCCTTTTATTTTTGTATACTCAAATGCCTGGCCGCCAAAGAAAATGGAATCATCTGTCATGGTCCTGTTTTTCTGAGATTTCTTGGTTTTTGAGTTTCCTTCATCATGTTCCTTTTTGGACACATTGGACTGGGCATCGCCTCTATGTTCCGGTTTATTTTTTCCGTTCTTTTTGGTCTGCGATGCCAGTTGATTTTCCAGGCCAGGATAAATCTGTTCTAGAAGATTTTTTGTCAGCGGGGAAACGCTCATTGCGAAGGTCCTGCTGGTTTTTACAATTTCGCCGGCAACAATGTATAGGGGGTTGGTTCTAAACATGGATGAACCAGGATGTATGGTGATGTGGTCCGCTGTTAAACTTCTGTATGATTCCCGTCCTTCGCGTATACATACAAACTGAATCATTCCGGATGCTATGCAGCAAAGGTAATCATCGACCTTTCCTCCACTTGTTATTGGCATCTGCAGTCTTGAAGACACAATGTCCTCAATCTGGGTTTTGACGTTGTATATTTCGGCCATCACCTTGTCATCAAGGTACGAATTTTTGCAGAATTTTTCTTTGTTAGGAACTGACATGTATTTTCTGTAGAGGTTGATATAGGATACGAAATCCCCCTGCATGTCCCTGAAGGCATGGTGTGCCTGTCTTGCGTCCATCTCTTCGCCGACCGGAAGTACAAATGGAGACTGGGCGCTTAAAAAGGATGCTGCGATTATGACTTCCTCAAGCACCTCCGGGTAATGCAGTATGCTTTCTACAAGTATCCTGCTGACCCTTGGCTCCAAAGGAAATTCGACCATAAGTTTTCCAATTTTGCTTAGGCTTCCGTCCTCCTCTATGGCCTTGAGCATGTTCAGAGTGTTGACGGCTCCCACAAGTCCTTCGTGACCTGGCGGCGAAATGAAATTGAATTTCTCGAATTCAGTTATACCAAGTTCAGCCATGCGGAGCACGACTTCGCTTAAGTCGGTCCTGTAGATTTCTTCAATGGTATATTCTTCGCGGGTTTCAAAATCCTCCCGTGGATAAAGGCGGTAGCAGGTACCAGGTCTTGTTCGTCCGGCCCGTCCACGTCGCTGGTTGCAGGAGGCTTTGCTTACCCGGCTTTCAAGCAGACTTGAAGTGAAGGTCCTTGGGCTATAAAAATTCAACTTGGCAAGTCCTGAATCTATGACTGTCGTTATACCGTTAATCGTGACTGATGTTTCAGCGATGTTTGTGCTTAGGACGACCTTTTTTTTGCCAAAGGGTGGGGTATTGAATACTTTTTCCTGTTCCTCTTTTGGCAATCTTCCGTACAGCGGAATGACATGTATTTTGTTCCTGAAGGATGCACTTTGCAACCGGACCATAGTGTCCTTTATGATTTTTTCTCCCGGAAGGAATACCAGTATGTCTCCATCATCTTTGTTGTCCAGCACACGGTCAATTATGCTTTCGATTTTTGAAAGAAGAGCGTCCGTAGCATTCTCGTTGGAGGTGTTTGCCTCTATGAGCGGAGGGTCGTAAATCATTGTGACAGGGAACATCTGCGTGTCAATTGTGACGATAGGGCAGTTGTCAAAGTAGCTGCTGAAGGCTTCTGCGTTCATTGTAGCGGAACTGACGATGACTTTGAAATCTTTTCTTTCCGCAAGGATACGTTTCAGGAGACCGAGCACAAAATCAATGTTAAGGCTCCTTTCATGAGCCTCGTCGACCATTATGACCGAATATTTGCTCATCCAGGGGTCCAGCTTCATTTCCTGCAAAAGTATACCGTCGGTCATGATCTTGATTTTTGTTGAGGAATCCGTTTTATCATCGAACCTGAATTTGTAGCCGACAAGTCCCGGGTACTTGGTTTTTAGTTGTTTTGATATAAACTCGCTTACACTCAACGCGGCTATGCGTCTTGGCTGTGTGACGGCGATTATTCCTCTGTCCGAATATCCAGCCTCGTGAAGAATTACTGGTAGCTGGGTTGTTTTTCCACTTCCCGTTGGACTTTGAACCACGATAACCTGATTGTTTTCAAGGGTTTCTAGAATGCGCTGCTTCTGTGCATAAACTGGAAGACTTTTGTAATCTATTGCCATTTTACTTTTCCTGATATTTTTTTCATGAATGATAGTCTCTCCTTAAAGAAAGATTTCTGTGCCGGGTCGTTGACGCTTAGCCAGTCCAAAAAATCTTCGTCAAGTTTTTTTATAACATAATGATCGTTTTTTGTTTTGTAGGTGGTCAGGAGGATAGGATTTATTTCCGCTATCCTGATTCCGCCGTCTGGAGTTTTTTCAAAAACTACCTGCGTCATGAATCCTTCTCCTGTGTTTCTTCTGGACTCGTGACGGCTTATAAAATTTCCCATCGAGTGGAAAATTATTTTCCTTGCCACATTGTCTGAATCCGGGATAAGCTCCCAATCCTTGGCCACGTGAGGGTGGTTCACCCATACAACATCTGCACCGGCATCCAAGAGACGCCTGTACCAATTATCCTGCGGCGCCCTGATGTCAAAGACATATTCAGGGTCGCTGCAATGTATGCTTATTATGAAAAGGTCCGCAGGATTTTTTTCCTGCAGATTCTTTATGTCCTTTATAAAACTTTCTCTGTCGGCGCTTGAAGGTGGAACGTAATCTATCATGGCCCTGTTGGTGGTGCTGTTCAGCAGTTCCGTTATGGCCACATAAAGTATGGTCCATCCATCCTTTTTAATCACCTGATATGTCAGTGGAGCATTTTTTTCTTCTTTGAGTCCTGCGTAATATACAGGACGCTCTGTATATTTTGTTTTTTCTGCAACGGATTTAAAATAGTCCCTTGTTGCGTTTATTCCTTCCAGCCCCTGGTCGTTTGTGTGGTTGTTTGTCAGGCTGAAAACATTGAAACCGGCATCTATGGATGCGTCTGCATATTCATGATGAACATTGAAACCCGGATAACCGGAATATGGTCTCCTGTCGCATACAGGGGTTTCAAGATTTGTAAAAGAAAAGTCGCTTCCCTTTATATACGGGCTAACGGCTTCATAAATCTGCTCGAATTTTCCTTTATCCCATAGGGGGACATGCGCCATCAAATCACCTGCGAAGGTCAAAAGGATTGTGTCCTTTGACTTGAATGCATTTTTTGATGTGACAATGCTTGAACCGTCATCAAAATGTGTAAAAGGGTAGAGCCCACCGTCAAGGGGTCTTTTCATTGATGCGGCAAGCTTTTTTGCATTCTGCGGACATGGCCTGATGGAATTTGTTGCGCAGGATGAAATGAATAACGCCTGAAGGACCAAACAAATGGAGGCCAGTATTCTTGTACTTTTGTCTGTAAAATATGAATGACTGACCTTCATTGCCTAGTTCCTGCTTGTTTATGCCTTTTTGCCGGCCTGAACCAAAGTTATTGCGCTTGTGACAACAATTTCATCGCTTGTACAGCCGCGGCTCAAATCGCTGATTGGCTGAGCGAATCCCTGGAGAATTGGACCGTATGCATCCGCACCTGCGAATCTCTGTACCAGCTTATATCCGATGTTACCTGCTTCAAGGCTTGGGAATACCAATGTATTGACTTTTCCTGTGATAGGGGAGCCCGGAGCCTTCTTTGCTGTTACTTCTGGAATCAAAGATGCGTCAGCCTGAAGTTCTCCATCAAGCAAAAGTTCAGGGGCCTTTTCATGGGCAAGCTTTACTGCTTCCTGAACCTTGAGAACATCAGGAAGTTTTCCGCCGGAACCCTTTGATGAGAAGGACAACATTGAAACAGCCGGTTCTGCTCCCAACAAATCCTTGCAAGATTTTGCTGAATCAACTGCGATATCTGCCAGCTGCTCTGGAGTTGGTGTTGGGTTAACCGCACAGTCCGCGAAAATCATGTATCCTTCTTTTCCCCATTTTGGATTGTGGGTATCCATAACGAAACATGAGGACGCTGTTTTTGTTCCAGGTGCAGTTCCGATGATCTTGAGTCCTGCTCTCAACAGGTCTGCGGTAGCTGAAAGTGCTCCTGAAACCATTGCGTCTGCCATTCCCTTGCGAACCATCATTGCTCCAAAGCTGAGAGGGTCCTTGAGGATATATTCGCGGGCGCTTTCCGGGGTTACTTCCGGGAGGCCAGTCTTTTTATTGATTTTATCCTTTCTGAGTTCAAAATATTCTTTTCCAAAATCATCCAGCCATTCTGATTCGGCAGGATTGATGATGTCAATTCCGTCCAATGAGACACCTTTAGCTGCGGCGACTTTTTCAACATCCGCCTTTACGCCCAAAAGTGTAACCGACTTTGCCAGTTTTTCTTCAACAATTTTTGCTGCGGCGACAACAGTGCGCTCCTCAGTTCCTTCTGGAAGTACCAAAGAATTCTGATATTCCTTGGCCTTTGCTTTCATTTCCTCAACAAAATTCATTATTAACCTCGATGTCCATTTTTATAAAAAGAACTCTGACATTATACCGCTATTTTGTTGATTTTACAAGGTTCTGGAAGCTTAAAAGAGCTCAAGCTGGTCGGAGTCTTTCGGCTGGTTCAATGGAACCGAGTTGATATCAAAATCCTTCTGGCGCGACATGGAATCCTTTATCACCCTAAGGAAGAATTCTTTTAGGACCCGGGCGTCATCATCCGCCCTATGGGCGGAATGGACGGAAATGTTGAACCTTTTGGCCAGGTTCTGGAGTTTGTACTGTCCTTTTTCGCTTTCATATTTCAGCTGCGGATATGTCCACCGGGCAAGGGGAAGGGAATCTATGGTCGTGTTTGGAAGCTCAGGATATCCCATCCTTTCCATTTGGACATTTATGAAGCCAAGGTCGAAAGGGGCGTTGTGAGCAATCAATATGGTGTTCTTTCCGTTCAAAAAAGTCAAGAAATCTGTCAAGGCATGGGAAGCGTCCGGACAGTTCTTTACCATCTCGTTGGTGATATGGGTAAGGTTTTCCAGAAATGGAGGGATTGGGACCGGAGGTTTTATCAGCTGGTCAAACGTAGCAATTTCGCCGGCATAATTAAACTTGACGGCCCCAATTTCAGTCAGGTAATCGGTCTTTGATTCAAGACCGGTGGTCTCCGTGTCAAAGGCTACGAAAGTGGCTCCACTGTAAAACAGTTTCGCCAGATGTTCGTAGTCCCTAAAAAAACAGGAATACCTGCCTGTATTATTTTGCAGCATCAAGGATGGCCTTAATTTCTGTGGAGATTGAATCGCACAATGCGGCTGCATCTTTCTTTGCTGCATTCAGTGCATCGTCTGTTGGCTGAGCAACAGGGACTGTACTGTTGATGTAGAATTTAATCTTTGGTTCTGTTCCACTTGGCCTTGCGCTTACGATTGTTCCACCTTCAAGGAAGAACTGAAGTACATTGCTCTTTGGGAATGCCAAAGGTGTTTTTGCGGCTGGATTTGCAGGGTCAAATTCGACACTCTGCTGGATGTCGCGAATCTTGAGGACCTTCTTTCCGCCAAGTGTCTTGAGACCTTCTTCACGGAGTTTTGTCATGATTCCCTTCATGATTCCTGAGCCGCTAATTCCTTCGAAGTATTTGCTAATGGAACGGTCCTCGAAGTATCCGTATTTCTTGTACATATCGTTCAGGTGTTCCAGAAGGCTCTTGCCTTTGCTTGCCCAGTAGAGTGTCATTTCCGCACACATAGCTGCGGCACTGACGCCATCCTTGTCGCGGACTTCGGTTTCTATCAGGTATCCGTAGCTTTCCTCAAGGCCGAATACATAGTTCTTCTTTCCTGTCTTTTCGTATTCGCCTTCGGCATAGGCAATCCACTTGAATCCTGTCAAAACTTCTTCCAGGTCTACGTCGTAATTCTTTGAGATGGCGTCCACGAATGGGCTTGTTACGATTGAACGGATAAGGACTGGGTTCGCAGGCATCTTGTTGAATTCCTTTTTCGAAAGAAGGACATAGTCTGCCAGAAGTGCGCCCATCTGGTTTCCTGAAACAAGGACATAATTTCCGTCTTTGTCTGGGAAGGCTGTTCCAAAACGGTCGGCGTCAGGGTCTGTGGCCATGACAACATCCGCCTTTTCCTTTTTGGCCAATTCCACTGCCATCTTGAGTGCTGGCGCTTCCTCTGGGTTTGGCTTTTCAACTGTCGGGAAGTTGCCGTCGCCTTCTCTCTGTTCCGGTACCGTGATTACATTGAGTCCCAGGTCCCCAAGAACTTTTTCGACATGCATTGCGCCTGTTCCATGGAGTGGAGTGTACACGACCTTAACAGAGGATGCCTTTTCACGGATAAGCTCAGGGCGGTAGAGGTTGTCCTTTATCATTGCCTGGAATTTTTCGTCAACTTCCTTGTCGATAAGGACAATCTTTCCGGACTTGATTCCCTCTTCCTTGCTGATCATCTTTACTTCTTTAACAGCATTTACTTCGTCAACGATTCCCTTGTCATGAGGTTCTACAACCTGGGAACCGTCTGACCAGTAGGCCTTGTATCCGTTGTACTTTGGAGGGTTGTGGCTGGCTGTAACGACTACACCTGTCTGGCACCCAAAGAGGCGGATGGCATAGGAAAGTTCCGGTGTAGGGCGGAGTCCTGTAAAAAGGTAAGCCTTGATTCCGTTTGCAGCAAAAACCTGTGCTGTTATGTCTGAGAACTTGTCATGGTTGCGGCGGCTGTCATATGCGATACAGGCGCTGAGGGTTCCATTCTTTGCTTCTTCAGGGAAGGCCTTTATTATGTAGTTAGCGAGCCCCTGTGTTGACTTTGAAATGTTGAGGGTGTTCATTCGGTTTGTTCCACCACCCATCACTCCGCGGAGTCCTCCGGTTCCAAATTCGAGGCTCTGGTAGAATCTGTCTTCAAGTTCCGCCATATCCTTTTTTGCGACCAGCTCTTCAACTTCCTTGCGGAATGCTTCATCTTTTTCTTCAGCAATATACTGCTGTGCGCGGGACAAAATCTCTTTCTCATCCATAATTGCTAACCTCGTTGGAAATACAGTCATTGCTGACTGGTTGTAGTTTTATTGGCATGCACCGGAAACCGGTGAGCCGTTAAGATTATAGCAGAAAATAAACTATTGTTCTACATTCTTGTTTGGTTTTATTTTCTTGTGGCCAACTTTTGTGGAATCTCCCTGGATTTGGCCACAAGTTTTTTAGTCCATGAGCTCGTCGGCCTTTTTCAGCATGGTCGTTTCCCATCTGAGCAGACTTCTTTCCGCCGCAATATCCGTGCCCCGGAAATCGCTCATGATTCGGAACACAGGCTCCGTTCCGCTTGGTCTCATCCAGATGAAGGCGCATGGCAAACCTTTCTCGTCCTTGAACATTATTTTCAGTCCACCGTTTCCGTTGTTCCAGGATTCATCCTCGGAGACATATCTTTCGGTCGTCCCGTTGGTCAGTATGGCCTGGTAGCTGGTGATTCCATAAATCTCGCGGATCTCTATCTGGTGGGTCTCCCATTCGTCCAGGAAGACCTGACGGAAATTTTCTTTGAGAAGTCCCTTGTCCTGGGTCTTGATATCGATTACGGCCCTTTCCTCGCTGACTCCGGTGGTAACGTACTCAGGGATTGTGGCGATTATGTCCGACATGTCAAAATTGTCGCGGTATTTATATTCCTGGTCCGATTTTTCGCACCATATGTGGAACAGCCCCTTGTTTCTTGTTCCGTCAGGATTTATTCCATCGCGGATAGCAAGCATCTTTACAAGGGCCATTATTGTGGCGACAGGGTCCCTGACGCATGAAGGATATGTGATGTTTCCACCGTTGCTTCCTTCTCCAAGTATGCGTACAGTGTATCCTGTGTCACGTTTTTCACGTGCAAGGTTCACGACGTTGGCTTCTCCTACCTCTGCCCTGAACAGTTCAATACCGAAGCTCTTGCATATATCGTCAATACGGAGTGATGTTGGTCCGTTTACGGCGATCGCTTTTTTTCCATATTTGGATGTGGCTTTCCATAGGAGACCTTTCTGCGGGAGGTTGTTCTGTTTCCAAATTTCGAAAGCCTCCTCCGCGATTACGCTAAGGGCGAATACATCCTGGGCCGGGATTATGTGGGATTCCTTGTCCCTGGAGTTCCAGTAGACTATGTTTCCCCTGTCCCCGTCGCAGTCCGGCATGTAGCCCAGCACAGCGTCCTCGTTGCCATCGTTCTGGAGGTCATCCATTACGGCTGCGGTCCATGTCAGGTTTTCCGGTTCCGGAATTATTGCATGAGGGATTGTTCCCGGCTCGTTGTTGAATGGCAGGAAATCTATTCCGTAGCTTGGAAAAATCTTTTCATCAATGGAGGCAGACCTTGCGGATCCGTTCATGTCCGCGACAATCCCGATTGGGCATTCAAAAAGGTTTGACCTGAGCAGACCGAAAATCTCGTCCTGCACATGTACATCTGTGCTTCCTGTTATGACGTTGGCAATGAAATCCTCGTAGGCCCACAGGCAGTCCTTCTTGTATTGGTCCATCACCATGTATGCCAGCTTAAGTTCGTTGTCGCTGGTCTGTGAAATCAGTTCGAGGGCACGTTCCTCTGCGTCATCCTGGCTGCACTTTTTCTTGAAGGATTCCGTAAGGATTGCCGTTTCCTGTGCAGGAAGAACTCCGCCATCGTTTAGACCAAATTTTATACCGTTGTGTCCAATAGGGTTGTGGCTGGCGGAAATGTAAACGAAACCGTCCAAGGATTTTGCATAAGCCATGATTTCCGGTGCAGCGGCCACTCCGACGTAATGCACGTTCACTTTCCTATGGATAAGCACCCTAAGAATCGCGTCCGCAATCTGTGGTCCGGTAGGTCTTGTATCTGTCGCCACCGCCACCACGGGAGTTTTGCCCTGGACTTTTTTGTATATGTATTCAGCGTAGGTCTCTGCTATCAGTGCGCTAAGAGCCTTGTTTGTCTGTCCAATGTCAGGTGATTTATCTTCACCGTTTCCTGATTCTGCAAAGACTTTTCTCCAGCCTGATGCAGAAAGAATCATTTTGTGTTCCATATCTGAAAATTATAAACTCTAATCGGGATTATATCAAGAAAAAGAGGGGAAAAGGTGGAGCCCCTGGAGAATAAAATCCAGGGACATCCATTTTATGCAAGGCATCTCCAAAAATTGAAATTCCTGGAGGTTCCCTGCATCAATATACTTCAAGATTGTAGGTGACGTTCTCGGTTGCGCCAAGTATGTCGATTACCGTCACGTCAAGACGGTTCAGTCCATGGTTAAGCTGCACGTTTCCAAGCAGGTGACGTTTTTCGTCCGGGTAGACCTTTTCCGCCGGATATGTGGAATTTCCTGATACGCACAGCTTTCCTCCCACTTCCTTCATGGAGTCGTAGGAGATGCTTTCTACTGTCGCGCCGTTCAATGATACCACAGTCTTGTACGGGACCGAGATATCCTGTCTTGTGTTGTATACCGCATATTTTCCAGCTGGAAGGCGCTTTTCCAGAACCAGAAGGTGAGTGTTTCCGTTCTTGTCGTCAAGGGACACGTTTCCGATGGAAAGAGGGATTTCCTTACCGATTCTTGGCATCAGGTTTCTTGGGTTGATGGCCAGTCCCTGCTTGATATCGAGGACCTGGAATTCAAGACAGCTTTGACCTTCCTGCCAGCCAGAGTTGCCGCTTTCACCGAACTCCTGTCCAACCGATACCGTGTCCATGTCAAAAAGCTCCGGATGCAGGGACTCTTCGTCAAGGTTTCCGTACACCGTGGAGAAATCAAAGTCGTGGGCTATTATGACGGCGTTGCCCAGGGTGGATTCGAACCATCCGTAGTCGTTGTTGTGTTCCGTTATGATTGCGGCCACATGGCCAGAGTCGGTGGCTTTCACCGTCGAAGGGTCCCTGAAAATCAGGGAGGATTCTATTGTCCCTCCGCGGTATTGACCGAAATATGAGTAAAACGAATCCGACGAGGTTTCCTCCTGGGGCCAGTCGAAGGCTATCGCGGAGCCCGCCAGAACCGATGCCGCCAGAATCAGGGTGGTTGTCCTTACAATTTTTTTTGATCTGCTTTTACTCATTTTGCCACGTCCTTTTTTTTATTTCCTAGATAGCTTGATGCATGAGATTTTGTTGTCTTTTCCTACAAAGAGTTTGTCGCCCTTTGTCTGGATGAAGGCACATTCGCTGTCGAAACTGAACTGGGCAATAGGATGGTCCTCCGGTTCAATAATTGTGACAGTGTATGTGTCGTTCTTTTTGCTGAGCACAGTGAAAAGCCACTTGTCACGGGACTCCTCAATCTGTATGACTTTTCCCTCAAGTGGAACATGTTTGCTTGAAAGTTTCTCAAGGTTCACGATTCCTATTCCACCTTTGTAGTTATAGTATATGGTCTTTCCGTCCTGGCTGAACTTTACCAGCACCTGGCTGTTGAAATCCTCCTCCAGGTACTCGTGGAAAATGACCTTGCTGTGTCCGTCGTCAGTTTTCTGTACGACAACGAACCTTTGCTGGTTCTGTCCCGAAACACAGGCGATGGTTCTTCCGTCCGCTGAAATGTCCGCGCCAAGTATGACTGGGACCATGCTTCCTCCGGGAGCGAATTTCTGGGTCTGCGTTCCGTCATGGTTAAATGATACGACAGTTCCGTCCGCAAGTCCAGCCACGACACCGCCGTCGCTTGAAGAAAATGCCGTTATGGTTGCGTAGCTTTCGAATTTCCAGGAGGTGTTTCCTTCTGAATCGCAGCTGGCGAAGGCGTTTCCTCCCGGCAGCATGACGTAGGTCCTTGAGGAATCGAAAAATGGGAACCCCTGTTCATTTATTGTGCCGGCGAGGGCTCCGTTTGGCTTGAAAAAGTCTGTGGACTTGTTGGCGGTTCCGTATGTCGCGTAGTAGGATTCGGATATCGTTGCCTTGAACGGATACGGAATCGTTGAGACGACTCTGCCGTTTTCCGTAAAATAGCCTATGTTCTGCCCCAGACGGTAAGGGATGGTTTCCTCCCCAGGTGGAAGCGGTTCCACGGTGGATATATCCACGGTCCATTCCGGAGAAAGGTGAAGTTCCGAGCTTAATGTATGAAAGGCCAGGATGACGTAAAGCAGGAAGAATATTACTACTGCTACAACTATTTTTGTCGTAAGTTTATTTTTTTTCATGGTCCTGTCATTTTATTAAAAGAGCGTAATTTAGGCAAGGGAAAATCCGTATGGAATATTGGGAGGGCATATTTCGTAGATATTTTTTTTCCGGTGGTGCATAAGTTTTTGGAATATGCTATACTGACCGGACTTTTTGGATCTGATCCTTTGTTCCCTTTTTCTATACCGTAAAAAAAGTTCGTCGGGGGCAAGGAGAAATCAATCGGTAGGATGAATTTATGAAGAAAAAGTTTTTAGGAACAAGAAAACGTTTGGTGGTTAAGAATCTTTTGATTTTAGCCGGGATTGCCTTGATACTTGTTTCCATGTTTATGCTTTCGTACTGGATTGTCCTGAACCCTGACATACAGGAGAACAGGGGCGGACTTACGGAGCCTTCCTCACCTGACTATAAAATACTTTTCCTGGATTCCTATTCTCCTACCCATTCCTCCTACGGCTCGCAGGAGATGGGGCTTAAGGAAGGCCTTTATTCCAACGGCATAAGCTACGACGTGATCTACATGGACACAAAGAACTACGGGGCCCCGGAACATGTGGCGGATTTTTATGATTTCTTCAAAAAGAGAATGGACAGCAGGAGCGTCATGTACGACGGTGTTATCGTCGGGGATGACGCGGCCCTTTCGTTTGCACTGAAATATCAGGACGAGTTTTTTGAGGGGCTTCCGGTTGTTTTCTATGGGATAAACAATATCGCTTTGGCCAACATTGCCACCGGGAATCCATTCTTCACCGGATTTTCGGAGGAGACGTACCTTGGGTCGACCATTGACCTGGCGATTGAGCTTTTGCCGCATGCAAAGAAAATTGTGGGGATATATGACGAAACCGCCACGGGCAAGGGAGACATGGCCTCATTTTTCCGATGCAAAAAGGATTATGACGGATATGAATTCCTTGGAATAAATACATCCATGTTGACGCGGAAGGAATTCGAGAGACAGCTGGAGGCGCTGGACAATGACGTCATCCTGATTTACCTTACCGCCTTTACCGATGTGGATGGAAACAATTACACAATTCCTCAGAGTGTTCGCACCATAGTGGACCATACCCATATACCTGTTTTCCGTAACTATAGCGAAGGCCAGGGAGACGGGATACTTGGTGGCACGATGATGAATTTTCCGGAGCAGTGCAGGATGGCCGGAGAAACAATGTCCAGCATACTCCGTGGCGAGAAAAAGGTTTCCGACATCCCCCTTTACACAAAGACAAGCGGAATAGTTGCGTACGATTATGAACTGATGAAGCAATATAACCTGGATCCGTCAAAGCTCCCGGCTGAGACTGTTTTTTATAACAGACCGGTGAACTATTTCAAGGAATCCGCGCACATAATATTCCCGATTATGTTCATCGCGCTGGGCTTTGTGTTTGTCCTTGCGGGGCTTATAGTCAATACCTTCATAATGAAATCCGCCGACGAGCAGCTGAAATTCGAGGCCACCCATGACAGTCTTACGGGGCTGCACAACAACAGGGCGGCGGAGGATTATTTGAATGAAATGCTTTGTTCCGGAAAACGTGGCTCCATGGTGCGTCTGGATGTCGACAACTTCAAGACTTTGAACGAAAGTTATGGTCATTCTGCGGGGGACGACTATCTGAAGTATTTGGGGGATATGATTGAAAGAAAGGCCAGGGAAATAAACTGTTTCGCCGCCAGGTACAGTGGGGATGAGTTCATTTTTATCGTCCCCGGTAAGCAGCTGGACAGGGATTCTGATTTTGTGAAGGAGCTTCAGTCCATTTGCCGAATCCCGATGGTCATTGGACTGGAGCAGGTGTCCATGTCCGCCAGCATTGGTATTGCCAATTCCGGGGACGGTGCGACGGTCGAAAAACTCTTCCTGCAATCCGGAATTGCGCTGGCCGCCGCGAAGGAATATGGTCGCAACACAACCATGCTTTTCTCCACTGAATTTGAGGAGAGGGCAAAGAATTCGAACGCTGTACGGCAGAGTCTTGTGGATGCCATTGATAATGACGGCTTCTATCTTGTCTACCAGCCCAAGGTGGATGCCCTTACGAAGAATGTCGTCGGATATGAGGCCCTTTTAAGGATGAAGGAAGGAGGGACCGGTCCAGGGGATTTTATTCCTGTCGCGGAGCAGAGCGGCCTCATTTGCAGGATTGGAAGGATTGTCACGGAATCCGTTGTCCGTCAGCTTTCTATCTGGAAAAAGGAAGGACGGGAACTGAAGAACGTATCCATGAATTTTTCGGCAAATCAGGTCGTGGATACGGGGTACGTGGATTTCCTGAAGGAGCTTCTCGACAGATACGAAGTGGAACCCAGGTACATTGGTCTTGAAATCACGGAGGGGCTTTTCATGGATAATACATGGCAGGCCGGAAGTCTGTTCAGCAGGTTGCGGGATATTGGCGTGCAGCTTCTGATGGACGATTTCGGGACCGGCTGTTCTTCGCTTAACTATTTGACATATATGCCGGCGGATATAATAAAGCTGGACAAATCCTTTGTGAATGCCTACATGACGGATGGCAAGGATGTGTTCATAAGGGATGTCATAAACCTGACCCACGACATTGGAAAAAAGATAGTCATTGAGGGGGTGGAAGAGGAATGGCAGTATGAACGGCTGAACGAATTCGGTGCCGATTATATCCAGGGATATTACTTCAGCAAACCTCTTTCGTCCGACGATGCGATTAATTTTATGGTAGCAGAAAAAATCTAGCAGGACATTGCAGGGACCGGGCATAAAGACCTGGCCCCATTTTTTTTGTTTAGTGAACCTCTAAAAATTGCAATTTTTGGATGTTCGCTTTATTCGTGGGTCGGTGTATCGTTCATTTTATCATGTAGTCCGCTACAGTCTTTAGTCCCTTGAGGGTAAGCTCCTTGTCCACAACCTGGAATATGTCTGTCAGCGGTTTCAGTACGGAATTCAGGCCTCCCGTTGCCACCACATGCACGGAATCAGGACTGTCACCGGAAACCTTTTCCAGATCAATTTTTGTTTGCTTGACAAGATATTCCACCAGCCCCTTGTATCCAAGTATGACCCCGGACTGTATAGCTTCCTCCGTCGTTGAACCCAGTGAGCTTTTCGGGGCCACCAGCGGTACGACCGGCAGCTGGGCAGTGTTGTTTGCCAGTGCATGTACGGCGGTCCTTAGTCCGGGGGAGATTGTTATTCCCTGGATTATACCTTTGCTGTCAGTAACGGTTAGGGTGCAGGCGGTTCCAAAGTCCACGACAATGCTTGGGCCTCCACCAAACAGTTTCCATGCGCCAACGGAATTGCACAGCAAATCGGTTCCCAGGTTATGGGTTGCCCCGCTGGAGGGAAGTTTTACCGGCAGTTTTCCAGACCTGGCAAGTTCCGAAGTCATGACGAAGGGCCTGATTTTGCATATGTTTTGGACCACGGTAATGAAAGGGCCTGTCAGGTCAGGTACGACGGAACTTATTATGGCCCTGTCGATTTCATTCAGGTTGATTCCTGCATCCCTTGCCAGCGTTGACAGGACGGAGGAATATTCGTCTCCAGTCCTCCGTATGTCCGACGCGATTCTCCATTGGGCGATGATTTCTTCATCATCCATTACTGCGGCTACGACGTTTGTATTTCCAATATCTATAGCGAAAAGCATTTTTGATCCTCCACGGAAATGTCTGTCTTGAATTTATAAGATTTTGGCTATATTATACCGCCATGGATACACTCATTCAACCAAAAGTCCTGAAGGGATTTAGGGATTTTCTTCCAAAAGATGAAATCCTCCGTTCAGATTTAATCGAAAAATTGACGAAGACCTACCGCAGCTATGGATTTGTTCCAATTGATACGCCAGTACTTGAGTACACAGAGATTCTGCTGCGCAAGAGCAATGGGGAAACGGAAAAACAGGTGTTCCGTTTTGAGGATAACGGGCATCGTGATGTAGCCATGCGCTTTGATTTGACCGTCCCTTTTGCTAGATTTACGGCAGAGCATAGGGAGGAACTATACTTTCCTTTCAAGAGATACCATATAGCGAAAGTCTGGAGAGGCGAGAAACCTCAGGCCGGACGTTACAGGGAATTTGTTCAGTGCGATTTCGATACCGTCGGTTCAGATTCTGCCAGCGCGGATTTTGAAATCCTTGCCCTCATGAAGAGCGCCCTGGCTGCGATTGGTGTGGAAAAGGTTCACATACACGTGAACCACCGGGGAATCTTCAACCGTTTCCTTGACAAGATAGGAGCGGCGGATAAATCCGAGGATGTACTTAGGGTCGTTGACAAGCTTGCCAAGGTAGGCGCGGAATCCGTTAAGAGCGAACTGACGGAAATTACTGGCTCAAGTGAAGCCGCCGAAAAAATTTTGGACTATATCCAGCCTTCTTCTGGATTTGAGGCAACCCTTGCCCATATTGAGTCCCTTGCCGGCGGTGAAAGCGATGATTCCATCCGCATGAAAGAGATTTACGGAATGATGAAGGCCGCCGGAATACAGGACACCTATATCCTTGATCCTTCCATTACACGCGGTCTTGATTATTATACCGGCGTTGTTTATGAGACTTTCCTGGATGACCTTCCAGGAATTGGCTCTGTATGTTCCGGCGGACGCTATGACAACCTTGCGGGGCTGTACATGAAGGACCGTGTTCCTGGTGTCGGTGCAAGCATTGGACTGGACCGCCTTATTGCTGGTCTAATGGAGCTTGGCCTTGTTGAAAAACGGGGCAGCTATCTGGATGTTGAAATCTATAACTGCGACGCCTCCCTGGCGGTCCACTATCAGGGGGTAGCCAGTCTTTTGAGGTCAAAGGGAATTGCTGTCGAGGTTTTCCCTGACGCACTTAAAATGGCAAGGCAGTATGCTGTTACCGAAGAGAAGGGAATGCCTTGGGGTATCCTGATCAATGCAGAGGATGCAGCAAAGGGAACGATGACCCTGAAAAATCTGAAGACCCGTGAGCAGTTCTCCGGTCTGACGGTGGAGCAGGCGGCAGAGAAAATCCTGTCCAAGTAAAAGCCGGCTCTAAAAAATGCCGTTAACCCCTTTCGCGGTGAAATGCGGAGGGGGTATTTTTATGCCTTCTTTTTGTTATGGTTTTTCATGAAGTCCAGGAATTCTTTTTCCGGGAGCGGCCTTGAAAAGTAGTAGCCCTGTATGAAGTCTGTTCCGATGGCCTTCAGCTTGTCCAGCATCTCCTTGGTTTCGACACCTTCAGCCACAAGATGCATGTTGATGTCGTGCATCATGGAAACCGTGTTCTTTACAATGGACATGCCCTTTGCGTTTTTCATGTTGTCCACAAGACTTTTGTCGATTTTGATTATGGAAAGAGGGATGTTCAGTATCCTCTGCATATTTGAATAGCCGGTACCATAGTCGTCCAGGGAAATGGTGAACCCTTCGTTGGCGAGGGTGTTTATGTTGGAATCCATTATGCTTCTTGAATTGTCGTAGGCGGATTCTGTGATTTCAAAATTTACCTGCTCCGGTTTTATACCGAAGAGGTTCTTCAAGGCGAGGATTTTTTCGCTCAAATTCCGTTGGATGCATTGGGATACGGAAAGGTTTATCTCAATATATTTCAGGCCGATATCCTTGAAATCTGTCCTGGATATGAACCTGAACACATCCTCTATAATAAAGTCCCCGATCGGCTGGATAAAGGAACTGTGCTCCGCTGCCGGAATGAAAATGCTTGGAGGAACGAAACCGAATTTCGAATCCTTGAGCCTTACGAGGGCCTCCGCTGAAATGAATGCGTCATCCTTGAAGGAATATATCGGCTGGTAATACATCTCGAGGGACTTGTTCTTTATGGCCTTGTCAAGAATATCCGACATATTGTTCCTTAACTGGAAATCCTTGTTCTGCGCCAGGTATGAAGCCTGTGTATACAGCATGCTGGATTCCATCAGCTCCGGGAATACGGCGGCAAAATGCAGAAGGCTTTCCACATCAGCTATATCTGTTGGAAATCTTAGGGTACATATCTTGTGGTCGAACCGGAGCCCGTAATTGTTCGTGTCCTTCAGCTCCTTGTTGAAAAGGCCTATCTCTTTTGGTACCAGGTGCTCCATGTCAAAGTCTTCTGATTCCAGCGTAATGAAAAAGCATCCGGACTGGTCAAAGTATATATTCTTTCTCTGTTCATACTGTTCTATCTTTTTCTTCAACCTGCTGGCGATATTTGAAATGTATCTGTTGAACTTTGTCTCCCCCAGGGAGGAGCGGACGTCGTAAGAGTTCGTCAGCCTGATTATAATTAAGGATACGGCGTCCTTTGTGTGCTCATATTTGCGCATCTCATTGATGAAGGAACTTTTGTTCAAAAGTTTAAGCTTTGGATCCACAGCCTCGCCGGGCTTCTGCACCAGCATCATGACGAGAAGCACGGAAATGGACATGGCGAACATTTCTATAAGCTGCTGCGGGAAGAAATACTGTATCGCCACAGCCAGCAGTGTCAGCGGGTACTGGAGGATGAGAATGAACCATCTGTCCTTTTCTATGTACGAATAGCTTTTTATCAGGTACATAATTCCCACGAAGGTATATGCCACGGAGACTATGTACAACATAATCTGATGGGGACCACGAACATAGCCTTCCTCCGCCGTGATGGAGAATACTTTCCCTGTGAACAGGTTGGAAAAAATTATTCCAACGATTATGGCGTAGGGGGCGTATATGATTGTTGAGTAGGCGTATTTACGGATCTTGAGGAACGGTTTCGTGGTTACCAGTATGTAGAGTATGTATATAAGATTGCTGGCGTTCCTGAGAAGGTAGTATCCGTAGGTTAGAAAATTTGCAAAGGCGAGTCTGACTGGACCTATGGGTTTGGCTATCACAATATGTTCCATGCCCATGTCAAAAATCGTTGTCAGAAGCATCCCGCATATAAGAAAGATGAAAGTCTTGTTGCTTGCCCCGTAGACGAATCTTCTGTAGAGAAGAATGCATATCATGGCTATCATTAAGATAATTGCGCAGTAGTCATAATACAGAATTTTTTCCATGAAACAAAACACCTTAAAAAATATAGAACTACTTCACTTTATTACATATAGATAATTCTAACTCATATTTGAGGATTTGCAAGAAAGTTTTTGCCATGGCATGTTTTTTTTTTGAGGCCAATCTATTCTGTAATCTTGTGAAGTATCTTGTACATAAGTATGAACAGGACCTTCGCTTCGTTTTCCTCAAGCTGGAGCGAATCCATTACGGCATCCGAAATGCCTGCCGCCCTTGATTTTAGAGCCTCGCCCTCACGTGTTATGGTAATCAGGACGTTCCTTTCGTCGGATTTCATTCTGGTTCTGGTCAGGTATCCCTTGCTTTCCAGTTTTTTCAGGATAGGCGTCATTGTTGCGCTGTTGAGGTACAGCTCTTCGCCCAGGGTTTTGACTGTTGCCTGTTTTTCGTCCCACAGGAGCATCATCGTGAGATACTGGGTATAGGTCAGGTCCAGGTCCTCCAGGTATGGGGTGTACAGTTTTATCAATTCCTTGGAACAGGCGTACATCGGGAAGGAAAGTTCCTTGTCCAGGCTCGGGAATCCGCCTTTTTTTTGTGTTGCCATTTTTTTTCTCCAAAGATAATAGTACCACAGAATTTGTTTTTTTTATATAGCCAGGTCCTTCCATCTGGCAATATTTCCTTGCTCCATGATAGGGCCTATGTAAAATTTAAACAAAAAAGTTTGATATTATGCCCGTATATGTTATAATAGAGGTCATTCATTAACGGTTCCCCAAAGTTTTCCTGTCAGGAAGCAGTTGGTTTGAGGGAATCTTTGGAGGAATATTGTGAAAGCTAAAAAAATTGTGACATTTGCAGCTGGCGCGGCCTTGGCTTGTGCCTTGAATGCACAGGAAGCCAGTTTGGTTAGTTCTGTCAGTCCTGTTGAATCTGTCGAAGCTGATATGGTCTCCGTCGAAGGCGGATCTTTTCTCATGGGTAGCAAAAATAATGAGGATAACGAGACTCCTGTCCATGAGGTGACTGTAGGGGATTTCTACATGCTCAACACTGAGGTCACTCAGAAACTTTACCGCGAGGTGATGGGCGTGAACGTATCCCATTTCAAGGGCGACGATAATCCTGTGGAAGAGGTCAGCTGGTATGACGCTGTTGTATTCTGCAACAAGTTGAGCGTGTTGGCTGGTTTGACACCTGCATATACCCTTGACGGTAGCGACGACACGGAGACATGGGGAAATATTCCTCGCATCGATGCCGACGAAGCTGAAAAAGCCCGCTGGAACACAATCGCATGGAAACCGGATGCAAATGGATACCGCCTTCCTACCGAAGCTGAATGGGAATATGCTGCGAAAGGTGGAATCTATGCCGCTTTTGAGACAATCTACAGTGGAAGCAATGTGATTACCGATGTAGCATGGAATGCTGATGACCCTTCCGGAAAGACCCACGAGGTTGCCACCAAGGCCCCAAACACCCTTGGCCTTTTTGATATGAGCGGAAACGTGTGGGAATGGGTTTGGGACTGGTATGGAAATTACCATGTGTCTGATTCCGACAATCCAAAGGGGGCCACATCTGATGTCACCGGAAGAAAAATGAGGCGCGGTGGTTCAATCAACAGTGATGCCGTGTTCTGCCGCAATGCAAACAGGGCAAGCTCAGTTCCAGAACTCCGTGGTGTTGACCTGGGATTCAGAATCGTGCGTTCCGATTTGGGGGATATTGCGGTAAGTGAAGCTGCGGATGAGGCCGATGCGGATTCCGAAACCGATGAACCGGAGGTTTCTGAGGAAATCGAGTCTGATGAAGAGGTTTCCGTTGAAGTAAACGATGAGCCTTTGGAAGATTATTCCTCCGTTGCAGAAAGATAGTCTGATTCAGTTTTGATAAAGAGCCGCACCTTATTGTCTGGGTGCGGTTTTTTTGTTCAGTTTTACATGTCCGCGGTTCATGATTGACTAAACTGTAATCCCTATAATAGAATGTAGTGATCGGTTTGCTGGAAATGTTCGTTGTTCCCCAGGGGACGGCAGCAGTTTTGCACTGGAATACGGTGGCATGAAACCGGGGAGGGTTCGTATGGAACCTTCGGATATTGGTGGAGATTTTATAGAAGGTTGGTCAATAAAAAAGTGGGCTCGTGCAAAATAATTGTTCAAGATAATGATATCCTCCAGAGAGTTTGTGGAACAAATGATGGCAACCTTAAAATTATTGAATCTTTTTTAGGTGAAAAGGTTTTTGCATGCGGGAACGAGCTTTCAATGGATTCCTCTTCTCCTGATAAGGAAAGGCAGTTCAGTTTCATCGTAAACCGCATGATGGATGAGATTGAAAACGGCGCAACCCCTGATGCCGATGAATACATGCTGCAGTCTATATTGAATTCCTCAGGAACCCCCGTATCCCATGACTACTCGAATCTTTCCGACCATGATTTTTTTGACCTCTGCTCCATAGTCATTCCGAATGGAATCCGCAAGGTATATCCAAGGACCCGTGGCCAGGCCGAATTTGTTGATATGATGAGGAAAACGGACCTTGTCTTTGCCACTGGTCCCGCAGGATGTGGAAAGACATTCCTGGCTGTCGCGGAGGCCCTGCGGCTTGTTCTTAGCCATGAAAAAAGTGGCATCGTTTTGACCCGCCCCGTGGTTGAGGCCGGTGAAAGTTTGGGTTACCTTCCGGGTGCCCTTGAAGAGAAAATCAATCCATATATGCGTCCTCTTTATGATGCCATGAACACTGTTCTTCCAAGGGACATGGTGCGCAGGATGACGGAGTCGAATCTGATAGAGGTCGCTCCGCTTGCGTACATGCGTGGAAGGACTTTGAATGACTGCGTGATGATTTTGGACGAGGCCCAGAACACTACGAGGGAGCAGATGAAGATGTTCCTGACCAGAATGGGTGAAGGGTCAAAGGTTTTTGTAACCGGAGATATAACACAGATTGACCTGCCGGGTAGGACCCCATCGGGACTTGTTCATGCCATGTCGGTATTGCAGGATGTCCAGGGAATATCCATAAAAAAACTTGGTTCGGAAGATGTTGTCCGTTGCGGGTTGGTAAAAAGAATTATTCAGGCTTATGACAATGAAAAGGGAAGTTTTTAATTTTAAAATGAACTGGGGCTCATTCTGGGTCCTTTCCATAGCGTTCGTTCTTAGCGTAATCTTTGCCTTTATAAGGATTGCCGCTGAAAACACAATCGGCCGCATCTCCCTTCAGGGATACGAGGTTGGCCAGACAGCGGTGGAGGATATTTTTTCTCCAATAAACCTTGAGGCCCTGGATGATAGTTCCGTCCGCATTGAAAAAGGGGACTTCATCGTAAAAAAAGGATACCCGATTACCCCTGAGCAGTATGACACGTTAAAGAAAATTGCCGACTCACCGGCCAGCACCGATTTTGTCTCTCTTGGGAAGTCCGTACTCTTTTTGCTTTTGCTCATAATACTTTTCTATTTTGTCTTTTCAAGGCCCGTGTTGAACCGCGACGTCAAGCTTCAGGAGATAATTTTTTGCGCCGTATGCTTCGTTGTTGTTTACGCCCTCTGCTCATTGTGCATCGGGCTAGGGAATTTCAATCCTACGTCCACACTGCTGCTTGTCATGCCTACATCCCTGGTGGTTCTTTTGTCTTCCCTTGTCTACGGGAATTCCACTGGACTTGTCATTGGTGTGCTTATGGCCCTTGGTGTCTGGGAGTCCTGCGGATTTAACAACATCCTTCTGGGATACGTGCTTGGTTCGTCCCTGATGTCCGCCAGACTTGTAAAGAACGTCCGCACAAGGAATGGTCTGGTGTCTGTTTCCCTGGTGCTTACCTTGTTTGACATGGTGTTTATTGTCCTTCTGGGGCTGGTATTCGGATTTGGTACGAAAGTTACTTCCGGTTCCGACAATGCGTTCTTTGGTTTTGTAGGAAAACTGCGTTCAATTTTGTCGGTCCCCCTGTTTGTGGGTATAAACGGATTCCTTTCAGGCATGCTCTGTCTTGGTCTGCTCACACCGCTTGAGCTTATGCTGAATACGACTTCTCCGTTCCGGCTGAAGGATTTGGCCGACATGGATAATGAGATATTCCATGAAATGCAGAAAAAGGCGGTAGGGACTTACAACCATTCCCTGTCCGTAGCCTCCATGGCCCGTGCGGCCTGTGATGCAATAGGCGCAAACTCTCAGCTGGCCTATGTAGGGGCCATCTACCATGACATCGGAAAGCTGGAGAATCCTGAATATTTCACTGAAAATCAGAATGGGGTGAATCCACATGATTCCCTGGATCCAATCGTTTCCGCCGGATATCTGGAAAACCATGTAAGCCATGGCGTGGATAAGGCAAAGGAGCTGGGGCTTCCGCAGGCTGTGGTTGATATAATCGCAGAGCATCATGGAAATTCAGTGAAGGCCTTTTTCATGAAAAATGAACTGGACCTGAACGAGAAACTGCCTTTGGATCAGCAGCGGACAAAGGAAGAGATAGAGGCCGAGTATCGTTACAAGGCCCATCGCTCCAGCTCCAGGGAATCTGCCGTGGTACATCTGGCTGACTCCATTGAAGCTGCCAGCGTTTCAAAGAAGAACGAACTGCAGACCTCCGAGGACCGCCAGAGGATGATTGAATTTATCATCAGCAAAAAGGTTGAGGACCATCAGCTTGATGATAGCGGAATATCCTACGGTGACCTTGAAAAAATAAAGGCGGCGTTCCTGAAGGAACTGAATGATAAGAACTATACACGCATCAAGTATCAGCAGGAGTCCCCTAAACAGGAAGGGGCTTTGGATAATGAAAAAGCTGACGGGGAGAAGGCTCTGGACGGTGATTTAAAAAGTAAGACGGCCGCTGGTGAAGCCGTTGAACAGAAAAGGTCTACAAAAATCCAGAAAGCCTTGAAAGATGATGCCGGCGGGGAAGAATCAAAAGAACGGAAACGGGTTTCAAAAAGGCCCGCAAAAGAAAAGAAAACCGCGGAGAAAGCCGTAAAAATCAAGGAAAGCATGGCCAAAACCGCGAAGGTGAAGGTCAACTGAATCACTATGGAACTTAGGAGCGTATTTTATGGCAAACAATATATTGATTGACTGCGAAGAAGGAATGGAAGCCCCTTCATGGATTGAAAGAATCGGACCTTTTGTTCAAAAGGTTATGGAACACATGGGCTATGACGGGGAAGAGATGTCCATTCTTTTTTGTGGCGATGAATTTATTCAGAAACTTAACAGGGAATACCGTAACATTGATTCACCTACAGATGTTTTAAGTTTTGAGGATGACGGTTCCTACGAGGACGATGATGGAAATGCCTGGCGTTGTGTCGGTGACATAGCCATAAGTCTGGAGACCTTGCCAAAAAATGCTGAATATTTCGAGGTTTCCGAAAACGAGGAACTCAAGCGCCTTTTGATTCACGGTGTGCTTCACCTTCATGGTATGGACCACGGGGAGGAGCATGTGGAAAAAGGTAAGGAGCCTGAGTGCGAAATGCTTTGCATTCAAAAGAAAATAATGGATAAATTTGCTGACCTGGAGTTGCTTTAAGGTGGGATGCAAAAATCTAATCTAACTGACGCAATTTTTTAATTGCGCGCAAGCAGTAATTCGTAATAGAATCCAGGAAATTGAAGAGGTAAAAAATATAAATGGGTTTATTTGGTTTGGGAAAGAAAAAGTCTAAGAAATCCGAATCCGAAAATGATGGGACGGAACCTTCGCAGCAGGAGCTTTTAGCTGAAGAGAAAAATGACATGATCCAGGGCGTGGAGGATCTAGCTGTCACCACGGTAAAGGAGGTCATGGTACCAAGAATCGATGTGGATTTCATATCCGTTGACACTCCACAGGACCGCCTGCTGAAAAGCGTAATAGAGAGTGGGCACTCCCGGTTTCCGGTTTATTCCGGATCCATCGATAATGTTGTGGGTGTGCTCTACGTAAAAGATATAATCAAGGCCTTCGCCACCGAGCAGGTCGTGGACCTTTCCAAGATTTACAGGAAAGCCTATTTTGTTCCTGAAAGCAAACACATTGACAGCCTGCTTCGTGAGTTTAAGCGAAAGCATCTCCATATTGCCATAGCTATTGATGAATACGGTGGCGTCAGTGGGATTGTATGTATGGAAGATATAATCGAGCAGATTGTTGGCGACATCCAGGACGAGTTTGATAACGAAAGGGAAGATATCCTTCCGATGGGTGACAACGTATGGGTTTGCGATGCCCGTGTCTCAATGGATGAGTTGAATGAAACCATAGGCGCGTCTTTCCCTACAGAAGATTTTGATACATTGGGGGGATTCGTTTTTGATTTGTTTGGAAAAATCCCTGTGAAATTTGAAAAGGCCACATGGAAGGATTATGATTTTATAGTTCAGGACATGGAAGGCCACAAAGTTAATGTCATTAAGATTATATGCCGAAAAGAAAGGGATGAGGAGTAGTGTCCGAATCCTTGGATCGTATTTTTTGGGAGGAAAATATGAATAATGTATTTAGCAGACTAAAATTTATTCTTGCAGCCCTTATTGTATCTTGCTCACTGGTTGCTGTTCACGCGGAAACCAAGACCGCGCTTTCCCTTTATAACAAGGCATACCGTTTCCAGCAGAGGGAAGACTATTATTCAGCCATTGAGTCCTATAGGGAGGCCCTCCAATTGAATCCCCAGTACGGTGATGCCTGGTATAATCTGGCTCTCTGTACTTTCCATCTTGGCGAATACGATTTGGCCGTCAAATATGCCGATGTGTCCGCTAAATATTCCCGTAACCTGAGCGACATACAGAACCTTAAGGGAATGTCCCTGATTTCCTTGGGACGTATCGAAGAGGCCCGCACTGTTTTCAATGCCGTCCTTTCGAAATATCCAAATGATTTGAACGCACGTTTCGGTCTTGCGGAGATTGACCTGTACAAGGGAAGCGTAATCTCGGCAGAAAAAAGATATCTGGATGCACTCAAGAGGGATAACACCAACCGCAAGGCCCTCCTGAGTCTTGCTCTGGTTGCCGCCGAGCAGGGGAACAATGCCGCCGCTGAACGTTATGTGCATCAGGCGCTTGAATATCATAGCGGAGAGGCCGAGGTTCACTATCTGGCATCCTATCTTGCAGCCAAGAGGGGAGACATCAAGGAAGCTGAACGCAGGGCAAGAAGCGCAGTACAGATTAAGGGAAGCTATGACGAGGCCTATCAGCTTTTGGCGGACATTCTTTTCTCCCAGGGCCGCTATGATGAGGTCATTGATATTTGCGAATTCCTAACAGGTAGAAACCGTAATCTGTCGCTGGCCTGGTATCTTATGGGTCTTTCCCAGGAAAGGCTTGGAAAATACGAGAATGCAATAGAGACCTTCAATGTTGGCCTTTCAATCGATCCTCTTGACGAGGTTATGCGGTTGGCCCTTGAACAGCTTGTAAACTCCAGCCTGGAGATTGAGGACGACCGCCGTACATCCTGGGCACGTTTCCATATCAATAAGGCCGTGGAATTCAACAGGGGATTCGATGGTCCTAGCGAACGTTACGAGTATCAGAGGGCCCTTTCGATTGACCCACTCAACTCAAAAGCCAGACAGTCCTTCGCAAATCTTCTTCAGAGGGATGGATTTTATGAGCTTTATCTTCAGCAGCTGCGTTTCATAAAGGAAAATCAGCAGAACTATCCAGCGGAAAGGACTGACGAGAATACTCCAAAGGCCGCAAGGACGGCTCAGCAGAAGAAAAACGATGACACAATCGAAGGCCTTGAAAGTATGCTCAGAAGCAACCTGGCCCACAAATACAATATCGATCCGTTCTATCTTGATAAATCCAGATGGAGCATAGGTGTATATTTCCAGAGGACTCCGGTAAGTACCCTCCATTCCGATGCGGAGGAGATTGTGGCCAACGCAATAAAAGATTTGTTCAATGGCGTCTCCGTTACCACTGTGGATGTAAGGGCTGACGGTGTTGACGGTTTTGCCCAGGCCTATAGACTTGCCCGTACTTCAGGCATGGATTATTTTTTGATTATTTCCGTTGATGAAACCGACCGTTCCTTCTCCTTGAAGGCCGACATGTATTCCGCCAGAACCGGTACGAAGACTACAGACATAAAGGTCTACCGTACAGGAAATGACAGGGTCGCGAAGTCTATCAGAAGATTGAGACAGGCGGTCCTCGATATCCTCCCTATCCGTGGAAAGGTTCTGTATAATGCGACGAACACAATCCTTTGTGATCTGGGAAAAAGCGATGGAATTACAAAGGGTTCCCAGTTCGATGTCGTAAAGAAAGGGAAGGTGCTCACTGCGGATAGCGGTTCCGGTGTATATTACAGGGACACCGATATATTGGGTACATTTACAATTGATACCGTCGGTGAGGAAATTTCTGAGGGGACATACAAAAAGAAAGGGTTCTATGATTCTCTGAATGTCGGGGATGATTTGATTCTTGTGAAGCTGCCAGATTCCAAGTCCGTGGCTGGAAACGCGGTCACCGATACAAGGCCGGCCGCCGATTCCAATGGAGAACCTGCTACAGCCTCCGCTGCTTCCGCCGAAAAGGAATCAATCAAGGAAGACATGAAGGCGCCTGTGAGGGAATCATCACTGATCAACATGGTACGCTCCATTTTGATGTAGCGCAATATTGGATATAATAAGAAATCCCTCGGCTTGAGAACCGGGGGATTTTTTTTGCTGTGGCGTTATGCCGTTTGATTTGTTCCGATGGTGTGCATACTGCATACTCCAGTACTTGCATCGGGGGTCATTCATTTTAAGCTCTAGTTACGGGACATCATGTCAAGGGATTCCCTGGCCCAGCTTTGGCACTGCTTCGGGAATATATCCTGCAGCAACGCAAATTCTTTTGTGGCAGATGAAAAATCCCCTGTAAAATAAAGGCATTCAGCCAGATAGAATCTTGCACGGTTGATTTGTTCCTTGCTAAGGCTTCTGCTTTTAAGGAATGCCGTTAAATCAATCTGGGCCTGCTCAAAGTCCTTTTGGATAAGGCTCCTTACAGGTACCGTTGCTTTTTTTGAATTCCTGTCTTCCGGGAAAATATATATGTCGGCAACCTTTTTTTGACTGTAGTTTTTGCCTCCCATGATCATGTTCAGTTTTGCTTTTGCTGTGCCTAGGGAAGAATCCTTTTGCTTCTTTAGGTCCGGCAGTTCCAGTGCAGGCAAAGGTTTTTCCCTGAGCAGTCCGCCGGAATAGTCTTTTTGATCTTTTGATGCAATCCGTCTGCTCTTTTCCATCTCCAACAGATTTTCGGAGGTATGGACAATTCCATTGATTCTGGTCCCATCGGTTGTTGAATTTATGCCGGGAAGGATTAAATCTTTTTCATCGGAAGGCAATGCGTCCAGCTGTTCATCGTAATAGTACACCCCGTTTATGAGGTAGTGGGTGTCAATGCTTTTGCTTGTTGTCACTATGGCGGCGTAAAAGTATTCCCTAAAGTCTCCCGGTGCGTCGGTGTAGCTATCAACTGACAAAGGGAGCACCGCTATGGGGATTAGTCCGTGCAGATTTTCAAGGGGCGCCGTGTCCCTGAAAATGTATATCCCTGTAGGATTTTCACCGGAATTCCATTGCGGAAGCTTCCAGGTTATGAGAATTTTGTCTTCCTGGACAGGTGTCGCGTCAATGTCGCAAATAACCGGACGGGTTTCTGCTATGGCCATTGTCTGCATACAACATAAAGAAAGTGTTAGGATTTTTATTTTGGACAGATTCATACTATAAAAATCGGCATGGAGGCTCCACAATTTGACAAGATATAAAGTTTATTTTATTCTATACATTATGTTTGTATCTATTATTATTGATCCTGGCAGCATTGACAGCGCCAGCTCTATTGTAAATTTATTGACCAAC
The DNA here is from genome assembly GCA_045643225.1 of Treponema sp. GTDB lineage: Bacteria > Spirochaetota > Spirochaetia > Treponematales > Treponemataceae > Treponema_D. The sequence goes on along the minus strand of JAZUKJ010000010.1, from coordinate 24,565 downwards.
ACAGGTTTCAAAAAGATTCAGCGGTCATGCTGGGAAAATCCTAAGGTAACAGAAAACGAGCTTGCGGATTTGAAGAAGGATATTGACCGCGTAACGGATTATTACGATGTGATCAGAATCTATCAGTTTCCTTTGAACGGAATGTTCGTTATTACTGAGCTGAAAGAAAAAAAATGGAAACGTTGCCAGCTGAGTGCCGCTTCGGCTCCAGGAAAACCAAGGCCAGCAAGGAAATAAGTTTTCCTTTTTGTTCCGCAATTGTCTCTCACCGAAATCTTGTGCTGCATATCGTAAGGATTGGAGCCCCGCAGGGTGTGGATTATTTGCTAATGGATGCTGAAAAATAGATTTTTCTGCGGATACTAATTAAGGGCATCTCTAAGAAATACTTTTTCAGGGATGTCCGGAATGTTTTATATTCCTGGCGAGTTTAAAGCCTTGAAATTGCTATATTTTGGAGTGGAATTATGTTAGAAGATTTAAAAGTGCCTATCGAAGAGCTGAAGGAAAATATCATGGATGTCTGGGGGCGTCTTTGACCCGGACGAGATTAGAAAAAAGATTGCCGAAAAGGAAACTTTGACCACCGCCCCTGGCTTTTGGGATGACAACGACAAGGCCACGAGGGTCATGAATGAAATAAAACTTCTGAAGGGACGCGTGGATCCTTGGGAAGATCTGATAAAGGAAGTCAACGACATGGAGGCCCTCTACGAACTTGGAATCGAGGAAAACGACCAGGGAGTGGAAAAAGAGCTGAAGGAACTTTTGGACAAGGCCTCAAAAGAATATGAGCATCAGAGTATCCTTAATCTCCTTTCCGACGAGGTTGACAAAAACGACTGCTTCCTGTCTGTTCATGCCGGTGCAGGTGGAACGGAAGCCTGTGACTGGACTTTCATGTTGAGCCGCATGTACCAGAGATGGGCCGAGCGTCATGGATATAAAATGGAAATCCTTTCCCAGGAAGAAGTGGAAGGTGGATTGAAGTCCATCAACATGAGGATATCCGGGGACTATGTTTATGGATATACCAAAGGCGAGGCTGGAGTTCACCGTTTGGTCAGGATAAGTCCTTTCGATGCAAATGCAAGGCGTCATACATCTTTTGCCTCCGTCTATGTTTTCCCTGTGCTGGATGATAGCATTGAGGTGAATATTGATCCAAAGGATTTGAGGGTTGATACATACCGGTCTGGCGGAAAGGGTGGTCAGCATGTAAATAAGACTGAATCCGCTGTTAGATTTACTCACCTTCCGACTGGAATTGTTGTCGCTTGTGACAGTGAGCGTTCCCAGTTGATGAACAGGGCCACCGCCATGAGTATCCTCCGTTCCAGGCTGTACGAATATTACAAGGAGCAGAAGGAGAAGGAAAATTCAAAGTTCGCGGGTGAAAAGAAAGACATCTCCTTTGGTAGCCAGATAAGGAGCTACGTTTTCCAGCCATATACAATGGTAAAGGATCATAGGACAAAATATTCCGTGGGAAACATTCAGGGAGTAATGGATGGCGACATTGATGGATTCCTTGATTCCTGGTTGTCCGTAAAATGGAAGGGAGTCCCTGTGGATTCAGGGGATGACGACGACGATCTTGGCGAATAAGAAAAGCTCCATCATTTTCAAGGTTCTCATGATTTTTTCCCTTCTGATGTTGGGATGGGGTGCCTATGCTTCGGACTGGGTTCTGGCTGCCGCGCCCTTTGATTTTACTCAAAAGGGAAAAAGGGATTCGTCGCAGGAAAAGATTGCCGTAAAGCTACCAGAAATGATTCTTGAGCAGATAGGAACCAATGATACCCGTCTGCCTCCCAGGTCCGAGATGCTGGACCGTAAACTGGATTCCCTGCGGACCGAAAGGCTTTCCCTGTTCCTTCAGCTTTCCGAGGCCATAAAGGTTAGGGATTCCCTTTTTTTGCAGGAACCGGATGCCAGGAAGCTTGAAAGGAAAATCAAGGAGCAGCAGAAGAAGATCGCTGATATCCAAAAAAAAATAGACGAGAATCTTGAGGATGTAGAAAAATCTGTTGCGCAGATTGAATCGGAACTGAGCGGAAAGCCAATTGGTAAACGAAATTTTTTTGAATCCTTTTCCGATTTTTTTTCTGGTAAGAGCGAAGAAAAACTGGTTCCCGACTCGCGGAACGAATCCATAAGGCTGTACAAGAACGAAGCTTCGGAACTGTTTTCTCCGAATCAGTCAGTCTGGAAAACCGGTATGGATAGCCTGGATTTTATATCCGCCATCGGTAAGGAAAATATAAACGGTTATCTCACCGGCAAACTGACTTTTTACAGCAACTATTTTTCGGCGTCGGTGGAGCTGTGGATATATCCCGGTGGAAAGAGCGCCGGTTCCATTATGGAGGTTGGGCATGTGGACAATCTTGTTCAGGTGGCCCGCAATATAAGTCAATATCTTCGGACCCTGGTTGTCAACAGCCGGCCGGTCAATCTTTATTTTGACATAGCACCGGAGGAGGCACGGAAGAATGCCCGCGTAAAGATTGATGGAAATTTAAGTCCCCTTTCTGGAAACGCGGTTTCGGTTTCGGCCGGGATACATACGATAAATGTTGATTGCGAAGGATATGAATCCCTGGCAACCACGTATACTTTTAAGGATTCAACAAATTTTTTTGTTCATATACCCATGGCCATAAAGCAGGATGGCCAGTTTAATGTCTATCTGAAGAACCCGATGGAAGGGGAACTGTTTGCCGGCGGAAAAATCATAGGCGATGGAATCCGGGGTGGAACGGTCACAATAAACGGCACCCCGGTGATTGGTCAGCTCAGGCAGACCATACCAGGTGTGGAGGGGGTTGACGATGAAGGGAATCCCATGGTTTCTCCTGACAAAACGCTTGGAGCTTTTTATTATATTCCGGTGGAGCTGCAAAGCGGTGGCGCGAACTTGACTGTAAACGTAAAGCCGATTGATTCTGCCGCCTTGATCGATTCCCGCAGAAAGTGGGCCTACCGTGGTTATTCTGCGCTTATCTTGACCTTGCCTGTGACTTTCTTTATGGTCGGAAATTACAATACCGCGGCGGATGCCTATAGGGCTGGCCATATTGATTATGGGACTGCAAAAGGCTGGGAGTATGCCAGGAACGGTTCGATTGCTTTGACAGCTGTAGCCGGAGGTTTTTTCATATATGAGCTGGTCCGGTATCTGCATGCCGCTTCGTCGGTCCTCCCAGCGAACGCCAAGGTTTCAAACGCCAGGGACCTGGAGAATGTAAAAACTGCGACATCAATTTTGGAACAGAAACTGGCGGAAAAAAATGATGAAGATGAGTCCGTGGAAAACGGGAACCTGCCTGATGAATCCACGGAAAAGTCATATAATGAGACGGCCGAAAAAAAGTAAATTGATTAATGGAGGATAAAAATGTCGTTCGCAGATAAACTAAAAGCTCTCTTTGGTGTTCACAAAACTCAGGGCGATGAATTTTTTGAGGACCTGACCGATGCGCTCATAGAAGGTGACATGGGGGCGAAGGCTTCCGTTGAGATTGTGGATTCACTTCAAAAGAGCTGCAAGGAACAAAAGATATCAGGCTCCCAGGAGATTGTCGATATGCTTGCCTCCATGTTGAGTCCCTATGTAAAGAGCATTGACCTGCCTGTTGAAAAGGGGAAGGTCAATATCTTTATGGTGCTGGGGGTTAACGGTGTTGGAAAAACAACTTCCGTTGCAAAAATGGCAAAGTATTATGGTGATAAAGGAAACAATGTAATAATGGCCGCCTCCGACACGTTTAGGGCCGCCGCCGTGGATCAGCTGTCCATGCATGGAGAACGGCTTGGTATCCGTGTCGTAAAGCACCAGATGGGAAGCGACCCTTCGGCAGTTGTTTTCGATGCCGCCAGCGCATGTGAAGCCTCTGGAGGTGGCCTTGTATTGGCTGATACGGCGGGACGTCTGCACAATAAGGAGAACCTTGTAAACGAGCTCAAAAAGATTGACCGTGTGGCTTCCTCAAAGGCAAGTCCCGGTTGCTATAAAAAGATTCTTGTAGTTGATGCCACCACCGGTCAAAACGCATTGAGGCAGGCCGAGGTATTCAATGACGCCGTTGGACTTGATGCCGTTGTCCTGACAAAATATGATTCGACCGCAAAAGGTGGAGGAATCATTTCCATTGGCAAGGAACTTGGTTTGCCGGTTCTGTTCGTTTGTACCGGTGAAAAATATCCTGATATAGCTCCTTTGGATGTGGATAGCTATATTTCTGATTTTTTGGGTAAATAATAAAATTGGATATCCAGGCAGCGATTCTATCCTTATATCTTCTCTTTCCCACCTACACGGACGGTCAGGCTCAGCTTGAGGCGACCGTCAAGGGAAGTGTTGTGCCTGCGGCGGAGCGTTTGAGTCAGAGGGTAGAGCTCCGTGAGTTTATAAATCTTGAAAAAAAAAGGATGGAAGGTTCCGCCGATAGCAAGACAGCAAATTCAAAACTGGATGGCGATGAACTGGATCTGGGTATTGGAAATCTTGAAAATCCGTGGAGAGGTCCACAAAGCGAAGGGGCTGACCTGGATTTTATGTTCGAAGGAATAAACGCCGCGGAAGTTTTGTACACAAATTCTATGTCCCGGCTGGCGCTTTTTGAATATGGGGAAGAATATTTTGTTGCACCAAAGGCCCTATGCGGACGGAATTCCGTTGTCTCGGTAAACAAGGACTGCATTGTACGTACGGAGTATGATGACCTTTACCGTATGCTTGAGAGGACTGTCTGGAAAAATGGTTCTTCCCTGGCTTCTTCGACAATGCTGACCAGGACCCGCTATACCTATGCCAGTGCGGCGGCAAAGATTCCTAAGTTCTGCGGCCAGGAATATATTGATGAGGGGCGCTATCTGGAGACAAGGTACAACTATGAAGGGAAACCCACAGAGATAATTGATTATGGGGTCGAAAAAAATGGTAGCGGCGGTGTGAAGCGTAACCTGAAGAAAAAAAATAATTATACATATGACGTCCTGTCCCGGCTGGTCATAGAAAGTGAACTGGAAAATTTTGAGGACGGCAGTTCCAGGACCATAAAAAAAATCTATACATATTCAGCGGTTTCAAAAATACCGAGCGTCAGCTATTATGAAAACGATGTCCTGAGAATTCAGACAAATTATAAGACGGAAACAGATTATACTCAGACTGTTTTCTTTGACGGGGATTTCAAAATTACAACCGAATATCGCGACAATGAACGGACTGTGGAGGTCACCTACATTGGCGATTTGGAAGTCAGCAGACGAACGTTTTAGGGGATTCGATTTCAATGAAGCAAAAAAAGATGTCATCATTAAGGTGGATAAATTATATTTCCAACAGATTCAGCAAGGTTGATAGCAGAGGACGTACGGCCGTAACTTCTACTTTGTCAAGCATCGGTGTCTGTTTTGGCGTAATGGCTTTGATTGTGGTTATCAGCGTGATGAACGGATTCCAGATGGAGTTTATCGATGCCATATTGGAGATTTCCTCATACCATGTGCGCGTAAAGGATGTGGAAGATTTTCAGCAGTTCGAAAGCTGGTGCGCAGAACAGAATATCATTTCAAGTGTCTCTCCATTTTATGAAGCCCAGGGACTGATGGTATCCACCATGGGACGGGAAAGCGCGGCTCTGGTTAGGGCTGTCAGCGAGGATGTCATGGAGGAGGACCCTGGTTTTGCAAGGGAAGTGCGCATGATATCCGGTGACTTTGATATCTCCGAGCCGGATTATATTGTACTGGGAAGCGACCTGGCAAGGGCAATCGGAGCCAAGGTTGGCGGCATGGTCAATATCTTTGCCCTCAGCGGTTCAACGGATGTGAGCCTGCTTTCCCAGAACAGGGAATTTTTTGTCACCGGAATTTTTTATTCCAATTACGCAGACATTAACTCGGCCTATTCATTTGTAAGCCTTAAGGCTGGGGAAGAGCAGTTTGGTTCCGGCGCGAAAAGAATTTATGGTGTGAAATTGAAAAACGGAAACAGGGATTCTGTGGCCATCGCAAAAATATCTGAAAGTTTTCCTGGCAGTTCACCTGAAAGTTGGCGCAGTTACAACAGGACCTTCTTTGGAGCCCTGCGGATTGAGAAAAATATTCTCATGATGTTTGTGTTCCTGATTTTCGTTGTTGTTGCAATCAACATTTACAACGGAATGAGGAGGATGGTCTATGAACGGCGCGAGGATATTGCTGTCCTCACCGCTCTTGGAGGAACCAGGAATCAGATTCAGTCGGTTTTTATTTTGAAGGGATTTTTGACTGGACTCAAGGGGGCCATTCCTGGGTTGCTGTTGGGATTGGTTGTCAGCGTGAACATGGAAAAGGTCTTCATATTCCTTTCCAAGGCGCAGTACTGGATTCAATATTTCATTTACATGATCATAAATCCTCAGAACGTGGATTTGATTCAGGAAAACCCAATGTTCGGAATCTATGCGAATATTCCTGCAAGGATGGTTTTCTCCGAAATCGTATCCATATTTTTATTTGGAATACTTTCGTCGTTGGTCGCCGCATGGATTGCCAGCAGACAGATTTTACATTTGACGGTCGCGGAGGTTCTGCATGATGACTGATAAAACTGTTTTAGAAAATGATGATTCTTATATTGTCCGTGTAAGGGGCTTGGAAAAAACTTATTCGACATCCAGCGAAAAATTGACGATCCTGAAAAATCTTGACATGGACATTCCCCGTGGAAAAAAGTGCGTCATAGTTGGAAAAAGCGGAAGCGGAAAATCTACTCTTTTGAATATAATCGGTGGACTGGATTATGCTACTTCAGGTTCAGTGGATGTCGACGGAAAGATAGTTAGCGCCATGTCGGAAGATGAGCTGACTTCCTACAGACAAAATTTTCTTGGACTTGTTTTTCAGTTCCATTATCTCTTAAAAGATTTTACGGCGCTGGAGAACATTTTCCTTCCGGCATATATGGCAGGGATTCCAAAGAAAGAGGCAATGGACAGGTCCTGGGAATTGTTGAAGGATGTCGGACTTGAGGATAGGGCCAGGCATTTACCTTCCCAGCTTTCTGGTGGAGAACGTCAACGCATAGCCGTTGCAAGGTGTCTTGTCAATTCTCCGGAACTTATCCTTGCTGACGAGCCTACAGGAAATCTTGATCCTGCCAATGCGGAAGTTATTGGAAAACTGCTTTTCAATCTGGTGGACAGCCACAAAAAAACTTTGCTCCTGGTTACCCATGACATGAATCTAGCCTCCCAGGGGGATGTCAGATTTTTTCTGCAGAACGGTAGCATCTCTATGGAGGAAAAATGACATTCAGGTCCAGTGTTTTATATGCATTTCGCCTGCTGTTTTCCAAATCGAAGTCCGGCGAAAGCTCTCATGGAGGAAGAAGTCTTTTTGGAGCCATGCTTTGTATTGGCATAAGCCTTATACCTTTGGTGGGTGTGCAGGTGGTAAGCCAGGGAATGATTGATGGAATCACGGGACGGATGATAGGACTTTCCACCCAGGATCTGCAGGTCAGGGTCAATGCCTATTCTACTCAGATAGATTCTGCCGAAAAAATGTATGACATTGCCGGCCGTATCGCAAATGTCCGGAGCGTTCTGGAGGTTTATCCGGAAGTCCAGGGCATGGGACTGATGGTGGCCAACGGAATTAGGTGCGGTGCATCAATACGGGCCGTTCCCCAGGACATTTTCGTCAAGAACAAAAATTTTTCGACCCTATTTAAGATAAAGGAAGGTCAGGCAGATTTGGCTTCCGAAAGGGGGGCTGTCTTTGGTGAAAAAATTGCTAGCGACCTGGGAATACATCCCGGAGACAAGGTCAGCTTCGTTACAATCAATAAGATAGGCGAAACAACGGTCCCAAAGATGAGTCAGTTTACGGTTACCGGAATTGTATCGTCTGGTTATCAGGAACTGGATGCCCTGTGGGTGTTCATTCCCCTTGAAACCGGGTATCAGGTCCTGTCACAAAAATCCTGCCAGTTCATGTTTGGCGTTGTCACTCCCGATAGCTTCTCTCCATCGCTTATGACCATAAAGTCAAGAATCGTAAGGGAGCTGTCCGGAAACGGTGATACGGATCTGGAACCGCTTGAGCATTTCCGTGTCTATTCATGGAACGAATTGAACGCGGCCGAATATGAAAACTTTGCATCAACAAAAATCCTTCTCCTCCTGATTATGCTTTTGATTGTCCTTGTTGCATCGGTGAATATAAGTTCCGCCCTTGTAATGATTGTCATGGAGCGGCGGAAAGAAATAGCCATACTTAAGAGCGTCGGTGGAACTGCCGGAGGAATTACGGTCAGCTTTTTGATAGTAGGCATTGGAGCCGGGACTGGTGGGGTCCTGATTGGAATTCCTCTAGGACTCCTGGGGGCGGTGAACATCAATGGCCTTATCAAAATTGTTGAATGGCTTGTTAACATTTGTGCAAAATTCGTGTATCTTATAGTGAATAGGGATCTGTCTGGATTCAACGTGATTCATCTGCTTGATCCGGCCTATTATTTGCAGGATATCCCTATATCCATTTCATTTTCCGATCTGATGATAATAACGCTCGGAACGTTGCTGCTTTCTTTGCTGGTGTCTGCTATACCGGCAATAAAGGCTGGAAAGGAAAAACCTTTGGATACCCTACGAAAAATGTGACGCCTGTTTCAGGTTTTTGCAGTATTTTTTGATGGGATATCTTTGTTTATAAAAAAACAGTGGGCCCGGTGATTTTAATTTCTGGAACCCCATATTTGTATTGCATGAGGATTTGGATATGCTTTGTGATTTTTGCCATGAGAGGGAAGCTGCAATATACATGGAACAGGTTAGCAGCACTGGACAAAAACGTAAGATAAATATTTGCATGGAATGTGCCATCCAACGGGGAATCAGCAATGATCCAAAGAGCATTGAATCATCCATCGGAAGCCTTTTCAAGGAACTGGCCATGGCTTCAAAGAGGCTGCAGATTGATAATTCCAGGGTCTGCCCGGTTTGTGGAACGGCCGTTGCCGAATTTAAGCGGACTGGAAAGGTTGGCTGTCCTGAATGTTATGCGATTTTTAAGAACGATATCTTCAAATATCTTGAACGCCGCGGGATAACAGGAAAATATACCGGCTCACTTCCGGAACGGTTGTCGACGGTCCATTCCGTTCTAAATGACAGGATGATTCTTCAGAATAAACTTGATAAGGCCATAGCCTGTGAGGATTATGAAAAAGCCGCAATGTACCGTGACTATTTGAGGGCCCTGGAAAATACGGCTGTGTCTTCCGGTGAGGATATGCCGTTGGAGGAAAATGCCTGATGACACATGGTTCTTCTACATCCGTTGGCGGTGACGCCTGGTATTCCGTTGCTGGAATTGATGATGACGTTTTTGTTTCCTCCAAAGTGTGCCTTGCAAGAAATCTTGCGAATTTTCCGTTTCCTTCGCAGCTGCGTGGAAATGATGGGGACAGAATTCAGTCCCTCGTTTTTGATGCGTTCAACAGTCTTTCGGATGGTGACAAATATCAGGCGCTGTCTGTAAACCGGTTGGACCCGTTGGGTGCCAAAATCCTTCGCGAGAGGGAGATACTGGACGAAGCGGTTTCCGATAAAAAGGCTGGCGTCATTGTCAGGTCGGACGGAAAGATAACTTGCTCCGTGAACATTGTGGACCATGTAAGGATTAGTTCCTTCGCTCCCGGTTTCGATTTCAATACCCCCATCAGCCTTTCCGGGATTGTTGACAAGGGACTTCAATCAAAGCTGCAGTTCGCCGCCAGCTATGACTTTGGCTATCTGACATCTCTGGTTGAGGAGGCCGGCAGCGGTATGAAATATTGTGTCCGAATGCACCTGCCATCCTTGACGGCCCTGGGAAAGATTGCATCCTTGACCAGAGGGTTTAACGATAATGGCCTTACATTCATGGCGGCCTTTGGTTCCGGTGGGGCGGATGCAATCAGCGGATTGGGAATCAATGGTGGTGCCCTTGGTTCCTTTTATGACTTGAGAACCTGCAACAGTCTTTCCGGAACTGAATTTGATCAGCTGGCGAATATCGTTTCCGCGGCGACAAAACTTAGGGACCTGGAAAGGGCCGCGCGGGATGAATGCAAGAAAACGCTAGGTTCTTCCATCAGGAATACTGTTTTTAGAGCCATAGCCTTGTCCAGGTCATCGATTTTTGTTCAACTCAGGGAAGCCATTGCCCTTATTAGCGGAGTAAAATGGGGACTTGATATGGAGCTGCTTGAGGGAATCGACGACGCAATGATGAGGGCACTGATTTATAGAATTCAGGAAGGACATCTTGAATATGTCCTTGCAAGTGGAAATTTTACTTTCGAGAAGGACATAAAAAATGATTCCCAAAAGAAGATTGACCGCCTTAGGGCTGTGATTCTTCAGGAAGCCTTTGAAAATGTGAAGGTTTCCTCAAAAGGTTTGAAAGCGTAGGGTAAAGCGTGACTGCTTTATCAATTTCCGCTTTGAATAGATTTTAGACAACTGTGAAGTTGTAAAGGAATTGTTACATTCCGATAGCAATGGAGTTTTTGATGGCAAGAGTTTTTTCACCTAGGGTTCAACGGTTGTTGAATGTTCTGGCCCCTGAGGAGGCATATAACTTAGGAAGCAAAGTCCTTGAAGTTGAGCATGTTCTTTTGGCGATTTTAAAATCGGCGGACGGACTAGGATATTTTGCTCTCAAGGCTATGAAGATAAATGTTTTGATGCTCCAGACAACAATAGAACAGAGTATGCCGTCACGTCTGCCAAATCTTGAATTGGGTGTCCTCCCTCAGTCTGCGCGTCTAAAAAATCTGCTGGATGTGGCTGCGGTGGAATCCAAGATACTTCAGAAGGAATATATCGGAACTGAACACATTCTTCTTGCGTCGCTCCGGGAAGAGCATTCTCTTTTGCAGGCCTTCTTCATAAAAGCTGGCATATCTTTGGATCAGGCAAGGCAGTATGTCAAGGAAATTGAACTGAAGGTCCCTTCTTCAATGTCAAGCATGGCAGGGGAATCGGAGATAGCCCCATCATGGAACGGCATGGAAGGTAAGGCCGATGGCAAAAAGAATGGAAATACCATGCTTGACCAGTTTGGCCGGGACTTGAACATGGCTGCCCGCAGCGATGAACTTGATACGGTCATTGGAAGGGAAAAGGAAATCCAGCGTTTGGTTCAGACCTTGAGCCGCAGGACGAAAAACAATCCTATCCTGATTGGTGAACCTGGAGTTGGAAAGACTGCCGTGGTTGAAGGACTAGCGCAGCGCATCATAAAAGGAAATGTTCCACAGGGGCTGATAAAAAAGAGAATAATCCTTTTGGACTTGGCCGCAATGATTGCTGGAACCAAATACCGTGGCGAATTCGAAGAAAGAATGAAACGTGTCATGAAGGAGGTGTCCGAGAACAAGAACATCATCCTTTTTATTGACGAAATACATACAATAATTGGTGCCGGTGGACCTGAAGGCAGCATGGAAGCAAGCAATATGTTGAAACCTGCCTTGAGCCGTGGAGAAATTCAGGTCATCGGTGCAACCACCACAAAGGAATTCAGGAACCGAATTGAAAAGGACGCAGCCCTGGCCCGCCGTTTCCAGAAAATCAATGTTGAAGAACCCAGCGATGCCGACACAATTGAAATGATCATGGGATTGAAACAGAAATATGAAAATTTCCATCATGTTCAATACGACAGGGAAGTTGTCGAGGCCATAGTGAAGTGCAGCCGAAGATATATTCATGACAGATGCCTTCCTGACAAGGCCCTGGATATCCTGGATGAAGCGGGCGCCTCAAAAAAGATTAAAGAAGAGTTCAGACCTCCTGAGCTGGATGAGATTGAAAAATCAATTGAGGAACTTTCCAGCCAAAAGAGGCACCTTGTTGAAATACAGGACTATGAAAAGGCGGCCCTTGTACGTGATAAGGTAGCCACATTAAGGCAGCAGCTGGATGACTTGAAAATGAGTTGGAAATCATCCGAAAACCTGGTGGACAGAAAAGTTTCTGTCGATGATATCCTGAGCGTCATAAGCTCCATGACAGGAATACCTGCCGAGCGTTTGGATAACGGGGAAAGTCAAAAACTTGTTGAAATGGAGAACACTCTTAAAAAGGAAGTCGTTGGACAAAATGAAGCCATAGCTGCAGTAAGTTCCGCCATAAGAAGGCATAGGGCGGGGGTGTCCTCCCCAAAAAGACCTATCGGTTCGTTCTTTTTCCTTGGGCCTACAGGGGTCGGAAAAACTCAACTTGCTAAGTCCCTGGCCAGATTCCTGTTTGGAAGCGAAGACGCTTTGCTGAAATTCAACATGAGCGAGTACGGTGACAAATGGTCCTCATCCGGATTGACGGGAGCCACACCGGGATACATAGGCTATGAGGATGGCGGAAAGCTGACCAAAAAAGTAATGGAGCATCCATATTCTGTAGTCCTTTTTGATGAAATCGAAAAGGCGGACCCAAATATCTACAACCTTATGCTGCAGATCCTTGAGGAAGGTGAACTTTCCGATGGACAAGGCCGTGTTGTGAATTTCAAGAACACTGTGGTTATTTTTACAAGCAATGCCGGATCAGGCCGCATAACTTCTGAAGGAAGGGTCGGTTTCTCTGTTGCAGGTGAAGGCCTGGTTCCATATGAGACCATGAAGGCTGATGCGATGGAGGAACTTAAAAAAATAATGTCCCCGGAATTGCTGAACCGTCTTGATGAGATTGTTGTTTTCCATGCGCTGGACAAGGAACAGCTTTCCGAGATAGTCGAAATTCAAATTCGGGAACTGGAATCGCGTCTTTTGGAGCAGGGAATCTCAATCGAATTGAAACCTAAGGCTAGGATATATATGGTGGAGCATGGATTCGAGCCATCTATGGGAGCAAGACCTATGAGACGCCTGATTCAGCATGATGTGGAGGATGAAGTGGCTTCCCTTATATTGAGTGGAAAGCGTGAGGACTCCAATTGCATTGTCATTGATTCCGATGGATCGAAACTAAAAGTTTATTTCAAGAAAAATAAGAAGAAAATCGAATCGTCTGTTCTGTCCATTGAACAGTCAGTTGATTCTGTCTTGAGCTGAAAATTGTTTTCTAAAAATGGGGGTGACTTATGAAAGAGTTTTTACCGTATGATGTTGTCCGCAATGATGGTCTCAAACTGGCCCACAAAATTTATCAGGAGGATGGTTTTGTTCCTGATGTCATATACGCTTCACTGCGTGGTGGTGCATACATGGCCAATATAATCAGCGAATATTACAAAGTCGCTCTAAAAGATCATAAGCCTGTCCTATATGCAGCGGTTGTTGCCCGTAGCTATTCTGATGTAAAGCAGCATTCAGCTGTACGCGTGGATGGCTGGACTTATTCGCCGGATTATCTTCGCCTTGGGGATAAGATTATGCTGGTCGATGATATCTATGATTCTGGCCGCACATTGAATTATCTGGTCGAGATTCTTTTGGAAAAAGGGGTGCCACGGGAAAATATAAAGGTGGTTGTGCATGACTACAAAATTTATAAGGACCGCGAGGCTTTGCCAATTCATCCGGACTACTGGTGCAGAAAATTCGTTATTGAAAATCCGGAAGAAAATCCTTGGATAAATTACAATAGTCATGAACTGGTTGGCCTGACTGAAGAGGAGCTGGAGAAAAATTTTTATACGCCGTATCCTGATTTAAGACCAGTGCTTGAGCCGATTTTTAGGGGCAAGGAAAAGAAATAGTTCTATGGCTAAAGAATTTGAATTTGTTGCAGGACTTGATGAAGCCGGGCGGGGACCCTTGGCTGGACCTGTCATGGCTGGGTGCGTTATTCTGCCTCCTGATTTTCCGGCCGACATCTTGAATGACAGTAAAAAGCTTTCCGAAAAAAAAAGAGAAAAGGCGGAGGGCGTTATAAAAGATTTGTCCTGCTGGGGGCTTGGCATTGTGGATCATCAGGAGATTGACCGCATAAATATTCTGCAGGCCAGCATGAAAGCCATGTGCCTTGCCTATGAGGATATGTTGAAAAAACTTCCTTCCTGGTGCAAAAAAAATGATATACAGGTTCCCGAATTCTCGCAGATTGTTGCAGTCGTTGATGGAAACAAGTGTCCTTCCATTGACTGCAATGTGCGCTGCGAAATAAAGGCGGATGGAAAATATCCAAACGTTATGGCCGCAAGCATAATAGCAAAAGTTGCAAGGGACAGGCTGATGGTGGAGTATGATGCAGAATACCCTGGATATGGTTACGCGAAGCATAAGGGGTATCCAACTGCGGCCCACAGGAAAATCTGTAGAGAGATAGGACCGTCCCCTATCCAGCGGCTGACATTCAAGTATTGAGGTTCCTTTTACCTGCCACCATTGGGGGAAATCATTTCAATTTTCCCGTCCAGGATTTTTTTTATGACATTTATAAGCTCGTCAAAGTCCGGTTGATTTCGGAAACCTATGGCTGTTGTGTAGTGGATGCCCTCTGACAAATCGTCTATACCGATAAAATATGATGGTCCTCCTGTCTTGTTGGACAGGCTGTCATATTCCAGGGTTACGATTCCGACAACAACACCATCCTTTTTTATGTTGCAGGTCAGGGTAGAATTGGCATTGCCCTTGTTCAAAAAACTTTTGCAAATGTCGACAGAACATTCGTTGTAGTAGAATGAATGGATCTTATAGAAATTTTGTTTTTTGATGGAAACGTCCTTCGTGGAATTCCATATTTTCGTTAACTTCTTTTCATATTTGGATGCTTCCTTGTAGTTCCCTTCGCAATAAAGCGCCATGACCATCATGTTCGTCATGGAAAAAGAATTCTTGTCGTGTTTTAGATATTCCTTTAGGTATGGGACAGCTTTTCCTGTGGCGTTCAGCTTGTAGTAGATACATGCAATGCGTTGGTTCACTTCGCTTGTGTTCTTTAGCTTCCTGTATTCCAGATAGAAATGGAGGGCCTGTTCATAGTTCTCGTATGATTCGTATATTTCTCCAAGCATTTCATAGGGTTGCGGATATTTTGGGTTGAGCTCAATGCATTTCTTGAAGTTTTTAATGGCCTCATCATAATTTCCGTCAAAATAATGGCTTCCTCCAAGATAATCGTAGGCCTCCATGAAGTTTGGGTCCTTTTCGATTGCCAGATTCAGATATTTCTGCGCCTCCGCATCGTTCTCAAGATGGAAATAGGCGACCCCAAGATAATAATAGTCTGATGTGGAATATACCACCGCGTGCTTGTCCTGGATGTCGGATATTATGGCCCTGTAATCCTTTTTTTTCTCCAGGGAATCATATTTCTTATTCCTGTATTGATTCTGCTGGGCGAAAACGCAAAATGCCATGAGATATAAAATTATTGACAGGACAAACTTTTTCATGTGGCCGCTCCCTTCGTAGTATTTTCTAAAAAAAAAGACCCTTGGTAAAAAATCCAAGGGCCCAGTGCAAGAATGCATATCTTAGAATTCACTGGAAGTATCGCTTGAACGCTTGGATACTACATGAACCCTTCCAGCCTTTTCCTCACGTTTTGCAGCTACAAGACGGTTTTCACCTTTGCGGCGGTAGATTTTTTTACCAGCAGGGGCTTTTTCTTCAGAGGATTTGAATCCATCGGAAGCCTGCGCCGCATATTTTGCTTCTCTTTCTGCACGTCTTTCCGCCTTTATGCGGTTTCTTTCTTTCTGCTCTTTCTCAATGAAGCTGAGAGATGTATCGAGACCTCTCAAAAAATCCTGCATTGCGTCTGCAAAAATAACGATGGCACGTCTTTCTGCTTCTCCCTGGTCTGCAGGTTTGCTTTCTACGATCTGGAGAAAGACATCCTTGTTTCTGTTTTCCTTTACGTTAAAAAAATAAGAGCGGTTGTCCAATGTAATCTGAGTTGTATAAAGTTCTCCACGAATCTTTACAGGTTCCTTGCGCTCTCTTTCTCCTGAGTGATCTTCGTAATTTCCCATTTAGTCCTTCCTTGGTAATGTTGATATTGGATTACAATTCCTGAATAAAAAGATATGAATATGACCCCGGCGGGTCCCGATGCTTGAAACTATATCGACTTTGGTCTATTTAATCAAGTGCCCCGAGACGCATGGACAGGCGGATGTGCCGTAATCCACCTGGCCGCCGTGCCCAAAACTATTTGTCTTTTGATTTCTTGAAAATCTTTTTGACAATCTTGTCCTGAACCTTTTTCCGGTTTTTCATTTCCTCCATTATTTCCTGCAGTTCCTGTTCATCATTTGGATAAAGATATTTTGCCGCGATAGGCCGGAGTATGGCTGCCAGTGGAACCGATACAATAAATTTAAGTATGTCCCCAGGGATAAAAGGGTATAGGGTTGCGTTCAATATGGACTGCAGGTTCATTTGATTTCCACTTTCCGACATGAGATGGACATACCAGGGGATTCCGGGTGCGTATATGAGGGCGAATCCCAGGAGCGATGCAAGCATTATGCGGAGCCACATCCTGATGTTAAATTTTTTTTCAAAAACGTGCGGCGTCCCTACGATTAGTCCCGCGGCGGAAGCTGCCACAAAATAGCCCCACAGATATCCGCCTGTCTGTCCTGTGAAAACCTCCCAGCCGCCTCTTGGACCTGAAAAAACAGGCACACCGATTATTCCAAGCAACAAGAAAAGACCTACAGAACCGGCCCCCTGCAGGCCCCCCAAAATTAGAGCGGCCAGCATCACAAAAAGATTTTGAATCGCAATGGGGACTCCTCCTGGGAGCGGCATGGAAATGAAACATCCAAGGCTGATTAGTGCCGTAAAAATTAGCGTGAAGGTTGTTCTGAATATGGATGCCTTAGTTTTTATTTTCATTTTCTGTTTCCTTATTTTTTGCCTTTTGCGGCAGGAGTCTTTTCAGTCTGTTTTTTGCTGGCCGATGTTTTGGCTGTGCCGCTTTTTTTTGCTGACGAGACTACGGTTTTGTTTTTTTCTTCAACCTTTGGAGTCTTTTTTGCTTTTGCTGTGGCCGCCGGACTTTTCTTTGTAGCCGAAACGGTTTCCTTTGCCTTGACGGTTTTTGGGGTCTTGGCCTTTACTTTTGTTGAAACCTTCTCTTCCTTCTCAGTCTTTGAAGTTTTTAGGGTTCTTGCCGTGGTACCTTTTTTTGTAGCCTTTTCCGATTTTTCCAAATCCTTTGCGCCTGCTTTTTTTTCTGTATTCACTGTACGTGTCTTTCTTGCAGGTTTGACGGTGGAATCCTTTGCCTCTGATGGGACTCTACCAACGGTTCTGGCTTTTTTCTCGGATGAAATTTTTTCAGTTTCAGATTTTTTTGTTCCGCCATCCGGAGAATCTTTTTGTTGGGCCGCCACCGGCTGATGGAGCAGGCTTGAATACGAATATGTGGACGGCCTTGAGGTTCCTGAAACATAAAGGGAATCCAGTTTTCGGGGAAGGACGCTATCGTTTGCAGGGGTATCGGTTTTTTGATGGCCGTCGCCCTGGTCCATGCATCCTGATTCAGGCATATATAGCCTTATTTTTGGAAGGCGTATTGAGAAATGCTGCCTGATTGTTTCTACAAGGAAATACAGCACCATGAACGCTATTATTGTATATGCAAACCAGTCGCCGTAAATTGCGAATGTGGTGAATTTCCGCTCATATACCGGGACATCTATTTCCATTGCGTCCTGGCAGAACAGAGGCATGCTTCCTTTTATTTTGCCGTTAGGCTCAACGACGACAGAAAATCCGGAATTGCAGCAGCGGACAAGTGTGGTCCTGAATTCTATTGCAAGATAGCTGGCCGCTATGAAATGCTGGTACTCGGCCGAGGCATTTTTTGACCAGGAGTCGTTCGTTATGTTGAGAAAAACTTCGCTTCCTTCTGCGTAGAGCTTTCTGCATACATCAGGGAAGGCATCCTCAAAGCAGATTGGAGTTGAAAAGGATATGAACGCATCAGGGTTCAGTTCTGGATTTGAGATGAACCTTTCCGTGGCTTCACTGTCATATAACCCATCCTTGTTTAGCGCTATGACGGCCTTTGGCGGAATGTTGTATTCCAGCGGAGCCTCGAATCCCTTTACGCCGTCGTTTGTGAGCGGAATCTTGAATATGACGGTCTGTTTTCCCTGGGAAAGGGTTGCAGGAAGGCCTACGACTTCCTTGATGAACCAGCTCATGAAAGGGTTGTCCGCCATTGGAATCAATTCGGCGAAAGGAACGAGATGCATCTTTGAATAGAAACCGGCATAATTTCCGTCCCTGTCAAAAAGGATGGATACGTTTGTCAGTTTACGTTTGTAGTGGTCCATGAGTGCCGCCCCACCAATTATGAATGGGGTGTCCATGCGGTTTATGAAGTCGGTCAGGCTTTCGTCTTCCGGGAACTGGCCGTAAAAATCTATGGACCTGGGGAAAAACTTGTTAAGGGTGCCTTCGCTCCACAGTATGAGGTCCGGCTTTTTTCCGCGTTCCTGCATTTCGTTTACTTTCTGTTCCGTAAGCTGCGCCGAAATTCTAATGGATTCGCTTTCCCTTGTTCCCCAGGGGTCTGCGTTTTGCTGCACAATCACTGTGCTTAGATATTTGGTCTGAACCCTTGGAGCGAAATATTGGTAAAGTCCGTATATTCCGCACAATCCGAAAAGAATGAATACGGATTTCGTGCAGTACTTAAAGGTGTACACAAGAGGCGCCGGGTTTTGTGATTTCTTTATCGATGCAAGGAGCCTTATGCCTTCCGTCAGTGTGGCTCCAAAGAAAGTGTAAAGGAATGTCACGCCCCATACCCCTGTGATGTCCGTAATCTGGGTGAAAATTTTCCATCTGTAGGCGGCCATGGAGATTGTTCCCCACGGATATGCCATCTGGCCTGTTGATTTTATCCATTCCCAAAGTATCCAGGAAGCGCAGAACCAGAGTATTCTCTCTGAGATGAAATTCGCTTTGCGACCTCCATTTTCCTCCAGCATGGAAACCTTCTGGAGCTGGGCCGGGAAAAAGTGTGTAACAATACCTACCAGTCCACCCAGCACGGCAGTTCCAAGTGCGCTTGCCCCCAACGTAAAAACTGCATATCCGTGGAAATTGGCAAGCCAGGAACTGGAAAAGAGATGGGTCGTGAGAGCCTCTATAAAGAAAATAAGGAAAGCCTTCCTGTATGAACGGGCCGAGTAGAATGCGATGTACATTGGTACCAGCGCGAATAGGGCGATGAATGGGGAGCCAAGCGGGAATATCGGATTCGATATGGACAATGCCTGCAGCACTCCCGAAAAAAAAGCATAAAAAACTTGTAAAATCGACAGAATCATTATATATTATATTGTATGAATTTGTATTAAAAATTCAATTGGTGGATACCGCTTTTGGCTTATGCGTATGAAAAAAATACATCACAACCGGTGTCTGATTTTGGTGACATTGTATCTTATGACGTTTTTGGATGGAAATGTTTGCACGCCATCCACTTTACATGCCTTTCTGGAAAACTCATATGTCAGTGTCTTATTTAAATATAATTATTTCATAAAAAGCTGGAAACGAAATTGGTTGAAAAAAAAATTGAAAAGCTAGATAAGGCGGCTTCAAAAACACCGCAGATGGATCTTGTGGTTGCCGCGCATAAGGAAGAGTATGGATGTAGTCCGGATGCCGTTGCCATGGCTCCTGGACGGGTCCATCTGGTTGGCGAACATACATGGTTTTTTAAGGACAAGACATTGTCTATGGCCGTAAACATACCGGTCTATGTCGCTGTGTCTCATCGGGATGACTCGAACCTTCACTTTAATTTTGTTCAGATGAAGGAAAAGAAAAAGTGCAGCATCTCAGGTCTTAAAATAAGGAAAGAGGATAAATGGGCGAACACCATTAAGTCCGTTGTTTACGGTTTCATTTCCGAAGGTGTCGAATGCGGTGGCGTCGATTTCACAATATACTCCGATGTCCTGCCTTCCTCTGGATTTGGGATAACGACGGCAATGAAGGTTGCGTCTGCCTGGGCCCTCAAGGAACTTTTCAAATACCGTTGCAAAGAGGAAAACCTTGTCCAGCTGCTGCAAAAATCTGACAGGAAATTTCTTGGCCTTGAGAACACTTTGGCTGATATTTTTACCGCCGTCTACTCCAAGGAAAATACTGTCGTTCTGACGGACCATTCCAGGGATGCGTTTTATCTTTTGCCATTCAAATTCAAGGACATGACCTTTGTTCTTACGGATACCAGTGTGCCTAGGGTTACGACGTGGAATGAGGATGGCCTGATGCAGCCGGAAAATGTTCTCCTGCTGGGAGAGCTAAAGGAACTCAAGTCCGCCGCCTTTGGAGGATGGGTCTATGACGACAGGAGCGCGGAAAAGAATGAAGTCCTGTCTGTCGTGGATGAAGACGTCCGCCGCCATTTGACCTGCATAATGAACGAGCACAGGTATATCCTTGATATTCAGGCAGCCTTGGAGAAAGGTGACTTTACAAGTTTTGCGCGTTCAATCAACCGCAGCCATGAAGGCATGAGGGATTTGTATGATGTTTCATGTCCGGAAATAGACTGGCTCTTGAAGCGGGTCCTTGCGTTGGGAGGAATCGAGGCTACGTCTCGCTCTCCATTGAGTTGTGGCCGAATAACAGGAAAAGGTTTTGGACGGTGCACTTACAGCGTCATAAAGACTGTAGACATTGAGCGGTATCAGAATATATTGCAGGAGTACGAGCGGATTTTCGGTTTCAAGGCGACCTGCTCAGTTGTTAAGCCAAGCCGAGGTGTCCGCCTGGTATGAAAATATTGTTGACGAACGACGACGGAATTGATGCTCCCGGCCTCAAGGTTCTCCGGGATGTCATGGTTGAGTGCGGACATGATGTTTGGGTTGTTGCTCCGTCGAGCAATCGTTCGGGGGCATCCTGCTCGGTTAATATATTCAAAAGACAGCTTCTGGTCTGCCGGGAAAAGAATGTTTATGCGCTGGACGGTACTCCCATAGATTGTGTCATATCCGGGATAAAGGGGGGATATCTTCCGTCCGTCCCGGATGTGGTGATCTCCGGCATCAATAACGACGGCAACATAGGTACTGACATAATTTATTCTGGAACCTGCGGGGCTGCCCGTCAGGCTTGTCTGTACGGTGTCCCGGGTATAGCGCTGAGTGCGGAAAAAATTCCCGGTACTGGGGAAAATGGGGTGCCCCGGCAGTATAAATTTGAAAATCTTGCGTGTTTTGCCGCAAAAAATTTAGAAAAACTTATAGGTTTATGTGGAAATCTCCGAAATAAAGAGGAGGGGGATGGTTATACTTTTTTTGTAAATGTAAATGCCCCCTCAATTGATTCGTATAAAGGTGTTCGTTTTGCGGATATCGCCAGACGTGATTATCAGGACAGGGTTGAAATCTCCAGGGATGTAGACGGCAGGATATTTAGCAGTTGCATTGGGGATGGCGCCATGAAGACCTTTGGGAGAAGTTCTTCTGACTATGCCCTTGTAAAAGATGGTTACGTTTCTGTTTCTGTCCTTTATGCGGAGGCAGTTGCCAATTCAAGCTATAAAGATGGGTGGTTTTAGGGGGAAAACTTATGGCTGACAGACTGGTGGAAGGTATTAACCTATACAAGCGCAAGGATTATACTGGCGCTCTTTCCTTTTTCCTTTCATTGCCGGATCCTTCCGGGGAAGATGCATTGGATATTGCATATTATCTTGGACTTTGCTATTTCAATTTGGATAGATACGATGACGCCATGCTCTATTTGGAACAGATTGTAACGTCTGTGAATGATGGAGGAGTTTCAAAGGACCGGTTGCTTCAGTGCCGGTACGTGCTGGCCGTCATTTACTGCAAAACAGGCCGTGCCCAGCTGGCAAATTTCGAGCTGGAAAAGCTTTTGAAGGCCGGATACAAAGTCTCTTCCGTCTATGCATCATTCGCTTTCCTTTGTTGGGACCAGGGCAATGTGGAGCAGTGCATTGATTTTTACCAGAAATCCCTTTCCCTTGACGAGAATAATGCCACGGCCCTTAACGGTTTGGGGTATGTTCTGGCTTGTGAAAACAGGGAACTTTCAAGGGCGCTGTCTTTGTGCAAAAAAGCCTTGACCATTGCCCCTGATAGTTCCGCATGTCTTGACAGCATTGGATTTGTCTATTACCGCATGGGACTGTATTCCCAGGCCAGAAAATATCTGGAGCAGGCATACAGGAAGGACAACGGTAATGAAGTAATAAAACAGCACCTTCAGGATGCTGAGTTGGTGGAAGAGTGATAAAATGAAAAAGATAATTGTTTTAATCTGCACAGCCGTTTTGGCAACTTTGGATATCTTTGCTCAAACGAATCTTGTTGATACGATGCGTGAACCTAATGCCACTTCCCGAAGCGCCAATTCAGGTTTTGCTGAAGAGGAATTCCGACGTGGAGTTCAAAGTTTCTATCGTGGAGCCTATAACGAGGCCATTCAGGAATTCGAGAAGGCCCTCTCATATTTGCCAGGCGAAAGCATGATTCTGGATTGGCTTGGAAAGGCATATTACAGGGCGGGTATTGAAGGTGCCGCGTTACAGCAGTGGCAGTTTGCAGCCGACAACGGTTACGGCGGGCTGCTTATCCCCAACCGCATCGAGATTGTAAGCGACAGGCGTGTCACCCAGGCCGAAAAGGACTATGAAGAGCATTACACCGAGTCCGGTTCATTTCCAAATGTGAACGGCGACAAGGTCCTGATTTACAGCCAGCCTATATCTTCCTTGGCGAACAACGATGGAAGCATGTGGGTCGTGGCTTACGGTTCAAATGAAATCCTCCACTATAATGTGAACGGCATTGTCCTGAAGCGGGTCCGCGGACCAATCAATGGCTTCGACAGGCCAATGGATATTATTCGTCTACAGAGCGGCAATCTTCTTGTCAGCGAATTCTCTGGCGACCGTCTTTCGATTCTTGATTCGGAAGGAAAATTCCTGAAGTATATCGGTGAAAAAGGCCGTGGGGAAGGACAGGTTGTTGGTCCTCAGTATCTTGCGGAGGATAGCCAGGGAAATATCTATGTCACGGATTTTGGAAACTGCCGTGTCGTAGTTTTTGACCCGGATGGAAACGGTCTTCTTCATTTTGGTTCCCGCACATCTGATTTTGCAGGTCTGAAATCACCAACTGGAATTGCCATTGTCAATGATAGAATCTTTGTTGCCGATTCAGTCCGTGGAGCTATCTACGAATTTGACCGTTCCGGCAACTACATCGGAAATTTGGTGAATGACAAAACCTTTGCTCGTCCAGAAAGTATGAAGGTGTGGGGCGACTATCTTATCCTGACAGATAGAAACCGTATCGTCACTGTCGACTGTGAAACCGGTTCCACATTTGAAAATGGAAGAACCCCTCGTGGCGGCGGAGAGATTACATCAGCCGTGCCTGATAAAAATGGAAACATTATCGTAACTGACTTCAAGAGCAGTGATATTTATATCATGTCTAAGATGACGGAGCTTGTTGGTGGATTCTTTGTCCAGGTTGAGCGGGTACTCTCTGACAAATTCCCTAACGTTACAGTCGAGGTGCGCGTTGAAAATAGACATAGGCAGCCAATTGTGGGATTGAATTCCGACAATTTCCTTGTTACGGAAAACAAGCGCCCTGTGAATAACTTCAAGGTGGTTGGGGCCGCAAACAACAATGAAAAGGCCGACATAGCCATTTTGATTGACCGTTCTTCCGGTATGGAAAAATATGCCGAGCAGGTAAATACAGCTGTACGTGAAATCACGGCCGCCATGAATGGAAAAGGTCATGTGACTGTTGTTTCTGTTGGCGACATGCCTATCACAGAATTTTCAGGAACACCTGACAGGCTTTCGACTTTCTCTACAAAAGCCCTGCAGTCACCTTACTCTGATAATTCTGCCCTTGATCTTGGAATCAGGCTTGCTTCCAATGATTTGGTGAATGGCGAAAAGAAACGTGGAATAATTTATATCACCGATGGCAATGTAAGTCAGAATGCCTTCACAAGATATAGCCTGTCCGATTTGACCGGATACATGAACAACAATGCCATTTCCTTTAGCACTGTGCTGGTCAATCAGACGAGAACTTCCAGCGAAGTCAATTTCATAACCGAAAACACCACAGGAAAGGCCTACTATGTGTATAGGGCGGAAGGCCTGGCGCCTGTTATTTCGGATTTGATTGGAATGCCTTCGGGTCTTTACCAGTTGACCTTTACTTCGACTCAGCCTACCGAATATGGACGAAAATATCTGCCACTGGAAATAGAGGCTTATCTTCTGAACCGTTCAGGAAAGGATGAGTGTGGATATTTTGCTCCACTTGAATAGAGGCCTGTTTTATTAAGTCCGGAAGGGGCTGTACACTGGTCTAAAAAGGTGGTGCCCCCTTTGTACGATATTTATCTGATTTATCTAAATCCCTTGCCAATGTGTGTGCTGGCAAGGGATTTTTTTGTGAAAAGAAAACCTCCAGCTCGGCTGGAGGTTCAGAAAGCTTTAGCTATACACAGAAAAAAGAACCTCCTAATATTTATAGTGCGACTGCCAAGAAGCATTACGAATATCAGGAGGTTCAATATGGATGAACA
>JAZUKJ010000009.1:0-18457 GCA_045643225.1 Treponema sp. | reverse complement strand
AGTGCAGAATGGAATTGCAGATGCAATGGCGGCCGCGATAATAAATTTTTTTAAGTTTCTCATTAAAATCCCCTGTAAAAAGTTAGCCGAAAACATTGGACATCCTAAAACGTCCCTGCCGTTTATCCGGGCCGACTTTTTTAAAAATTTTTTATCCAGAATTTTTATTTGTGAAGATCTAAAATATTTTTAAAGCCTTCCATAATATTTCGGATTTATATTGAAGTATTTAAATCGTTTTTAAGGCACAAAATGTTTTGTTTTTGTTCCAGGCAGATAAAAAACGGTTCAAAAATTTTAACTTCCAGTCATAATAAGAAAAAAATAAAGGACGTTCAGTTACAGCTTGGAACAAAAAAATGGTAACAATCCTGTAAATAAAAAAAAAGACCGCCGAACTTTATCTGTCCAACGGTCCATTAAAAGGATTATGATTCTAAAGCTTTTTAGATCTACTTGTTCAGCTGGTCCATGGCGGCCTTAACCATTTCTGCTATCTTCTGTGAAGCTCCTTCAAGAGGAATCAATTCTGAATCCTTGTTTGTTCTGAGCTTTACTTCGATGTTAGGAAGGTTTTTGTCTCCGACTGTAATGCGGATCGGGAATCCAATCAAATCCATGTCATTGAATTTTACGCCAGGCCTTTCATCCCTGTCATCCAGAAGAACTTCGACACCGGCCTCGGTCAATTCCTGGTACAGCTTGTCGGCGGCCTCTTTCATTGAATCCTTGTACTTGATTGGAACAATTGCGACCTGGAAAGGTGCGACACTCATTGGCCATTGGATTCCAAAATCATCATGATTGGTTTCAATTATGGAAGCCAGGACTCTATCTACTCCAATTCCATAGCAGCCCATTGTTGGAACTGCTGCCTTTCCGTTCTTGTCCAAATAGGTAACGTTCATGGATTCTGTGTATTTCTTTCCGAGCTTAAAGATGTGTCCCAGCTCGTTGCCTTTTGTGCTGTAGTAGGTTCCGTTGCAGCTTGGGCAGGCACATTTGTCCCCGTCTTTTACTGTACGTACATCAGCGTTCATCCAAGGAGTGTAATCTCTTGATGGCTCAACATGTTTGATATGGAAACCTTCTTTTCCGGAACCTGCAATGGCGTCATGCATTTCGTTGACCGTCAAATCCTGGAGGATAGGGCATTTTACTGTAACCGGTCCAACGAATCCGTGTGGAGCGCCTGCAATCTGCATGATTTCATCAGCTTCGGCAAGGGCGACTTCACTGGCCTTGAGGACTCCTGCAAGTTTTGCCTCGTTGACATCAAGGTCTGCACGGATAAGTACACAGACATAGGAAAGAGGGTAGAACTTTATGTTTCCTTCTGTCTTTGATTTCAAATCCTTTCCGTAAGGGGCGTTCTCCATATCCAGAGTTGAATTGATTACCCTATAAATCAATGCCTTTATGAACATCTTTGGTGTGGACTGGAAGAATTTCTCCATATCTTCAATTGAGAATACATTTGGAGTGGCCACTTCCTCGATTGGCAGGTCGGTTTTCTTTTGTGGATTTCCATCATTATCGACCGGGGTATCTGGTTTGCAGGATGCCTTTTCCACGTTTGCGGCGTAGTCACATTCGTTACAAAGGATAAGTGTGTCATCACCAATAGGGCTTTCAACCATGAATTCTTCTGAACCGGAACCACCCATTGCGCCTGTATCTGCCTTTACTGGGATAACCTTGAGTCCGAGGCGCTTGAAAATCTTGTGGTATGCCCTTGCGTATGCCTGGTAGCTTTCATCCAGGGATTCGTCATCCGCGTTTAGAGTGTAACCGTCCATCATGTTGAACTCGCGTCCACGCATAACTCCATAGCGGGGGCGGATTTCGTCACGGTACTTTGTGTTGATCTGGTACATGTTGATTGGCAGCTGCTTGTAGGAGGTGAGTCCCGCACGGCATATAGCGGTGTAAGCTTCTTCTGCTGTAGGGCTGACGACCATGTCCTGCTCTGCACGGTTTTTTGCTTTAAGCATTTGAGGACCCATTGTTTCCCATCGGCCGCTTTCCTTCCAGATGTCTCCCGGAACAACGACTGTTGGCTTGAATTCCATGGCGCCGCTTTTGTTGAGTTCATCTTTGATGATTGCTTCCAACTTTCTGTAGGCCTTTAGACCCAGTGGCATGTATGTATAAAGTCCGTTACCAAGTTTACGGATTAAATCGGCTCTCATCATTAATTGATGACTGGCGATGACAGCTTCTGCAGGAGCTTCCCGCAGTGTCCTGAAATGAATCTGTGATGTTTTCATAGACAAGTATTTTACTGAATTGGCACAAATACGGCAAGGTAGACAATCATAAACAGGTACCGGCGACGGGCGTTTTCCCTGGAAAAATCTGCGGGGCCATAAAAACTGGTCCGTAATAACCGTTAATTCCCATTCATCCTACTTGAAAATTTCCGACCTTTAATCTACTATAAAATATTATGACTGTTAATGAGTTGCGTTCTAAGTACATTGAATTTTTTAAGTCCAAGGGCCACGTAGAAATAAGTGGCAAATCCTTAATTCCAAATAATGATCCTACAGTTCTTTTTACCACTGCAGGAATGCAGCCTTTAGTTCCATACCTTTTGGGAGAGGCTCATCCATCGGGAGACCGTTTGACTGATGTCCAGAAGTGCGTTCGTACTGGTGATATCGATTCTGTTGGAGATCCAAGCCACCTTACTTTCTTTGAGATGCTTGGAAACTGGTCCCTGGGAGCATATTTTAAGCATGATTCAATTGCATACAGCTTTGAATTCCTGACTGACCCAAAATATTTGGGCATTCCAAAAGAAAAACTGAATGTTACAGTTTTTGAAGGCGAAAATGCTGACGGTACAGTAATTCCTCGTGACGAGGAATCTGCAAAGCGCTGGCAGGAAATGGGAATCCCAGCTGAAAGAATTTTCTTCCTTCCTCGTGAGGACAACTGGTGGGGACCTGCTGGACAGACAGGACCTTGTGGACCTGACACAGAGATTTTCTATGACAATGGCCAGGAAAAATGTGGCCCAGATTGTCGCCCGGGCTGTCACTGTGGAAAATATCTTGAAATCTGGAACAACGTTTTCATGGGCTACAACAAGGATGCCAATGGAAAATACAACGAAATGGAACGCAAGTGTGTTGATACCGGAATGGGTGTTGAGCGCACGGTTTCCGTACTCAACGGATTGAAGTCTGTTTACGAAATCGATGTATTCCAGCCAATCATCCACAATATAGAAGAACTTTCCGGCAAAAAATATGGAAGCGATACAAAAATTGATACTTCCATTCGCATTATTGCCGACCATTCCAGAACTGCTACCTTTATTTTGGGAGACCCACAGGGAGTTACCCCAGCCAGAACTGGAGCCGGTTATATCCTCCGCAGGATTATTCGCCGTGCAGTCCGTGAGGGACTTAAGCTTGGAATCGAGGGAGCTTTCCTTGCAAAGACTGCCGAAATCATCGTGGGACTTTACAAGGATGCCTATCCTGAACTGGCGGAACATGCTGAATTTATCAAAGCTCAGTTGACCCAGGAAGAGAACAAGTTCCTTAAGACTTTGAAGTCTGGAGAGGCGGAGTTTGCAAAGCTTCTTCCAAATCTGCAGAAAAATCCAAAGAAGATTATTCCTGGACGCGTAGCGTTCCGTCTTTATGATACATTTGGATTCCCAATTGAATTGACACAGGATCTTGCCTCCGAAAATGGTATGACAGTCGATGTGGAAGGATTCAAGGAAGAAGAAAAGAAGCATCAGGAAGAAAGCCGTTCTTTGTCAGCCGGTGCATTCAAGGGTGGATTGGGAGACCACGGTGAGGTTACAACAAAGTATCACACCGCCACACATCTTCTTCAGCAGGCTCTTGTCCAGATTCTTGGACCAGAGGTTGCCCAGAAGGGTTCCAACATTACAGCAGAGAGAATGCGTTTTGATTTCAGCTTTGGCCGTGCAATGACCAAGGAAGAAATCAAGCAGGCAGAGGATATCGTTAACCAGAAGATTAAGGAAGACCTTCCGGTTTCCATGGAGATTATGGATCTTGAGGAAGCAAGGAAGCAGGGTGCCAGAGCTTTGTTCGGTGAAAAATACGAGCAGCAGGTAAAGGTCTACACAATCGGTGGAAAGGACTCCTGGTTCAGCAAAGAAGTTTGTGGTGGACCTCATGTTCAGCACACAGCACAGATTGGTGAGTTCAAGATTGTCAAGGAACAGTCATCTTCAGCTGGAGTACGCAGAATCAGAGCCGTAATCTCGGGTGGACTTCCGTTGGAAAATCAGTAAAGGACATCTCTAAAAAATACTTTTCAGAGATTCCCTAAAAAATTAATACCCGTGTAACAAAATATATGCGGGGTTGTTATATTTTTAGAGTGGGGATGCAGTGAAGCAGCCCGAAGGAAAATGGATTTTCAAATCTGTTTCCTGAAAATAATTTTTGAGACAAGAGGAATGAATATGAAACGCTTTGCTATTGGAATTGCTCTTTCGTTGGCATTGGTGACATCTGTTTTTGCCCAGAGTGGTGACATGACACCTTTGGCTGTTGTAAAACTTAACAAAACAGAAACAATTACTCTTAAACAGTTAAAGACAAGGGCCGGTTTTCTTGAAAAGCAGTTAAGCGGTGCCTATGGAAGCAAACAGTCTCTTACCGTTGAACAGAGACAGCAGCTTCTTGACAGTCTGATTCAGGAAAAACTTGTTGCCCAGGCTGCAGCAAAAAAGGGAATCAGTATCACAGATAGCCAGGTTGATCAGGCATTTTTGAGCACCTTTGCTCAGCAGATTGGTCAGCAGGTTACAGAAACTCAGCTTTCAGACCTTATAAAGCAGCAGACCGGAAAGACTCTTAGCGAATATATCTACGAGTCATCTGGAATGAGCCTGAAGGATTACAAGGAATATCTTAAGAGCCAGCTTGTTGCTCAGCAGTACGTTTATTCCATGAAGCAGGCTGAAATTGCAAAAGTTACTGCAACAGATAAGGAAATCCGTGACCAGTTCGCTATGAACCGCAGCAATTTTGTATGGAACGATATGGTAAAATTGTTCCTGGTCGTAGTTCCAAAGGGAAACAACGAAAGCGCTGCAAAGGCAACTGCTACTGACCTTCGCAATCAGTATTCAGCTGACAAATCAAAGGAAGCATCTATAAAGAGTTCACCTGATAATGGAAAGAAGTATCAGGCTGGTAATATGTTGATTCAGAAGACAAATCAGCAGGCACAGGTACTTGGTTGGTCATATGCAAATATTGAAGAACTCTTCGACAAGAAGAAGGGATTCGTAAGCGAAGTAACAAATACTGCAACCGATTATCAGTTCTATGTTGTTCAGGAAAAGTATTCCGCAAAGATGTTGGAAATCGGTGATGTTTTTATGCCAGAATCAAATATCACTGTGTATGAATATATCAAGAATATTTTGACTCAGCAGAAACAGCAGCAGTATTTTGCTCAGGCAGCACAGGATATTGCAAAGTCACTTGATATACCTCAGAATGTTGATCGCAAAAAGACTGGAGATGCATTGAAAGCTCTCCTCAAGTGGTAGGCTAAAAAGTGTCACGTAGAAAAGCACGTATATTGGCAGTCCAGGCTCTGTATTCCTATGAAATTGGGGGTGCAGATTTGGACCGCCTGTTGACTTTAGATTGGGTAGATCAGAATAGTACGAATCCTGATGAAGCGGATTCCGCTGATGAAAAGACGGTTGAAAAATATGATTTTGCAAGAATATTGATTGCAGGAACCATAAATCATATTGACGAAATTGATACTATAATAAAGGCCCACCTTTCTGATAAGTGGTCTTTTGATAGGGTCAACAAGGTTTCAATCGCTATTTTGAGAGTCAGCGTATATTCTTTGATGTTCCAAAGCGAAGATGTTCTGGCGACAATCATTATTGATGAGGCCATAGGAATTGCAAAGGAATATGGTGCTGATGATTCATTTAAGTTTATAAATGCCGTTTTGGATAATGTACGGAAAGATCTTGAAGTTGAAAAGCAAAATAAATAGAAAAAAAATCAACATTTCCCGTATGGTGAGACCACTGACACTAATTTTGGTGCCGGTGGTTTTGTCATGTCTGTTTGCATGTTCTAGTCACTACGAAGGTGGCTCTCTTACATCGCTTTTGGATTCTGTGGACAGATATATTATTGACGGGGATGTAAAAAATGCATATTCGTCATTGGTTCAAGCAGAAAAACAGGCCGCCACTACTTACGAAAGGATTGGGGTGTACAAGCGTTTTCTTAGACTTGGGTACAATGATAAGGCTGAAAAAGTTATAAAAAAGGCAATAAAAAAGGATGGCTCTTCAAAAGAGCTGCAGGCGGTCTATGCCAATTTTCTTTTGCAGCAGGATAGGGTGTCCAATGCCTTGAAAGTTTCAAAATCCCTTTCAGGAACAAAATATGGTTCCCTGTATGCGGAAGCTTTTTTGAGGAACACGATTTCTTCCGGAAAATCCGCCAATGAACTTTTTGGAAAACGGGCAACCAGAGAGGATAAGCTCTGGAAAAAGGATGGATCAAGAAAACAGGAAGTGTTCTATGATGCACGATTTTCCAAAATTTATAACGATGCATACCTTGGAACACGAAAATACCGTTGGAATTGGAATGCTGCCGTACTGAGCATGAAGGAAGGACTTTATCAGGAAGCGGTAAAAATTTATCCAAACCGGACAGAAAACATGGATGACGGTCTGTTCTGGGGACTTGTCTTTTTTGATAACGGTCTCTACAGCCAGAGCCTTGAAGCCATGCTGCCTCATGAAAAGGATGATTTTGCACCTTCTGTTGTTATGCAGTACCGCGCTTTGCTTGCTGATAATTATTATATCCTTTCAATGGATGAGGAAGCCGAAAAGGTTCGTTCTCAACTTCTGGCCATGAATTCCAAAACAGATTTGAATGCATCTGGTGCATCTTCCTATTTGCCGCAGGCTTATGTAAACAGTGCCAACTATGCCCGTGGAGAAGAAAATCTTAAGCTTGAATATGAAAGGCTTTCAAAAGTCGTTGAATATTTTCCGGAATATCTTCCAGGATTGGCTTCCTATGGAGAATTCGCGTTGCGTCGAAAGAATAGACCGGAAGACGACATGATGACAATCCACATACGTGAAGCCGGATTAAGTACGCGTGTCATGGATGAAGAGAGTGCTGTCCCGGATGTTTTGCCGGAGGATGTGCTTTCTTTGGTTCAGTCTGCAAAAGAAAAAAATGTAAGCCCAGAACTTATGATTCTTGAGCAGCAGCTTATCATAAACTCCGATGCCACAATGGAAAAGGCAAAGAAGGCGTCAAAAGTGTGGCCTCTTCTGGAGGAAAATGAGATAGGTCCAAGCTTGTATCCATCCGAGGTAATGAGGTTTTCTTTGATAACTTTGCTGGAGTCTGGAAAGGATGCTGATGCCAAGGAATTGTTTGAGCGTTATGAACATGCAGCCCATACGGTTCAGGATGATTCCGCAAAGAAGAAAAAGAAAGTCAAAAAGTTTATTCCGGTTGAACATCTTGATGAGATTGACCTTTGGGAATGCGAAATGGCCGGATGGTTTGCCATTTATGACGGGGATATAGCGACAGCCCAAAAGATATATGACCATATCGTAAAGGTTTATTCAAATAGAAGCCCAATTGCCAAGGCATCTGGACAGAATGAAGCGGTTGTCAATGCCTGCATGAACAATGGAAACATCTATTCTGGACAGAAGCTCTATGCCAATGCCCTTGAATATTTGAATAAAGCTTCTGCAAGATCCACCAGTTCCAAAAATAAGGCAGAGATTTTGTACCGCATGGGAAAACAGAGCTACTATCTAGGTGATTATCATTCGGCTGTACGTTCCTTGAAGTATTCGCTGACGTTGGATTCATCTAACAATAAAACCAGGTTTATGTTGCAGCAGGCGGAAAGAAGTATAATGTAAATGGAAGTATAGGATATAAGCTTCCTAAATATGGAATGTGGACATTGCGTATTTTTTTCACTATATTTTATGAGTGCCATATAAAAAAGGGGCATAATTGATTTCCGGAAGCAAAATCATGCTTTTGGACTATTTTCCGGAAACGCCGGACTTGAATTAACGGGAGTTCTTATGAGAAGATTTTTTAATGATGTAAGATGCGAAGAAGAAGAGGAAGAACCAAAGAAGAAGGAAGAAGGAGCTGATCCTCTTGCTGAAAAATTTCTTAAAACACGTCAGATTTTGTTAAGTGGTGAAATCAATGAAGAAAATGCTGATAAAGTCGTCAAGCAGTTGCTGATTCTTGAAGCTGATAATGACAAGCCGATTTACATTTATATTGATAGCCCTGGCGGTGATGTGGATGCTGGTTTTGCAATCTTTGATACAATCCGCTTTATCAATGCACCTGTTTACACCATTGGATGGGGGCTTGTTGCTTCCGCCGCTGCCTTGATTTTGCTTGCCTCACCAAAGGAAAGACGTTTCGGAATGCCTAATAGCCATTACTTGATTCATCAGCCATCAAGTGGAATGAAAGGTGTTGCTACTGATATTGAAATTCACGCCGCTGAAATTGAAAAGACAAAGGCAAAGCTTAACAAAATCATTTCAGAGGAAACTGGAACAGCTTTGGACAAGGTTGCCAAGGATACAGACAGGGATTACTGGCTCGGTTCTGAAGAGGCAAAAGATTATGGCCTCATAAGCAAAGTAATTTCAAAGCGTTCAGATTTGAACTAGGATTTTCTATGACTTTCGAGCTGTCCGACACCATAATTGACGATATTCTTTTCTCTATGGAAGACCAAGGTAGCGAATGGTTTTTTGATTCAAAAAATAAAACCGTCGCATCCAGGGAAATGGTTGAGGAAGTAGGCTTGGAGGGAGACTTTAATGAGGATGATTTCTATGAGTTGCCATCATGGAATAGCGATGATGGTTTTGAACTCATGGAGAGCTTTACTGCAAATCTACATACACCAGCGGCCCGCGCGGAATTGCGTCAGGTGCTTTCTGGTGGAAGGGGGGTGTTCAGGAATTTTAAAAATGTTTTAAAAAAGTACCCTGAAGTGGAGCGTCGCTGGTTTTTGTTTAAAAACAAGATGATGCGGGCACGAGTGAGTGAGTGGTACAGTGGTCTACGGGAATCATGGGGACTTGAAAGGTTGGCGGAAGAAGACATCGACATGAGTCAGGAAACGGATGAGCTTCTGTTGGACGACTTTATTTTTGATGAATATGATTTCGGTAGCGATTGGTC
This sequence comes from Treponema sp., assembly GCA_045643225.1. Classification (GTDB taxonomy): domain Bacteria; phylum Spirochaetota; class Spirochaetia; order Treponematales; family Treponemataceae; genus Treponema_D. The sequence continues at coordinate 9,203 of JAZUKJ010000009.1, read as the reverse complement.
AGATGTGGAGCGTGGACTATCAGATCTGATGGATGGAAATACAGAATTGGAAAGGATAAAGCTTTTTTTGTTGAAGCACCAGTCCAATGTTTCAAAACCAGAAAACAAATATGGTTTTGTATGCAGAACTCTGGAAGGTGAGTTTGCCGGATGTCTGCTGATTTCAGAAAGCCCATCAGATTTAGGGAAAGCCGTTTTTTTTACGGATTTCTTTGTTGTTCAGAATTACCGGGGACTGGGTATAGGTAGAATGTTGCTATCTAAAAGCCTTGCCTTTTTGACAAACCGGGGAATTCATTTTTGTTATGTATCGGGCACGCTTGTCCCGGAGACCTTTAGATTGACTTTTGAACAGTTTGGATTTAAGAAAAACGGTCCGGGATTTATAATAGAGCTGTCCGCCTAAAGATAATCTATCTATTTAGGGAAATTTTTAATAACCTGAGATTTAGGATCCAGGATAAGGAGTTTTTTATGGCATACAACGGGAATGTTGTTAACGAGGAGCAGATTGCTTCTATGCTGGCTGAGGCACTTAAGAATTTGGACAATGCATCTGATACAGAAATTGATGCACTTAACACTGTGTACAAGGTGTTCAAAAAGAGTGTTCCTTTCTCAAAAAGAAAGTATATCACAGCAATGTTTGTAAAACAGTCTCATGGTGTCCGCAGAAGTTTTGATCGCGATAGATTCGGTTCAAAAGATAGAAGTGAACGTGGAGAACGCTATAATTCAAGAGATAGAAACGAACGCCCAGAGCGCAACAAGGCAGAAAATCGTGCAAACCGTGAAGGATTTGAGCATGAGGAAAGACAGCGCGCTCCAAGGGTAACAATAGATGCATCAGTTGCAAAATCAATTTTTATCAGCATTGGTCGTAACCGCCGTGTTTTCCCAAGGGATCTGTTGGGCTTGCTGGTTGCTGTTGCCGGAATCGAGCGTGAACGTATTGGCGAAATCAAAGTTTTGACAAGCTATTCTTTTGTTCAGCTTTACGCCGAGGATTGCGAAAAGACTATTGCTGCACTCAATGGATATGATTACAGAGGTCGCAAGCTTTCTGTAGGATATTCCCGCAAGGCTGATGATGAAGATAAGGAAAAGTCTGTTGCTGATGGTGCAGAGGAAAAATCAGCTGCCGACATGGGAATCAACAACGATCCAATTCCAGAAAATGTAACAAATACTGCACATGCAGATGAAATGTCCACATCTGAGTCTGCTAAAATTGCTGCAGAACAGAGTGAATTTGCTGCAAGACAGAGTTCCGTTTCCAGTGGAACTGCCAGGGATGAAAACATCCGGTCATTTTTTGAAACCACAGATGATGGACAGGTAAAGTCCCGTTTCAATAATCAGCAGTAAAAATTAAGACGGAATATCTAAGGGCAACTCTAAAAAATATCATCTTGAATTTTTTAGAGTTGCCTGCGAGTTTTAATTCATTGAAATACAACGAATTAAAATATCGTATTTTCAAAATTACCTCTAAAAATAATTTTGGATATTCCTGTTAAACTTTCCTAATATTTTCTGTTTGGAAAATTGAAGATAAGACCCCGATGGTATTTGCCCGCGGGGTTTTGTTTTTTTAGGCCGATAAATATAGAATCCTAGAATAATGGTTATTGATATGGGGTAAGTAATGAATGTTGAGATTTTACGGACAGGTCCGCTTTTTGTAAACACTTGTATAGTATATCTGGATGAAAAAAATGTTTTTGTTGTTGACCCCGCGGACTGCCGGTTCAGTGATGACGGTGGAAAGGTCGTCGGCTTTTTAAAACAGAGGGGTCTGTCCCCTTTGGCGATTGTTCTGACGCACGGACACTTTGACCATATATCGGGATTGAAGGAGCTAAAGCTTGCGTATCCGGATGCTAAAGTCTTGATTCATGAGATGGATGGAAACTGCATAGGGACAGGTTCCGAGATTATACAAAGGGATGCGCTCCAGATGTTTGGATTTGAGGAATTCTTGCCCTATGTTTCCGGCCTGCCATCTGCGGATGGACTGTTGAAGGACGGAGAGACAATGGGGACAGACCCCTGTTTTTCTGACCTGCCCTCGGAAATCAGGGAAAAAATGAATCGTTGGAAAATAATCCACACGCCCGGTCATACTCCGGGTAGTATTTGTCTGCTTGATGAGCAGGATAAGGTTCTTTTGGCCGGGGATACAATATTTTATCACTCCTGGGGAAGAACGGATTTGCCATTGGGAAGTGACTTTGATATGGAAAAAAGTCTTAACCGGATATATGGGTCTGTCCCCGTTGATACCGTTGTCTATCCTGGGCATGACAGATACGGCTTCCTGTTGAATGAAAATTTACAGTAAAAGCGCTCATTATTTACGGGCATTTTGATTGAAAATTCGGCCAAAATCCGTTAGTATGTGTCCATGAAAAGCTTAGTGGTTACAATTTTGCAACTGATTGGAAGTCTTTCCTTCCTGCTCTTTGGAATGAAAATGCTTAGTGAAGGTATCCAAAAGAGTGCCGGTGAAAAACTGCAATCTGCGTTAAATTTTATGACTGGAAATCGTGTCATGGGATTCCTGACTGGTCTTATCTTGACTTTTGTTATCCAGTCATCCGGTGCAACAACGGCTATGGAAGTGAGCTTTGTAAATGCAGGACTCATGACTGTTCAACAATCGGTTGGTGTAACGCTTGGTGCCAATGTTGGTACGACCATTACCGCCTGGCTGGTAGTTTTCTTTGGATTCAATTTTAAGATTTCCAGTTTTGCCATACCTATTTTTGGCTTGGGATATATCATCACAATAATCAAAAAACTGAAAAAGCAGGCACTTGGTGAAGCCATTATGGGTTTCGGCATGCTGTTCATTGGTCTAAGCTGGCTGTCCGATACAATTGATCCTGAAAACGGAGCCCTTAACTTCCTGATGAAGTTTAATGACATGGGCGTCCTTGGAATCGTGATTGGTGTTGTGGCTGGTATTCTTATAACTGCCCTGATTCATTCATCTTCCGCAGAAAGTGCGATTGTCATAACCATGGCTCATGGTGGACTTATCAACTGGGAATTCGCCGCGGCGCTTGTTATTGGTAGCAACATTGGTTCAACAATTGATGCTGTTTTGGCCGCAATGAATTCCAATGCCTCTGCCAAACGAACGGCTCTTGTTCACGTTCTTTTCAATGTAGCGACAGTAATCTTGGCTTGCGCCTTCTTTACACCTTTCCTTCAGCTGGTGGATATGGTGATTCCTGGAACTCCGGAAGAAAATATTACGTATCATATCGCCGCGCTCCATACCATATTGAAAACCATCACCTCAATTGTTTGTCTCCCATTCACATATCAGATTACAAAGCTTGTCGAGGTTCTGGTTAAAGACGAGAAGGATGTCAAACCAAAGAATTATGTTCTGGAATTCAGTGAAACTGGTGGACGTGAAAATGCAACGGCCTATATAATTCGTGCTGAAAAGGAAGTCCAGGATATGACTGTTCTTGTTACCGAAATGTTTGAAGGGGTCAAGAGTGGATTTTCTGATAGGAGTCAGAACTTTATAGATGAAAGATTTGAATCTCTTACCCATCAAGAAGATTATGCTGACCAGATGAAAGAAAAACTAACCAATTATCTGGTAAATTGTACAAGGTTGCCTTTGAGCCAAAAGCAGAAAGACAGTCTGGTTATCATACAGCAGATTGTTGATGATTTGGAGGAAATGACCGATGACTGCTATAATGTGGCATTACTTTTAAAGAAATCAATAGAAAAGAATATGTCCTTCAATCAGGAGGATATGGACCGTCTGGATCCTTATCTTGATTTGGCACGACAGAGTATGGTTTTTGTCAGTTCAAATATCAACAAGCATTTGGATGATGGTAAACTTGCAATCGCAAAGGAAATCGAAACCCAGATTGATGTATTCAAGCATAATCTCAAAAAGGTTGCACGGAAGCGTCTTGAAGGTGGAGCCAACGTTAAGTCCGAGCTTCTGTATATCGATATGGTCCGCCAGATTGAGAAATTCGGCGACAGGGCTTACAGTATTGCCAACGCGCTTAGAGAATTTTAAATAGTTCTCGTATTTGATTTAAAAAGCGATGTTTCAGGTTGTCTGTTTACAATTTGAAGTTCGCTAGTTTTCGTTCATTGGAGAATAAAGTGATAACTTACTGGCAGCAGGAAGACGGGAGACTTGTAAAAAAGGATGAAGGGGAGCTGGACGGCCGCAAGAGTACTTGGGTTGATGCCAGGGCTGTTACCAGGGATGATATTACGGAGCTGGAAGAGAAGTATAATATTGATCCAGAGAATATGCTTGATATTCTGGATCCCGATGAACTGTCCCGTGTTGAATACAATGACGATTTTGATTATACGCTGACCATTTTGCGTTTGCCGGTTTTTTCTCCCAGCGATGACATTAGTTATTTTTGTACGCCCCTTGGAATCATCATGAAGGAGCGGCTCTTTATTACGATATGTTGGACCGACTGTGAAGTTTTGAAGGATTTTGCCGCCAACAGAATAAGGGAGCTTAAGATAAATGACTTCCCGGCTTTTGCTATCCGTTTTTTATCACGGTCGGATACAGCGTTCCTCCGTTATCTTAAGGAATTGAACCGAAGGGCCACGACCATTCAGAATGAAATGCTCCGTTCCGTAGAGAATCATGAGCTCATTCAGTTGCTGAACATTCAAAAATCCTTGGTTTACTTTTCAACTGCACTTAAGAGCAACCAGATGCTTTTGGAGAAAATCCGTAAATCCAAGATCATGAAACTGGACGAGGATGACCTGGAATGGTTGGACGATGTGGAGATTGATAACCGCCAGGCTATGGAAATGACGGAAACCTACACCAACATTATCACAACCATGAACGATTCTTTTGCATCGGTTTTGTCCAACAATCTGAACATCGTAATGAAAACTATGACCGGCTGGAACCTGGTTCTGCTGATTCCGACACTCATAACCAGTTACTTCGGTATAAACGTTCCTGTTCCGTGGATGCATTCCGGTTGGTTCGGTGCCATCGCCGTTATTGCTATTTCTGTTATTCTTGCCGTCATTGCCTACTTCCTGATTATGAAGAGCAAAATAACTTCCACGGCAATTAATTTAAAGAAAAAAGTAACCAAATCAACTCCCATGTCTTTTAAACAAAGGGTGGCGACCCAAAAACAAAAAAGGTCCATTATACAAATGGAAAAAAGAGCTGAATCAAAGAAAAATATAGAGCGGTCAAAGACAAGAGGCCCAAAAAAGGGGGAAAGAAAATGAAAAAGATTATCGCTGTTCTGGCGGCCACTTTTATTTCTGCTGCTGCATTTTCGCAGACAAACTTTTCAGAAATCGATATGGTTGATTTCGCTATGAAGGGTCCTTACATGACTTACACTATTGGTGAGGGAGTGGAAAATATTACCGCAACAAGATATGTGGCTCCTTTTTCGATAAACAAGTATGAGACAACCTACGGCCTTTGGTATGATGTACGAGTTTGGGGTGAAGAAAACGGCTATTATTTTGAAAATCTAGGTCAGGAAGGTTCCATGGGAATTGTTGGACGGGAGCCTTCCAGTGCTGGCAAAAATCAGCCGGTTACAAGGGTCAACTGGTACGATGCGATTGTTTGGTGCAACGCCCTTTCTGAAAAATCTGGTCTGAAGCCATGCTATACATACAAGGGAAAAGTCCTTAGGGATTCCGGGGATACAGTTTCCTGTGATCTTGCTGATTGTGACTGGAAAGCAAATGGTTATAGACTTCCGACTGAGGCCGAATGGGAATTCGCCGCCCGATATACAAGAAATGGATTGCAGACAGCGGCGGCCATTAGTGGTGAAAATGATTCGACGACCGCGGAGCAAGTTTCCTGGACCTATATCAATAGTGAAGAAACCCATGTTGTAGGAACTGCTGGTGCTGATTCTCCTCTGAAAGATGAACCAATTTTTGCTGGAACTGGAAAATCCAATGGCGCCGGTATATATGACATGAGTGGAAACGTTATGGAATATTGCTGGGACTGGTTAAAGGAATATTCCACAGTCAAAAAGGGACAAAGAGCTGTGGGGCCAAGCATTGGAGAAACTCGCGTGGCAAGGGGAGCGGCCTGGTCGGAAGAGACATTCTTTACTGATTTGGGCGACCGGTATGCCTATGATCCAAACGAAGCTTACACCTACCTTGGATTCAGAATCGCAAGAAAAGCTTCGTTCTAAGTTCCTGAGCATTCGGAAAATATCTGAAAAATAAAACCGTAAAATCTTGTGAAAGGTTTTGCGGTTTTTTTATAAATTCGAAATACAAAAATTGAAAAAAAAATTCTGAAACAGGCTTTGTTAAAAATCTGGAGCTATCCTTTGGATGTTGTTTGCTGAAGAATTACGAAAGTTGTAATCGGACCGCAAAGTTTCAAGCAAAATAGCTTACAATAATTTAAATATTTCTTTCACGTCTTTTTCAATGCGTGATATTAGTTCTGATTCTACTGTTTTTCCGTATTTTTCTACGAATCCTTTTTTCAAATTTTCGGGACTGCCATTTTCCTCAAAAAGTGCGGACGATGGAATTTCCAAAACCTCAGCAATTTTATCAACCATTTCAGGCTGAGGCCATGTGTCTTTGTTTTCTATTTGATTAATGTACGCGATGCTTTTACCAACGGCGTAAGAAAGTTTTTCCTGTGAAATACCTTTTTGTTTCCTATAAAATTTGAGATTGTTTACAAATGTTTCTCTTATCGAATTCATGAAAAAAGAATGCACTTTTTCTGAAAATATAATTACAGAATAAAAGTAATAAAGTTTGAGAATTTATTGTAAAACTTAGTATAATAATGTATAATCACATTATCATACTAAAAGTTGTCGGGATTGTATTGATAAAATAATGTAATTGTGGGGTGAAAATGAGAGACGAAATTAGTGCGATTAAATATCAGGTAAGTCTTGCAGAGACATGTTTGAAGAGAGCTGATAGGGAATGGGCCTATTATAAAAATGGGCATCCTAATCCGCAATCAGATACTTCATCACAAGAACATTATTTAAAATCTCAAAAAAGTTACGCTGCGGCAAAGGATCATGCAGAAAAAGCATTGACTATGTTGCGAGGTTTGAGTGAACCTGAATTAGAACGAAAGGCGAAGGAAATCTTAAGCAAATGCGTAAAAGGCGCATCTAAATAGATAGAAATTATTTAAGGAAGGATGAAATTATGGCATACACATATAGTGAATATTGCAAAAGAATGAGAGCTCAAGGAAAAAGACCAATTTCAGAGGAAGAATTCAATTTAAAAAAAGACAAATTACGTGAAACGGCTCAAGATGCAAAAGACCTGTCTGAAAGAGCGAAAGAATCTGCTGATTCGACAAATGGCGGTATTTTGAAAGGTGTATTTTCCTTTATATCTGCATTTTCAAAAACAGTGTCTGACTATGCGAATAAATACGGTAAATAAAAATTAATAGGGGGGAAATAAAAATGGCAACAGTAACAGTAAGTACAAAAGATGAACTCGAGAGTGCTGTAAAAAACAATGCAGAAAAAATTATCATAACAGGTGATTTGGCTAAAGAAATTGCGAAGGTACAAAAAAAGAAGTCGGTTGCAAAAAAAGTGGGAATAGGAAGTGCTATTGGAGCTGGAGTCGCTGTTGTCGCTGGAATTGCGGCTGCCCCATTTACAGCAGGAGCAAGTGCTGTCGCAGCCTCCATACCTGTTACAAGTGCTTTAGCAGCATTTACAGCAACTGCAGGAGCAGGTGCAGTTATAACGACAGCAGGCGGAACCACCGTGGCATTATCTACTGCTGAATTTATTGCAGGCATTTTAGGGACTTTGGGTGCATTGGGAATTGCGGCTGGTACTATTAATTCAATTGCCAAAAATTATAACGTGAAAGTTTCTGCTGGTTCAACGACGGTTGAATGTACAAGAAAGTAGATTAAATTCAAAATCAGTAGATAACGGATGGAGGTTGAACTTCAGTCTGTTAATGAGACTCGTAATATTTTGGAAAACGTTAGAATGCCTTTTCCTTGGGAAAACGTACCAAGGGTATGTTTAAATTGTGGTTATAGAGGTTCTGGAAAAAACTCAAGACGTTTATTACTTCAATATGAAACGGCCATGAAATGTCCAAAATGCGGTAAAAAGAAGTTTATAAAGGATCCCGCTGTTGCGTTTTAATTTTTTTGATGCGAAATAAAAACAGAAAGAACTTTTTAAATAACCAACAACGGGACATGCCCGCTGCGGTTTTAGATGATGGGAACTAAATATTGCATAGTTCCGTTTTTAGAACTTTCCATTTTCCGTCGATTTTTGAAACTTCAAGCCATCCGTATTTTCCTTCCAGTAATGCTCCCGGATTAATGACCGTCGTTTCTCCAATTTTATCCATGGCGACGCTTTCGTGGATGTGTCCCGTTACTACGGCAAGAGGTTTGTATTTTTCGATAAACTCCCGTAATCCCTGGGAACCAACGTGGACTCCGGCGGAAATTTTATCACATTCCGTATCCTTTGGAGGATTGTGGATAATTAAGACCAGGTTGTCCCATTCGGCGTCTCCTTGTTCAGTAATAATCTGTAAATCAGAAAGAAGTTCCTCTTCGGTGCGCTCAAAAAGTGTTGTCCCGGTAAATTTTGATCCGCCGCCGGAACCTGCAAAAAACAGTCCCTCATGCTGAACCAGGCTGCCTTCCACATTTATGTCACGGGCTTCGGCTTCAGTCAGCATGACAGGGGCATCACAGTTTCCGATTACAGAAAAAATTGTGTCATGCTTTTTGCACAAAGTTTCCATGGCCGGAAGTCCCGTTTCAGGTTCCCCAAACTTTGAAAAATCTCCGGCAAAAATAACTCCATCCGCTTCCTTAAACTGTGAATCCAGTTTGTTTAAATTTTCTATGCTTCCGTGAATATCAGAAAGAACTAAAAATTTCATAATTCCTCCCATAAAAAGTCAATGAAAAAAATATCAATTTTTGAAATTGACTTTTTACGCACATCCGCAATGTAATGAGGATGTGCAGTTGATAAAAAATACTATTAAGAGATGCCCTAGATAAAAGCTACGCCATTTTAGTAGCTTTTATCTTACACTCCATAAAATTATCCAGGTAATTTTTATTACCGGATAATTAGATATAGGGCGAAAAAGTTTTTTTGACAAATGATTATGACAAAAAACCT
>JAZUKJ010000008.1:0-49223 GCA_045643225.1 Treponema sp. | reverse complement strand
ATATTTGGAGCAAAAAAAAGACCCTCCAAACTGGAAGGTCCTTAGCATCTCCTACGGGAATTGAACCCATGTTGTCGGGATGAAAACCCGATGTCCTAACCACTAGACGAAGGAGACATACGTCGTTTCGACACATTGATAATATAATATTTTACGAAACGTGTCAATTTATAATTCAAAATCAATTGAAATATTTGGAGCAAAAAAAAGACCCTCCAAACTGGAAGGTCCTTAGCATCTCCTACGGGAATTGAACCCATGTTGTCGGGATGAAAACCCGATGTCCTAACCACTAGACGAAGGAGACATTCATTAACTGAATGTGTATATAATATTTATTTTCATAAAATATGTCAATAGAATATTCATCAATTCATATCAAATTTTTTGATAATTTTTGTTTTCATGGCCAGGACGTCATCATTTTCCAGCCCCAGGTTTATGGCGGAATTGATATCATCCATGGCCTTAACATAGTCCTGGGTGTTGTAATAGGAAATCGAGCGCCTGTAGTAAACATGGCTCTGGAACCGGTCAATCTCCAGGGAACGGTTGAAACAGTCTATGGCGGAATTGTCGTCCCCCATTATGCTGCTGACAATCCCCTGATAATACAGCGACCTGAATCCCCTCGGATCATTTTCTATGCTGCACTTGAAGTCCTTTAGAGCGTTCCCATAATCGCTTTGAGCAAAATATGCCATCCCGCGGTGCTTGTATATTACCCCAAGGACCACGGAAGAAGGTTTCGGCTCGGCATTGATAATCTGCGTGTATATGTGGATTGCATTGACAAAATGGCCCTGGTTGTGCTCCTGCAGCGCCTGAAGCACCAAATCGTCGATGCTCCCGGATTTGTTCGGCTCGAAAGCGGTGCCCGAAGCGGCAAGGACTCCTCCATTATGTTCGCTTCCAGTCAATTCATCCGCCTTGTCATAGAAAGTGTTTCTACGGGAATTCAATTCACTCTGGAGACGGTTCTGGTAGTCCCGGATTTCCTGGAAGATTGTGTCAGCCAGCGAAAGGCTTGCGTTTATGGAAGCCAGCTTGCGCCTCAAGGGTTTGTCAAATGGGTTGAAATCAGACTTGTAAATCAATTCATGCTCAACTTCGGCCCATGCGTCCTGAAGTATTGTGCGTATCTGGATTTCGCATACCAGATTTTCGGGAAGCTCCATTTTATGTTCAACCGGCAGACAGTCCTCCGGTATGGCAATCAGCACATGGACAGATTCGTAACCAAATTCCCTGAAAGACTGCTCGGACCCTTTCCGCTCGACTTCCTTTACATCAAAATTCTCAAGCAGAATATTTTCGACCTTGGCAAGGTCCTCAATGAAGGCACAAATAACGCGTATCCCTATCATGTCCGTCAACGTAACCAGTTCAGGATTGTTGGCCGACTCATCCGGTTTTTGCCTCAATATCTTCTTGTAGTAGGAACCGAAAGATTTTATCCTGGATTTGTAGGTCGGCAGGGACTGGGTCTTTATTGTCTTCTTTAGCTTGGCTTCTATTTTTTCAAGTATCTCGGTAAAGGTTGCTTCATAGCTTTCATAAAGTTTTTTAATTTTCAGCTTGTTAGGCAGTTCGGTCTTATTTTCCAATTCAGGCCTCCAGGATTTCGACAAAAGGTCGCACATCCATTTACATATTTTTTAATGAATCCCCATGGGAAACGGAATCCTCAACCCGTGAACAAAAGGGACCCATATATTTTACACTGAAAATCAAAAAAACTGTAATCTTTTTTTATTTTTTTTAGTTTTTTTATTGTTGAAAATCAATTAGTCAAAAAAAAAAGCCACCCTTTCGGGCGGCCTTTTTTCACAGGTCAACTAATTAGTTGCGTCCAGCGTTTGAATCAGAATCTGGATTCAAAGAAGTTGTGAATGTTTCTTCTGTTGCCATCTTCTGCTTTTCGATGTAGCGGTTGATCTGCTTGTCGCCGAACTTTGTAACTTCGAAAGCCTGGCGCTCTGTTTCTTTCTTTGTGATGATTCCCCAGAGGTCTTCGTCATCAATGTCGCGGTCTGCTGTAAGAACAGCCAAGTCATAGATAACTTTAACATCTTTGAAGTATCCGATGAAGTTGTCACCGATGTCAGATGCATCGCGTGTTACCTGGAATCCAGAGAACTTTACGTATGGAATTCCACGTGGATAGATTGGGTAAACTCTGATTTCGCGTGTGCGAACTTCAGTGATGTAGTTTGGATTGTTCCACTGGAGTGTCTTCCATCCGTCGAACATCAAGTTGCCCATCAAGTAGCGGCGCTCAACATTGTCCTGATCCTTGAGGAGAACATAGAGCTGGTGTGGGAAGTTCATACCCATTGTTGTACAAGCGATAGACTTGATTGTTCCAACATTGCGGATAAGACCATATCCATCTTCAAACAAATACTTGCCCTTCTGATCGTCTGTCTGTTCCTGGCGGTCGCCGTTTGCATCAGCTTCTGCCAAAACTTCGTAAGCCTGAATCTCGAAAGGTGGTACAATCTTTGCATTTGCATTGTTGTTCCATGTTGGGAATACAACACGAACACCCATTACGTTAGAACCAGCAAATGGAACATCTGCTGAATCCTTAACTGGAGCTGCAACAACCTGAGAAAGTGCTACTGACTGAACGTTTCTAGCTGAAGAGTTCAAAACAACTTCCCAGTTTGGCAATGCCAAAGATGTTTTCATAAGTGACTTCTGGTCACCGGTGAATGTTGCACCAGCAGCGACAGAATAATCCATTACAGTTCTGCTGTTCTCCTGTGGAACACCATTTTCATCCTCAAGGATATCTGCACTCAAGAGAGTGAAATCGATGAGTGTTGATTCCTTTGCGAATCCGAAAGTTCCTGCCATAAGTACAGCAGCGGCAGTTAAAACTAAAGTCCTCTTCATTCGAAGCTCCTTTTTTTTTGATACACTTTTGATGTAGCCTTGTTATATCAGTATCCATTAAGTCAGCTTTTTTGTCAACGTTTTTTTTTCCGTCCAGCTCCGGTCCCCTTTCCGTCCCCGATACCCGGCATCATCTGCCGTTATCCTTGTTGACTTTCAGAACCTTTCGCCACGAAAAATTGGGAGACTCCAGTTTCCCATGGTTGCAATCAGCTATTTCCGTAGACGCTTCTACCGTCAATGTACACCAAAACTGTACTAATTTCTGTGAATTTCTTCACAATATTCACTTTTAATAATTCGATGCCAGTTTGCACATCAGCAGTCTGCTTGGTTGTATTCAGGGCCTGACGGCTCAAACCAACATAGCATACACCCTTTTCAACCATGCAGAACTCAACCCTGGTTCCTGGAGCGAACAAAGATTTATACCTGTTCGTCATTGGCCCAAGCACAAGTTCATCAACAAATTGACTAACCGGGTTCACCGCAGAATCTTTTGGTAAATAGCGGACTTCTGAACACGCAATATCAGTGCCGAAAGCCGGGAAATACATAACGTTTCTTTCCCTGTCCCTTCTAAGGAAGTTCCTGGACACAATTGCGGCTCCAGCCAACAAAACAACCGACAAAGCTATAACAACTACACTGCTTTTTTTCATTTTTTTTACCCTTGATTCACCTTTTTTAGGCCTACAGCCAACGGAACCAGAAACTCCGGCATACATTGACCAACCTAGTTGATTCCAGTAAATCCACTTGAGCGTTCAAAATGACTTACAAACGCCTGTAGTCCATTATATACTCCCTGCGCGACCTTCTTCAAGTAGGATTCATCGCCGAGAAGCCTTGCCTCGGTCTCATTGGTTATAAAGCCAACTTCAACCAATACACTTGGCATCATGGAATTCTTGATCACAAACCAATCGTAAGCCTTCATACCACGGGACTTGCTCAGGTCGCCGACCTGCGCTCCAATGCCTTCAAGCACGAATTTTGAAATCAAGACAGATTCCATTGTATACTCTTCTTCCAACATGTCATTCAGAATTGACTGTACGTCCTCATCTTCTGAAATCTTCTTGTCCAAAACCTGTCTCCTGTAGTCTGGTGATAGATACCAGGCTTCATAACCGGACACACTCTGTTCCAAGCTTGCGTTGACATGTACAGAAATGTAAAGTATCGCTTCATTTTCGTTAAGCTTTACGGAGTTGGCAATATCGGTCCTCTCCTCAAGCTTCAGATAGACGTCGGTGCTGCGCGTCATCAATATTTTTTTATCGGGATACGCTTTCTGCAGAGACTCCCTCAACATCAAACCGATTGTCAAGGTTATGTCCTTTTCCTGCAGAAGGACCTTCTTTCCGTCAAAAACCCATTCCTTCAGGGCGCCGGGGTCTTTTCCACCATGTCCGGGGTCAATCAGGATTGCACCAATTTTATATCCGGAAAGATCCTGGGTTCCGTCAAAGAAATTGTTTGCCGAAGTCAAAAAGGATTCGCTGGCCTTGAGAATATTGTTCTCGACATAAGGCGCATCCTCTTTCATCAGCAAAGTAAAATCCTTCAGGACAAAACCGCTTCCCACTGAAAAAGAAATGTAATGACCATTTTTTTCCAGCATCCCTGACTGGCTAAAAGGATCCCAGTGAAGGTCTATGCCATTTTTCTGAGTCTCCGTTACAAGGTTGATATCCTTTGCAAAGACACATAACGGGAATGCAAAAAAAATTGTAGCTGTCAGCAAAATCCATTTCTTAATCAATTTCTACTTTCTCGGGCAGTGTTTAACGGATGTTTAACAAGCATTAAATATTCCTTATGAAATACCTGCGCTTTCCGCAACCGTCATGGCACCGCGTTATTATTTGTCCGACCCTTCCCTGTGTCCGCTATTTCTTCAGGCAGTCACAAACATAAAGGATCCCCTGGATTCCACCCCGTACCAGGGCGTTCCAGAACAGCTTCTCCTCCACCTCGCAATGATCCGGGCAGATAAGCTCAAACTGTTCCAACGTCTTTTTAATACTTCGGTGATTCCAGTCCTTTACATTATCGGCAATTTTTTCAAGACACATAGGAATTTTTAGAGAAGGTTTTTCACATTCCCCAAGAACTCCTCCCTTTTCCAGGTACTCATCCAGCTGGCGCCTTGTTTCGTCGTCAATCTGGAATGCATCCGGCGGAAATTTGTCCTCGCTCCTCTTTGTCACGCCCATGAGAAAAACTTCCGTACCCGGGCAGTCAGGTTCAAGGCGGAGAACGACATTGGACACCGCATCCTCGGCAGCCTCGACAGCAAGTTCATTTGTGGAAGCAAGACCGACAACGTTGCCGCACTTTTCCACATTGTTCCTTGGGAAGTCGACCGTATCCCCCACCCCTGTCCTTGCCATGCAGTTTTTTATGAACGGATGAAGGGAGCAGCTTTCGGATCCGTATATCTCCCGGACCTTTCCAGGAATGGATATCCACGCCCTTTCCGCGCTGGTCTTTTTGCATGGAACCTCATAGATTCCGCATGGAGCTCCATCAATATCAAGTTTTACCCGTTCAGCCAACAGTTCCGCCGGCTCAAGTCCCAGGGCAATCATCAAAGCCTGTTTCGTCAGGTTCAGTCCCGAGGCATAAGGATAGGTCCAGCCGGACATATATCCGCCGGAAAGCCTTGCGGCTATCTCTCCAATCATCGGGCCATTTTTTGTATACTTGATATCAGCCTTGGCAACTCCGCAGGTCAGGTTCAGGGCCTTTATGCCCCGGACAAAAGTCAATATCAGTTCCCGGCGCATTGTTTCATCAATCACGGTGGGCATGGTATGTCCCATCTCTATGAAATATGGTTCATAGAAGATATGGCGGTCCGCGAAACCGGTTATGGTCACGGAATCCTTATATACAACCGCGTCAATCGAAAATTCCGGGCCCTCCATGTAGTCCTCAAAAATGGCCGTCCCTGTCCGGGAGTTCCTTACGGCGTCCTCCACGGCAAACAGGAATTCATCCCTGGACCTTATGAGTCTGCATCCACGGGCACCCATGTTGTCCGCCGGCTTAACAACCTTTGGATATTCCATCGACCCCAGAATCTTGGGATCCAGATAGGAGGCAATCTGGGTGCGGTGTATCTCCTTGAACTTTGGAGATGGAACCCCGTCCCGCTCAAAGCAGCCGCGCATCAAAAGCTTGTTGCTGGCGTTGCATGAAGCTTCGAAGGAATGGGCTGGAAAACCGCACTGCTGCGCAACATAGGAAACGGATGCCGAAAAATCGGTTCCAGCGGTAAACACGCCGGCAAGTTTGGTTCCCATGGATTTCGCCAGATTCAAAAGCCCTTCCCTGTCCTTCAGGTCCACCGGCTCAAATCTATCCGCGTAAACAGTGCACAGCGCCTTTGGATTTGCATCCACCACCAGAGTCCTGTATCCCAGTTCCTTTGCGGCTTCTATTGCCGGCCGCTGCATCAGGCCTGCGCCCAATATCATAACGTACTTGTCTTCCATCATTTCACCTTCCTGCAGTAGACTTCAAATGTATCGCCAAGTATCTTAAACCGGCTGATTTTTTCCAGAAACTTGAACTGTATGTCCCGGGATGTCCATCCATTTTTCTTTGCGGACGGAAATCTTTCAGGATGTATGCCTGTTGGAACAATCCTGCAGACCTTGAATCCATATTTCCTTAGGATTGAGTCGGCCTTGGAAGGTTCCCACAGGCTGTAGTGGTCGGAAGGACTCTGTTCGTAGAATCCCTGGGTATTATATCTTCCGCTGACACCGGAGGCGGATGGAGTGCTAAAGGCAAAAACGCCACCCTTTTTTACAAGGGACGAAACATTTTTAAGCACCTCGTCCAGATTCTGGAAATGCTCAATCACGAACCACATGGTGACAGCATCAAAACCGTCAAGGCCGAATTCCTTTGCCAGATTCACTTTTGGGAATGCGGAACAGATGGCCGGCAGATTAAGTTTATCCTTAACGTAATTTACGGCGTCCTGGGAGATGTCGGTTCCGTAGACCTTCCATCCTGCATCGTTGGCGGCGTCCATGAAAGGTCCAAGGGCGCATCCTATGTCCAGCACTGTCCCCGTAGGATTGGCATGACCATTGAACACTTTCCCTATCATGCCAATGCGCCTTCTTCCCTGGGACTTTATGGACTCGAAATCATCTTCGTATGTCTTCCCGTACTGCTTTTCATAATCCTCATAAAAATATTCGCGGTTGTATTCCGTCTGAACCGACTGAACCGTCCAGGATTGATAGAGCATTCCGCATTCCCCGCAGCGACGGAAAGTCCTTTGCGGTGTACGGGCCACAAGGGTGTCAGCAGTTGAATATCCTTTGCGGCATACGGGACAGGCAAGGGGCAGACCTTTTGAAAGCATCTCCAGATAGTCCCCCAGGGATTTTCCTTCATGATTTTCCACGGGCCTGTGCAGTGATGACGGACTGGACACAAGCTTTCCAATCTCCGACCTGTTCAATTTTTCCGGTGGCAGACAGGGGAAGCCGTACTTCAAAGCCAAATCCTGATGCAGCCGTGTGGTTCCCAGCAGCACTATGGCGCATCCGGCGGCCGCAGCTTCGAAAGCCGTGAATCCATAATGGGTAACCACCAGGTCATATCCGGATAGTTTTTCTTTTAAATTTTCAATCGGCGGAACCACCGTCACAAGGCTTTTTGTTTCCCGGTCAATTTTTTCTTCAAGCAGCTCCCTGGCTTTTTCTGATGGAGCAACAAGTGTCACCTGGATGGAATTTCCGGCAAGGGCATTTGCGGCGGGGACGGAAAGAGAAGTCGGGTCCTCCCCCCCAAGGACAACCAATGCGGTATCTATTTTTTCACTGGAACCGGAAACCGTTTTTCTGTTTTCAGGCAGAGGAATAAAGCCAGGCTCCACCAGGTTCGCTTTTCTTTCAAGCCCGACCGAAGGAATTATATCCAGAAGATATCCGGCATAGGATGGATCAACGGCTCCTTCATCCAGAGCGCATACGGGACATTTTGATGAAAGCTGCTCCATCAGCGGCCCCGGGGTCACAAACATGTCCGTCACAACAAGACTGTAGAGTTCCAGCCAGTCAAGAGTTTTCACCACCTGATACGGTTTTAGTCCCCTTTCAAAGGCGGATGAAACCAACGCGCCACACTGATCAAGACTTGCGTCCTCAGGAATGTAGATATCCCAGCCTTTTTCGGCTGCAAGGTTCAGGCAGCGGTGAAGATGGCCGGTACCGTGTCCTTTTTCTACGCTAGGGACCAGGAGGACCGGATTTTTTATGGCGCTTTTTTCAAAGGCACCCAGCACCTGCTCCGTTGTGTACGGCGACTCGTATCCCAGGGAGGAACAGTAATCAACAATCTTCTGTGCGCGTATGTAATCTGTGCTTGTGTCTATTGTCGTGCGAAGTTCTGGATGATTATATTTCTGTGGCGCTTCCTCAAATACAGACACAAAGTTTTCCGGATGATTGTACAGCGACGGCCCCACATGCTCATGGTCGTATGGCAAATCCGTTTTCCTGGCGGCATCCAGCAGGGAATGGGCATCAAACATTTCAACGCCGCAGCCATGAGGCAATCCGGAGAAGGTCATGTAATCTATTTTTTCCGACGCGGACTTTTCAATCCAACGGGAAATCAAATCGTTGGCCGCTTCGTAAAACAGGAACGGATTGTCGGCGGTGGCCCTGACAACCAGGTCCGCACCGGATATCTCAATCACCCTGCAGAACCTGTCCAGAACATCATCCCTGGAGCCTCCAAATATTTTGAATCCGCATTTTTCGGCAATCCCTTTCAGTTCCGGCAGACTCGCTTCATCCGTGGCAAGATAATAATCGTCGGCCACAACTTTTGACATTGCGCGGAGGTTCCATTCCAGGGCGGTCCTGTCTTTCAATGGAAGAAGAGCTTTCCCCGGCAGCCGCGTGGAAGACAGCCTGCACTGGACAATCAAAACAATTTTGCGTTTATTTTCGCTAGAATCAAATCCCATATAAATATCCCCTGTCATGCTATTGAAACTAATTCACAAACCGTTTTTCTAGAGGTTTCCTCCATTCTGTTCCTCTCCGGTTTCATTCCATTTCTTTATCAATTCCATTGCATCCATTTTAAAGCGGTAACGGTTCATGGCGATCCACTGCCTTGCGTTTTTGAAGAGGATATAGGACTCCTTCAATCCGCACAGGTTTTTATGCTTGAACGTGAAAAAAGACATGATCGGTATTTCCGCCTGCTCGCTTCTGTATACGGGCAAAAGATTTTTCAAATAGAACCGCAGATAGGACATATTCCTTGTCCTGTTTTCCACATGGACATCCCCGGAATAGGTGAAGAAAAAGGAAAGGTCCAGCAAAGTCTGCTCGCCCCATAGCCAGGACCTGAAAAACAAATCCATTTTCTGCCAGTAGTCCGTGGTTATGGTGTAGTCAATTCCGCCCAGCTGAATAAATTTATCCCGGTTGTAGAGTCCCACCCAGTCGGTGGCATAGAACGTTTTATTTCCGCTGGCCATGGTCAAGGTCGAATCCATTTCAAAAACCGAATTCTGTTCCAGGGGAGAAAATTTTACCGGCAGCACCTGCTGGGTGGATGAAATCAATTTTGGGCACAGGCAGAACAAGTCCTTTTCCACGAGCCGGTTAACTATGGAGATTGGAATCTGAAAGGATTCTGTGCACATGTCATCAAAAAGGACCAGCACATAAGGGGACGTCGCTTCCTGCATACCAAGATTGATCATGTCGCCTATGGAAACATAACAGTTGTTGTCCCGGGGAACAAGAAATTTTACAGTGGGATACTGAGTCGAAAGTTCGTCCAGATGCCGACCTTTGCCCTGGGACGGTCCACGTTTACCGCCCATGTTGGATTCTATCCAGATGACCTTTTCAAATCCCTGGTAAATGAGTTTGTCGAATATAAAATTCCTGTATGAATTGCCGCTCCGGTTCAGCACCAGGCAGGTGACGGGCATCAGCACCTTTGAATCCGCCTCAACACCGCCAAGCACGGTCCTGTCGATAATACGCTGGTTAAAAATTGTAGGTATAGTATTCATCGCAGGCACCACATTTTTCGCAAGCAAGGGAGTCTGGCAATGAGTTATTGGTGCATGCAAAATTGCAGCAGTCTATATCCTTTTGCGATAAGCTTTCCAATTTCCCCCAGACACTTTGTATACTATGTTCAAAGACATTTCCTATTGTGTTATCCAAAATCCACTGACGGCACAACGGCACTTCTCCGTTCCATAAAATCACCATGTCCCGCTTCAAATGCCAGCAAGGGTTTCTTTTTAGAGGAGAAAGGTCCGCAGGTTTTTCATCGGACAGCAATCCACAGAAATTGTCATATTTTTGAATTATAATTTTTCCATTGGACGGGGAGTTTTTGTCATGCCAGAAGCGGTAGAACGGCTCCAGTTCATCCTCGTTCAAATTCATCCTGAGCATCTGTGGATAGACGCAATTTTCAAAAAGAGGTTCCAGGATTGATACGGCGTTCACGGCTTTTGCAAATGCGGCGTTTCCTTCAACAAGGCTTTGCCCTTTTCCGTCCGTGGCAAACCGTGGATGGATTTTTGTATATTTTTCAGCAGTGAACGCATCGATTGAGACAATCCAGGTCACTGCGTCCATTCCGTTTGTCCTTGGGGAAGCATTCTTTACTGCACCGGCAATCTGCTCAGCCTTTTCCTTTGTAACCAATATTCCGTCGGTCTCAATCAAAACGGAAAGTCCCGGATAGGACAGGACGGCTGAAATATAGTCGGCAATGTTTTCAACGCAAAGGGGTTCGCCCCATTCCCCCAGACCGATCACCGCATTCTCGGAGAACTCCGCAATCTGGTTCACCAGCGCCTTGAACTGTTCAAGCCTCATGATTCTGGAAGAATTGAAGGAAACGTCCAGCGGGGATGACGAGAACTTTTTTTCGAATGCGGCGGAGTATGGACTGTAGATTGAATCGGACCAGCACCGGGCGCAAATCTGGATGTTATAGAACGCCGGAACGGTGCGCTGTATTTTTGCAGACTTTTCGGCAATCCCAGTCAGGCTAAGGGCACTGAACTGCGCCTTTGAATCCAAAGCCAAATCGTAGAGGGCCTTACATGAAAGCAGCCCTGCCTTGGTTCCGCAGGAAAAGTCCAGACGGAGCATCCTGTAATCTTTTGGAGCAATGACGGCCTCTATTTCAAAGGCATTGATATCGCCGCGCATGACAGAAAAAATACTGTCGGAGGATACGGCCTTCATTCCGGCGGAAGACTGGCTATCCTTTGAAAGTGCGCTCAATATATTGAGGGAACCGGAGTCGATTACTTCCGGAGCAAAACCAAGCGGATAACCGTCGGCAAAGGTATATTCCGCCAGATATTTCAGATGCTCATCAATTACCCTGCGGCTCAGTTCCAGATCAAGGAACGGCCTGTCAGCCATAGTGTATACCGTATATCCGGCGGAGGACATTGAGGCGCATTTTGCCATCTGTTCCAGAAGGGCGGCCGTGTTCCAGGATTCAAGCTTTATGACCTTGGCCCTGAAACCTGTTGATTCCAAAACTTCCTGTACGGCGGCAGAATTTTTTTCATTTACCGCAACATAAACATCGCTTTCCGGACAAAGGCCTTCGCACCAAACAAGGGTCCTTTCAAAGGCTGACTGACTGGAAAAAACTTTATCAAAAGCATGAGTTGATTCAAAACCGGCAAACAAAAAAACATTAGATTTCATCTTCTCCACTATCGGCAATTTTTTTTCTCAAGTTAAGGACATCTCTTAAATTTACGGTCCAATATCTGACCACCGGCGGCCATTGAAAAAACAATTGAAAATTGAAAATTGGTTTCCATTAGTGTATAATTATTCCGGTGTAAAATTATGGAACAGAACGACAATATATTAACGGTCACCCAATTAACGAACCTCATAAAGTCAATGCTGGAAGGAACCTTTCCCAACGTCCAGCTGAAAGGTGAAATATCGAATCTAAAAATCAACCAAAGTTCAGGTCATTTTTATTTTGTTCTGAAAGATAATGAAAGCCAGATTTCAGCCGTCATGTTCAGGGGCCGGGCAGCCTATCTGGATTTTACCCCACAGGATGGAATGCTTGTGAACGTCAGGGGCGGAATCTCCGTATACGGTCCAAGAGGAAACTACCAGATCATAATCAGTTCCATGCACAAAGCCGGCGAAGGCGAAATCATGCAGATGCTGGAGGAACGCAAAAGACGTATGGCGGCGGAAGGACTTTTTGATTCCGCAAGGAAAAGGCCGCTACCATATTTTCCCAAGACCATAGGAGTCGTCACAAGTCCTACAGGGGCTGCCATAAAGGATATAATACAGATCATAAGGCGAAGAAACGATAAAGTTTCGGTCATCGTGTTTCCATCGCTGGTCCAGGGAGACGGTGCAGCGGATTCCATTACCTCAATGATAAAGGCCGCCAACAGATGGAAATTGTGCGACGTCCTGATTGTAGGGCGCGGCGGTGGTTCACTGGAAGACCTGCTCCCCTTCAGCAGCGATAATGTTGTGAACGCCATAGTCGATTCGGAAATACCTGTTATTTCCGCAGTGGGACATGAAATAGACTGGGCACTAAGTGACTATGCGGCAGACGTAAGGGCCTCGACCCCTTCAGCGGCGGCAGAGCTTGCGGTTCCACTGCGGCAGGAAATAGACAATGTGATCCAGGTCTCAAAAAACGATATGTATCAAAGCATCTCGACCAGACTGGGCAACCTGAAACTTATGCTAAAAACCTTTACGCCAGAGAACATGGAGCTGCAGTTCAGGCGCATCGAAAGTCCCTTGGTCAACAGGTTCGAGGCGGCAAAAGAAGCGCTGACCCAAAATTTCGAACGGTTGATTGAGGAGCGCAGAAACAGGATAAAGCAATGCACCCAGACCCTTGAGAACTGTAATCCACAGACAATCCTTGACAGGGGCTACTCAATGGTGACGGACGGTGCCACGGGAAAGGTTATACGGAATTCGTCGGAACTGAAGCCGGGCTCAAAAATCGTAATCAAGCCATCAAGCGGAACAATTTTGGCAACCGTTGATGAAATATAAAAGACAACAGCAAGTCTTGTCATTAAAAATGCAGGACCAAAACCTTAAAAAATAAACTCATAGCATGGAGATAACCGGATGAAAAACTTTGAAGAAAATCTTAGAAAGTTGGAAGAACTCAGCGATGCAATCAAAAGCTCTGACATAACCCTGGAGGACGCTCTAAAAAGCTTTGAAGAAGGAATAAAGCTGGCAAAGGGAATGGAAAAAGAGCTGGATGCAATCGAAGGGAAAATCCAGATTCTCATGAACGCGCCTGCTGAGGAACCATTGGACGAAACAACGGAACCGGATTCCCAGGACCCAAAGAAAAAGAGCGCAAGGTCAAAAAAATCCAAGGACCCGTCAGATGATGCTCCTGTGCTTGATTTGTTCAACCTTAACACTGAAGTAAAAGGAACTAGAAACAGCTAGACCTGGACCTGTACAATTCCTTGGGGCCGGACGTTTTTATCCGGCATAGCCATTTTGGATTGGACAAATATCATCTGGAAAAACGTAATTATGGAAGACATTGAAATAAAGGAACAGGAAAGAAAACCTGTACGACAACTTAACGCCGAGGTTGCACGAAAGATTGCAGCCGGTGAGGTTATTGACCGGCCAAACGCAATAATCCGTGAGCTTATGGACAACGCAGTCGATTCCGGTGCGTCCGAAATATCTGTCGAAATATCCGGTGGCGGAATTGAAAAGATTCGAGTAATAGATAATGGATGCGGAATGACCAGGGACGATCTATCCAACTGTGCCCGCCCCCATGCCACAAGCAAAATATCAACAGAGACCGACCTGCTGCGTCTAACCACCCTTGGGTTCCGTGGAGAGGCCCTTTCATCTATGGCGGCCGTCAGCAGACTGGAAATCATATCCGGTGGATGGAAAATGAATGCCTCGGTCACTGAGGACCATATCCTAAGTCCCGCGGCCTCCGCAAAGGGGACCATAGTACAGACCTCCGCCCTTTTTGAAAATTTCCCGGCAAGGCGCCAGTTCCTGAAACGGCCGGCCAGCGAGGGGACCATGTGCCGGGCGACCTTTGAAGAAAAAGTCCTTCCTCGTCCTGACATAGCGTTCAACCTGACGATGGAGGGAGAAAAAAAACTTTCCCTGCCTGCCGGCCAGACCCTTACGCAGCGTTTCATCCAGACGATGGAATATTTCGAGAACGAAGAATTCTTCCATGAAATCTCATCATCCGCCGGCGACGGAACCTGGAGTTTCAAACTTGTGCTTGGCTCCCCATCCGTTTCCAGAAGCAACAGAAAAAATATTTTCATATATGTAAACGGCAGGCGTATAAACGAGTATTCCCTTGTGCAGGCCATCGAGTATGGCGGACAGGGATTCTTTCCCAATGGAACCCATCCTGTGGCATGCCTCTTTGTCCAGATGGATTCATCCCTGGTTGACTTCAACATACATCCGGCAAAACGGGAGGCCAGGTTCAAGGACCTGAACAGCCTGCACCATCAGGTTAGCACGTCAACAAGAAATTTCTACAAGCAGTATACCATGCAGACAATGGTCTCCCAGGCCGCGGACAGTGGCTTTGAAGATTCACAGGAGAACCTGGGACTGGACATTGATGACAGGGAAACCTACGTTGCATCCCCCCGGGGATATCAGTCCACGAAAAGCCACAGCGGAACTTCCTACCAGGAATCCTCCATTCCTTCAGCCTATTCGACGACCAGCGACAGACGTTCCTCCTTTTTTAGAAAAAGCGCCGGCCTTTTTTCCGGTGGACCAAAATCATCCAGCCCCACCATGGAGGCCTTCACAAACCGTATAGCGGACCTGGTTGTAACGGCACAGGAAGATTTTTCCGGTGACAGTCAGATTAAAGAGGAAGCCTTTGTCGAGGGACATCCTACAAAACCAAACTACGCTCCAAAAGAATCGGACAACGAGGAAACGGGATTTCATTTTGTTGGAAGCGCACTGGGAACTTTTCTGATTGCAGAAAAAAATGACACGCTGTTTATTATTGACCAGCATGCGGCCCATGAAAGATATCTGTACAACCAGATTATGGAGGCCGCCGGAGAAAAACAGACCCTGCTGGTCCCCTACACAGTCTCAACAAATTCCGTTGCGGACGACAACTATTTGACGGAGATAAAGGATTCCCTGGAACAGGCAGGCTTCACTGGCCGCAACTGTGGAAATGGAAGATGGGAATTTTCTACAGTGCCGGCCCGCTGGAAAGGAAGCGAAGGTGATCTGGCAAGGGATTTACTGGACAGAAGGATCCACCCCCATGATATAATAAATGCGGTGGCGGCAAGCACGGCCTGCAGAATGGCGGTCATGGATGGCGACATGCTTGATGAAAAAATGGCCGCCTGGATTGCTGAACAGGCACTGCAGCTTCCTGACCCCCACTGCCCTCATGGACGGCCGGTATATACGACCATCACCAGAAGACAGTTATTCACATTGGTAAAGAGGATATAAAAAAAAGGCGGTACCCACTTCGGATATCGCCTTCCTTTTTGCTAATCTATTTTACGTCCCACGGAAGAAATTTTTGAAGTTCCATCAGCATAGTACACGGCCACTACAAAATAATTTCCAAAAGGTATCTTGATATCACCATCACTGGCGGAGTACATAAAGAACTCTTCCTGACCTTGCATCACCGGTTTCCTAACAATTTCATTTATGGTGTTTCCATAAATTTCCCATTTACCAATTTCATTGCCAAGGTTTACAGGGCTATAAAAAGTTTGAATCAGACAGGGGGAATCATAAAGAACGCAATACTTGTTGTTTTCAAATTCCTCAATTCTTTTTGTCCTTACATCGAATCTGTTTCCTCCCCAAAAAATTCTGGGGACCGCTATGGAATTTGCCCCGAAGGCATACACTTTGATAAAATTGTTCCTCATATCGCTGTAGCAGGAACCGGAATTGAAATAATACTCCTGCTTCGGCATTGTCGAAAAATTCGTATATGAAATCCCCTGCTTATTCCATTTTGAAGAAGAATAGGCATAAGTCTCAAATCTATTAATCAATGTGTCCGAATAAATCGAATAATTCAGGCCATAGTTTTCAACGTGGCTTTGGGTAATGGCGTAATCAAAAACGGAACCGATATGTTGCAGCTTTGCACTTTCGCTACAGTTTCCCGCACCGTCCTCCAGTTTCAGCCAATACATATCGGCCGCATATTTTTTTTCAAAAGCCAGCGGAATATATACGCACCTGACGTCACCTTCCTTACCGGTCAAAATATTTTCATCGATGATAGACACCTTGTTTCCGTTGGAATAATACATGGACACCTTAAGTTCTTCGGTCTCGCCTATATCTGTCAACGGAACACATCTAACAAACCCTCCATTCATATATTCCATCTTTCTATAGATATCCGCATTCTCAAAAACTTTTGGAGGAATGTTGTCATATTCTTCGCAAGGATTACCAAAATGCTGAAAATCCAAAACCACCATGTCCATTCCAGGTGCATAGCCGTAGCAAGTGACATCAACCTCCGCATTAATACTTGGGACCTTCATCTCAATGGACCTTTCCATTTTTGAGGGGTCAAAGACAAAATCAAATAAGGCTGTCCTGTTTGCTCCATTGCCATACTGCCCGACCAGCCTGAGCTGTCTGAAGTCAAGGGCATTGTCCTTGAACTTTGCAGAAAGGCAGCATTTTCCGCTATTCCTTTCCCGGACAGGCTGCAGGCTGCAGGATTCCAATACGGAAGAACCGCCATACGAAATATTTCCTTCCGGCAGCAAATTTCTTTTTCCTACAGGCCCATAAATGTCGCAGACATACGATGCGTAAACCCTGTTGGCAAGATAAAGGTATATGCCACCTGAACTGAAATTCCTTGAGGAAGTGTACTGTATGCCGTTAAAGATTTCGCCAAGATAGATTCCATCATTTTCAATGGACGGCCCATTCCAAAATCCCTGGCAGCCATAGGAATTGGTTTGACTGTCAATGTGGTTACCGGCTTTGTATTCCAGGAACCCGCTGTCGCTCCACTTATCAAAATAAAGCTTCAGGTTTTTGTTGCCATAATATCCACCTACCACGCAGGTCTGATATGGGACAACAAATTTCTGGGTCAACTGATTTCCGGCCCCATCAGTTATTGTAAGTCTTGCATAGGTATTTTTTTCCGGATCCAGGTTCGGGATATCAAAATACAGGCTCCTCCATTCGCCATAGGCTGTTGGTGAATGATATTCGGATTCCGTAACCCGGGACCTGTTTACCAGTGCATCCGGATTTGTTCCCCATTCCAGCTGAACCTCATAGTCTTCCTTCAGCTCTATTCTGTGCTCAGTGGAATAGTAATAATTGTTCTCGAAATCGCTATTCATTATTGAAAAGTAGATTCTCTTAACCGATTCGTTCCATCTTTCCATGGAAATGGCGTTCTGAACTATCAGATTGCCACCGGAATTATTGGCCGGAAGTTTATTGTCAATGTACACGAAAGCCGGGATAGAGGTTGTAGACAGGACATGGAAGGAAGCGACATTGCTTCTGTTATAGTTTCCATCAATCAACACAAAATCAAGCCGCGATATTCCATTGTAGTTGCCTTTTCTTAAATCATAAGTGAAATCCCCTTTATAGATTCCATTTTCATCAACAGAAAATTCTCCAGGACATTCAAAATCAGTTACCAGGACATCATCACAGATGCTTACATTTCCTGCAACATAACGGGTAAGGCGGGTCTCCGTCACCAAAAGTTTTGACACCCCACTGCCAATATCATTACCAGTCACACTTATGTTGATTTTTGATGTCCTTATTTTTGATAACATTTCATCACTGCAGTTCCGGTAATCGATGGCGGGAATCATGTTACCGCTTTTTGCGTCCCCTATTGAGATAGTATTCAGTATGGGAGCGTTAGAATCACAGCTGTGGTTGATTCTGTAGGCCCATTTATAATCATAGAAAAGCTTGTTTCCTTCAAAATCCCTGGTGCTTCCATAAATCAGGACCTCGACATCCTTATTTAAGACTCCCGTCATATCTATTGGATTGTTCACATCAGGTCTAATGATTACCGTGGTATCATTTTTGTAGAACACAGGCGAAATGAAATGCCTCTTCGCGTTCTCGCCTTTGATTTTTATTTCATAATCAAAAGTTGTGCAGTCAACCGGTTTTGAGAACTGTATTTCGATTGGAGAATCAAAGTACACACCGTCCAGACTGTAATTGGGCAAAGCGTTTATTACATAGAATCCGGAATTTGCAGCCGCCACCATATCATCAATGGTATTCTTGAGCGTGGAACCATTCAGAAAATTCTCACAGGAAAAAAACATCAGCCCATTCAGAAACGACAGCAGAAATAAAATAATTCTTTTTCTATTAAGGTACCCCATAATAAAACTCTCCTTCCGAAAATAAAATCAGGACACGTCGAGAATAGGCAATCCGATTTCCGCAGATTCTTTTTGACGTTACCCTCCGGGTACTATAAACTATCAAAATTTTAATCATCATGCTATAATGTTTAGTCATGAAAAGTATAATTATTGTAACAGGTGCATCCAGTGGAATGGGTGTAAGCTTTGCAAGTCAACTGGCACTTGAAAGCGCGGAATTTAGCATTGGAGCGGAAAAAAAGAAAGCCCTTGCGTCACAGGAAATATGGATTGTAGCAAGAAGAGCCATAAAGCTGGAGGAAACAAAATCCCGTATCCTCCGTGAAAAGGAATCATTCATTTTAAACCATCCTGAAGCAAAATACCCGGAAATAAAATGCGTCGCCATGGACATAAGCGGAAAGACAGGTGCCCTTGCGTTTAAAGAATTCATGGAAGAAGAAAATAAATCCACCGATGGCGGAATAAAAATAAACGTGCTGGTAAACAACGCCGGCTTCGGTACCTATGGAGAATTCGCTGACACCGATACAGTCCGTGAAATGGACATGGTGGACCTGGACTGCACATCCCTGACAGGCATAACAGGTTTTGCTCTTCCATACATGGAAAGGGGTGGAAGAATAATCAACACAGCCTCCCAGGCTTCCCTTTTGCCTTTAGGAAATTTCGCAGTCTACGGAGCCTGCAAAGCCTATGTCCTTAGTTTTGGAATAGCCCTGGCAGCTGAGCTGAAACATAAAGGCATTTCAGTTACATCCCTCTGCCCCGGTCCCGTAAGCACCGAATTTGCCAACGTGGCATCAAACGGAGCAAGGAAAGAAGTGAAACACGGAAAGGATCCTGAAAAAACCGTTGAGCACTGCATAAAGGCTTCAAGGAAAGGAAAAATCTATTCCATGTGGGCCTTCAAATGGAAGTTCCAGGCAGTCGCCAGCAAATTTATTGGACGATATTTTTGGGCCTCCTTTAGCTATAAGCATCAAAAAAGACCTAGCCAATGAAAGGCCTGGAAATTCTTGAAAATTTATGAGGAAAATTTATGGACGGCGAAACAATTAGTGCCCTATTCACAGATTTCTATGAACTTACCATGGCACAGGGGTTCTGGAAAAAAAACTTGAACCACCAGGTAGTGTTCGATGTTTTTTTCCGGCGGCATCCGTTTAATGGTGGGTTCTCTGTATTCGCAGGAATTGAGACCGCCATAGACAGTATCCTTGGTTTCAGTTTTTCGGATGATGACATAACGTTTTTACGTTCCCAGGGAATATTTGAAGAAGGATTCCTTGAATACCTCAAAAATTTTAAATTCACAGGCGACATATATTCCTTTGAAGAGGGGGACCTGATTTTTCCGCAGGAACCAATCGTAAGGGTCCACGCAAACCTGATTGAAGGACAGATTATTGAAGGCATACTGCTGAACCATTGCAATTTCCAAAGCCTGGTGGCCACAAAGGCAGCCAGAATATTCCTTGCCAGCGGAAAACAGGGACTCATGGAATTCGGTTTACGCAGGGCCCAGGGAGTGGACGGAGCCATGAGCGCAACAAGGGCCGCCTTCATAGGAGGTGCATCGGGCACAAGCAACACCCTGGGCGGAAAAAAATATTCCATTCCGGTCATGGGAACGATGGCCCATTCCTGGATAATGTCCTTCCCTACGGAACTGGAAGCCTTCGAAGCCTACGCCGAAATTTATCCGGACAATTCGGTTTTCGTTATAGACACCTATGACACCCTGAAATCCGGAATCAAGAACGCAATAAAGGTTGGAGCAACGCTTGCCTCGAAAGGCAAAAACTTTGGTGTACGGCTTGATTCCGGTGACATAGCCTATCTTGCAACCGAAGTCCGAAAAGAACTGGACGCGGCTGGATTTCCCAAGGCCTTCATAACAGTTTCAAACGAACTCTCCGAGGAAATCATCTCAAACCTTGTAGCCCAGAACGCTCCAATCGACAGCTGGGGTGTCGGCACAAATATGGTTACGGGCGGAAGCGAATCAAGTTTTTCCGGGGTATATAAATTATGCGCCCGCTACTCCCATGACAGTGAAGCTCCATTGCCGGTAATGAAAATCAGCGACAATCCATTAAAAACCACAAACCCGGGCATAAAGAATGTATTCAGGCTGTACGATGAAACAGGGATGGCCAGGGGCGACATACTTGCATTGGAATCGGAGGAGCTTCTACCGGGAAAGGAATACAGGTATCACCATCCAATGATTGACTACCGGCGTTTCTCTTTCACGGCCGCATCGGTACAGTCGATGCTAAAAAAAAGAGTTGAATGCGGAAAAAGACTGGAAGAACGCCTGCCCGATTCCCAGCAAATCAGGGTAAGCAGAGAAAGGTTCATGGAGGAAATCAAAAAGTTTGACGATTCCTACAAGCGGATACTGAATCCCCATATCTACAAGGTATCCATCACGGAAGGACTAAAAGACTTGAAGCTTGATTTCCTGAATAAGAATGTGGATGGGGCCTCTGAAAATTGAAACCTTTGGAGGCGACTTTGAAACCGCTTATTTCCAGGTCGTCCTGAAAATAATTTTCCAATCAAAAAAAAAGTCCCGAACTGAAGCGCACCTCAGACCGGGACCCTTTTATGAAGAACCTGGTTACTCGGAAACGGCTACGTCCGATGGTTCTGAAGTTTCATTGCTTTTGCTTCTAGGAATGGAAAGCGATGTGGACTGGGCTTTTTCGCTTTCAACGCTATCCACATTTTCAACCGCGCCGGTTGCTCCGGTGTATTCCATTATGAACTGGTTGCATACGGACTCAATGACGGCAGGGAAATACGACACAATAGTATTCCTGTCCCATCCGCCGTTGTCATAGTCGATTGAATCAACGGACACCCCTGTGTATGTATTGTAAAGGACCTTGTCCCCATTGGCGTTTGCCACGTAAACCTTCATAGTGACCCTTGCCCTTACTTCAGATCCTTTGAAGCCCTTCTGGATTTTCTCTTTCTGGAAGATGAATTCCGCAAAGATTGTACCCCTTGCTCCGGTTGTGGTCGCTATAGCGCGGTTCCTGTTTTTTCCGGCATAATCCAGGGCAAGATATCCATCCGCGCTTGTCGATGTGCTGGCAATCTGGAGGAATTTATTGTAGCCGCTCTTGTATGCAGGACTCTCCTTCAAAAGTTCCTTATCAACTACAGGAATACCATTTTCCTCAAGGCAGTGGGCAAGAATATCCGCGGCCTCATCAATTCTGGACTGCACGGTCTGATACTCAGGATTATTCTGTTCAAGCACCTTGTTCAGCTGAGAAGTAACAAGACCTCCATTGCCAGTGGTCTCGTTCTCAATGTCATAGCTACTTTTTTCGTACCACGGGACAGAGGAGTTGGAATATACCGACGCAATGGCAATAGGTGCATAATCTGTCAGGTCAATCGTCTTGGTGGACTTGCAACCAAAAAAGATACCGGAAACAGCGACGGCTGCAGATAACATAACAATAGATTTTTTCATAGGAATCCCCTTTTTATATATGACCAGCGAAAGAAAATAATATGCAAATTTGTTCTATGATATAAAACAAGACCATCTGCCAAAATTTCTAACAATCAGCCAGTCAGTTTATATTCTATACAACAACTGAAAACGGAAATAGTTGCATGATGGCGCAAATTATATACATTTATCTAGAAATTCTCTAGTGCCTTCTCATCCAAATCAAAAACATATCCCCCGTCACCAGATTTTTTGATGGTCATCCCCAGCTGTTTGTGCTTACTGATTTCGCCCCTAAGGAAAGATACATAGGCATACAGATTAGCAACGGATTTGCTGTCGAACCGGTCCCACATCCGGCGGCTCAGGTATTCCACGCTGACCCGTTCGCCCCGTTTTTCGTAAAGCAATTCCATCAGCCGCCATTTTGAGTTGGGGATATCGAGAATGGATTTCATTTTCAAAAGCGGGTCCGGTTCAACTTTGCTTTCAAAATCAGCATGGCCAGCAGGACAACCAGACAGGACAGCCCTGGAAAGATGTTCCAAAAATTCTTCAACCGGTTCATCCAGACCGCCGCTGTATTCCAAAAGAGTACCCCTCCACTGCCTCAGATATTCGTCACCGTCAAAGCCAGGGAAGGGGTCGTTGTAAAAAACAAATGGTATGTCCCCCAGTTTACTCTTCAATGATTCATAGGGGTTCCTTGATTCGAGACCGAAGATTCTAAAATCACATAGAAGGATTGCAATATCCTCGGTCCTTCCAAAATCCACAACCGACTCAAAATCAGTACACACTATAGGGGAGTAACCATGTTTCATAAGGCCTTCCCCAAAATAGTAGGTGTCCAGATTTTTTGTCAGCACCAGGACGTTCATGGCTCTACTCCTCTTTGATCAGCGCCGCGTTTATGTAAATCTTATCCTGATACCAGTCAGTGGAAAGTCCGAAACGTTCAGTCCTGTAGCCGTCGCAGCTGACAAAAACCTCAATGACAGGATTTATGAAAACCTTCTCCTCGTTGTCCTTGCCCTTGTTCTTCGTCTTCGTGACCAGACTTATCCATCCGTCGTTGCTATAGCTTTCCACTTCGTCGGCGGTCAACTGCTGGCGGGTCTTGTTCTTTCCTTCCGAAACCTTTGCAATATCCTGTTTGCCGCTGTGGTTGTAGGTAATCTTGAACCTGCAGTTTTCAAGAGCCTCCCCCGTGTTGCGGTCAACAACGACAGGCCGCGCAAATCCAAGTTTCCGTCCTTCGCTCAAGGAATACTCCAGATACTCGTCAACCTCACCTGTCTTTCCATTTTTTGCCCAGCGGACATAGTTCTGTACCACCAGTGTCTTCCACCACACGGCAGGACCCATGCAGACCTTAACCCTATAGGTTCCCGGCTTCAGGAAGATGGTCTTAGTGGAATAGATGTTAGGCTTATCCTTTTCAGGCTCGAATTCCATAAACGGCACCTGGTCAGCCTTGGTCTCATCCTCAGGATTGGAAGAGTCAAGGATGACCTCAATCTTCGTATGAGGGTTTATCCATTTTCCGACCTCAATATTGTCGCCTGAAACCTGGCTCTCATTTTTCTGGGAATCGTCATAGGTATAGAAATAGGCCTTTGGAGAAAATCCCGAACCTGCGTTAATAATTTCCGGGAAGTTCATGTGCAGGGTAACCGGAGTGTAATCCTTGCTGATTGGCCAGAGCCTCTGGAAAAATCCCTTCGAGAATCCCGCCTTCACAAGGAAGAAAATCCCAAAGATTCCAACCAGGGCGGCGGCAGCGATTCCAAGAATCTTGTAAAGTCTCGTATTCTTTCCAACTATGGTCTTGTACTTGTACTGGGACTTTGGATAATTCTGCATGGAATTCGCAAGCTCCTGCCTAAGGTCACGCTCGTTGAATCCCTTCAGGTGCCTGTTTATTTTCTTTATAATCTTATCGACGGAAGAATATCTTTCCTCCCTTTTGAAACGCATGGTCTTGCTGATTATGGTCGTAACCACCCGTGGAAGTCCCTTAACCAGCTTGGACGGCTTTATGTACTTGCCTTCAGAAATCTTGTGGTGCTGGGCAAGCATACTGTTTTCGGTATAAGGCTTGCTTCCGGTTACCATCTCATAAAGCATGACTCCCAGGGAATAGATGTCCGCCCTTGAGTCAGACTTGTGCACGTTTGTCATCTGCTCCGGAGCCATATAGCTTAGGGTTCCCATGCTGGAGGAAGTATTTTCGTTTCCGCCCGTGGTGATATCCGCATTGACAATCTTGATATTGGACTTGAGCGGAGAATCCTTTCCGGAATGGCCATCATCGTCCTCAACGGAATACTCCATTCCCGATATACCGAAGTCCGTTATCTTCACCTGGGCACCCTTCGAAAGAAGAATGTTGGCAGGCTTTATATCCCTATGAACCACCAGCTGACGGTGGGCAACCTTCAGACCGCTACAGACTTCACGTAAAATCCACAGCGCAATTTCCGCAGGCAGCTTACCATCCTTCTCAAGCAGTTTCCCAAGGTCCATGCCTTCTACATATTCAAGGACAACATACTCCTTGTCCCCCATATCCATTGTCTCATAGAAACGAACAATGCGCTGGGATGTCAGACCGCTAAGGATTCCGGCCTCACGAATGAACCTGGCCTTCCTGCTGCTGCCGGCCTTGAGCATAGTCTTGATGACCACCGTCCTCTTCAATTCAGGATCCTCACCAAGATATACCGCACCCATTCCGCCTGCGCCAAGCGGCCTGATGTTTATATATTTTCCAATCTGTTTCGGAACCGCACCGCTTACACCGCCGGTCCCCCTTGCCCTGGTCGTTCCTGCCACGACAGTCTTACTGTCAGCAGCAACCCTTCCTGTCAGAGTCTTGTCCGAAGCTCCACCAACGACAGTCTTGTCACTTGTCCCACCAGCTTTTGCCATATCCTATCTCCTGCAAACAATGACGAACCCCGACACAGAGCGTCCAAGGTATCGCCAGGTATCGCACCCTGGGTTTAATTCCTCTTTACGGCACGGACTCACAGCAAGTGCGTATGAGTGAAGCGCCGGGACATTAAACCCATCAGAAATACCTGAAAATATTTTTTTAGATATCACGAATACCGACATCCATCTTAATTAACGGGAAAGATATCCCTCTCCAAATCGAACGAGCCGTCGGAATGAATCCAGGCCACATTCATCTTGACAGGATTATGAATCTGAATGTACACCCCATCCTGCCTCAGAAAATAATTACCATTGACATGCCTGTGGCCGCCAATCCAGAAACACTCATCCGCATCACCCTTTTTATTCAGCTCGGCAAACTGCTCCACGACACTGCCGTCACCAGCATCGCCGTTGTCTGTCCAGGTAAAACCAAGTATTACCTCAGGATGATTGTGATAGTCGATTATATCTTTTTTGGAAAACCGTTTCAGAGGCTCGGCATGGCTTATCCCGAACCGGTCAAAAATGGCTACGACTGGAAGCAGATGCTCGAACTCCGAAATCAAATAGGTGGTGGCCTGGGAATACTTCTCTTCCAGAAAGTCCCGCACCATCTGCCCTTCCATGACAATCTTCCTGAATCCATAGTCACCGGAGCCGCTACGGTTCAGAACATTCTCGTGATTGCCCTTCAGGAAATGGAAATTGGACGGGAACATATTCTTCAAAGTCATGACCACCATCATAGTCTGGAAAGCCTCAAGCATTTCACCGCTCATCTCCGGGGAAACGAACCGCCCTTCAGACCATTTTTCGTAGGCAGCCACCCAACGGTCATGGCAGGCTCCCGGAGTCTCAGTGTGCACACCATCGCCAACACAGATAACCACCAGGGACCCATCCGCCAGTGCCTGCAAAACGGATTTCCCGCCGATGTCCAAATCAATAAGGCTAACAAGAAAATCCGGCCGGGCATGCAAATCCGGAACGACAATGACATCCTTCTTCACGCCAATAAAATCAAGAAGCCCGCCAGGTTTTTTGTCCTTGCCGAAAGCCCTGTATTTTTTACTTTCGCCCTTCAGAGTTTCAATAGTCTGTTCCAGTAATTTGAAAATACCTCCCTCGGTCGGCAGAGCCTTCATGTTCCTAAGGTCCACCAACTCGTTACGGAGGTCATCAAGATTTTGATTAAGCTTCATCAAATATTCTTTTATCCCGAAAACACGTCAGGAAATTACCATGCTCGCATTTCCGATAGTAATTTTATCACCAGGATTAAGCTTCACCCATTTGTCAGATGGAATACGGGCATCGTTCAGGAAAGTTCCATTGGTGCTCTCCTCATCCTTCAAGAAAAAGTCGTCCTGGATTTTCTGAATAACACAATGATGGCGGCTAGCCAGTTTATTGTCTATGACCACATTGTTATCCGTCTCACGTCCAATAGTAATCTTTGCAACAAGACTGATTTTCTGCTTGTTGAAAACCAAATAGGAAACCGGTTTTGAGCATGCATAGCTGTTAATCTGCTGACCGACCGGGCTTGCGTTTTCGATTGTCTGTTCTGCCATAATTAAAAATTATACACCCTAAAATTTGATTTTACAAATTATTTTTTTGGACGCACCTCCATTCACTATTGCGCGCGGCCAACCGGGACAAAGGCGCCCACAAATATAACCGGCTTTCCGGGGTTCCATTCCTCCGCCCCGGCTACGGAACAGGCCTGCGCCCTGCCCCTCCAATCCGGCGTACAGACCGGACCGCCAGGCCAAAACTTTTCCTGCCACAGAATTCGAAGCTGACAGGCGGCCTGAATTTTGGCCTCCCCAAATAAATTTCAACAAAAATGAAAAAACTTTAGCAAATTCTGAAAAATAAATTTGACAATCCACCCACGGGACCTTATAATTTAGGCATAATATAACCCCTATGGGAGGCCAAAATTGGCAAAAGTAGAACTCAAGGGTATTGGTAAGATTTACGACGGCGGAGTTCGCGCTGTCCAGAACGCCAATATCACTATCGAAGACAAGGAATTCTGCGTATTCGTAGGTCCTTCTGGATGTGGAAAGTCAACAACTCTCCGCATGGTCGCAGGTTTGGAAGACATCTCCGAAGGTGAACTTTACATCGACGGTGACTTGATGAATGATGTTCCACCAAAGGACAGAAACATCGCTATGGTATTCCAGAACTATGCTCTTTACCCACACATGTCTGTTTATGACAACATGGCTTTCGGACTTAAGATCCGCAAGATGGACAAGAGCGAAATCCAGCGCCGTGTAGACGAAGCAGCAAAGATCCTTGGTTTGCAGACATACTTGGACCGCAAGCCTAAGGCACTTTCTGGAGGACAGCGTCAGCGTGTTGCCGTAGGTCGTGCTATCGTTCGCGAACCAAAGGTATTCCTTTTTGACGAACCACTTTCAAACCTTGATGCAAAGCTCCGCGTCACAATGCGTGGCGAAATTGCAGCATTGCACCAGAGACTTCAGGCCACAATGATTTATGTTACCCACGACCAGATCGAAGCTATGACAATGGGTACAAAGATTGTTGTTATGAAGGACGGACATGTCCAGCAGATTGGTGAACCATTGTACTTGTACAACCACCCAATCAACAAATTCGTTGCTGGATTCATCGGTTCACCGCCAATGAACTTCATGACCGTTACAATCAAGAAAGAGGGAGACAAGATTGTTGCCGATGAAGGCTCATTCACTCTCGTTCCAACAGCAGAACAGCAGGAATCCCTCAAAGAGCATGTAGGAAAAGCTGTATACTTCGGTGTACGTCCAGAAGATCTTATGTACACAGAAGAAACATCTGGCGAAAACGTCATGCAGATGAAGATTACAAACAAGGAACCTCTGGGAGCAGAGACACACTTGTTCTTGGCATCAAAGAGTCAGCAGGTTATCGCTCGTGTTCAGGCTTCTACAAAAGAAGGATTCAAACTTGGAGAAACAGTAAACTTCAAGCCAACAATGGCAAGATGTAAGTTCTTCGCAAAGAACCCAGACGATCTTGACGAAGAAAAGAACCTTTGTGAAAGCATTGACGAACCATGGTTGGTAAACCCAATCACAGGTGAAGTCGGCTATGACAAGGCTAACTCAACTGTTGTCGACCCAAGCGCTAACAGCTAATTTTTTACTGTAAAGTAAAGAAAACGTCGCCGGTTCCCCGGTGGCGTTTTTTTTTTATGTCCTCCCGAATATTTTGTTTTATCCCATTTCTGCCGATAATCTTACCTGGGAAAACAATCTGCAGGGGATACAAATTGATAAAAAACAAATCGGTAGTTCTATACAAAAATGACGTGGCCTTTGTAAGCGAAACTTCAAACGGCAAATTCCAGATACAGTTCAGGACAACGGCCGCCACCGCCACAAAAAAGGCAGTGTACGGAAACCAGAGCGTCCGGGAAAAAGACATAATACTGCTTCATGAAGGTCCGGCGACTTCACTGGAAAACCTGTTGTCAAGATCGGATTCAATGGCTCCTTCCGCGGATGAACTCTACAGGACCGAAAGCACCAACGAACTGTTCAACAAAATCAAGGAAACCCACGAACTTCTTCTGTCCGACGACGAAACGGCCGCTACCCCGCTTGACTTTATGGAACTGGCGGAACTGTTCAACGGTAACTGTCCGGCCGACGACGCCTTTATGCTGTACCGGGCCATTCAGAATACAATATTTTTCAGACAGGACACAAAGGAACTGGGCAACGGGAAACTTGTCTTTGTCCCACGTCCGGAAGATGAAATAAGCGCCATGATTCAAAAGGCGGAAGAAAAAGGCCGCGAGGAAGAACTGAGGGCAGGATTCATAGAGAGGCTAAAAAGCAAGAGCCTGCTTCCGGAAGATTCAAAATTCATGGGAGACGTGGAAGCCTTCGCACTTGGGATGACCGAAAAAAGCAAAACCATGCACGACGCCCATCTAAAGGAAACCCAGGAAAGGGCTCACAAACTTCTTTTGGATACAGGAATCTGGCCCATAACAAAAAACCCTTACCCTATGAGATGGGGCCTTTCAACAAAATCCGCCACCATAGGGCTCCAGACCCCTCCAGAGGAAAACCGGACCAAAGTTGACTCCGTGGCCTACGCAATAGACAACGCCTGGTCCACCGACCCTGACGATGCGGTGGCGTTTGACGGAACCTACCTCTGGGTCCATATAGCCGATCCGGCCAGCACTGTAAAGCCGGACGACGAAGTGGACAAGGCCGCCAGGGAACGTGGTTCGACGCTATATATTCCGGAAGGCGCCTCCAGAATGCTGGCCGAAAATTCTCTGGAAGACTACGCCCTTGGACTGACGGAATGCAGCAGGGCCCTATCCTTCAGGATCAAGCTGGACGGAGACGGAAACGTTGAAGAGTGCAGCGTAATCAAGACCCTTGTAAACGTCAAGAGGCTTTCCTACGAGCAGGCCGACGAACTCAAGGATACGGCGGAACTGAAAACCCTTTTCGATATTGCACAAAAAAATGAGCAGCGACGCAAAAGCAACGGAGCCGTACAGATCTCCATGCCGGAGGTCCACATCACCGTTGACCCTGAAACAAAAAAAGTCGCCATAGAAAAAACGCCCCACCCCCGCAGCGCCGAAATGGTCCGCGAAATGATGGTACTGGCCGGAGAGGGAGCCGCCAAGTTCGCTTTCCAAAACAACATACCTTTCCCCTACGTAAGCCAGGAACAGCCCACCATTCCATCGGACATTCCTGAAGGACTTGCCGGACAGTACAAGCTGAGACGATGCATGCACAAACGCAGCGTCGGGGTCACCCCTTCCATGCACTGGGGACTGGGAATCGGGATGTACACACAGGTCACAAGTCCGCTGCGCCGCTACGGTGATTTGATTGCCCATATGCAGCTGCGGGCGTTCCTGGAAAACCGTCCGATGCTGGACAAGGATACAATGCTGCTAAGGGTATCGGCGGGAGAAGAAAGCGCCCAGGCAGCCCACAAGGCGGAACGCAAAAGCAATTCCCACTGGACCCTGGTCTATCTGCTCCAGAATCCGGAGTGGACGGGAGAGGCCGTATGCATTGACAACAACGGCAAGGTTCCCCAGTTCTGCATCCCGTCACTGGGCATGGAAACGGCCATACCGGTTGACGCAAAGGTTCAGCTGAACGAAACCATAACGGTCAGGGCCGTCAACATAAACCTGCCTGAACTTACAGTAGATTTCCAAAAATGTAGCCAATGAACGAGAGGTGAAAAAATGAAAACAAACAAAAAATCGCTCATAGCCGCCGCCTCAATTAATGCAGCGCTTACAATACTCTACATACTTGCGTTAATTATGATGGGAAAAAAATTGAAGTTCACTTTTGGCGGAGGGGACAATCCTGTCATAATCAATTTCAAGCATCTTAATGCCACGCGAATCATAAACTGGTTGATTCTTTTCGTCGCCTCCCTTTATATAACCGTGTGCCTTTACGGGAATTTCTTTAGAAACTTAATGGTAAAAGTTTCAGCAACCGCGGCGGCAACAGTTCTTGCGGTACTGGAGTTCCTGACGTTCCTGTTGCCGATCATAAAGAAAATGATTTCCCAATACAGCCCTGTCTGGGATTTCATGAGCACGGTCAACCTTGTGCTGTTTTTCCTTCGGCTGTTTGTGGCGGTTGTCTGCATACGCAAACTTCTGAAGGACCTTGGCAAAATAAAAAAAACAGGACAACCAAAATAGCCGTCCCGCTGACATAAAAACAACCCCCGGCACATATCATCACATGCACCGGGGGTTTTATTTTCAAAGCCTCGACAATTAGTTGTCGATCAGCAAATCTGCATAAGCCTTGAGAGCGCCGGACATTTCTCCAGAAAGAACAGATGTGGCAAGCTTCTTTCCAAGCTGAACGCCTTCCTGGTCAAAGCTGTTGATGTTCCACAAGAATCCCTGGAACATGACCTTGTTCTCGAAGTGGGCAAGCAAAGCTCCTACTGTTGTTGGGTTTACTTCCTTTCCATAAATCAAGCTGGAAGGTCTTTCTCCTGCAAAGAATTTATTTGGATTCTCGTCATCCTTTCCGCAGGCAAAGGCAACAATCTGTGCAACGACATTGGCGCACAATTTCTTCTGGCTGGTTGAACCCTTGATTGTAATGTCACTTCCCTTCTGGTTCTTCTGGAATGCGATGAACTGCAAAGGAACGATATCTGTTCCCTGGTGCAGGAGCTGATAGAATGAATGCTGGCCGTTTGTTCCTGGTTCGCCAAAAATGACAGGACCTGTGACATAGTTGATTTTCTTTCCAAAACGGTTGACGCTCTTTCCGTTTGACTCCATATCAAGCTGCTGCAAATGGGCAGGGAATCTTGACAATGCCTGTGAGTATGGAAGGATTGCTGTTGCAGGAAGATTCATTACATTGCGCTCAAAGACACCAATCAATGCATCCATCAACGCAGGGTTCTTTGTGATGTCCTTTTCCTTTGCCAACAAATCTTCTTCAGCTGCTCCCTTAAGGAAATCTGCAAACACATCAGGACCAAAAGCCAGGCTAAGGATTGCTCCACCCACAGCGGATGTTGATGAATAGCGACCACCAATATAGTCATCCATGAAGAATGCTGCCATGTAGTCAGGATTTCCAACCAATGGAGAAGTTTCACTTGTAACGGCAATCATGTGCTTTGCTGATTCAAGTCCCTTCCTCTTCAAATAATTTTTTACGAAAGTCTCGTTTGTAAGGGTCTCCAAAGTTGTTCCAGATTTTGAAACCAAAATGAAGATTGTCTTTGAAACGTCAACCGATTCAAGAACAGCGGCGGCATCATCAGGATCTACGTTGGAAATAAATTTTGCTTCCATCTTGAACTTGTTGTTTGCCTTTGCCCAGTTCTCCAAAGCAAGATACATTGCGCGTGGTCCCAAATCGGAACCGCCGATACCAATCTGGCAAACCGTTGTATATTTTTCGCCCTTTTCGTTCAAAAGCTTTCCGGAGTGGACCTTTGTTGCGAAGTCGGCAATCTTTTTCTGCTGCTCCACATAGAAATCTCTTTTATTTACGCCATCAGCAATGACATCCTCTCCAAGCTGACCACGGGTCAACTGATGAAGGACCATACGTTTTTCGCCAGTGTTGACGATTTCTCCATTATAAAGGGCCTGAAACTTTTCAAGAAGCTGCGCTTCCTTTACGACTTTCTTGAATGCTGAAATCAACGAACGGTTGACCTTTTTAGCGGCATAATTATAGGTAAGTCCTCCTCCCATTGGGATAGAGAATTCTGCGACACGCTTGACACCTGCCGCGCCGGAAAGAACCTTTGCCAATGAAACCGAATCCTTAAATTCCTTCAGTTCCTTAAAACTGGCCAGTTTATTCAAATTGTTCCAAGAAATTGTAGCCATAAAGTTTCCTCTACATGAAAATTTATTTTTATGTAGATAATTTAACAAAAAATAAATAAATATGCTATAATATTGGATAAGGAAAATTTAAATTCCTAGGTTTTTATCAATAATTTTTTGGAGGAAAATATGGGTACAATCGTTCATATCCTTGTTACAATTTTGGTCGGCGCTTTTGTTGGATGGATTTCCGGCATCATCATGAAAAGCAAGCACGGTTTCTGGATGAACGCACTCCTTGGAATTGTCGGTGGCGCAATCGGATCCGGAATCGCAGGTGCGTTCGGATTGTCAGGCACCTGGCTTTGGAACATCCTTATAGGAATTGGCGGAACAGTTTTGCTTATTGTCATCGTTCGCCTTATCATGGGAAAAAAGTGGTAGACGACTAAAAAAAAGGATGGATTGAATAACGCTTCATATCCATCCTTTTTTTATGCCCGGTCCATCAAAACGTTTTTATCAGGGCATAAAATATTTATCCATCGGAGCCTCGACAACGGTTTCCTTCTTCGTAACCGGATGAGGGAAAGTCAACGAAAAAGCATGAAGCATTATCCTGCCTTTGATTTCGTCTATGCCTTTGCCTCCACCATAAAGACTGTCCCCCACAATCGGCAATCCGGATAAGGAAAGATGCAACCTGATTTGATGTGTCCTTCCGCTATGCAGATGGCAGTCAACATAAACAAAACCATTCTTTTTTCCGGCCACAGAAAAATCTGTCCTGGACCACTGCCCACCTTTCGACTCATCCAGCGGTCCCATTTTGCACTGGGAAGACTTGGGAGAAATCCGTCCCATATATTTTTCCACCGTAAAGAAATCCTTGACCGGTTTTTCGCATTTGCATACCGCCCTGTATATTTTTTTTGCGGTACGGTTCTCAAACATATCATGCACGGCAGCGTTGACCTGGCGGGTTTTTGTAAACAGCAGGACCCCGGAGGTCTCCCGGTCCAGGCGGTGCATTATCCCAACATACGGAGGATTCCTTAGCGATGGATTTTTTTTCCAAAGGTAATCCACGACCGCCTGATGCATGGAGAACCTATCCTTGACAATGGTTCCCTCGGTTGGAATGAAGGCCGGTTTATTTACAAGTATCAGACATTCGTCCTCAAAAAGCACATCCCCTTCACTCAACGTATATTCAATGTCATCAGGCTTTTTTTCATAAAACAATTTTTCTTCGTCGATGTTGGCTTGAACAATTGAATCCCTGCGCAAGGAATAGGACGGAACCCTGCACTGCCGTCCGTTAACAAAAACAAATCCCGCGACAATAAGACGCCTTATTTTGCTATTGGAAATACCACTGGACCCCAGCTCCTCCGGCAGATACTTTCGTAAAAATTCGTTCAAATCTAGTTTCGAGTCTTTATC
This sequence comes from Treponema sp., assembly GCA_045643225.1. Lineage (GTDB taxonomy): Bacteria > Spirochaetota > Spirochaetia > Treponematales > Treponemataceae > Treponema_D. The sequence continues at coordinate 15,626 of JAZUKJ010000008.1, read as the reverse complement.
CTGAACAGTCCATCTAATATTTCGCATAGGTTGATTTTACAGACAAGAGTTTCATTGGTCAACGCGGGGAACAGATGTTTTGTTGCATAAAAAAAAGCCTGGACTTAATCCAGGCTTTATACTTACGGTCCCTACGGGAGTCGAACCCATCTTTAGAGATTGAGAATCTCTCGTCCTAAACCGATAGACGAAGGGACCATCTATTCCCCAAGGAGGATTCGAACCCCCACAGTCAGAACCAGAATCTGAAGTGCTACCATTACACAATCGGGGAATGCAATGTACAATCACTATATACTTTTTCTTTAACTCTGTCAATTCCAAATCAAAAAAAAAGATAAAATTTTCAGGGTTATCAAAAAAAATATTTCTCAAAGCTGTCCTAAATATTTTGCGTCATCTGATTTTCTTCCACCTCTTTTTTATAGCGGGCCACCAATTCCTCTCTGGATATATTCCCATTCCTTTCCCTTGCCGCCTTCAGTTTCCTGTAGACCGTATTCTCGCTGAACCCCCTGACCTCCTTTTGATAGACGGCCCCGTCACACAACTGATTCAGGATTTCTTTTTCGTCATTATAAAGGACAAGCTTTCTCTTTTGGTCCCGCCTGTTAAGCACTGTCTCAACAAGGAACACAAACCATAAGCTTCTGAAAATATGAATCAAAAAATGAACCAGGCTTTCTTCGTTCAAAAGGAACGCGACGAACACTGAAACCAGATAGGCAATCAATGCCCAGGCTTCCAGTTTTGGTGTCAGCATGATGATTATGCAAACCAGAAAGAGGGCCGTGAAATTATTGAAAAGGAAAGTCTTTTCAAAGGCCAGAATAAAAATCATCACCAGGGAATATATCAAAAAATAATGGGAAAAAATTTTTCTCCTGAATATCACCGCCAGGGGAATGTACAGTAGGTTCAACCCAATCACAATCCATGTGCCTATCAAGAATTTTTCCTGCAGCCCCTTCAATCCGTAGAGGGCCGCAATGACAAATGACAGGACACAGGTCGTCAAAACAAAATGGTCTTCAACAAACGCTTTCACATTAACAGATTTCATAAACTCCCCCATAAATCTGTAGCACGGGCTACAAAAAAATATAGTCTGAACAGGTCCTTCCTTCAGGGCAAAATCAGTCAAGCCTTTCAGATTCCTATCCTATGGTCCTTTCTCCCACCAAAAACTATAGCCCACATGGAACCTTTATTCTAGACATAAACCCGTATTTAACAAAAAGACAGTCCCCAAAAGCATACAGGATCCAGGGACTGCCGTTCCAGTTAACGAATGACGAACCTCGACGCAAGCGTCGGGGTCTGTCCCCCATCGGCACGGATGAAATTATCGTCTCTCTCCAAATTCTTTGTTCAAGGCATACAATCCCTCCGGACAGTTTCCAAACAGATTATACAAATCCAGCATGGACCTGGCGTTGGCTTCCTCCTCGTTCTGTTCATTCAGGAACCATTCAAGGAAATTCTTGGTACTATAATCGCCAGCCTCCTGCGCCTCCCTATAAATATTCCAGATCAGGGAAGTGATATACTTTTCATGATCCAGACTCAACTCAAGGGCATACTGGGCGTCGATGATTTTATCCTTCGGGGTCTCTATAGGCAAAAACAGGACAGTTTCGTTTCTATCATGCATAAAACCATATATCTTCATGGCATGATTCTCCTCCTCCTGTGACTGTTTCTTGAACCACGTCCCAAACCCATTTAATCCGGATTCATCAAAAAACGACGCGATGCCCAGATAGATATAAGCAGACTCAAATTCCTTTTGTATTTGATTATTAAGTAATCCCGCAATCTTTTTATCCATAACGACTCCTCCTTTTTAGCAATCCCCATTGACCGTAGCCTTCCACAACCTATGGACGGAACAGTATTCATAAGCCGCCTCCACCCTTTCCCCTCTAAGTATGGCAAAATCAACTTTCGGGGGTTCCCCAGGTGAAAGGAACCGTTTATGCAACCCCTTGTCCGTCTGAAGCAGGACCCATTCAATGTAATGCTCAGCCACGGATGGATGTAACTTGGAGCCAACGGTGACCTCCACAACATTTCCATCCACTTTGATTACAGGAACATGTTTTTCTCCACCTTCATCATTGCACAGTGGAACAAGTTCTACCATTTCATCGTCACAACAGACGGTTGGAACACCGCTGTCCTTCACTATTGCGATAATTTTTCCGCAGTGGGTACAATAATAAAACTTTAAATTCATACAGTTCTCCCAAAGTTTTTTTTTAATTATGGAACCGGGCCCTTGATTCCAAAACCGACAGCTACAAAATACATTATAATTCTGGATTTGTGTTAAGAAATCGTTGGCAAACGGTCACCAAATAATCATCAAGTGCTTTTTTTGGAAGATTGCAGGATTTTCCAGCCGGTTTCCCGGATTTTTAAGCTGACTTTTGCACCTAAAACGGCCACACTGGACCAACATCAGGCTGTCCAAAAACATTTCGGAGGGATTTATTGACAGGATTCCATGTAGCGGATAAAAAAAGGCTCAGTCCATTTGAACTGAGCCTCAAGTTCCCCAAGGAGGATTCGAACCCCCACAGTCAGAACCAGAATCTGAAGTGCTACCATTACACAATCGGGGAATAAATTATGTCTACAGTATACATTTTTTTTAGTTCAATGTCAAGGGCAAAAAAAATCCCCTGTCAGAGACGATTCTCACAACAGGGGTTATTACTAATCACCAAAGATTAGATGGTTTATCACCATGCATCATCCATGTCATCTGGATCACGGTTTTCAACGTCATACAAGTCTGTTACGGCGCGCAAGTCGTCGAAGTAAATGTAGTATGAACCCTGTGCATCCATTGGACTACAGTCTACACGGAAACCAACAATCTTAAGACCAGGTTTGTTTCCGAAGTATGGTGTTGACTGGATGATTCCATGTTCTCCATCTGGAGAAGGTGGAATAGCAGTTGTCAACTTTTTCCATCCAGAGAATTCAAGATTTCCCATCCAGATTTCGAAGTTGTTTCCATAGTAATCCTGAACAAGGAGTGTAAGGTTGTGTGGCATGTTGCGTCCACAGACCCAAACAGAAACAGTCTTTGTGATTCCTTCAATAGCGATTGGACGAGCAGCCTTGATGAAGAAAGAGTTTACACCACGGCGGAAGAATTCAATCTTTGCACCAAAGACCTTTGAATCTTCCATTTCCTGGTTTCCAGCATCCTCAAGAGGTTCCTTTGCAGCTGGGCTTCCATCAAAAAGACGTCCAGAAATTACACCATAGTCAGGTGAAATATGAACAGTCCAAGATCCTTCACGTTCAAAACGCTCTACACTAACTTCACGGAGAGCCTGGCGTGCGCTGTCGTTTCCGATGTTAGATGCATCTGGATCTGAAAGGCTCTGTGCAAATGCACCGGCAGCAACAACTGCGAGTGCCATAATAGCTACGCTTAATTTTTTCATTTTGTACCGCCTCTCTTATTAGTTTTTGTCACCGAAGTCTGCATCTTTCAGGTCGTAACCATCATAGACGTTAGACAGAGTGTTTGTTGTATATTTCAACTGATCGAAATAGATTACATAGTCGTCAACAGCTTCGCTTGTATCTGTGCGTACCCTGAATCCTACGAATGTAAGATTTGGACGTCCTGAGCGAAGACGTGAGTGCTGGCGAATGTAAGTTGGAACATTAATAACAATGTTTCTCCATCCCTGGAACATCAGGTTTCCAGCTGGAAGAACATGTACACGACCATCTGCATCACGGATAAGGACTTCAAGTCTATAGTTATAGTTTGCGCCCCATACCCAGAAGTCAACCTGAGTTACAGTTCCAATGAATGGAATCTCATACTCTTTTCCTTCTGAATCCTGTGGATACAATTCGAACCAGTTATCACCCTTGCGATCGAATGCGACTTTTGCACCAACAACCTGAGCAGTTGGATCAGAGTCTTTGTGATATGGACGAAGAGAATTTGGGATTCCTTCAAATGACTTTACAATTGGATATCCGTCAGCAATAAAACGGCTGGCACGAACTCCCCAAGTCCAATCCACATCATCCGGTGTATCGAAGTTATCGATAACGATTGTCTCTACGGCCTTCGCACTTGGCTGTGCTACTGCTGGAAGGCAGAATGCAAGCGCAAGAACAAGGCTTCCTAAAATGACTACGCCTTTTTTCATTCAATTCTCCTTGAATTGTAAATTTCCCTGTTATAACATGGAACCATTTGACTTTTTATCGGCAAGAATTCAGCAAATCTTTAGTGTCATTTTTTTTGGAAGCTCCTGTTCAACCGCAAAAAAAGCAAAAAGGTTTGAAATTCAGTTAAGTCTATTGGCCTATGCAGAATGGGAGTCTGCAAATTATAGAACATTATATTTGTCTATGTGCCATTTGTCAAACGAAAAACCAGACCGAAGGTCATCACAAAAAAAAATACCTATACATGAAAACTCTTTTCAAAGAATTATTGACAAAATCCCATGTAAAATTTACTCTCTATAGCGGTTCGGCTGGACACAAACAGACCGCCTTAATGAGATATTTCAAGGAGACACCCTCATGTTCGATGATGACGAAATTATGGATTTCGAGGCCGCAGGATTTTCTTTTGACGAAGATTACGATGACTACCCATCAGATGAAATGGACGATGATGATGACGTTGATTTTGACGATGATTTCGACGAAAGCGACTACGACGACTTCGAAGAAGGTTTTCCAGAGGAAGACGACGAATATGACGAGCCTTTCGATGACCAGGAGCCTGAGGACGGATACGACAACCGCCGAAGGAATTTCGAGGACGACATCTACAGGGATTCAGACAACTACGACAGTTCCGATGATGATGATTTCTAATCGGTAGCAAAAAAATAAACCCCGTTGCATCAGGACTTTATCCGGATGGACGGGGATTTTTTTTGCATGCAGGCTAATTCATCATTGAACTGAAGGAGCCTTGAGGACCTTTCCGGAATGCCATAGCTTTTCCAGGTCATAGAACTCCCTGGCCTCTTTGGTCATAAGATGAACGACCACAGTGCCCAGGTCAATAAGGTTCCAGTCATCCCCATGAGGATCCTTCCGCACCGTCTTGCGTATCTCCATACCATTTTCTGATATATATTCCTTGACGGACCTATAGAGTCCCTGCCAGTGGGCGCCGCTTGTGACGGTCACAATGACAAAATAATCAGTCCAGCTGTTCAACTGGGAGACATCAAGGACGGTAACATCCAGTCCCTTTCCATCTTCCATCAGCTGGGCAATTTCCATTGCCTTAATCTCGTCTGTCTTTTCCATATCGTTTACCTCTAAATATCTTAATCTAAAATAAGTCCTATCCCTACCCTTCCATTAGTCTTCGTTTTCAGACGGAGCAGCACCGGATTCATCACCCTCTTCTTCAGCAGGAGGCAGGTTGGCCGGATCTATATATCCACCGCGGACATAACGTCCGTCCCAGTCCTGTCCAAGAATGACAGTGAAATCAACATTGGAATCATCCGAAGAACCGCCGGAAGGTCTATGCTCAATGTTTTTACATGTTATAAAGTTTGACAAAATATTCAAAGCCTCAGAGGAATCCGACTGCATATGATTTATGATAACCGTATGCTCATAGTCGTTCCTATCGGCATCGGTCGCAGGACGTACATCATAGTTTCCAAGTCCGCGCAGAAGAACCGTCGCGTTTGATGCGGCACCCTGAGTGATTGTTCCGTTCTGAACCTCAAGTTTATAGCGGTATGAGGACACGCCTTTGTTAACAAGATTGTCCATTGAAGTCTTTACCAGGTCCTTGATAAGCTGGCCTTCAAAATACGGGAACAGCAAGGTCTGGCCCGATGGAAGGGAACGCAAACTTCCCTGGAGAGAATTTGTGGACAGACAGCCCGTCTCCGCATCTATGTTTGAAATATGTCCCAGAAGTTTATAAAAAATTTTGTCAGTAATGTTGGTCGTGAATTTTCCGGAGTACAAAGGGAAATTCTTTTTTTCCAATAAGACGGACCTGTTTTTGTGAAGAGCAGAAAGCATAGATACCACGGCTATCTGACATCTTGATTCCACATCATTTGAATCGTTGTCCCGCCTATACTGGATGTAGGTTTGGATTTTGTCGCCATCAAGAATTACATGTCCGCCCGGCAGAAGCCAATGGGTATAATTCTTTTCAACCCCCTCTACGGCAGCCCCCGTTAATAAATCCCTTTCTTTTTGCTCACGGACAGTCAAATAAACCGGATCATCATCTAGCAGATCCATTTCCATTCCACCAAGCAGGTCAGTCAAAAGACCAAAATCGCTTAAATTTATTTCCATATTGAACGGTATTTCATCAACGCCAAGCAGCTTCTTGATTTCATAGTTGTACGCATCTATCCCCTTTTCATGATAAACCGCATCAATACCGTCAGTACGTCCGCGGCCGTTGTCAGAGTCAAGGCTCTCGTAAATATCACCCGTGTTGCCAGGGATATTGAAAAGGGCTCCCTTTTTTGATTCAGGGGAATAGAAGAGAACATCCGTTGCCAATGCATTCCGGTTTCCATCGTTTAGAACGAGCAGAACCTTTACAATCTCCGTATCCTTCAGGTTATCAGATGCAGGATCAGAGTTGAGCGAAATGGCAATAAAAACAACGGAGGCGATTATAATCGCCAGAATAATTGTCAAAACAATCACACCTTTTCTATTGGTTGAAGCAGTCATACTATAAACACCATCCCATTTTTTTTATATTCATAATTCACTTTTTTACTTACCACCGCAAGGCGTTCAAGCAAAAACATAAAAACCGTCCAATCCTATCCGGAGATGAATGAACCCCATCGGTACGAATCAAACCAGTCCCAGGTCCGTCTTTAGGCTTTCCAAAAAAACATAGGTCACGGGAGCAATATCCTTGCCCCGTTTGTTTAAGTATTCCATGTTCTCCTGGACAACAAACATCACCAGTTCATCAAGTTTCTTTTCAAAAAGGGCTCCAAGGTATTCCTCGGAAGACTGGGGACGACCAGGCTCAATCTTGTCGGCGGCAAAAACAATCTTTGCCAACGGACCCATGCCTTTCCCGCCAAGGGTATGCATGGATACAGCCTGGAGAATGTCTTTATCATGTACACCAAAGTCCCGGTCCAGCTTTACGGCGGCGGCACGTCCATGCAGCAGCGACGGTTTCTTTCTTTCCAGATCCGACACCGGCATTCCGTCATGATTCGCCAGAGAAAGGAGGGTCTCCCCGTCCAGGTCCTTGCAAATATCATGGGCCATTCCGGCAAAATATCCTTTTTCCGGATCCTGACCGTACAGACGGCACATACGCCGGGCAGTCTCGGCCACCCTTATGGAATGTTCAAAACGCTCCAACTTTTCGGCGGCCATTGCATATTTTCTGACCTTGTCAAAGGTCTCCTTACTTATTGTTTCCATAAATGTTTCTTTCAACAATATACTTGAAAACATCTTCCGGTACAAGATACTTGAAGGACCTTCCTTCGGATGACCGTTTCCTGACGTCAGTGGAACTAATGACCAGCTCCGGATTTTTAATGCAGAGCGCGTCCTTGAAAAGCGGTTCCGAGCTTATGTCAAAAACCTGACGGCCGTTTTCATCCACCGTCGAATGGGCGACATCCCCATACTGTCCCTTGTGGGAATTGTCATGGATGGATTTCTGGGCATCAAAGGACTGGGGCCGCCTGGCAAGAATCAGATCACATTTCCGGGCAAGCTCCTGGGCCCTGTGCCATAGATGGAATCCCGGCAAAAGGTCGTCCCCCATGACGAGACCAAGCTTCCCCTCCAGGACACCGGAATATTTTTCCTCAAGATGGCAGACCGTATCAAAGGTATAGGATGTACCGCCACGGTCAATCTCGCAGGAATCAACAAGGAAACGTTCATCCCTTGCACATGCCAGGCGCACCATCTCAAGCCGGTGGGAGACATCAATGGAATCGACCATATTTTTATGAGGAGGAATGAAGGTCGGAACAAAAATCACCTTGTCATAGCCAAGTCCAACACAAACTTCATCGGCCAAGGCCAGATGCCCTATGTGGATAGGATTAAAGCTTCCTCCAAAAACAGCAATCTTCACTTGGATTCCCCCATCATTCCATTCCGGGATACTGCTCTTCCATTGACTCATCAACGGAACGCTCCGCCATAAAGGAGCTGACCTTTTTTGTTCCATCAGATTCTGACTGCTCTTTTCTCTTGGCTTCCGCAGCCTCATCATTTTTGCGGACCAAATCAACGATGGCATCCTTTACGCTGGTAATATTTTTCCGACCCATAATGGAAACCGGAATGGCGGTAATGGAAGGGTCCGTCTTTTTTATCTTCTCAATAAGCTCCAGAGCATTCTCCATGGCACCGTCAACGTCAATCTTGTTGCACAGGACAATCCTTGGTTTATCCAAAAGGTTGCCGCCATTGGTATTATTGAACTGCTTCAGCTCAGTAAGCAAAGAGTCGTAGGCGGTCAGATAGTTTTCATCGGAACAGTCAATCATAAAAAGAAGACAGGCGGTCCTTGAAATATGCTTCAGGAACCTGATGCCAAGTCCTGCACCTTCTGAGGCTCCCTCAATGATTCCAGGAATGTCCGCTATGATAAGGTCCGTATCCTTATCAACATTGAGGACACCAAGATTTGGTACCTTCGTTGTGAACGGATAAGGAGCAATCTTAGGTCTGGCATTCGTGAACAAATCCAGAAGACTTGATTTTCCTGCGTTCGGGAATCCAACAAGACCGACATCAGCCATGATTGCGATTTCCACCTTCAGGACCCTTTCCTCTCCAGGTTTACCTGGATGGGCATAACGTGGAGCCTGGTTTGTGCTGGACTTAAAATGTATATTCCCCCAGCCACCCTTTCCGCCTTCAAGGAACACAAGGCGGTCGTTTTCATCTTCGGTGGTGAAATCCTTGATAAGCTCACCGGTTTCGGCGTCACGGATTGTTGTTCCTGGTGGCACAGGAATCACAACATCCTCGCCATCCTTTCCATGACGGTTCCAGCCCTGTCCATCGCCACCGTTCTTGGCCTTGAAAATTGGATGGAAACGCAGGTGAGCAAGAGTCCTTAGATTTCTCTTTACACAAAAAACAACGTCTCCACCTCGTCCACCGTCACCACCGTTTGGTCCACCATCAGGAATATATTTTTCCCTCCGGAAGGAAATGCAACCGTTTCCACCTTTCCCTGACTTAACTGTTATAACCGCTTCATCTGCAAACTGAATCATTCTATTTCCCCGCCCTATAGGCAAAACTTACGGAACCTCCACAAAAATGGAGTCTTCCTAAATGATACCCCGCATCAGCAACGCCACCCCAGGTTCCTCAGAAAAGGTAGAACAAATTGCTCTATCGAGGTATTGCGGAGGTTCCTTCAGACAAATATTCAAGGAGCAAACCGTCCGCACCAATATAATGTATCCTAAAAAATTTAAGGATTTCTTTCAGTTCAGGGCCTTAAAATCGCAAGGACTTGAACATCGAGTTTTCAAAGTTGCCCCCAAAAAAAGCAATCTTTAGAGGCTCCCAATGAAAAATCTAAAAAAAATACCCAGCATGAAATTGATCACGCCGGGCATTGTAATAAAACTGCATTTCCTTTTGGCTCTGCAATCACAAAACCATAGAAACCGTAACTAAAAGCCAGGACTTTTCAGTCCATGAACTTAGTTCTGAGCAGCTTCAGTTGCAACTGGTTCGATAGAAACAATCTTACGGTTCTTGCGTTCGCCGTAAACAACCTTTCCATTTTCAGTTGCATACAAAGTATCGTCTCCACCCTTCTTTACATTGTCACCTGGATGGATACGTGTTCCGCGCTGTCTAACAAGGATGGAACCAGCTGTTACCAACTCTCCACCATATCTCTTTACTCCCAAGCTTTTTGGGTTGGAATCGCGTCCGTTTTTAGCACCGCTACCGCCTTTACTACGTCCCATTTTAATCCTCCACTGGAAAATCCAGACTAATTTTATTTATCAAAAATGTTAAGTAAGTTCTTACTCAATTTTTTCGTCCAGACGCACAAGCCTTGGATATTCACTGGACAGACTCATTATTCCGTCCCGTATAAAATCCGCTACACATCTGAGCCTCTCCAAATTGTCGTCCCCTTCCACGCACCGGGCGCTAAACGAAAGATAACCACGTCTGGAGGCATCAACCAGCACCTCGATATCTTTGGTAGATTCAAGAACCTGTATGGCCGTCCTAAGTAGAAGCGTCTCAGCCGAACACACAATGTCCTTTCCTTTGGCCGCAAAACCTGCATGACCATCAGCGGTGCAGCTTTTAAAACCACCGTCGCCGCCACAAACCAAAAGAACCGAAGTCACTATATTAGAATACGATTTCTTTTACAGTTACTTTTGTATACTGTTCACGATGTCCGATGAAACGGTGATAGTCCTTCTTGCTCTTATACTTGAAAACAAGAACCTTGTCATCCTTGAATGTTTCACCAACTTCAACAGTAACCTTTGCACCCTGAACATATGGTGTACCAACAGAAACCTTGTCTCCATCGCTTACCAAGAGAACTGTATCAATAGTAATCTTGTCGCCTGGCTTTGCTTCTTTGGCATCATCAATTCTGCTCACTGTGAGAACGGCATCTTTTTCTGCCTTGTACTGATTGCCCTTATACTCAACAATTGCGTACATCTTAAACCTCTTAAATCTCTTAAACTTATGTTAAAAATAACACGTCTGCTATAAGGAGTAACGGGTTCCTTACAAGCCACCGAATCCGAACATATGAACGGAAACGTACAAAATAATAACAAAATTCGTTTCCATTGGTCAATATGAATTTACCGAAAAAACCCTTGTTATCGGCAGGTTTTTGAAAATTCCGCACAAATTTTATTCCAACGATGGGATTTTTAAATTATTTGTTCCATTCAATCGACTTTTTGTTAATTATTTTGTATCATTAGATAGAAACATTTTGACAGGAGGCATCTTTTTGAGAACCAAGAACACTTTTTCATTGGAAAACGAACAGGACATCGACGCCATAAAGGAAATCTGCTCTGTGCTTTCAAAGATAGATGACGCTGTATTAATAGAAGATTTTTTCAAATGCCTTTTCACGGAAGCCGAGCTCAAGGACTTTTCAAACCGCTGGCACTTGGTAAAGGAACTGGACGCAGGAACCACCCAAAGGGAAATCGCCAGAAAATACGGCATGTCACTTTGCAACATAACCCGTGGCTCCAAGGAAATGAAAAAAGAGGATTCCGCCTTCAGAAGAATCCTGGAAATATTAAAAAAAGAAGAATAGCCCCGTCTGATTTGCAGGACGGTAACCTTGGTTAAAAACCGCAAGTCACTGCCGTGCCTTGAGCCACTTAAAATTCCGGCTTGAAACGACCACGGGATTCATTTGTAAACAGTCTTGGTGTCAGTTATAACAGTTCGCAACCGAAGGTTGCGGACAGCCCCCTCCAATCCGGCGTAGGCTTGGTTGGGAATGCGGGTCCGCGATTTATTTTTGCGCACTGTTATTGTTGTTTGCTGTCGCAAAGTTTTTTCGCGGTTCGGCGGACTGTTGTTTTTTTTTGCTGTCGCAAAGGTCTATTCCTGTTCGTGCGTTGATTTTTTATGTCGCCACGCGGATTGGATTTTACGAACGTAAAATCTTTAGTATTGATGTTTCCATTGCCGCTGTTTGATTTCGACAAGCTCAAGTCGCAACCTTCGGTTGCTAACAAGTTTTGTTTTTGCCGCCAAAGGGCGTCAATTTTTGTTTCACAAAAAGCATCAAAACTTGGGAAATTTGTAAGATAGTCGCAACCTTCGGTTGCTAACAAGTTTTGTTTTTGTTCGCCAATGGGATCTCATTTTTTGCCTTGCAAAAAAACAACAAAACTTGGGGAAATTTGTAAGATAGTCGCAACCTTCGGTTGCTGTTGATAACAAGTTTTGTTTTGTTCGCCAATGGGATCTCATTTTTTGCCTTGCAAAAAAACAACAAAACTTGGGGAAATTTGTAAGATAGTCGCAACCTTCGGTTGCTGTTGATAACAAGTTTTGTTTTGTTCGCCAAAGGGCGTCAATTTTTGTTTCACAAAAAGCATCAAAACTTGGGGAATCCGTGTGGCAACTTGCTGGTCGTGCAGTGTGGAACCAATTATCTTTTTAACAGCCATAGTTTCCTGGTCCAGTCTTTACGCCGGATTGGAGGGGCAGGCCGGAGGGCTGTTGCGGAGCAATGGAGGCTTTAGGCCGGAACCCCTCGGGTTTTCTTTGAAAACCCGATAGCAGGCTTTGCCTGCGTACGAAAGCCGGTTACAAAACCAATGTGCATGAAGGAAGGGAGAGGATTGCCGGAAAAATAGGAATGGCCGTCAAAAAAAATCGGCTGGACTAAATCATCCAGCCGGTTCATTGTAAAAACGAAAACCTATTTGTTCTTGTTGACGATTCTTGTTTCGTACTTGCCTGTTGCAATGTCAATGTAGCGGACGAACAATGAAACCTTGTTGTCAGAGTTCAGGTTCTTCCATACCAAATCGGTGAACTCATCAATGTTGTCGCTGGAGATGTCAACCAATGTTGGCTCCCCTTCGTAGCTTGGCAGAGGATTTCCGTTACCCATATAAGTGTGGATGAATCTACCAACGCCTGCCTTTGGATTGTCGTAGGCAAAGGTGAAACGGTTGCAGCTTTCCTCACGGCCGTTGTCGCTTTTGAGGATGCTCATGGCAAAATCATATTCACCGTTTTCAACATGCATTACGGCGGAAATTCTTGGAGTGAAGTTTGGTCCGTCAGGTTCGAAGCAACGGATTCTGAGGGACTGCTCGAAGGTTTTTCCGGCCTTCATTCCATCGTAGATTGTGTCGGTCTGGTCACCGTTTGTCACGATGGTGTCCTTTCCCAAAACACGGACCGGCGCATAGATAATCAGGCTTGGATCGGTGAGCTTTGAAGGGTCGAACGCCTGGGTACGGATTCCCTCCCCTTCCTCAACAAAAACTCTGTTGCGACTGTTCTCGCTTCTTCCCATGATAAAATATGCCGTGACAGCCTTTTTTCCGTCAGGTGATTTTCCAACAACGATTCCACGTCCAGGATATTCGTTTCCAGAAAGCTCTTTTGCAAGGGACTGCATTTCCATTTTTTTCCTCCAATTCATTTGGCTTTTTGCGTTTATTTGTTTATATTTTATTCAGAAATATTGCAGTGGCTATATTACCACAGGACAATGTTTTTTTCCATACATCCGGGAGGCACAAATTGGCAAATCTTTTTGATTACATCAACTGGCGGGGAGATTTGGACTTTTCCGTTTCACCTTTCAACGAGGTAGACAACCTGCTTTTAAGCCAGATTTCCTATATTGATTTCGGCGGAGTCGTCCCGGAGGATTTTTCAGGAAAAGGAATATCCATGGAGGAAGCCGCAAAGAAAATGGAATCCATGCCAGATTTTTTAGAACGAAGCCGGTTCAGCACAGGAATCAACGAAAAAACGATGGAACTTTTTCTATCTGCGGCACACACCAACCGATATGCGGGCCTAATTATGAAAGGTTTTACCGATATTCTGGACACGGAAAAAGAGGAACAGTTTTCTGCCATGACCTACTCGTCCAGGGACTGGAATGCGGTGGTATTCCGCGGAACAGACGGATACATCATCGGATGGAAGGAGGACTGCAAGCTTGGATGCATGGACGAGATACCGGCACAAAAGGACGCACTGGAATATCTTGAAAAAGCCTGCTCAGCAACGAAAGGAAAGATTTTGGTATGCGGACATTCAAAAGGCGGAAATCTGGCCATATATTCAGCAACAAAAAGCCAGGGCAGGACAAAAAAAAGGATAGAAGCCATTTACAATAACGACGGACCAGGATTCGGGGAAGACTTTTTCAGGAGCGGCGATTACATATCAATAGAAGAAAAGATTCACACCTTTGTTCCAAAACTTTCAATCGTCGGAATGCTTTTTTGCCAGACCAGAAACATTAAGGTCGTCACCAGCGACAACAAGGGGGCCATGCAGCACGACCCCTTAAGCTGGAATGTGGGGCCAACGGAATTCCCGGAGGTGGAATCAACCGCAAAGGAATCAAGGTTCATAAGCACCACCGTAAACGGCTGGATAAACAATCTTTCCCTTGAGCAAAGGAACGAATTTGTGGAAGGAATATTCTCTATCCTGGACAGCGCGCAGATTAAAGAGAACGACCAGTTCAAGTCGAATCCACTGGAATCTTTTGGAAAGATTATCTCCGCGTTCTCAAAAATGGATGGAGAAACAAAGCATACGCTGCAGAACACCATGTACCTTCTGGTCAGAAGCGGATGGGAGAATCTGAAGAGCTGACAACGGGATTATGTTCCACAGATTCCCAACAAAACATTGAAATTTCAGCGTATTAATAGTATATTTTATAGGCTTACAGAAAAAAAGTAAGTTTTAGCAAAAGTACACAAATCCAAATGGAGGATTATTATTATGATTAAGACAGTCAAAGACGTCGATTTGAAGGGAAAGCGCATCATCATGCGTGTTGATTTCAACGTTCCAATGAAGGACGGAGTTGTCCAGGACGACACACGTATCATGGCAGCTCTCCCAACAATCAAGTACATTCTTGAGCAGAGCCCACGCAGCTTGGTTTTGATGAGCCACTTGGGAGATCCAAAAAAGGATGTAAAGAAGGCCCAGGAAAAGGCTGAAAAGGCTGGAAAAACATGGACAGAGGCTGATGCAGAAAAGTTCATCAACGGAAAGAACCGCATGAAGCCAGTCGTTGAATATTTCGCATCAAAGCTGGGAAAGGATGTTACATTCCTTCCAGATGCACTTGGACAGAAGTCAGCAATCGACGCTCTTCCAGAGGGCGCAGTCGCAATGCTTGAGAACGTTCGCTTCCACAAGGAAGAAACATCTAAGGATGCTGCAGAGCGTGACGTTATGGCTAAGGAATTGGCAACATACGGAGACATCTTCGTAAACGACGCTTTCGGTACAGCTCACCGTGACCAGGCTTCAACAGCTTCCATCTCAAAGTTCATGGGTGTTCCATCTGTTGGTGGATTCCTTATGGAAAAGGAAGTCAAGTACATCCAGCCAATGGTAGAGAATCCTCCAAAGCCACAGGTAGCAATCATCGGTGGTGCAAAGGTTTCTTCAAAGATTGCTGTTTTGGAATCTCTCTTGAAGAACGCATCCGCTCTCGTTATTGGCGGTGGTATGGCTTACACATTCCTCAAGGCACAGGGACACAAGGTTGGTATCTCTTTGGTTGAGGACGATTTCATTGACACAGCAAAGAAGCTTTTGGCAGACGCTGAGGCAAAGGGTGTAAAGATTGTTCTTCCTGTTGACCATGTTGCAGCAGACAAGTTCGACGCAGCAGCTACTCCAGTCGCAGTTGACGGTGTTGATATTCCAGACAACTTGATGGCTATGGATGTTGGTCCAAAGACAATCGCAGCTTACACAGAAGTTCTTTCTACAGCAAAGTCTGTAGTATGGAACGGACCAGTTGGAGTATTCGAGTTCGACGCATTCGCAAAGGGAACAGCTACAGTTGCACAGCTTGTTGCAGAAGCTACAGG
>JAZUKJ010000007.1:0-22151 GCA_045643225.1 Treponema sp. | reverse complement strand
GTCATCCCGTGGAAATCAATCTGATCCAGCAACTGGTCGATGACATCTTTTTCTTTTGGTTTTCTGTTGGCCAACATCGTACTCCTCCTTAAGAGTATCATATTTTGTCAGCCATTTACACAGAAAATTTTACAAGGTCATAAAATCCAATCGGGGCTGGCTTTCTTTTTCATGCGGCCGTTTTATTCAGGAATCACTTCATCCATAAGGAGCTGAATCCGGTCCAGATTTTCAGGACTTACGCTGGATCCGTCTTCTGCATTCGGGTCTTCCGCGTACTTTATCTCTTCGGATATTGCAGCAGCTTCTTCCATTCTGGCTTCTTCAGCTTTCCGGGCTTCTTCCGCCATCCTTGCTTCCTCTGCTTTCCTTTCTTCCTCGGCTCTTCGGGCTTCCTCGGCTTTCCGGGCTTCTTCTGCTCTTCTTGCTTCCTCTGCTTTTCTGGCTTCTTCCGCCTTCCTTGCTTCCTCGGCTTTTCTGGCTTCTTCTGCTTTTCGTCTGTCATCCATCCATTTTGTATATATCAGAACCTCTGGATGGTATTCGAAATGCATATTGTCCCACAGCTCCCATTTTCCGCCGTAAATGAATCCTTCCGACTCGAAAGCTTCTATGACTGCCTCGGGGGGCATCCATCTTTTGTTCAAAGGCAAAAGCATCCAGTCTGGATCAATATCTCTTCTCCAGGCCCAATATACATTTTTTTTGCCCCAACCTTTTGGAAGGATATCGACGGCAATGCCAAGACTGTGAAAGGACCTCTTTTTCGAATCGGAAATCTGTCTCCAATTGTAGGCCCCGGCGCTGTCAAGATTATCTATGAATTCTTTTACTTCCTTGTTCCAGGTTGCAAGATTTTTTATCTTGGCTTCAACCCGCTTTAAGGGTTGCACGATTCTTGAATGAACGTTGGTGTTTTTTCCCAGGAAAACGGAACGCTCGATATGTTTTTCAATATTTTTCTTGGAAGAGCTGTCATAGATTGCATCAAAGAAAAACGGAGGAACCGATGGACCGTTCTTGCGTTTTTCGGGTGAGGAATATTCACGTATCTTCTTTATTGTCTCGCTGTCAAAATTTGCAGGATCCCTAAGCACCATAGGAAATTCATAAAGGAGGGGCGTATAGTTTTTAGCATTTTTCAGCTCTTCCTTAGGCAGAAGCCTACTGCCCTGCCAATAAAACTTGTAGTCCTTGCCCAAACTGCGGACGGATATGACATAATCCTTTACGGTTCTGTCATAGGAGGACGAAAAGACAACCGTGGGAAAAGCCTTCCTAAAAACCCAAAACAAATCAGGTTCGGCCGCAAACGTCAAAGAGGCAAAAAAAAACAAAACCAATATCAAGAAGGACTTTTTTATTGTTTTCATAAAAATCATTATCTATCCATATTTTAACAGCAAAAATAAAAAAAGGTCACAGAATATTCTGTTAGATTTATTCTCTATCCATTCCGGGCATCAAAAATGACCTTCATGTGCTCCGGCAAAGGAATTTCAAAAATCCTGGGCTTTCCATCTACGGGAATAGTAAGCCGTGTTGCGGCGAGGCACAGTTTTTTTATTCCCAGCTTTCTAAGGAGCTTGTTCTGCTTAAAATTTCCATGCTGGTCATCTGCGGCAACGGGGGCTCCATTTTTTGCCATCTGTATGCGGATTTGGTGCATCCGGCCCGTCCCCAGCTTTATTTTTATTTTTGCCAGGGATATTTTTTGCATTTCCACTACAGTCTGACCATCCTCCAAAGTTTTTGCAACCTCAAATTCCCTGGATTCCTCGACGCAGAAACTTAGATTTGCGGACTGCTCCCTTCCGTGGGCTTCAACAATCCCCTCAAGCACTCCACTGTCAACGTTTTTTCCCTTTACAACAGGCTTTCCTATGCAGATTGCGGTGTACTCTTTTTTTACTTCCTTCTGGCCAATAAGTTTTGTCCATTTCGCTGCGGCCACAGGATTTTTTGCGACAACAAGTATTCCGGAGGTTTCCTTGTCCAGTCTATGCACAAGGTGGATTTTATACCCCAGCTGAGCGGAAAGTTCGGTATCAAGCGGATGAAAAATTCCTTTGCCACCTTGTACCGAAACGCCGTTTGGTTTGTTTATTAAGAGGATTTCGTCGTTTTCAAATAATATGGAAAATGGTGTCATTAACTGATATAGTATTGAAGGTGGCAAAAAATGACAAGAACAAAGGTTTCAATATTTTTTAGTATTTTATTGGCAGCAAGTTTGCCTGGCTTTTCTCAAAGGCTCAGCTTTGACGGATACGGAGACTTGGCTATCGATTTTCCTGTTGGCTTCAACCTGGTGGAATCCAACAAAACGGGAACAGCCTTTCAGTTGAAAAGCCTTGTAACCCCATCCAACGCAATCATTAGAATCTACGAACCGAACAGGTACAAAACATCAAAGGAAGCTTTGGAAAGTTCATTGAACGCCCTTTCTGCAAAATCAGAGTCGGAGGAATTTGAGTGGAGAAATCAGGATTCCGCCATCGCCTCCTTCAGCGCAAACATCAACAGGCAGGCTGTAAGCGGATATGGATTGG
The DNA here is from genome assembly GCA_045643225.1 of Treponema sp. Classification (GTDB taxonomy): domain Bacteria; phylum Spirochaetota; class Spirochaetia; order Treponematales; family Treponemataceae; genus Treponema_D. The sequence goes on along the minus strand of JAZUKJ010000007.1, from coordinate 19,599 downwards.
CCGTATCTATTCCTGATGGAAAGGGCATAATCGTTCTGCTGACCTGGGGCCTTAAGAATCAAATCGAATACTGCAATTCCTATATGATGAGTTTACTGGATGCACTAATAATAGACCAAGGCAGCCTTTACGAGGCGGGTCCTATCACCAGCTATCTATATCCACGGTCAACCAGGAAAATCGATGTCACGCTGAGCATTGACGGAAAAAAAATCAAAACCAACCTTAGGGAAAACGACCAGGAGGCGGCCCAATATCTGATTGAGCGGGAATATGAGGTCCTGAAGATTTACGCCAATGCACCATCATGGCAGGAAGCCCTGCAAAGATATTACAGAATGATCTTCAGGGATTCCTACAACAGACTTTGGCAGGCGGGCTTCGATATTTTCAACGAACTTTATCCGGACTGCAACGATGATACCGACCTGGCCCAAAAGCTTTTGAACTGGACCCAGACATTTACATATGAGAGAGAAAAAACGGAAAGCGATTTTGCCTCCCTCCCTTCGATTCTGCTCAACGGTGGAAGCGACTGCGACAGCCGTTCCATGCTACTTTGTGTGCTTTTGACACAGATGAATCAAGATACTATAATGCTTGTCAGTCCAAAGTTCAGCCACGCAATGGCAGCCATAACCAGCGACCATCCGGGACATAGCTTTACCTTTGACAAAAAAAATTATCTTATGGGAGAAACCACTGTACCTGGTCTGACCTGGGGAAAAATTGATTCCAACCAGGACAACCAAAAAATGTGGATGCCTATATATTTCTAGGGCCAGTTAAATTTATGGAACAGTATAATTTAAAACGGGGTATCTTTTTTGAACTCTTTTCCTCTTTTTGCTTTGCACTGATGGGAATGCTTGTCCATGCAGCAGGAGACCTGCCCTTCGTGGAGAAAGCCTTTTTTAGAAACCTGATTGCAGCAATCTTTGCCACCATAATGATTCTAAAGATAAGGAAAAAAGATTCCACCGTTTTTAAAATTCCACGTGGTGCTTTTAAATTCATTCTGCTAAGGGCCCTCTGTGGATCCGTCGGTATATTTGGAAATTTTTACGCGCTGGACCATATCCCTATCTCCGATGCCTCCATGCTTAACAAAATGTCGCCATTCTTCTCGATTCTTGGAAGCTTCATTTTTCTTGGAGAAAAAATTGAGCTGATTCCACTTCTGGCTGTATGCGGAGCGTTTGGTGGTGCCCTGCTTGTCATAAAACCAACCTTCAATTTCACGCAAGCATTCCCTGGCATCGCAGGTTTTTGTGGAGGAATCGGTGCAGGACTTGCCTATTCTTTTATACGAAAATGCCACAGTTACAAGGTCAACGGGAATATCATCATTCTATTTTTCTCAATTTTCTCTTCTGTCCTGTGCCTTCCCCTTATGATAATTTTCTGGAAGCCCATGACCTGGAAACAGTTGCTGATTTTGATTGGGGCAGGTCTTGCTGCATCGGGCGGACAGTTTGGAGTCACAAATGCATATTTCAACGCCCCTGCCACAAAGATTTCCATATATGAATACTCGATGGTAATTTTTGCTGCGATCATGGGATTCTTCGCTTTCGGCCAGAAACCAGATTTGCTAAGCCTTCTGGGTTACGTCATAATCATTGGAATCGCAGTACTGATTTTTATCTACAACGGAAGAAAAGCTTCGTTAACAAAAAGACCACCCGCATAACGGATGGCCATATAAAGTCCGGGTATTGCTGAAACGATTGCACCCCATCGGCACGAATCAATTTTTTCCTTCGGTCAGGACTTTCCTTTCATTATAGAAAACAAGTATCACACCTCCAGCGGCACACAGAATTGACGCAACAACTGCCGCCAATCTGTAGCCAAATCCACTGCTACCGACAGTGGCAAGTGAAGTGAACAGAACCATCGCCAAAGCCTGTCCAAGCTTAAAACAGAAAGTCCGGGCGGCAAAGAACATTCCCTGACGGCTTTCCCCTGTCAAACGCTGGTCATGTTCGGCACAGTCGGCTACCATTGCCTGGGGAAGGATTCCAAAAATCGCCATAGGAAGGGAACCGCATACAATCATCAACAGTCCCTGCAAAAGTTGCATAACAGTGGCCCCTCCAAAAGGTGTGGAAATCAAGTCCCCATTTTTTCCAAAACCGGTGAAAGCGGTGAAAGCAAATACGGCTGTGAACATGGCGAAAGCGAATATCACCATCTTCTTTTTCCCTACCTTCGCGGTAACCTTGTTTATTCCCGGATAGAAAACCAGCGACAGAACGGTCATCAATACAAGGAACATAGACTGGAATGCCTCAGGAAGTCCTATCAGGGATGTAACAAAATATGGAATTCCAGTCTGGAACATTGTAAGCCCCAGCCAGTAAAAAATATCAGAAGCGACAAAAACTCTAAAGGATTTGTTCCTGAAAGTCATTCCAAGAGATTTCAGCATACCAGTCTGGGATGGCTGGGATATGACATAATCCTTTTCCTTTATTGCAAAAACCGGGACATACATACAGACCAATGCGACCAGCGCGAAAATTGCAAAGGTCAACCTTATTGCCAGGACCCGGCTCCCCACAACCGTTGTAATGGCTCCCCAGATCATTGGTCCAAGATATCCGACTCCACATCCGACAATATATGTCAAAGAAATTGCAGATGAGGCAAGCATTCTTTCTTTTTCCGTATGCGTGATTTCGGAATACAAAGCCGTATAGGGAGTGCAGTACATTGTTATAAAAAAATAGTATGCAAGCAGCATAACGCACACCCAGATGGAATTCAAAATGGATCCGGAGTTTTTCGATACATCAAACGGAGCGCAAAAAACAAGCACCGTAGTTACGGCAAAAGGAATTGCAGCCCATTTCAGGAACGGGATTCTCCGTCCATCCTTTGATTTGCATTTGTCGGATAAGGAAGCAATCAAGGGATCTGTTACGGCATCAAAGATTCTGCCCAGGGCGGTCACTCCACCGATGACAGTCAGGAATCCTAAAATTACGCGTCCCTGAGGAATAAAGATTTTTTGCCCGGCCTCAAGAGCTTCCGAACTTGGAAGATAGAAACTCACCAGCCAACTTCCAATCAATCCGGACAGCAGCGCCCATCCAAATTGTCCAATGGCAAAAAGCCAGATTTTGCTTTTCGTTAAAGTTTTCATCACACCCCCAAAAAAAGTCAATGAGAAAGTATCAATTTTCGAAATTGACTTTTTTCGCACATCCGCAATGAAATGAGGATGTGCAGTTAATATAAAAGTTTACAACGTAAACTTTAGACGTAAGGAAGCTGCACCATCCGTGAAGTTTCCTTACGTACACCCGTTTATATTTAATCTACCGCAACGCAGAAAGAATTATTTCAACCATCAACGAAATCTGTTTTTCCGGCTGCACAGATACATTCATCTCCAGCATATCCCCGGACAGCGAGAGTTTTTGCGACATGCTGAACAGGGAATGCATTATGGTAAAATACAGTTCATCATCGCTGGATTTTTTTAGTTCAACATTTTTTCCATTACCAAACGTTATTGAACCATCCTTTCGCCCCGCCCTAATGGTACGGACCACCATATCCTTTATGACGGAAATTGTATTCTCGTATTTTTCCAGACTTGATTTCGAAACCTTCTCCCGTTTTACGAATGCATCAAAATAATAGATGAACCGGAAGAAAGAACTCTGAGTTGAATAGGCCTCCGAAAAAATTTCCAGAAGGGACTTTAGCTTTGAAAATCCATTTCCAAAATCGCCGTCCTTATGGTTCAAATATTTTTGGAATATTCCGGTCTCCATATTCCACGCATATACAGCGGTCTCAACAACAAGCTCCTCTTTTGTTGAAAAATATCTATAAAGGGAAGCGACCCCAATTTCCGCCTGCCGGGCAATTTCATTCATCGTAATCGACTCGATTCCTTGCTCAGCAAAAAGTTCAAAGCTGCATTCCGTGATAGCTTTCATTCTATCCAATTTCTGTTGTTCGGCTTCAAGTTTTCTTTTTTCACTGGCCAGCATAGGCATAAGCAGATCCTTCCCCATCAATATCAGTTATTCCAGCGGCAAGTTCGACGGCATGGTATGCGCCGTTGTATATTCCAGATTTCTTTGCAGCAATTATTGCCTTGTTCATGGAAACCAGCAAATCAGGATATGCGACCATCTGGCGAACAACGGAACAGGCATACTCAAGGTTTGGACATTCAGGAGTTCCATCACCGATTTCCGCGGAACGGATTGCTCCCCATTTTTCATGACCACCCACATGCTGAATCATCAATTTTGGAACAGGATAAAATGCCAGCTCGCTTGGCTTTGTCATCAGGACATCGCTGCATCTGATCAGCAGATTTGTTGCATAGACCGCGGCAAAAATATCCTTGTGACAAAAAACATGTACCCCTTTTGAACAGTCGCTTGAACAATCCATGTCGGCCAGCGCTGTTTCGGCTACCGATTTTGTTTCTTTCCAGTTGTCAAAATGAAGCACAGCATTTTTTTCCAGCTCCGGAATTTTTGACTTAAACATTTCCCAGGTTGAAAAATAATCCCCTATGTTTAAATAAAGCGTAGCCCTGTTTTCCTTGATCAAAGGCAGCAGGGTTTTTATTAGTCCAGCGAAGTAATCCCCTTGGGCTCCCGCCCCACCTATGGAGAGCAAAAAACGGATCGGTTTATTGGAATTGATTCTGTCCAACCGTTTGGCGCAGTCGCTTTCAATGTTGCATACCATTTCGTCATCAACATAATGTCCAATGTAAACCAGGTCCTTTTTGCCCATAGGATTCAAAACCTTTTCCTTGTTGAATCCCCTGAGCGTCCTGTATCCCCAGAAGGAACTTGGTGTCTGGACCGTGTGCAGGACGCCTTCCGAAAGATGCAGCGCCATTGGCCAGTTGTCCGGTATGGCATTTACCACATGGGTAAGTCCAGCGTGAAATGCGGCCTGGGATGGCCAGACATGGGTCGCAATATAAGGGACATCCTTTGGTAAATCATTAAATATCGGCACCATCAATTCTGCATTCTTCTGGTCGCCATAGTTGTATGTTATCTTCCTGAACCCCTCATAGTTTAAAGGCTCCCATACCAGTCTGTTAAAGAGTCTGGATTTTTGGGATATCCTTGAAGCCAGCGAATAGAGTTTGTTCTGTTCCGATATGATTTTTGTGCACAGGGTTTCCGGAAATGAATTCAGGTCAAGCCACAAGGGGACATATCCCATTGCCTTAGCAGCCGACGCCATGGCCATTGATATTCTGTAATGACCAAACCCCATCCTGATGTTTCCAATGATTATGGATTTTGGTGGAAGAGTTTCCAGGGGACTGTCGGAAAGTGTCAAAACCTTTACACCGAATATTGGTGTCAGGACTTCATTATCAACAGCAGCAAGATGGTAAACAGTATTTGAATCATCTCCAAATTTTTTTATATACTTCTTTTGATTTCTTTTCGCTTTTTTTACCGTGGAAGCTGGAATCACATTTTCAAAAATCTTTTCATCCATTTCTGTATCATCCTCCAAATTCATTCGCCACAAAAATTTATATTTTTTAAACCACCCAACGGATTTGAATGCTCCATCAGGTGCCAACAATTTCATAGATAGATACTGTATGTTTTTTTGCCTTGTACAGATCCCCTGCAATCACACAATTGTCAACAACCGGAACAAGTTCAACTTTTCCGGCATCGTAATTTTTGCCGCAGACAAAGTTTATCTGGGAAATCATTTTTTTTATTTCCACGGTATACGGTTTTTGGGACAGATTTATTAGACCACAATATTTTCCGTTCCTTGAAAATACCTGGTACACATTGGAAGTTATATTCACATGTCCAAATTCCTCTCCATCCAGTTTTTCGTATACCCCTGTTATATGTTTCGTAAAATCGGCTTCATCCGCTGAAAAATCGCACGGGTCATCCGAATGCATAATCTGGCTGGCAAAAATTTTATTTACGATTGCTATCAATTCCTTTTCACCGTCATCAAGCTTTATGTTAGTGTTGCGAAGAAATATGACATCCGGATCATTGACATAAACAATCTGGTCCCAAAAAGCATGTCCCAGTGTGCTCTGCAGATTTGGTTTTGCTCCGGTTCGGGCTGCATAATTGATTATCCTAAGATAACCAACATCCCAGCACTCTTTTGTATCCGGCCCAATCCTTGAAAGCGGCAATGATGTAAAGGAACTTTCAAACGGGAGACCGCATCCAAGATACGCAACCCTTTCCCCTTTCGAATTTATCAACCGGCGTGTCAATTTTTTTATTGCCCGTTCATACCACACATAAGATGCACCACCATTGGCATATTCACCAAAAAGCATCCCCGCAAAAAGGAAGTCCAGTTTTATATAACGGAATCCCCACTGGTTGATGACCTTTTCCATAAGTCCGTCCAGATATTCCAAAACATCGTCCCGGCTTAAATCAAGACAGAAATATGACCAGGGGTAACTGGGCTGCTTGAAACCAATGCCAGCTCCCCATAAAGGGTTCATTCCGGCACAGACTGGCCTGCCTTTGCCATTTCTCAATATCCATTCAGGATGACTGGCCGCAGTGTCGCTCCTTAAATCAACAATCAGCGGAGCAATCCAAAGTCCTGGGATATATCCCTTTTCGGAAATGGATTCCGCAAGCTTTTCCATGCCTTCCGGAAATCTGGACTGATTGGCTTCCCAGTCTCCAAGACTTTTTTCCCAACCGTCATCAACCTGAAAGACAACCGGCTTTCCATTCCACCTGTACATGGAATTGATTATGTTTCCATTTTCGCCAAGGGCTTCCAAATCTTTTTGAATAAGATTTTCATTTATATCAGAATAATGATTATACCAGGATTCCCAGCCGGCACATTTTATTGGACCGGCATCCCCATTTAAAAAATTTAGATAATCAAACCTGCCATCGCCACCTGATCCATAGACAAACCTTGTTCCATTTTTTAATCCAAAAAAACTGTTGGCGGTAAAAATGGCAAACCTGCCCATCAGTTCCATTTTTTCCCAACGTTTTCCGTCGGCGTATATTGTCGCGACAATTCCTCTGGATTTTCTGTCAACATAGAACTGCACAGGAGGAAGGCAGGGACCGTCATCATTAATCGAACCAGTGGAAGCAACGACAAGATAAGTATTTTCCCAGCGAAGGTAAATCAAGAACTGGCCCTTGAGAAGGGATGAAGATTTTGTCCGCTTTCCGAAAACCGTGGAAGGCCATTTTCCAGGGAAAACAACATAGTTTTTCCATTGAGGAATAAGCGGGATGTAATTTCTTTGACGCCGCCCCGGTTCCAGTTCCCCACCGAATCCCCAGGACTGCCACCCACCGCCATAGAAATTGAAATCCCTGTCCCTGCATTTCCCAAATTCATCGGCATCAGTCAGGCAGCTTTCCAAAAGTTTATCGATTTTAAATTGAGCAATTATTTTATTTTCAGTGTCAGGGGAAGAAAGGTTTCCATCCTTCACGGAACCGACATAACGACATGTGCATTCAAAAAAATTTCCGCATCCGTCAACGGTTTCCGGAACAGTTTTCATGGTAACTTCAGAATCCAGATATTTCATGCCATCGGCCCCCGAATAAAAAAAATGATAATCTCCATATCATAATGATATAATAACTATCAGAAAGATATATAAATTATCACACGCCGCTTTCAAAATGTCAAACATTTTTGCCCACTTTTGTATGCAAATACTGTTGACAGCTTTCAACGACTAAACTAAGATTTTTAGCATGTTTCCACCATTTCCACAGGAGCAGGCACTCGATTGCTGTTCCGACATTTTAAGAGAGATACAATCCGGTGAACTCCGTATTTTGCATGAAGGAAAAATCAGCCCCGAACGAATGAATCCAACGGTTATGGTCGGAGCCCTTGTCTGCATGGACCAGGAAGGAAAGCAGACAATCGTTAGGACAGTCTCCGGCAACAGCAGATTTCTTTCCCCGGCTACAATCAGGACAGACATCCAATACGCTCTGGGCATTGTCTCCACAGACCAGATTCAAGGCGCCCTTGCAGAAAACGATGATGAGGTCCATCAGCTTACGGCCCAAATTGAATCCATCGTTCCTGACACCAAAGAGAACCGCGATAAAATAAAGGCCCTCTCCCAAAAGCGAACGACCCTCACAACCCGGTCGCTAATAAAATTTCATGCCCTCTACAGTTTTAATACACTGACAAATAAAAAAATGTCCCTGCGTGAAATATGCGACAAAAAGAAAATCGGCTTACCGCCTACAGGTGTCGGGGAATGCTGCGCACCAAAGCTTCTGGATTTTGCAGCAAGGAACGGCCTACATCCAATCAGCATGGCGGAGGTCCTGTACGACCCCTCCAAAAATTATACAGGAATTCAGGCCAAAAATCTGGAGCCAATTCCTCCCTGCGATTCCAGGTGCTCGATTATACTTCCGGACATGCTTGGCCTTGAAATACTGTACAGGGACGATTCAATAGTCGTGATAAACAAGGAAAGCGGAATACTTTCCATCCCCGGACGCACGGAAGATAAAAAAGATTGCGTAACTGCCAGACTAAAAAAACTTTACCCAGCCTGCATTGAGCAACCGTCGGTCCACCGTCTTGACATGGAGACAAGCGGACTCATGGTGCTGGCCCTAACAAAGGAAGCCCACAGAAATCTTAGCATGCAGTTCCAGAACAATGACATTGAAAAGGAATACGAGGCCCTACTTGATGGGATACTTCCAAAACTTGGTGTAAAGGATGAAGGTCAAATGGAACTTTATTTTAGGGTTGACCTGGACAATAGGCCACATCAGATGTGGGATGAAGTTTATGGAAAAAAAGCTATAACCCAATGGAAGATTCTTGACGTCGAATCCTATTCAGCCCCGGATGGAAGCAGAAGATTTGCAACCAGGGTAAATTTTATTCCCCATACAGGTCGCACCCACCAGCTCAGATTGGCAAGCGCAGACAGTCATGGCTTTGGGGTACCAATAATTGGCGACACGCTCTACGGAAAATGTGATCCCGGCGAACGGTTGCTTTTGCATTCCACGAAACTGGCTTTCAATCATCCAGTCACTTCGGAAAGGATGATATTTACATCGCGTCCGCCCTTTTGACGGTAAACCGCATTGAAAAAAAAAGGCATATTATCTATACTCGGACTATGGCTTGCTCAATAAAGAATCCATTTTTTCTTATAACACTGGCAGTTCTAGTCCCATGCCTCCTGGGGTGTGGAGCCGGTTCCACAGAAACTGCGGTGAAATTCCATGAGGAAACAGTACAAAGGAACGAACAATTCTTAATTGACTCTGCCATCAATGGATATCTGTTTTCATTACCCCCAGAGCAGCGCATATCCCAGATTTTTCTTGTGAACATTGAGGGAAACATAAAATATAGACCCTCCGAATATTCTGATGAAATCGATTCCTATGCTGGCTCCAGTCATGTCCCCCTTGTGCCCGGTGGGGCAATCCTTTTTGCATACAACATAGCGGACAGCGCCGAGGATATGATCGGCTACATGGCTTCTGTTGCGGATTACTGTGAATCCAACAATATCGCCAGACCTTACATAGCAATTGACCAGGAAGGTGGATACGTTGCCCGGCTTAGAAAAATGACCAGCCCTCTTCCATCAAACGAGGATGTCGCTTCCCGTCTGACACCAAATGAGGCTTACGAATTATATTCCCTCCAGGCAAAACAAATGAGGGCCCTTGGCATCGACATGAACCTGGCCCCCGTATGCGAAAGCTTAAATGAAGGCAACAGGGATTTTTTGATAAACCGTTCCTTCGGGGATATCGTTAAATCCACCGGCTACAGTTTGGTGGCCGTTGAAGCCTACCAGGACAACGGAGTGGGAACCGTCCTGAAACATTTTCCGGGAAACTCAAATACCGACCCCCATTCTGGATTACCGGAAATCAACCTCACAAAGGAAGAACTCTATTATCAAACAATAATACCTTTCTCATTCATCCTGTCAGCATCCCCCACCGCCGTACTGATGTCCCATGCAAGGACAAAGACTTTCGACAGTGAAAATCCAGCATCCCTAAGCCATACCTGGGTAACCGGAAAACTAAAAAAGGAACTTGACTTCGGTGGACTGATTTTAAGTGACGATATTTTCATGGGCGCCCTTTCCAAAAATGGGTTCCCTCCGGACATTGCCGCAGTAAAAGCAATCGAGGCAGGTATCCATGTTATCATGCTAAGCGAAAAACGATTCGGTTCCGTGGCCCGTACGCTGCTAAGCTATGCGGAAACAAATCCAGATTTTGAAAAGAAATTAGTCGAGGCTGAAAAAAAAGTCCTGGAGTTTAAACTCAGAACCGGAATCCTGAAAATGGAAAAAGACTCAGATGATGGATACAAGATTGTACAGTCCACCGATAACGACCAGAATGGTTCAAAAGAAAATAGACTTAAAATTTTCCACGAGACGAAACGGTCCGGCGAACTATTTTATACGCAGATATACAAACAGAGAAAAAATTAAAACAGTATGGTCCATCCGTACCGGAGCAGCAACAGAAAAACTTGACGGAAGATTGATTGGAGAAAAAAGATGAAGCAAAATAAAAACCAGGAAAAACAGAAATACCGTGGACAGGAAGGATTCGACAGATATTATTCGGAACTCTTTCAGGAACGATGGGAACCTCTAAAACAGTCCCTCCTGTGCGACACCCTCCATGCCTCCCTGACATTTCCAGACAGGGAAACCTATTTCATGGACCCAGCCAGCATATGCGCAGCGTTGTGCCTTCCGTTGGAGACAGCGGAAAGGGTTCTGGATTTATGCGCCGCGCCCGGGGGAAAAACCCTGGTACTTTGCGCAAACCTGCCGGAAGCAGCCAGCCTTACCTCAAACGAACGCTCCCCGGAACGGAAAAACCGTCTCCAAAAAGTTGTCACAGAATCCCTTCCTGAAAAAACATCCAGCAGAGTGACAGTCACCTGCTCCGATGGTGCAACCCTTTGCCAAAGGGAATCAAAAAAATTTGAACGGATACTTCTGGATGCGCCATGCTCCAGTGAACGGCACGTCCTGAAGGACCCCAAATACCTTTCAGTCTGGTCGCCTTCAAGATTGAAGACAATGTCCATGGAACAGTGGGCACTGCTTTCATCGGCATGGAGACTGCTTGAACAGGACGGATACCTTCTTTATGCCACCTGCGCCCTATCGCCAAAGGAAAATGATGAAATAATTGAAAGGCTCCTGAAAAAATTCCCAGAAGCCCAGTTGCAGTCAAAGGATTCAGTGGACCAGTTTTTTCAAAAAAATTTGGAATCCCTGGCGTCCAATAAAATCTCACTGGAAATACTTGCGCCATCAACGGAAAATAAAACCGTATCACTGGAAGAAATCTTTTTTTCTGCGCAGAAAACGGAATACGGAATGCATATTCTTCCGGACTCTTCCAATGGATACGGCCCATTATTCTTTTCGCTGATAAAAAAAGTCTCCACGGATTAAATCAGAAGCCAAGGCCCTTAAGGAATCCTCCTGTCAGGGAATTGATTTTATCTGAGACCGGGTTTCCATTTTCATCAGTCTCGCCATCCTCCTCTCCATCTTCCTCTTTATCTTTTGACGGCTTTTTTATTCCAAGTCCACTGGAAATGGCATTTGTTATTGAATCGGTTATGTTCTGCTTGGCCTCATTGACATTATCTTCAACATAGGCCGTGGCCTGATTCTTTACTTCCTCAACCCTGGCGGTCACAGCTTCCTTCACTTCAACGGTTTTCTGATTTATCATCCGTTCTATTTCAGCCTTTTTAGCCTGCAACGCATTTTGAACATCCGCCAAGGTCATGTTCTGCAAATCAATGTCCCCTTCAATTCCCATAAACTGCTTTGCTTTTGCAAGGACCTCATTTTCGGAATTGTTAAGGAAATCCTCAAGCTTTGAAAGTGCAAAGGCCTTGGCATCCTTACCCACCTCCATGACAACATTTTTGAGGGCATTGGAAAACTGCTCCGCAAAATTGCCATCCAGATTCATAAAGAAACCATCCTTTGAGTTATATCCCATAAGGAATCCAAACCTCAACCTGTCAACAGAAGAAAGTCCGACGGTATAATATTTTGTGACAAGCTCATTCTCAAAACCGTCGGAAGTAATGGACACAGGATTCAAATCAATAGATCCGCCGGCGGTAAATCCATCGTTGCTGGCGCTTCCCTCAATAGACAGGACAGCCTTTCCGTTAACAGAAGGGACACCGCATTTTGTCGCGATTGTCGATCCATCAATTCCAACGGAATATCCGGTTCCGGTATAGTTTACAGCCACAAGCGGTTCCTTGCTTGCGCTTCTTGTATCAACAGTAATCTTGCCCCTATGGACCACATCCATAATATTCAGCGTAAGGTTCGCGGTGGTCGGGATGTACCTGACATTCTGATTGTTCGTTATCTCCTTCACCACGCAATCAAATCCGGTACCAGAAATCTTTACGTTCTTTATAAGGAAACTCGGACACACCGGGGTGAAATTAAAATTCGTACCGGCGGCGCGCTTTGAAGCTTTCTTTTCTTTTTTTGGCTTATCCGGAGCATTGGCTTTCATTGACCTGAACAGATCAAGTCCATCCATTACATAAGGATAATATTTTCCCAAAAGATTGTAGACAATCGTGTTGATTGCGTTGTTCATAAGTCCACGAAGATTCGCGAGGGTTCCGGTTATTGTTGTAAGACGCTCCACGATATAATCATAATCGCTCTTCACCGTTGAACTTACATTCTTCGCCATATCTGTGACGTTGACCGCATCATCCTTTACTTCAAGGACAGCCTGCTGAACAGTTTCCGTCAACATCTTTCCGGTATCTATTGCCGTTTTTATTTTCTCAAGACTTTCCGTCAGCCTTGCAATATCATCAGGATTCCTGATATCAAAGGAAGTTAAATTTATTGTCCTCAAGTTTTGAACGGAACTGGAGAATTCTTTTATCTTTGCCTCATATTCCGCAGGCCTATCCTTCCATTTTTCGTACAGGATATTCATGTCGGCAATGGTCTGCTCGACAATCTCCGGAGTATTTATGTTTGCCTGGACATTTGCAATGATGCTGTCAACATCGCTACCGCCAAGCAAATCGTAAGCCTGATTTCTAAGATCCCTTAATGCATTGTCAAGCCTGGCCTGAATCTCCCGTGAAAATGCAGAGCCGTAGTACGTACCTTCCGGAAGTTCGCAACTGGTCTTTCTATCCGTGTTCCATGCAATGCCTGATGCCTCAAGATTCTCGCAAACGAACTTTTTTTTCAAAAGCTGCACCAAATCAAAGTCGCATTGCATTCTGTTGACCTCAAACAGGTTCTTCATAACCGAGAACCTGTTTCCAACCTTCAATCCTCCAACCGTAATCGACAGGTCCAGTATTTTCACGTCAACATAATCAACATCAGTCTTGGCCCTAAAAATGAATTGACATCCAGCGATCAAAGCGTTACGGACTATCCTGTTTTTATTTGCCATAACCCAGGACAAGGCCAGGACAATAACGGCGACAACTGCGGCCAAAGGAAAAAGCCTAATGAGAAATCTGTTTTGATTCTTTATTTCTTTTGCCAGATATTTATACTTCTTTATTTCCTTTTTCGTGAACATCAAATCCTGGGGTATGGCAAGTTTCGATGGTTTCTTTTCGTTCCCACCTATCAGGAACAAGGAAGCCACTGCGTCCCGGTCCTCAGGAATATAAATCTTTTTGAGGATGGACCTCTTGAGTCCTCTTTCGGAATAGGTCCTCTTAAAACTGGCAGGCAATTTTTTCCAGGGATAATCGCGTTTCGCTTTTGATTCCCTGTTTTCTTCAAGAATCTTCGTGGCCTCACGGATAGCCTGCTTTGAACTCAAGTCATATTTCCTTGGGATTATTAATTTGCTGTCTCCATTTTCATCCGGAAAATTTTCTTCCGAATTTTCTGCCTCATCAATTGGATCAGCGATTATCTCATCCTCGACCGGAACCTCATCAACAACCTCTGGCGATAAAACTGCATCGCCATTTTCGTTAGCCTCATGGTTTTCCACCACAGGATTTTCTTCAGGGGATTCCAATTTATCTTCCGCTTCGGAGCCACTATCCTTCACTTCATCCGCCGGACTTCCATTCTCTTTGACCACGGTTACATCGGATGAATCAACAGTAATTTCGGATGAAGGATTTTCTTGCGCACCGTCAAATGTATCCTCCGGTTCGTAGACAACCGTTTCATCAGAGGAACTCAACGTCACTTCGTCCCCAGCATTTTCCTCAGCAGCACCATCGGCAGATAAATCCAAAGTAGATTCAGGCTCAGGAGATTCCATACCCTTGGATTCATATTCAATATCACCTTCAGAAGTTCCTGCAATATCTGTGTCACTCTTGACGTCCATATTAACAGACTCCATGACTTCCTTTTCTTTTTCCATATCACTCATATTACATCACATCCTGGGCTATCGAAGTTATTTTCTGGACCAGCGGTATCCGTCCGAACGCTTTTACAATTTTGAGGTTCTTAAATTTTGCTCCAAGATATTTTCTCCACAAATGGGTAAACAAAATTGAAACCAGAAAAAGAGGTATATAACCGGCAAGACCGACTCCAAGGCTTCCCATTACAATCGAATTATTCAATTCCGTGAAAGCAACAAATGGAATGTTCATTATTTTTGTCATCGGGGCCTGCATAAATTCCTGAGTAAGGATCCAGCACCCAACAGTATCAATAAACGGGTCTGCCAGGGGGGCAAAGAATGAAACGATTATAGTTGTCAAGGAAAGAACCCCTCTTTGGATTCTCATGAAGAAGATAAAAACAAAAAGAATATACCAAAGGGCATTGGATTTTGGCATGAGTCCAAAAAGGACGCCCCAGGCAAAGGCATGGGCAATGGACGCCGGTGATGCATTTGAACTAAGGGCCCTAATAAATTTTACAAGTGCGCTAATCATATCAATAGATTATAGCACCTCACCTGTCAAAAATCCATAAAAAAACAGGGAACCAAAATAGTTCCCTGTCATGTTGGATTTATACAAAAATCAGATACACTCTAGCGTTATCTTAAAGAATACAGAAGTGTTGAAACTTCGCTTCTTGCATAAGATGGATTGTGAAGCTGAAGATATTCAAGCTTTTCGATTGCATCCTTTGTATCGCCAAGGGACATGTCAATCTTCGCAACCTCAAGATATGCTGCCCAGTTATCTGGATTTGCAGCTATCACGTCTTCGTAAGCCATTTTTGCATTTGAATACTGTCCAGAAGATGCATAAGCCTTTGCAAGATTCTCGCGGACAGTGTTGTCAGTTGCATTAATCTTCAACGCATTCTGATAGTAGGTAACGGCCTTTGCAAAATCACCCTTTTCCTTGTATGCATTTCCCAGATTGTTGTTGACCTCAAAATTATTTGGGGCCTGGCTATATGCACTGTTAAGGAATGTTATGGATGATTCGACATCACCGTTTTCAAGATACAATGCTCCCAGGTTGATCTTTGTCTTAAGGTGTGTAGGATCCAGAGCCAGGGCTTCCTCATACAAAGACAAAGCACGCTTCTTTTCGCCGGTCTTTTCACTTAGCAATCCATAGTTGTAAATGATATTGACCTGCAAAGGTTTTGATACATTGCCCTTGTTATTGTAAGCCAAGGCAGCATAGTTTACACCCTCGGAATTCTTTTCCTGCTCTGACAATACAGATGAAAGATTGTAGTAAGTTGCCGCGTCAGGTTTTGTCTGATCCATATAGGTCAAGGCTCTTCTGAAACAAGCCTCCGCAGATTTATAGTCCTGAAGATTTGCGTAAGCAGCTCCCTGTTCCTGATAAGTCTGGGAATTTGAAGGATTAACCTTTATGGCATTTCCGAATGCAGCGACGGCACCATTGTAGTCACCAGAGTTAGCCATCAAACGGCCGGCCGCAATATAAGCCCTCTCGTATTTTGAGTCAACCTTGTATGCATTCTTATAGGACTCAAGAGCAGCGGTAGCATTGCCATTCTTTTCCTGGACATAACCAAGATTGTAATAGGCAGACGCCAAAGTTGGCTCATATTTTATTGCGTTCTGGAAAGACGTCGCAGCGGCACCATATTTTTTCTGCATAGCCTGGACACGACCAAGCTGATACCAGTAGATTCCATTTGTCGGATCCTGCTTTGTAGCCAAAGTCAGTTCCTGCTCAGCCTTTGCATAGTTTTTGGCATCAAGGGCCTGCATACCGAGAACATAATGTGATGGCGCATTGGTTGGATCCTTAGCGGCAGCCTCGGCTGCATACTGGGCGGCGGCATTGTTCAACGCAGCCTTTGTGGTTGCATCGGTTGCGTTCTGGGCAGCATCATACAAAGCCTTCGCCATGTCACCCAATTTTTCTGCCTGATATTTTGGTTCCAGACCATCAAGCATATCCCTTGCGGCATTGAAATGGGAAAGCGCTTCATTTGCGTTTCCTTTTCCAATGGCGGCCTTACCCAATGAAATTTCGCTTTCAACTTTCTGCTTTGCGGCTTCAATATCAGCTTTCTTTGCAGCCTCAGCGGCAGCTTTATCGGCGGCGGCCTTTTCAGCGTTTGCCTTATTCAAAAGATTCCTTGCTTCGCTATCGCTACCGTCGGTTCCCAACAGACCATTCAAAATTGCTGCGGCTCCATCATAATCACCGTTGGCAATCATTTTCTGAGCCTGGGCAAGTTTATTTTCCCTATCCTTTGCGGCGGCATTCTTTTTAGCTGTAGCCTCGTCAAGCAATGCCTTTGCTTCAGCATCTTTTGGATTTGTCTTAAGCAATCCATTCATAGCGGAAATAGCGGAATCATAATTTCCATTGTCAATATCCGTACGTGCCTTGGCAAGTTTGTTTGCCCTATCCTTTTCAATGGCGGCCTTCTTTGTTTTTGCCTGTGTCAACAGATTCTTTGCCTGGGCATCGTTTGGATCATCCTTAAGCAGCTCATTCAGAATATCAATAGCATCATCATAGTCGCCACTGTTTATCAATGAACGTGCCTTGGCCAACTTTTCAGTCCTATCCTTTGCTTTTGCGGCGGCATCCTCAGCGGCCTGTTTTTTAGCCTTCGCCTCTTCCAGCAGTTTCTTTGCCTCGGCGTTGTTAGGGTCGTTCTTGAGAATCTCGTTCAATGCAGCGATCGCCTTGTCGTAATCCCCGTTATTCAAATCCTTCTTTGCCTGGGCAAGTTTTGCATTGGTATCAGCGGCAGCTTTCTTTGCCTTTGCCTCCTCCAGCAGTTTCTTTGCCTCGGCGTTGTTAGGGTCGTTCTTGAGAACCTCGTTCAATGCAGCGATTGCCTTGTCGTAGTCTCCGTTATTCAAATCCTTCTTTGCCTGGGCTATATCGGCGGCAGTTTTCTTAGCTTTTGCCTCTTCCAGCAGCTTCTTTGCCTCGGCATTGTCAGGATCGTTCTTGAGAATCTCGTTCAAAGCGGCGATTGCCTTGTCGTAGTCCCCGTTCTCCAGATCTTTCTTTGCCTGGGCCATGTTAGCGGCCTTTCTTGCCTTTGCCTCTTCCAGCAGTTTCTTTGCCTCTGCATTGTTAGGATCGTTCTTGAGGATTTCGTTCAAAGCAGCGATTGCCTTGTCGTAGTCCCCGTTTTCCATATCCTTCTTTGCCTGGGCAAGCTTTGCGTCCCTATCTGCCTTCGCTTTCTTTGCCTGCTCCAGCAGTTTCTTTGCCTCGGCGTTATCCGGGTCGTTCTTGAGAATCTCGTTCAAAGCAGCGATTGCCTTGTCGTAATCCCCGTTGCTTATATCCTTCTTTGCCTGGGCCAGCTTTGCATCCCTATCTGCCTTCGCTTTCTTTGCCTGTTCAAGAAGTTTCTTTGCCTCCGTATCGTTAGGATTGTCAGCAAGATATCTTTCCAGGGCAGCGATTGCATCATCCGGATTTCCATTTGCGATATTTTTCTTTGCCTGTTCCAGTAGATTTTCATTCTGCTGCTGCTGAGCTTTTTTCTGGTTTACCTGGTTCAGCAGATTGCGTACCTGAGTATCATCAGGATTGTCAGCCAAAAGCTGATTCAAAAGAGCCTGCGCCTCATCATACTTTCCTTCCTGCATCAACTTCAGGGCCTGTGAAAGTTTTTCGGCACGGTCCGCAGCCACCTTTTCGGCATCCTTTCCGTTCTTAAGCTTCATCGCCTTGTCCAGCAACTCTTTTGCTTTCTGATTGTTCGGATCCTTTTTGAGGACACTGTTCAGCAATGCAATTGCATCGTCATAATTGCCACTGTCAATCCATTTTTCAGCAAGCGCAAGATTCTGGTCAACGGTCCTTGTACCTTCGCTTCCACCATACTTCTTTTTGAGTTCCTGGGCTTCATCCAGCAATGCCTTGGCCTTTGCGTCCTTTGGATTAAGTGTAAGAAGTTCCTTCATCAAGTTGATACATTCATTGTATTTTGCGTCATCAATAAAGTTTCTACCGACATCAAGAGCTTCGTTTCTGGTAATCGCCCTGGTTCCATATTTTTTCATAAGGACTTCAGGAGATGTCTTTGTTCCGTCACTTCCAACGGCACCATTTGCCAATGGCTTGTTTGATGGATTCGTAGCCGCGGAAAGCATTTCAGAAAGGGAACCTGTTCCGCTAGATTCAGCATTTGTCTTAGCCGGAGTTGTCGCATTTCTGTCAGCCGCCACCGCAGTAGATGATGGTACTGATGAAGCCGCAGAGCCGCTCTTGTTTGATGCCGGGGCACCGGATGTTGAGTTTTCAGTCTTTGCAGGCTCGGTAGATTTATTTACGGTACCTTCCGTAGAAGATGCAGGCGTAACTGATGAAGCGGAACTGGCGGCAGCACTTGATACAGTGGATGGCTGTACCGGTACGACCGCAGATGAGCTTCCGCTCTTTACCTCATTTGGAGAAGCAAACGGACTTCTTGAGTTTCCAGAGGAAGATTCGCCGGAAGCGGCAGGTTTTCTGGCAGAAGTATCGGAAGAGTTATCCGATGAAGATGCAGGTGCAATGTTTCCGTCAGAAGAATTTCTTCCAGAGGAAGAGCCTGGATTCAATACAGAGACAGCCGGATTGCTTCCCGGTGTAGCTGATGTGGAAGGTGTATCCGCAGTTTCATTGCTCTCTGTATAGTCATTAAAATTTGGAACAACCAGATCCGGCAGGTCTCTGTTGAAAACATTTGGCATAGTCAATGCATTGTCAGACGAGATCATCGATGCCAAATCTCCGCCCTCCGTAACTCTTCCTGCAGTCGAGGAACCAGAGTCGGCTGCGCTCAAGTCCGATTTTGGAGTTCCATTGTCCAGACCTTCCAAGCCCTGTTTCGCCAAAGCCTCAAGCCGCCTCACTTGGGCCAACATGTTTTCTACATCTGGATCCCGGGAATAGGTCTTCAAATAATCTTCAAGGAGTTTTCCTGCCTGATCATATTCCCCCTGGTTCATCAGGTCGCGGCCATTCGAAAGGGTCATGGCCTTGTGAATCAAAGCCTTTCCATCCAGATTCTGCTCCGACAGCTCCGCATCACTTTTTTTCGTAATATAGTTTGCGGCTCCATCGTAATCGCCGGTGGAAATCATTGCATTGTAATTGGCC
>JAZUKJ010000006.1:0-6397 GCA_045643225.1 Treponema sp. | reverse complement strand
CACAATTTTTCCATTACTTTCATGAAACTTTTTGAATAAGATTTTGTTCGAGTCCCAATATATAACTCCATTGGAATAAGAGTTTTTACCCGAATTATTATGAATGATAGTTAAAGTAAATTGTGTTGAAGTTTCTATTGTCCGGAATAACTCCGGTTTGTTTTTTGCCTATACATTGTGGTGGATGTATAGGGGTTGTGTTTGGTGGGAATCATTGATAGAAATTAGGCATGGGAGTCATCAAAGGACATTTAGTCATCCTAACCCCCAAATTTAATCATTTATAAATTCTAGATATTCGTCGTAAGTCATTCTGACTTCCTTTCTGTTTGGCATTATTTTTTTTACAAACCATTTTACCTTTAAATTTCTTATATCATCAAACTGCTCATTGGCACCTGCTATCACAGCTACCCAGTCTTTTTTCAATGGGATATAAAACTGCACTCCTAGTTCGCAGAACACAGAATATCCTTTATCCATTAAGTCTCCAACTGAATCCCCAATTTTCAAGCCTTCAACTTTTATACTTGGATCCTCACATCTTATGTATTGAATCTTTCCATTATTTCCAGCAACCTTGATGTTTTCGGACCAAGGATATAGATAGATAATATTTGAATGTGTAAGAAAATCATATTCACCATTTTTTATGTTAGAATTCCATCCTGGTATGTCTTTTCCTATTTCAGGAATTTTTGTCGCACAAGACACCAACAGAAATGTTATAAGCAAAAAAGCTAGCGGTCTATTTTTCATTTATTTTATCTCCAGAATTAATAAAAAACTTTATATTTCCCATCTCTTCAATTGTCCTTGTTTTTTCTGCAACCTTTGAAAATTTTCCATCTAACTTTTTTATCATAGAAGCCCCAAAAGTTTCTCTCGTGTAGAATACATCTTTATCACCTTCTACGCCTATTATTTTTCCACTGTGGTATGCAAATCCATTCTCGTCATATTGAACAAAGATGCCTCCGGGTTGTGGACTTTTTGTTTCTATATAGTTATCCCCAGCCAAAATTTTGGATACTTGATCACAATCCAGCCATGCACTTCCATCTAAAAAAGTATATCCATGGCAATTGAATTTTTCAGGCGTGAAATCAGAAAGGCAAATTCTTATTTCTATAAATGTCCCATCATTCGCTTTTACGAATCCCCATTGACAAATTATTTTTTCTTCTGAATTACCAATCTCATAGTGCGGTTCTTGACTAGAATAAAAAACAAAGCTTCCGTTTGCAGTTCTTTCAATCCTCCCATCCGGATCCACATACCGAATCGGATTGTTGCCCATGGCACAGAACAAATTGGCGTTTGTTTGAACAACTCAGCCGATTTGCATCCAAACCACTATACTTTTAACAGAAACTCGCGGTTCCGTCCAGTGTTTTTAGCAAATTTTCCATCAACAGCGATTGATCTTGGCCTTATTTATGGAAGGAAACTGTAAATTTCCTTCATTTTTGGGCCAAAATCGAGGTAGTACGACAAATCCGCCATTGATTGGAATAACGGGGAGAGGTGGGAAATTTTGTTATATCTTGTCGATGATGCTATAGATATTTTTATTTTTTATCAAATAGGTTCTTCACAGTATTTAAATTCTTTTTTGTTAACGGAATATATACATATCTGGAATACAAATATAAAAAACTTAACGCTCCAATTGATGCAGTGACAAATGTTATTATTGTCAGTATATAATTTTCTTTCCAAGTTTTTTCTGTAACTTCTGTCATATTTCCTTCTTTGTCTGCTATCACAAATACGGATTCCGTTTTATAGCTTTCAGCATTTAAAATGTTCCCACCTATTTTTTTGTCATGTAAAAATAAAATCGTGATAGAAAAAATGGCTGATAAAATAAATAATGTGGCAATAAGATTTAACTTAAATTCAAAACTCTTCATATTCTTTTCTCCATGTTACTCGCAATTCAGCTCCGACTCCAATATCAAGGCTTGCGCCAAACCCATTGCTTCCAAATAAAAAACCGCCACCAATTCCTCCTAACATGGCATCGCCACCCACAGAAAATGTTATACCCCACAAAGTAATGTCTATGGACCCCCCTCCCTTAAAAATATAGGCATCAGCAGATGCGCCCAACAGGTTTCCGTCCAATCCTATCATTAAAGAAGATGCCATACCACTTGCTCTTCCTGTAAAGCCTAAATTGAATTGCTTATCTTTAAAAAATTTTTTCGAAGATTCATAAGAAGCAACTCCCATTTCCATATCTAAATTGAAACTGCCGTTTGCAACATCTTTGACTATGTACCCTTCTGTGAATAATGCCTTTGCACCTTTACCATCCCTTTGTCCCGTTTCGAATAATTTATACTCAAAAGATGGATCCCCGGAATATAGATAATCATTTAGCTCAGAATAGGTATTAAAAATCTTAGTAATGCCGGAGGTTTCACCATATGCTGTAATTGTATATTGCATATCAGGGGCTAATAGTAATTCGGCCGCTTTTATCAGATCATTTCTATCATCCAGGTTTGCAAGGATTCTGTGTTTGTTATGTGAATCATATGTGTACTCCCCATCCGGGTCCACATACTTGATAGGATTGTTGCCCATGGCACTGAATAAATTGGCGTTTGTTTGACCAACTCAACCATTTCCACTCAAAACCACTATACTTTTAACAGATTTTGTAAAATCCGTCTAGTGATATCCCGAATTTTGTTGTCAACTGCAGTTGATTTTGGCCTTACTTATGGAAGAAACTGGTGAATTTCGTCCATTTTTAGGCCAAAACTGCTGCTAGTAGTACAAAACCCTATTGTCCGGAATAACCAAGGTTTTTCAGTTTGAGATTTTCTCAATATATGATGCAATTCTTTTTAGCTCAGTTTTGTCAACTCTGTAATATTTATCATTAATTCTTATTATATCGTCTGCTCCCAGGATTATTTTTTTTACAATCTTTTCGTTTTTTGTTAAATGAATTACATACCGAATTCTTAATAGCGTATCTGAAACAGGAGGAGGATTCACAGGTTCATCCATTAAGAATGATAAATCCATAGCAAATTCAGGAAGTTCGGTTATCCTCTTCTTTGTTGAAAAGGATTTATTTGTTTCGCCCAATAAATCTTTTGTCTCTTTTTTATTTAGCAAAACTTTTTTTGTTGATTCCTGCACAAATGTGTCTTCATTCACGAAAACTGATTCTGA
The DNA here is from genome assembly GCA_045643225.1 of Treponema sp. Taxonomy (GTDB): domain Bacteria; phylum Spirochaetota; class Spirochaetia; order Treponematales; family Treponemataceae; genus Treponema_D. The sequence continues at coordinate 3,202 of JAZUKJ010000006.1, read as the reverse complement.
TAGTAAGCAGGTATTATAATTTTCCTTTTTGATATCAGCTATCTTTCTTTCTGAATATATTATGGCCCTGATTTCTTCGTTTGCATGGCTCAATATTTTTTTAGCACCAAAAAATACAAATCCCAAAAATAGAGTAGATATAATAATTAAATGCAATTTTTTTATTTTCATAATATTTATTCCACCAAGCCCGATTCTAATACTGAATTCACTTTGATTATGTGCAGGGAGTCTAATTCAAAATACAAATTACGTCTAGCCTTTTTCTCCAAATCTATGGAAACAACCTTTTCAATTTCCGTTGTAAACTGTTCCTTATAAAATTGGATTCTAGATATTTCTGGCGTAATTGAATCTTCTAGATATGCATCATACATTTTATCAAGGCTGACTTTATTTGCATCGACAAAGAAATTGAACAACCGTCTTCCTTCTTTTGTATTGTCAATCCATGCATGCGTCAGTTCATGCAACAATCCAATAGCCGGACTGTTGTATACTTTAGTGTCTGGATTGTATGAAACATTTTCCCTATCCCATATTAAGACTTTATGCAAATCATCATACCCCGATCCGTCTTTGCCAGCAATTACGGTTATAGAAAAACTAGAGTCTTGATAAACTGACAATATTATTTTTTTCGCAATACCAGCCCCACCCGTACTTTGCATCAGATATTTGACGGCTGTTTCAAAATCCTTTCTAAGCCCATCTGGTTCTTTAGCTGCAACAATTTCCTTTCCATCCGGGTCCGTATAGCATACAGGATTGTTGCCGGCGTAGTGGTATAAATTGGCGTTTGTCTGACCAACCCAATCCCGTCAGCACAAAACCACTATACTTTTAACAGATTTTGCAAAATCCGTCTAGTGATATTGCAATTTTTGTTGTCAACCGCAGTTGATTTTGGCCTTGTTTATAGAAGAAATCAATAAAATTCCCCCATTTTTAGGCCAAAATCGCCGCTATTGATACAAAACCCTATTGTCCGGAATAACTCCGGTTTGTTTTTTACCTATACATCGCGCGGGGTGTATAGGGGTGAAGATTGATTAAAATTTTTTCTGAAAAAGTTTACGAATATTTGGCAGTATTAAAAACTTAATCCATACATATATCAAAAAAAGCATTTGATAATAATAAAAGAATAAATATATGTTTGCCTTTATTCTGCATTCCTTCCAAAGTGATTCCGAAATTTCCTTGATGTTTCCAGATTCGTCAGCCAGGTAATAAACATTATCTACAACTTTACTTCCTTCATTTAGGACTGAGCCTCCTATTTTTTTTATAAAAGTACCATAATAAATAAACACTCCAATAGAGGTAAAAAATAATAAAACCGATATAACTTTTACAATACGTAGCAGCTTTGATGTTTTAAACATTTTCAAAATTTTAATCCTCCTCAATGATTTTAACAGTTATAGAACCACCACATCCTATTGATAATCCAAATTTAAATCCATCGCCAATCATACACGATGCCCCATAGCCGATAATACCCTCTAAACTCACTTGCAACTTCAACTTATTGATGGTTGGTTTGTAAACTATCGCCCCATTTACTATACTTACATCTGCATCAAAGCCTAATCTACTTCCTTCCCAGCCGAGCAATCCTGACGCTGTCATCCCCTGTAATTTTATGAACAAAGAATTCATAATAGGAACATCCACCGTTGCCACTCCAAAATTTGTGTTAAGATTTAGATTTCCATCTTCTGGTTTAAAAGCAAATTCCCCGTCAAAGAATAAAGCTCTTGCACCGCCGCCTTCTCCGACCTCTTTGTGCAATGCTTTAACAAAACCTGTATATTCGGAATAAAGATAATTTTCAATTTCAGTATAATTATTGAATATTCTTGTAATACCTGATGTTTCGCCGTATGCTGTAATGGTATATTGGTTATTTGGATCAACTAATAGCTCGGCGGCATTAATCAAATCATTTCTATCATCCAGGTTTGCAAGGATTCTGTGGCTGTTATGCGAATCATATGTGTACTCCCCATCGGGGTCTGTATACTTGACAGGATTGTTGGCGGCGTAGTGGAACAAATTGGCGTTTGTCTGAACAACTCAGCCAATTTACATCCAAACCACTATACTTTTAACAGAAACCAGCGATTCCGTCCAGTGTTTTTAGCAAATTTTCTATCAGCAGCGGTCGATTTTGGCCTTATTTATGGAAGGAAACGGTAAATTTCCTTCATTTTTGGGCCAAAATCTGGACTGCTCCTAACAATCCGCCATTGATGGGAATAACGTGATTTTGTGATATTCACTTGAGAGAGTCAAATTTAAAATTTCTACTCTTCATATACAGTTGACTCTACTATCGATTTTGTCCATGCCTGTAGCAAGGTATTATTTTTTACAAGATTTCCATTGAGCAGCATCCCCTCATTTTTCTCATCGAAATCTTCGTATGAATACCAAAAAACCAGATCGCCTTTTCGATTATACACATCGCAGACTGTTCTTATTTGATTTGCATAAATTTTCTGCATTTCTTTATCCTTTATGATTTTTGGAGATTGTGTGAAAATCCTTGAAAAAAACTCATAAAATGATTTTTCATAAAATTTTTGCTCGACTTTTTTTTCATAGCAACCATCTCTTATTTGGCCAATTTCATAAGGAACATCGACATATGCACCTGGGTTGTTATAATAAATCGTCAGAGTATATTTCCATTCATTCTCAATAAGCTTTTCATCAGCAATAATTTTTTTGTCCTTCCAAAATTGATATTCGTTATGACAGCCAATAAAAAAACACATGCCAATACATATAAATAAAAATTTCCTCATTTTTTATTGTCCTCCAAAAATTCTGGGATTGTCCATTTTGTTGAAAACATGAATTCCCTGTGATTTCTTCTTTCGTAGTTCCCCCTCTTTTCTGCTATGTAATGTTCATATTCTTCGATACACCTATCTTCATCTGCTTCCTTCTCCAATAGAGTTGGATCTTTTGTTAATTTGTTTTTCATATCTTGATATCCATGCGATATTTCATGAAATAAAAGTGTTATTGGATCAATAATATTATCATACACAATTTTTCCATTACTTTCATGAAACTTTTTGAATAAGATTTTGTTCGAGTCCCAATATATAACTCCATTGGAATAAGAGTTTTTACCCGAATTATTATGAATGATAGTTAAAGTAAATTGTGTTGAAGTTTCTATTGT
>JAZUKJ010000005.1:0-14139 GCA_045643225.1 Treponema sp. | reverse complement strand
TGTCGAAACCACCACCCCCATCTCCCCCGAAAAACATTGCCCAAAACAAGGAAATGCACTATAATTACATTTAGGTTTGGTTAAACATCGGAGAAAGCCAGTGCTGAACACAACACTTAGCGATAACTGTCTCAACATAACAGCAAAAACCCCAGGACATCCGTCTCCATACAGGCGGGTGTCCTTTTGTTTTTAAATAATCCACCCATGCCAGACAGATATGATTGGCATATAAAACAGGAGGAAAAATAATGAAAAGAAAATTGTTTGGAATGGTGGCCACTGTGCTGACCATTGCGACGATGACCTACGCCAAGGAAAAGACCGTGAACGACGGAACCATAGGCAAGTATGTGAAGATAGAGACCAACAAGCCGGGAACAAAAGACTATGATGCCGTTAGGGAAGTTATGCGTAACGGAAATGGACAGCTTTTTGTGAAAATCCCCGGTAGAGATTATGAGATGCTAAAAACTGAGGTGACGCAGAAAATGTATAGCGATGTCATGGGAGAGAACCCCAGCTACAACAAGGGAGCTACCCTGCCTGTGGAACAGGTAAGCTGGTACGACGCCATCATGTTCTGTAACCTTCTGAGCGAGAAGGAAGGGCTGACCCCTGTGTACGCGGTTGACGGAAAGACCGACACAACCAAATGGAACTACACCCCCCACAAGAATGACTGGTTGGATGTCAACAGGATAACCCAGAACACAAGGGCCACCGGCTACCGCCTGCCCACGGTGGATGAATGGCAGCACGCGGCCAGGGGAGGACAGAGCTACAAGTACGCAGGAAGCGACAACCTGAACGAAGTGGGCTGGTACAAAGACAACAGCGGAGACAGGACCCATCCTGTTGGGGAGAAGAAAGCCAACGGCTACGGCCTGTACGACATGAGCGGCAACGTGTGGGAATGGTGCTGGGACCTCTACTACCGAGGCATCGACTACTACTGCGGCGGCAGCTACGGCAGCTACGCCATCAGCTGCGAGTTATCTTACAAGGGCGACAACATCGTCGGCGACAACGCCTACTTCTATTTCAAATACGTTGGCTTCCGTATTGTCCGTTCCGCAACCAGGTAGGAGCCGGAGCGCTGGGAGGGCGGGCAGGCATAGGCGTCAAGCCGAAGCCGGACAGCACTCCCGGTGCGGAGGCGACTTTCACACAATCCTGCGGGCGCAGGATTGTGTGTGAAAAAAAATTAGAAGAAAAAATGGCACTTCTGACACAGTTCATGATATTCTTCATAAGCCCATTTAAAATTCAGTTATACGTAAGTTGAAATATTTTATACAGAAATATCAATTTAAAGATTTTACGTTAGTAAAATCCAATCCGCGTGGCGAGGACTGTTTTTGTTTTTGCGAACTTTGGTTGTTCCGCGCTAAAGACTATTTAAGGTTCGGACAAACCAGCGGGACTGTTTTTGTTTTTGCAAACTTTTGGTTGTTCCATTCTAAAGACTCTATCAATTCAAGCAATGGGGGGGCCACTGCCTAACAGCGAAGTATTTTGCGGAAGCAAACATTTATAAAAGAGTGCGCAATAACAATCGGTCCCGCACTGCAAGACCAGCTGATTGCCACACGGATTCGAGCCGACTAACGTCGTCTCTTTAAATTTGGTTGAAGTAAATTCTAAATGTCTTACACAGAAATATCAATTTAAAGATTTTACGTTAGTAAAATCGAATCCGTGTGGCGAGGACTGTTTTTGTTTTTGCAAACTTTTTGTTGTTCCACTCTAAAGACTGTTTAAGGTTCATGCAAACCAGCGGGACTGTTATAGTTCATGCAGGTTTTTTGTTATCCCGCTCTAAAGACTATGGCTGTTCAAGCAATGGGGGGCCCACTGCTTAACAGCGAAGTATTTTTGCGGAAACAAACATTTATAAAAGAGTGCGTAACAACAAGCGGGCCCGCACTGCAAGACCTGCAAGTTGCCACACGGATTTGGAAAATCTAACGATTTTCCTTTAAAACTTCGTTGTACGAAATTTGGAATGCTTTACACGGAAACATCAGTCTAAAGATTTTACGTTAGTAAAATCGAATCCGCGTGGCGACATAAAAAATCAACGGTTATCTTTTGGGACTGTTTTTGTTTTTGCGAACTTTTGGTTGTTCCACGCTAAAGACTGTTTAAGGTTCATGCAAACCAGCGGGACTGTTATAGTTCATGCAGATTTTTTGTTATTCGGCTCTAAAGACTATGGCTGTTCAAGCAATGGGGACCCCACCCCAAGTTTTGTTGCTTTTTTGCAAGGCAAAAAATGAGAGCCCGTTGGCGGCAAAATCAAAACTTGTTAGCAACCTGTTGCAACAGGTTGCGTCAATTTTTTTAAGATTTTTCTTGCAAATAATTTTAAATCAAACTAGTCTTTTGTCATGAACTATTACGACCTTATTTTTAAGCGAAAATCTTTTCACCTTTTCAGGGGAAAGGAAGGCGACATTTCGGAAGCAGATTTGCAGCAGCTGGAGGATTTCATCAAAACCGTAAAACCTTTGGACAGTGAAATCAAAACCAAAATCAGGATTGTGAAGGAAAATGAAACCACCTGCAAACGTGGGGCGGAATACTGCATTGAATTTTATAGTGAAGTCAAAGGCAATTATCTTCGCAACATTGGCTACATTGGTGAACAGATTGATTTGTATCTGGCGGAAAAAAATATTGGTGCCCTGTGGTTTGGTATTGCCAAGCCGGATCAGGTTGAGGTTGACGGTCTGCAGTATGTGATTATGATTGCCATCGCAAAAATGCCGGAGGGTGCCTTTAGAAAAGATATGTTCAAATCAAAACGAAAGCCACTGGAAGAAATATGGCACGGGGATGTCCTGCCTTTTTCCAACATCGTGCGGTTTGCTCCCAGCGCCTGCAACACTCAGCCCTGGATTGTGGAAAACACTGGTTCTGACCTGGAAGTTTATCGCTACAAAAAACCGGGAAAGCGAGGAATCATGCCGGCAGAAAAAGTGCGTTTTTACAATCGTATTGATGTTGGAATTTTTCTGTTTTTTCTGGAGGTCTGTCTGGAACATGAAGGGTATGCCATAAACGGAACCCAGATTTTTGAGGACGAACCGGACGAGGTTGAAAAAGTTCTGATAGCAAAATATGGATTAAAGAAGTGAACCGTGCAATGGCATCACTGGGACACTTTTAATAGGTCCAATTTCGAGTTTTTATAATTTATACAAGAGTGGTAAAAATAAACGGAACGTAGCCGAAGTTCTGATAAAAAATTGCTTGCAACTTGTTGCACTCGCAATATTTTTGGCAGGTTTTCGGCGAAAGTGCAGTTATTTTTACCATAATGATTTATTGAATTTGAAAACTCGACATTCGCCCTGATAGTATACCAATAGCTGGCAGTTACGATTGTACATATTGAAGGAAGAAATCAAATAACATTCCTGTATAAATTGGACGAGTGTTGCCTTGTTTAACTCATTGCACTAATAGTAAAAATAATTTCACTTTTGGAAAAGTTCCGCTCATTTTTACCATTTCCGGTATAAGTCACAAAATTCGATATTTCTGCTAGTTAGTTAATCCTAATCACTTGACAATGTTAGTGCTAACTAACTATAATTCCGATAGCTGTTAGGCAGTACTAACTACTCAGGCGCCAGAATGGTCTGCTGTTGACGGTAATAATATTATGGGGAAGGAAATTAATATGAAATCTCTTATAAAAACGGCCATTGTTTCAGCCGGATTTATTCTTGCTGCTCAGGCTTATGCAACATCCTTTAAATTTGAAAATGAACTTTCAACTGATACAGTCAATATCAGATACAATGATTCTGCAAAAATATCGACAAACTTAAGTGATAAGGTTTCTGCTACTTTCGAATCAGAAAAAGTTGAACTCCATGCTGAAGTGGAATATACAATCGATCAGGATGACGATGGATATTTTAAGGGCACACTTTCTGATTGTGATTATTCAGTTGTATTCAATCCACTCAATTTTCTTTCACTTGGATGGCACTCAAAATTTGAAACCGCAGGCGCCTGCCTTCCTGTTTATGATGACACACTCGAAAGCGGATGTCTTGGTTCATCCGGCTTTACTGTAGTTGCTTTGCCTTTTGATGGTTTGAGAATCAGCGTGTCACTTCCAATGGACGAAAATGATAATTTCTTTTTTAATCCTTCCCAGAATAAAATTAACATGGCGTTCGGTGCGGACTACTGTTTTAAGGATTTGTTGACTGTCGGTGCTGTGGCTCGTAATGTTTTCAATAGTGATTTAATCACGGTTGGCGCTTATGTGAATGTAACTCCATTCGAAGATTTTTTTGTGGCAGCAGGTTACACATACGCGGCTGCATCTGTTGGATTTGAGGATCTTAGCATTTCAGAAGAAGCCGGAGTAACAGGAAAAAATCTATTAAATTTTGCCGTTTCTAAAGCCTTTGATAATTTTACCGTCACAGCTGAAGGATTGTTCAATCTTGTAAACGCTGACAGTGATTATGATATTTACACAGCACTCTGCGGGGAGTATGCATTTAATGACAACTGGGGAGTCAACGCAGCAGTCAAGATGCTTTTCGATGTAACTGAAAATGGATTAAAACCTGTAATCGGCGGCAAGCTGAATGGAGCTTATACATTCAATGATAATCACAATATTGAGGTTGGTGTAAAAGTCGAGGCTGTTGACAACACGGTTCTCTTTGCTGTCCCTATAACATACAAATTTAGTCTTGGCCAGTAATCTGAAAAACTAATTATGTATCTGCAGGTTTAGGATTGTAAGATAAAAGTTGCACAAATGGCGCAATTTTTATCTACTTGAAGTTTGCATTGTAAATTTAAGGGAGTTAGAAATGCCTATATACATGGCTCAAACCGGTGAAGAGTATCTTGTAAAAAAAATAGGGGGACAGGAAGAAACAAAACATCACCTTAAGAATCTTGGATTCGTTGTAGGAAGTAAAGTTAGTGTTGTTGCATTTATGAATGGCAATGTAATTGTCCAGGTTAAAGATGCACGAGTTGCAATCAGCAAGGAATTGGCTGGGAAAATAATTATTTAGTGAGGCATTCAGTGTCTCCATGTACTGCCGCTGACGCGGAGTTTTTATGGGAGTATATATGACATTAAAAGAAGTAAAGCCGGGAACAACTGTAAAGGTTGTAAAAATATCTGGTGAAGGAGCTATCAAACGCAGAATCATGGACATGGGGCTAACAAAGGGCGTTGAAGTTTTTGTAAGAAAAGTTGCACCACTTGGAGATCCAATTGAAGTGACGGTCAGAGAATATGAACTTTCTGTTCGTAAAGCTGATGCTGAATTAGTTGAAGTGGAGGTAGTGAGATAAAAATTACATCCATGTAATTTTTATCTCGGCAGTTTGATGCTACGTTGTAGCATCAAACTGCTTATACAGCACATCCATGTGCTGCCGCTAACGCGGAGTTTTATAGGAGAATAAAATGAAAATCGCACTTGCTGGAAATCCTAATGCCGGTAAAACAACCCTGTTCAATGTACTTACAGGTTCAAATCAGTTTGTCGGGAACTGGCCTGGAGTAACTGTTGAAAAAAAAGAAGGAAAATTAAAAAATCACAAAGATGTAGAAATCATGGACTTGCCTGGAATCTATTCTTTATCGCCTTATACTTTGGAAGAAGTTGTTTCCAGAAATTATCTTGTCAAAGAACGTCCTGACGCAATCCTCAATATTATTGATGGAACAAATCTTGAACGCAACCTGTATCTTACAACTCAGCTTGCGGAGCTGGGTATTCCAATGGTTATTGCCGTTAACATGATGGATGTTGTAAAGAAGAACGGCGATAAAATCCATCTTAATGAAATGTCTAAGGTGTTGGGATGTCCTGTTTATGAAATTTCAGCTCTTAAAAATAAAGGATGCATGGAAGCCGCAGAAGCAGCAGTTAAGGCCGCGGAATCGAAAACGCCTATGGTTTATCAGCACAGATTTGAATCATGTGTTGAACATGCCCTGGCCCATATTGAAGAAGCGGTTGTCCATAATCTTCCTGAGGAAAAGCAGAGATGGTATTCAGTAAAACTTTTTGAGCGGGATTCCAAAGTTGTTGAACAGCTTAAGGAAGCGGAGGGACTGGATATTTCTGCAGCAACATTGGATCACATTGAATCGGATATTAAGAAATGTGAAACGGAACTTGATGATGATGCAGAATCTATCATCACTGCTGAGCGTTACAAATATATTGAGTCGATTATCAAATCCTGTGTGACAAAGAAGAATAAAGCAAGCAAACTTACAACCTCGGATAAGATTGACCGCGTTGTAACTAACCGTTGGCTGGCTCTTCCGATTTTTGCTGTAATCATGTGGGCGGTTTACTACATCTCTATGGTTACAGTTGGAGCGGCCGCTACAGACTGGGCAAATGACGGTTTATTTGGTGAAGGATATCATCTCTTTGGAATTGGAACTGGCGCTTACGAAGAAGCTGCGGAAGAATTTGGTGATTCATCTGCAATTCTTGAGGCTTACGAAAACGGCGAAGTTGCTTATGTAGTTCAGGATGAAGAAACTCTTGAACTTTCTGACCCGATTGAGTTTACAGCTGAAGATGTTGCCACTGCAAATGAAATGGTAGAAAAATATGGAGAAGAAGGTCCTTCTCCAGAAGATTTTGGTATCTGGGTTCCAGGTATTCCTTCGCTAATTGAATCAGGCTTGGATGCTATTGGTTGTGCAGATTGGCTTAAAGGTTTGATCTTGGACGGAATTGTTGCAGGTGTTGGAGCGGTTATTGGATTTGTTCCGCAGATGCTTGTTTTGTTCCTGCTGCTTGCATTCCTTGAAGCCTGTGGATATATGGCACGTATTGCATTTATTATGGACAGGGTTTTCCGCCGTTTTGGACTTTCTGGAAAATCTTTTATTCCAATGCTGGTGGGAACTGGTTGTGGAATTCCTGGTATTATGGCAAGCCGTACAATTGAAAGTGACCGTGACCGCAAAATGACAATCATGACAACGACCTTCATTCCTTGTGGCGCAAAGACTCCATTCATTGCCATGGTTGCCGGAGCAATTTTTGGTGGTTCGCCATGGGTAGCAACTTCAGCTTACTTCATTGGAATTGCGGCAATTCTTTGTTCAGGAATCATGCTCAAAAAAACAAAAATGTTTGCCGGTGATGTTGCACCATTTGTTATGGAACTTCCTGCTTATCACTGGCCAACAATCGGTAATCTTCTTCGCTCAATGTGGGAACGGGGATGGTCGTTCATTAAAAAAGCTGGGACAATTATTCTGCTTTCCACAATCGTAATCTGGTTCCTTTCATTCTTCGGTTGGACTGACGGTGCTTTTGGTATGCTTGAAGAAGACCAGATGGACTGTTCAATTCTTGCATACTTTGGTCGTGCAATCTGCTGGCCCTTCCAGCCACTTGGATGGGGCAACTGGCAGGCGACTGTTGCAGCAATCACAGGTCTTGTCGCAAAGGAAAATATTGTCGGAACAATGGGAATCCTTTACGGAGGAACAGAAGCTTATGCAAATATGGCGGCGGTTTTCACTGGTGTAACTGGAATGTCATTCCTTATTTTCAATCTTCTTTGCGCTCCTTGTTTTGCAGCTATGGGTGCAATCAAACGTGAGATGAACAATACAAAGTGGTTCTGGTTTGCAATCGGTTATGAATGTGGATTTGCCTATGTGATTTCATTTATCGTAAATCAGCTTGGTGGATTATTCACAGGTGTCGTAAATGGCGTTGGCGGAATTATAGAACTGATTTTAGGATTCGTAGTTTTAGTCGGCCTGATTTACATGGTTTGTAGAAAAGATAAATATAAGACATCTATAAAAAAATAACTGATAAAATGTCACACGGTGAGGTTTCGATAAAAGTAACCAATCCGTGTGGCATAAAATAAAGTTTGGTTAATAAAAGAGATTCCAAAATAAATTCGGGATGACAGGGAGGTATTTATGGGAACTGTAATTGTTAGCGTTGTTCTTTTTGCAATTGTAACTTTGATTGTAAAATCAATTCACAAAAAACACGTCAATGCAAAAAAAACTGGAAGCTGCTGTTGCGGTTGTTCAGGTTGCAGCGGCGGAAAATGTAATAAATAAGGGAAGCTTTTAAAATTTTCAATGGCACTCTAGCAAGACCTTTTTTTTTAAGTCTCAATCTTTGTTGCTTTGTATCTTTGGGAGAAAATGAATGCAAATGCTAAACCAGTTTCATGATTTTATTTTATGCATAATCTCTACACTTGAAGCAAGAGATCCCTACACGAGTCATCATTCTTCAAGAGTGGCTGAGATGACAGAAAAAATTTGCGACCTGCTGAATTTATCTGAAGAAGAAAAAGAATTGTATCACATCGCAGCTCATCTCCATGATTTGGGAAAAATTGGCATCAGGGATTCTGTCCTCTTGAAAGAAGGAAAACTTACTCAGGAAGAATGGGAAATAATGAAGTCCCACGCAGTTGAGGGATACAACATTTTAAAGAATGTAAAACATTTTCAGGAAGTAGCAAAGATTGTCAGGTCACATCATGAACGGTTTGACGGAAAAGGATATCCTGATGGACTCAAAGGAAAAGACATCCCCTTTGGTTCCAGAATAATTTCGGTGGCAGATTCCATAGATGCAATGATATCTGACAGGCCGTACAGAAAAGGAATGGATATAGAAATCTGCAAGGAACAGATTGAGAAAAATATTGGAACCATGTATGACCCGATGATTGCACAGTGCGTAATTGAACATTGGAATGAAGTGATGAAAAGTTGGGAAGAAGAAAGCTCTGCCCAAATAAACGGCCATTGTTCATTAAAAAATCACTGATTTCCGAAGCAGGGGGAGGGGAATAACTGGAGAAGGATTTTCTGAATGGCTTCCAAGAATTTTTTCCATAAAAACCACGTCATACCAGCGATTGAATTTTAGGCCGCTGTTTTTAAATTCCCCAATCATTGTGTATCCCATTTTTTCATGAAAACGGATGCTGTCGTGGGTGGAATATTCGTCCTCCTTTTCCTTTGATGTAATGCAGGCGTAAACGTTCAACACATTTTGTTCCGCAAGTTCTTTTTCCAGTTCCACAAGCAGCAGTTTTCCAATTCCTTCGCGCCGGTAATCCTTATGGACATAGATAGAAGTTTCCACAGTCCAGGAATAGGCGGCCCGGGTCCGGAAAGTATTTGCATAGGCATAGCCAACAATGGTTCCGTTCTTTTCCGCCACAAGATATGGATATTTCTGGGTGATAGTGTGAATGCGGTTACGGAATTCCTCCACGGAAGGAACCTCCCATTCAAAAGTGATGGCGGTGTTTTCTACATAATGGGAATAGATTTCGAGTAACTCTTGAGCATCTGACTCCGATGCTGGTCTAAGTTTTATTTCCGACATACCTTATCCTTTTTTTTGCCCATAAGAATTTTTAGAGATGCCTCATTGTATCAGATTATCAAAAAAAATACGCTAGTGAGTCTCCAAAAAAATCTATATAATACTTCCATGAGTAAATATGATTTGATTGCGTTTGACATGGACGGAACTCTTTTGGACTCCAGTAAAAAGATTCGGCAGGATAGTCTTGAAATGATTGAAAAAGCTGTTGCCGCCGGAAAAGTCGTTTGCCTTTCCACCGGACGCTGTATGCCGGAACTTACAATCTTTGGCGAAATCCTCTCCAAAGTCAGCTATTTTATTAGCATCAGTGGTGCCCTGATTTATGATAACCAAACTAAGAAAGTGATTTGTTCGCAATCCGTTCCGCGGGAGACTGGCCTTAAGCTTTTTGATTTTGTCCGCGGCGAAGATTTGATGATTAATTATTTTTCTGAGGAATCGATTATTGAAAAACACAAGGTATGCAGAATGGCCGATTACGAAATGGGTTCCCACTCAGCAATGTTCCAAAAAATCTGTCGCAAGGTGGACAATATTTTTGATTATTACAAAGAAAATCCTGAACCTGTTTACAAAATAAATCTATATTCAAGATCCGTTGAGGCCCGGGAAAAACTTTTTAGGAAACTTAAAGGAAGCGGGCTTGATTTAACTTTGGCCTATTCTGAAATCACAAGCATTGAATGTTCTCCGAACGGTGTTTCAAAGGCCAGCGGATTAAAACTTTTATGCGAAAAACTCAGCATTCCAATTGAGCGGACAATCGCGGTTGGGGATGCGGACAACGATCTGGAAATATTGAAAGTGGCAGGCCTTTCGGTTGCTATGGGTAATGCCAACGAGAATGTAAAAAAAATTGCGGATGTAATTGTCCGGGACTGTGACAGCGGAGGCTGTGCGCAAGTAATACAGGAGTATCTGTTGTAGGCCGGAACGGTGGGTCATTAAATCCATCGATACGAATAAAGACAAAAATCTAGAAATTCATTATAATAAAAGCATATTTTTTCAATTTAGAGGTAAATATGGCACTCACAAGTGTTTCACCGGTAGACGGTCGTTACGAAGGAAAAACAAAATGTTTGCAGGGTTATTTCAGCGAAATGGCTCTTATGAAATACCGCATTTATACAGAAATCAACTATCTTATTAAATTGCTCGAAACCCCAATGCTCAAGGAAAGAGTTACAAAACCGGTTGATGCTGCAAAACTCCGTTCAATCATCGACATCAGCCTTGAGGATGCAGAAATCATTAAGGCTTTTGAAACAAAAGGCTACAATGGAACACCAGCCACAAACCATGACGTAAAGGCCATTGAATATTTTATCAAACTGAAGATTAAAGAAATGGGCATGGACGAAATCCTTGAGTACGTTCACTTTGCTCTTACATCAGAAGATATCAACAACATCAGCTACGGTCTTATGATTCGCGACGCTGTAAACGAAGTTGTGCTTCCGGAAATCCTCAAGATTTACGACACACTTTACAAGCTGGCTTATGCCAACAAAGACCTTTCGATGCTTGCCCGCACACACGGACAGCCAGCAACTCCTGTAACATTCGGAAAGGAGATTCTGGTTTTCGTAAACCGCATGAAGGAAGAACTTGTTCAGCTTGGAAACATTGATATCCTGCTTAAACTTAACGGTGCGACTGGTGGATTCAATGCTCACAACTTTGTGTTCCCGGATTTTGACTGGATCAACTTTAGCCACGAGCTTATCAATTCTTTCAACGACAGCATCACTCCAATGGACAACGAATACATGCACACAAAACCATTGAAGGTTCGTTTCAATCCAATCACACCACAGATTGAGCCACACGATTCTTACCTCCGTGTATTCGATGCCGTAAAACGCATTAACAATATTTTGATTGACTTTGCAATGGACACATGGCGCTACATTTCTGACGGATGGATTAAGCAGCGTGCGGTTGCAGGAGAAATTGGTTCATCAGCAATGCCACACAAGGTTAATCCAATCGACTTTGAAAATGCGGAAGGAAACTTTGGATTCGCAAACTCGATGTTCGAATTCTTTGTTCGCAAGCTTTGTATCAGCCGTCTCCAGCGCGACCTTACAGATTCAACTGTTGCAAGAAACTTTGGTGTAGCATTCGCCCACTCAATGATTGGTTACGCTTCACTTCAGAAGGGACTTGGAAAAATCGAAGTCAATGCAGAAAAGATTTCTGATGTCCTTGCAAACACACCGGAGGTTATGGCGGAGGCTTACCAAAACTTGCTCCGTATGAGCGGTGTGGACAAGCCTTACGAAAGACTTAAGGAAATCACTCGCGGAAAGAAAGTTTCTATTGACGATTTCCACAACCTGGCTCGCAATCTGGACGTTAGTGATGAAGTAAAAGCAAGACTTTTGGCTGCAACTCCTTCAAACTATACTGGCTTGAGCGGAAAGATTGTAGAACAGTTTGAACCAAAAATTAACTAGTTGATTTTCTAAAATCTATTTGAATACAGGCACTAATCTACTTTAGGTTAGTGCTTTTTTTATCCAAATTGTTTATATTTGTCTAATATATTTGCTATTATCATAGCTACAATATTTGACACCAAGATAAATTCATACTATATTCAAAGTATGATGAATAAATTAAAAGAATTGCGTGAAAAACGAGGTTTGTCTCAGGCGGAAGTTGCTCAGGAAATTGGAATTTCCCGCCAGATGTATAATAAGTATGAAAGAGGAGATACAGAACCTTCTTTAAATACTGTAAAAGCTTTATGCACTTTGTATGCGGTGACTTACGAAGAATTACTGGATTCTGAAACAGAAGAAAAATCTAATTCAACTTATGAGATTGATAAAACTTATAATAATATGCATGTTTCTTCACCTGCTTCAGAATATGGAACCAGTGCCTCTGCATTTGGAACAGAAAATTATTTTGCACAAATTATGACACTTCTTCCACATTTGCTTTTATCTGAAAAATCCAGATTACTGACAGCTGTGTCACAAAGTATAACAGAAGATGTTGAAGCCCAGACTAAAGGAAGAAAATCCCAGCCAATGAAAGTGAACCAGAAAGATGTTCATTTCCCTACCGACGAAGAATATAAAAAAGGACTTGAAGAATTATTCAATTATGCAAAGTCAAAACATTTTAGTTCAAATGGTGCAAAATGGACAAGGGATGAAATGCATGAACGATAATATTATAAACTACAAATGTTTCATAGACACTAATCTTATCATTTATACTTGTGATGAATCAGATTTAGAAAAACAAAATGCATCCATAAATTTTTTGAATGAAGTACATTTTAAAGCAAAGCCTGTAATATCAACTCAAACACTTGGAGAGTTCTTTAATGTTGCTTTAAGGAAACTAAACTTTACTAAAGAAGATGCAATTCTAGAAGTTCAGCGTCTTGCAAATAGTTTCCCAGTTTATGAAATAAGTACTGAAAATGTACTCCACGCAATGAAAATCAGTAAGGCCACACAATATAGTTATTGGGATTCACTTATTATTGCAATGGCCATTGATACAGGTTGTTCTGTTTTATATTCAGAAGATTTAAATAACGGACAGGAAATAGAAGGCCTAAAAATCATTAATCCGTTCAATGTACAATAAACCTAGGACGTACTACCCGCAATCACCTTATTACGCAGCACAAAGTACATTATAAATGCCATCACTACCGAAACTACATCGGCGATTGGCTGGGCGTAAATAATTCCGTTTAATCCAAACATTGCGTTGGCCGCAATTACAACTGGTAAAAATACAAGACCCTGGCGGCAAACTGACAGAATCAAAGCTGGACTGGCTTTTCCCCAAGCCTGGAAACAGTTGTTGATAACAAAAAGGCAGCCTACAAAAGGTGCAGAAAGCATCATAGCTCTAAGCATTGGAACGCCGTGAGCAATAACTTCCGGGTCATTAATAAAGATGCCTACAATAAATTTTGCAGCTATAAAGAACACAAGTCCAAATGCTGTACCAATACAAATATTGCAGAACATGGCAAAACGAGTTACAGCACGCATTCGGTCAAAGTTTTTTGCTCCGTAGTTATAACCAATCAGCGAAACCACACCGCCGCCAAGCCCAATCATTCCAAGAATTACAAACATTCCGGCTTTTCCTGCAATTCCCATAGCGGCAACAGGAATATCTCCGTAACTTGCAAGGTAGTTGTTACTTACCATCTGGCTGGCAGACATAAGCAGGTTTGTAAAACTGGCAGGAAGACCAATAGCCAGAACATTTCCCAAAATGCCGTCGTTAATGGCGAATTTCTTTGGATTCAATGTAAGCTGTGAACGGTGACTGTGAACAATGTAAACAATGTAGTAAACATCAGAAAGGATGTTGGCAATTACTGTGGCTATAGCAGCTCCGGCAACTCCCCATCCAAACCACAAAATAAAAATTGGGTCCAGAATAATGTTGATTACAGAACCAAGCATCTGTCCAAACATACTTTCTTTTGCAGCCCCTTCCGCACGGCAAATGTTACCAAACACAAAGGAAAGAACTGTAGCCGGAGCTCCCCAGGCAACAATACTTAAATAAGTTCGGGCATAAGGAAGAGTTGCCGCACTTGCACCACAAAGTTTCAAAATTGGATTAAGGAAAACAAGGTACAAAATCCCCATCAAAATACCAATTACAACCGCACTCCACACACAAAAGCTGGAAATGTGTTTTACGCGGTCAATTTTCTTTTCGCCCAAGGAACGGG
>JAZUKJ010000004.1:0-14846 GCA_045643225.1 Treponema sp. | reverse complement strand
AGTTCTTACCCAAGTGATAATCCATAAACCGCCCGCAATGCTTTATGAAAAGCAAACCAATCTGGCGTGTAAAATTTCAGTTTATTTCAAACAAGGGGATGCAAGACAAAATGACTCTCAATGAACTTTCAGAATACTTTGGCAATTTTTTGCACCTGGAAAATTTCAAGGGTGACCCATCCCTTAATGGCATCCAGATTCAAAATTCCGCACCGGATTCAAAACAAATAACAAAAGTTGCCTTTGCCACCGACGCCTGTGAATATACAGCCAGAAAAGCCGTAGAACTTGGAGCGCAATTACTTTTCACACATCATGGACTATTTTGGGGACAGTGCGAAAAAATTACTGGACCAATGTACAATCGGCTTTCTACATTTATAAGGAATGATTTAGCATTGTACGCGGCGCATCTTCCCTTGGATGCAAATGAGGAAGTTGGAAATAATTTTGGACTGGCGAAACGGATGGGACTAACAAACATCCAGCCCTTTGGTTCATGGAAAGGAATGACCATTGGCGCAAAAGGAGAATACGAAACCCCAACATCAATACATGAAGTGTGCCTTAAACTTTTTCCAGAGGGGGAGGTTCCTAACCATATTCTTCCATTTGGAAAACAAGAAATAAAAACGGTAGCCATAATCTCAGGAAGCGCGGGAGATGATGCAGAACAGGCCGCAAATGATAATATCGACGCCTACATAACAGGGGAAATTCAGCATGAGGATTTCCACAAAATCAAGGAACTTGGCATAACTGTAATAGCAGGCGGCCATTACCAGACGGAGACCATAGGAGTTCAACTGGTTGCTCAAAAACTTTCTTCGGATTTAAATTTGGAAACGGTATTTATAGACTTTCCAACGGGACTTTAGTATATTTTAAGACATGAAAAACGAATCAACTAACACAAATAAGACATCCTTACTAAAAAAACTGTTGCCATTAATCCTGACAATTGTTGTAATCGCTTTAGATCAAATAACAAAAACTCTTGTTGTAAAATACATTCCGCGCAGTGATATTCCACCTTTTTATGGACAGGACCAGGAAAATGCAGTCATAGAAATCCTTGGCAGCTTTTTCCGTCTGATACATGTAAGGAATCCAGCTGTCGCGTTCAGTCTGGGAACATCCCTCCCACATAACATCAGAACAATATTGTTTTCATTCCTCCCGTTGATTGTCATTGCAATGGTATTTGTCATCTATTTTAGAAACAATGAATTTTCTATGCTCCAGCGATGGTCAATCTGTGGAATTTTGGGTGGCGGACTTGGAAATCTCATAGACCGGTTCTTTAGACCAGACGGCGTAGTTGATTTCTTTGACTGCTATTTCCCAATCTATTTCAAAAGCAAAAGGTGGCCAACCTTTAACGTAGCTGATTCCGCTGTAGTCGTTTGCGGTATACTATTTTTAATAACCTTTATAGCAATAGCTGTAAAACAAAAAAAGCAAGGCAAGGAAGAAAAATGAGCAAGAAAACATTTACCATTTTATTTACCATTGTATCAACAATCATTAACATGATAATAACTGCAGCAATAATAGTCGCACTTATTATTTTGACTTCGCTGTTCTACTTTAAAGTTCTAAAAATTCAGCAGCCAGGCACAGGTCTGATGTTCTTCTGGATGTTCAGCTTTATAATAGGTCTTTTTTCCGGAATGTTTGTATTTTCAAAAGTATGTGGCATAATTGTTGATAAATTCAATTTCGCAGAAAAACTGGATCCAAGAATCGTAGGCAAATATCTACCTGGCGGAAAAAAGTCTGCCCAATACAAGGAACCGGAACAGAAAATGAAAACCAACCTTCCAAAGCCAACACTTGCTGTCGAAGATGATGAATGGGCCAGAAATATTGAAAACGGAATATCCGCTTCCGAAGATTTCATAGGCGCACAAGAAGACTTAGGCTCAAGCAGTTCCGCAGAATAAGATTAATTTAAACTTAAAATGACTTCAAGGTAAAACTTGAAGTCATTTTCTTTTCATTTCAAAAAATTTTTGATAATATAATTGAACCTTTCAAAATACATTTGACACCCTCACTAAAGGGTTTTAAAATATAAGGCAGTTTAGATTTTGGAGAAAATAATGGCGAGAATCACCTTACGTGAAAAATATCATGACACCTTCGCAGCCCTTGCAAAAATGTCTATAGCAGCTTCAAAAATTGATGACACAAATGTATATCAGATAGCCAATCCTGAAACAAGAAAAATAATGGACCTGGTAGTTGAAGAAAATACAACACCAGATAGTTACGTCAATGGTGTAGAAAATTTTGAAGAATTTTATAATCAAGTCCAGGCCGGAAAACATGGTCTCATTTTGATGGAGCATTATTCAAACACAGACCTTCCTTCTTTCTGCTATATGCTGGAAAAATCCGGAAATCCAAAACTTGCCGACCTGTCAAAGAAAATCGTAGCCATCGCTGGACTAAAGCTCAATGAAGCAGACCCTATTGTCAAAGCCTTTGCAGAAAGTTTTACAAGAGTTGTTATTTATCCAACCAGAAGCTTGGACAAAAAAGGACAGGACATTTCGGAAGAAGAAGCTCTCGCCGAGGAACAACGCGCAAGAAAAATAAACCTTGCCGCAATGCATGCAATGGATGACTGCAAAAGACGTGGCGAAGTAATTCTGGTTTTCCCTTCAGGAACCCGTTACCGTCCTGGCCATCCTGATACAAAAAAAGGATTAAAAGAAATTGACAGTTACCTGCGCCTTTTTGATATCGTGATACTGGTTAGCATCAACGGTCACATTCTGGAATTGCAGGATGAAGATATGCTCAATGACTTTATTGAGCCAACAAAACAGATTTTTACAGCCAGCCCTGTTATTGAATGCAAACCCTTCAGAAAAAATTACATGGCCTCGCTTCCAGAAGACGAAGCTGATCCAAAACAGAAAATGATTGACCATATCATGGAAATGTTGGATGAGCAGCATAAACAGGTTGAGGAAAAAGAAAACAGCAAATAGATTAGGGGACCTCTAAAGATTGTCGTTTTTAGAGATGTCCATTTGTATTTGGTAGTCTTTATCTAATCGAAGGAATCCCAGCTGACAGTGAAGATTCTTTCTAGTAAAGTTTGCGTTGCGAACTTTTATATCAACTGCATATTTTCACTTTATTGTGAATATGCTGAAAAACTCGAACAGGAAATTAACATTTCCGCATTGGTTTTTATGGGAGAAAAAAAATGAATTCACCAGCAGAAATAGCACGCCTCTATGTTGATACAGGTGTACAAAAATCCAAGCTACCTTTTGGAAAAATGTTGGCCCTAAGTATTTTCGCAGGCATGTTTATAGCCATGGGAGGCTTTGGAAGTACAGTAGTATCTCACGGAGTACAGACTGCCGGAATCTCCAGACTTCTTGGCGCTTTAACCTTCCCTATTGGCCTTATGATGGTCCTTATTGGTGGTGCAGAACTTTTTACAGGCAACAACCTCATGTTGATTCCAATTTTGCAGAGACGTGCAAATGTTGGCAGGGTTATTTTTAACTGGATTGTTGTTTACATCGGCAATTTCATTGGAAGTATGTTCATCGCCTGGGCAGTAACCAGTTTCTGTATCACAGGTGATCACGCGCTTTACAACGGAGCATTGGTAGACACAGTCATTTCTACGGCTGAATCAAAATGCACCCTTGGATTTATGGATGCATTCATAAAAGGTATCCTCTGTAACTTTATGGTCTGTATGGCAGTGTGGGTTTCAATGGCCGCCTCTGATATAGCAGGAAAAATTGCTGCACTTTATTTGCCTGTAGCACTTTTCGTCCTCTGTGGATTTGAACACTGTGTTGCAAACATGTATTTCCTTCCAGCTGGATTCCTGACAATGTTGAAAACAGGACAGGCTGTTGATTTGCAAATGATTATTGATGCATTGGTAAAAAATATGGTTCCTGTTACACTTGGCAACTTGGTCGGTGGAGGAATCTTAACAGGATTTGGCTACTGGTGGATTTATCTTAGAGGAAACGCTGAGTAATTCCAGAAACTGATATCATCAGACAGCAAGAAGGCTGATTAAGGTATTTAGATAGGAAATTTCTAGAAATTGTAATTTTTAGAAACGACCAATACCTATCAGCCTTTCTTATTTTAAACTTCAACACAAAAAACAAAGAATCCTTTCCATAAAAATCATATTTCATTGCAAACTTCAAAAATCTAAATATTCATGGTATAATATACTCCGTTGAGTTTCCCTCTATCAGCAGGGCAATGAACTAACACCCATATAAAGCCAGCCGCTTATTCAAACTAATTCAAAAGGCAACGATAGTTTTAATTTTTGACGACTAAGGTTTTACTCACTACATCAGGAGGATTTTTTTTAGATGCCAGTAACCGATTACCTTGAACGAAATGCAAAGCTTTATGGAAATGAAGTCGCACTTATTGAACTGAATCCAGAACAAAAAGAAAATCGCCGAGTGACATGGAAGGAATACACTTTGATCCAACCAAGCACCGAACAGCCTTACCGCCGTGAAATTACATGGCACGTTTTTGATGAAAAAGCAAATCGTATGGCAAATATGTTGCTAAGCCGCGGCATAAAAAAAGGTGACAAAGTTGCAATCCTTATGATGAACTGTCTTGAATGGCTTCCAATTTATTTCGGGATTCTAAAGACAGGAGCGATTGCAGTTCCATTCAATTTCCGTTATTCCGCAGATGAAATCCAGTATTGTGCAGATTTAGCAAATGTTGATGTTTTACTGTTTGGCCCAGAATTCATTGGACGTGTAGAATCTATTGCGGAAAACCTCGGCAAAAGCCGTCTGTTGATTTATGTTGGTGAAAACTGCCCAACTTTTGCAGAAAGCTACAGGGAACTGGTTGCAGACTGTTCAAGCGTCGCTCCCCTAATACGAATAGAGGATGATGATTATGGTGCAATATATTTTTCTTCCGGCACTACAGGATTCCCAAAAGCTATACTACACAAGCACAGATCGCTAATGCACGCCGCAAAAGTTGAACAGGTTCATCACAGTACCTCAAGGGAGGACACATTCTTATGTATTCCACCTTTATATCACACTGGCGCCAAAATGCATTGGATGGGTTCTTTAATCGCCGGTTCAAAGGCCGTTTTGCTTAGAGGAACAAAACCGCAGTATATTCTGGATGCCGTAAGCCGTGAACATGCAACAATAGTTTGGCTTTTGGTTCCTTGGGCACAAGATATCCTTGACGCGTTGGACCGTGGTGAACTTAATCCTGCTGATTATCAGCTGACCCAATGGAGACTTATGCACATCGGAGCCCAGCCTGTACCACCATCATTAATAAAACATTGGCGCGATTATTTCCCGAATCACCAATACGATACAAACTATGGACTTTCTGAATCAATTGGACCAGGATGCGTTCATTTGGGTGTCGAAAACATCAATAAAGTTGGAGCAATAGGAATTCCGGGATTTGGTTGGGAATGCAAAATTGTTAATGAAAACAACCAGGAAGTAAATCAAGGTGATTGTGGAGAACTTTGTGTAAAGGGGCCTGGAGTTATGGAATGTTATTACAACAATCCAGAGGCAACCGCGGAGGTTCTAAAAGACGGATGGCTTTACACAGGTGATGTCGCACGGCAAGACGAAGACGGATTTATTTTCCTTGTGGACAGGAAAAAGGATGTAATTGTTTCGGGAGGAGAAAATCTTTATCCTGTTGAAATAGAAAATTTTATCAGAAAATTCGAAAAGGTAAATGATGTTGCTGTAATAGGTCTACCGGACCGACGCCAAGGTGAAATTGCCGGTGCAATTATTAGCATAAAGGAAGGAATGACCTGCACAGAGGAAGAGATGAATGAATTCTGTTTAGGTCTACCACGATATAAACGACCTAAGAAAATCATTTTTGCTCCTGTACCAAGAAATGCTACTGGAAAAATAGAAAAACCATTACTAAGAAAAATGTACGGAAAAGAACATCTGGTTGCATATGAAAACGAAGGCTAATTCGTTATAAAACTTTACTTAAGGGTGAATAACTTGCACAGTTGTTCACCCTATTTTTAATAGGGCGAATGTCGAGTTTTCAAATTCAATAAATCATTATGGTAAAAATAACTGCACTTTCGCCGAAAACCTGCCAAAAATATTGCGAATGCAACAAGTTGTAAGCAATTTTTTGTCAGAACTTCGGCTACGTTCCGTTTATTTTTACCACTCTTGTATAAATTATAAAAACTCGAAATTGGACCTAGTAAAAGATATGTACAAGCAAATCCGTTTCGGTACTATTCAAATATAAAAAACTCATATACATTTTAAATATGAAATACAGAAACGACAAAAACGGCAACGCCATTTCCCAACTTGGCTATGGATGTATGAGATTCACAAAAAAAGGTGGACAAATCGATTTTGATAAAGCCGAACAGGAAATATTGGAAGCCTATAAAAATGGCGTAAACTATTTTGATACAGCCTATGTATATCCGGGAAGCGAAGAATGTCTTGGAAAAATACTTGCAAAAAATCAAATACGTGAAAAAGTTTATATCGCGACAAAACTGCCACAATACTTAACCCGCTCAATGGCGGCCATCGATAAAACTTTTGCGGAGGAGTTAAAAAGACTTCAAACCAATTACATCGATTACTATTTGATGCATATGTTCACAGACATCTCTGAATGGGAGAAACTAAAGTCGTTAGGAATCGAAGACTGGATAAAAGAAAAAAAAGAAAAAGGCATAATTAAAAACATCGGGTTCTCGTATCACGGAGAATCCCAAGCCTTTATTAAAATACTGAATGCCTATGACTGGGATTTTTGTCAGATTCAATACAATTATTTAGATGAGAATACCCAGGCCGGAAAAACTGGTTTGCTTGCCGCCGCAGAAAAGAATATTCCTGTAATTATCATGGAACCGTTGCGTGGTGGGAAACTTGTAAACCTCCCCGAAAAAGCAAAAAAACTTTTAGCAGAATCCCCTAAAAAATTCTCCCCGGCCGAACTGGGATTAAGATGGCTATGGAATCAAAAGGAAGTAACCTGCATACTCTCTGGAATGAATTCTTTAGAGATGGTCCAAGAAAATATTCGCATTGCCAGTAACGCGGAACCAGACTCTTTTAATGAACAGGACTTTAAGCTTGTTGAACAAATAAAGAAAATAATCCGAGAAAAAGAAAAAGTTGGATGCACTGGATGTCGTTATTGTATGCCATGCCCTAAGGGAGTTGATATACCTGGCAATTTCTACTACTACAACTTAATGTACATTGACAAGAAGAGTTCTGCACGGTTTGAGTTTGCACAAAGTATGGGCATGAGAGAGTCTGCAGGATTTGCATCTCAATGCGTTGAATGTGGTTTATGTGAAAAACATTGTCCACAAAAATTGCCTATAAGAAAACTGTTAAAAGAAGCCGACAAAAATCTACGGCCGGCACCTTTTAAACTTGCACTAAAAATTGCAAAAAAATTCTTGCACCGATAGAACTATGGGGATAAGATTCTAGTCAAAATCTTATCCCCAATTTTTTAACCGAAAGGAACTCCATCAATCCGAATGAACCCATCGGCACGAATTAAATTCGTCTGACCACGAATTCCAATTTAGGCTTAGATTCTTTTGCTGCATTTCTACGTTTATAGATTGAATACAATTCCTCCTGGGCACGGACTGTTGGTTCATTTTCTGTTGGCTCAAGAGGAATCCAGGTTCCGTCCTCAGTTAAAACATGACTCTGTGTATTATCAGCAAAATACAACATTAAAACTTCTTTTACCGTTTTAAATATTTGGGTGTCTGTAACCGGGAACATCAATTCAACGCGACGATCCAAATTCCGCTCCATCCAATCTGCGCTACTCAAAAAAAGTTCTTCATCACCACCATTCTGAAAATAGCAGATTCGACTGTGTTCCAGATACCTGTCTATTACACTAACAACCTTTATATTATCGCTAATTCCTTTTAGCCCCGGAACAAGAGTGCAGATTCCCCGGATATTCAACAGAATCTTTACTCCAGCCTGGCTTGCTTCGTACAATTTATTTACAATCTCCGGATGACAGAGGCTGTTCATTTTAGCAATAATCAGTCCAGGATTTTCAGGACTGCTCTGTCTTATTTCCCGGCTGATTAAGTCCAGCAACTTTTGTTTTAATGTCACCGGAGCCATAAAAAGATGTCGCATAGTCTGTACCGTGCTATATCCGGATATAACATTCAGGAAAAATGTTGCATCAGTTGCTATCTGCGGATTACACGTAAATATTGATAAATCCTGATAATATTTTGCAGTGCCAGGATTATAATTCCCAGTGCTTAAATGGACATATCTTCTAAGTCCATCCGTTTCCCGTCGAATGACAAGGCACATTTTTGCATGAACCTTTATATTTACAATTCCATAGACAACAGTAACACCAGCATTAATCAATTCATTGACCCATGAAATATTACGCTGTTCATCAAACCTTGCTTTCACTTCAACAAATGCGGTAACCTGTTTTCCGCTTTGAGCTGCTTTTTCCAACGCCCGAACTATAGGGCTATTATTTCCTGTTCGATACAGCGTCATTTTTATTGAAAGCACATTCTTGTCCTGTGATGCATCCTGGATAAAACGTACAACAGGATCAAAACTCTGGTAAGGAACATTCAGCAAAACATCATGAGAGCGTATAGTTCCCCACATGCTTCCTTCAGTTGGTATATCATCAGGATAGAAATGTTTCCAGACCGGATATTTTAAATTTTCCTTCCCGTCAATTGTTTCCTCAGCCAGTTCTGCTAAAGCCATCAAATCTACAGGACCGTCAACCGAATAAACATCTTCCTCATTTAAGAGCAATTTTGTCTTTATAAATTCTGCAAGTTGTTTGCTTGTAGAATTACAGACCATTCGAACCGGAAACGAGGATTGGCGTTTTATCAAAACCTCTTCCATTGCCTGAATAAATTTTTCACCGGCATCCTCATCAACAGAAAAATCTGCATCCCGGTTTACTTTAAAAAGGAGTGCTTCACTAACGGAATATCCAGGAAATAAATTGTCCCCAAAATCAGCTATAATATCGTCAACAAGGGTGAATGCCCTTCTGTTATTTTCCACCGAAGAACTATTGATTTCCGACTCATTCTCATTTGGAAGCCATACAATTCCAGAAATATCCGAAGGAATCTGCACGACCGCAACGATTTCCGTTGAATCCTCCTTTGCCGCGAAGGTATCATTTTTTATATGAATTCCACTTACCTGTTCCAGAAGAAACGCGACGTAGGAATGCTGATTTGCAATATGCGGAAAATCTTCTCCATCTGTGCGCAAAGGGGTTAACAATGGAAAAATGTGATTGTTAAAAAAACTTTGTGCAAATATTTTTTGATTGGCCGAGTAACTTCCAGCAGGAATATACTCAAGATTATTTTCCTTTAGTGCAGGAAGTATTTCCGTATTCAACAAAATATATTGCTCGTCGATTATCTGATGGCATCTTTCTGATATTTTCTTTAATAATTCAGCAACATTTAATCCAGATATTTCAATTGCATTTGGATTTTTCATCTGCTGTCTTTTTATTGAGGCAACACGAACCTGAAAAAATTCATCAAAGTTTGAAGTAACAATCGACAAAAAGTTTAACCGCTCCAATAATGGCGCTGATTTTCTTTTTGCCTCATGCAAGACCCGAGCATTGAATTCAATCCAACTTATTTCCCTATTTATAAAATGAGAATCCGTCATAAATCTTTCAAACCTCTATAAATCACATCAAAACGATTTTATATCCAAACACATTTTCAAACATTTCGCCTTTTTCTTTTATTGCAAGTTTTTCCAGGCGAAGATTATCAACCGTGTTAACCCGAATTGTCATGGTGTCTTTTCCCAAAGATATCGTCGCATCTGGAAACTTTTGCCGATGGCTTCTATCCATTGCATCAGCAACTCGTAGAATCGCAGTCAGCTTTAGGATAGTCAACCGAATAACTCTTGGCTGAAGTTTAAATTCGCTATCATCCTGAGGAATCTTTTGTCCTCTATGGTATCCTGCAATCTGTGCCACAATACCCAGGTCTTCTCTACTTAAGCCAAAAATTTCTGACTGGCTTATTATGTAATGACTATGCTTATTATGTTCCCTGGCCCTTACAAACATTCCAATGTCATGCAAAATGGCACTGATTTCCAAAAGAAGTCTTTCGTGTTTAGTAAGTCCAAGCTCATTTTCAAGACAGTCGTAAATCTTCAAGCTGATTTGACGAACAAAATCTGCATGTTTTTCATCACCCTGATATTTTCTCAGCAAAGTGGATGCACCGGCAACTATCTGATCATCAAACTCTTTTTGCAGCTGTTCGTCAACGGTTGTTCCTTGACTAATCAAAAGGCCCTCGCGTATGGAAGTTTCCGGAACAATCAAGGAAGTAACACTGGTTTCCTTTAAAAATTCCTTGTAAGCCGAAAGTGACAGTTGAAAAGTTTGTGCATCCGAATAAGACAAATGGAATTTTGCAATAACTTCATCCATAGAATAATTTTGGACTTCATTTACAAATTCCTCAAAATCCTGCCGCTGAATTTCCCACAAAAAAGGTGATATATCTTTTCCACAAAACAGGGCAGCAATATTCATGTCATGACCAACAGCAATGAAACGGTCAACCTGATTCAAGTTTAACTCAGCATTTAACTGGGCCCTGGCATTTCTTATGTAGTCTTTCAAAAATCTGCGGCCATCTTCCGCCTTTTGCTCATCAGATAAACTAGCGGCCAATGCATGAATCTGCTGCTCAATGATAATTGTTCCCAGACGCATTGAATGGGCTCCCGCTATTCTACCCTTCTCAAGCAAAAGCATTTCCGTTGAACCGCCAGATATTTCCAAAACAATCGTATCATCATTTTGAAAATAGGTATTCGCGTCCTTTAAACACTCCGTTACAGCAATATAGCGTAAACGATTTTCTTCAATACCATCAATTATTCGTACAGTGAAACCTGTCCTGACCTTGATACGGTCCACAAAGGGGTCCCTATTTATTGCTTCACGAACTGCGCTTGTACCAATAACAACAGTCTCTTCCTTTTCAATGCCCCACGCCTCCAACTGTTCCGCATATCGATTTATAATTTGTATACAGGAGGACTGGGTTTCACCCGAAATGGAGCCGTATGTAAAAACATCCCGACCAATATTGACCGGGAATTCGCTACGGTCCAAAACCGTAACCCTATGAGACGATTGATCTGACTTTGGCAATTCAGCAACCAGGAGGCGAATCCCCGTGGAGCCGATTTCTATGACTGCCTGCGGGGTCTGCATAATGCCTCCTAAAGCTTGTCAATCAGCATTGAGCACTTTCCTGATGGGATAGGAAGGGTCTTCTTTTTTTGATCCAAAATATTGATTGTGAAATAATACAGCTTTTCACTTTCCATCTGTATTTCCCAACCGCGAGAACTTTTGTTACTTAGAATTGTAATAAGATTGCGCTTGAGCGAAAGTTTTTCGATACCCATAATTTCAAGGCTTGGAATAACCCAGTCTACGGTTTTTCTTGGCAAACTTATTTCAAGACCAATTATATTCTCTATCATCAATGCAATAGTTGAAAGACCTACAAAATGAAGGAAACGTTTTCTTGGGAATTCATTGTCACCCTTTAACTGCGCAGGACCTTCTTTTGTTGGCAAGTAAGCCTCATACAAATCGCCCTTCTTCTTCTCATCCAAAGGACTCAATCCTTCCAGAATATAATACATATGGCGTATTGCACATTCGCGGGCAAAGGCATACTGCTGATATTTTTCCAGTCCTTTTATAACCATAAAATTGAATGGAAGGAAAACAGAGCCCCGGAAGCCTTCTCCAGATTCCTTAAAATCCGGGTTGTCAACGCTCAAAGATGGGAACGGATGATCAGTACCGAATGTATTTGGATTAGACAAATGCGCAATCAACATATCCGCACGGTCAGCATTTGGCAACTCCGCCAACAAAGGCCAGAATCCTGCAATAGTTTTAGCTGGAAGCCTCTGCTCATCTTTGTCCAAATCATGATAAAAACCAGTCTCGGCATCCCACATAAGAGAATTTATTCTAGTCTTAAGGCTAAAATACATCTTCTTGTACTTGAAACCTATGTCCTTGTCATTCAGGATATCGCCCAAAGCTGACATGTGGGCTGCATTAATTGCCATGCAGGAGTTGAAATCAACTGGATAATACGAACCCTTTCTTGGAGAATTGAACATGGTTGAAAATTCAAAAGGTACAGAATAAAGTCCATTTTCCTGCTTGAAAGTACGGTCAATCCATTCCATATATCTTTCAAGGATAGGCATGACTTCCTTTACACGTCTTTTGTTTGCTGATTTATGATAAAGGTTAAATTCTGCCCATGCAAAAAGAGGAAAACCAATTCCTTCAGGATTTTCTTTAGTTGTTATAGGAGTATCTGTTTTTGTATCGTATTTCCAACGGATTGCACCGTTTTCTTCCTGACGTTCATAAAAGTAGTCAATATTTTTATTTGCCGGAAAGTTTCTGTTTGAATAGACTAGGAAAAATGATGAAAATATAGCTTCCGACTGGTCTAGGATATACTTACCGTTCATTGGATATATAAAAAGTCCATCAGCTGACTGTTCTCCAGTTGCTGGATCAATCCAATAATCAGACAACCAGTTCCAACTTTTGTCATAGATATCAACAAAATCCTGGTCATAGAAATGTATCTTTGGAAAATCACGCTTATTTAACACACACGGCTCCTAGGAGATTTTTCGCAGAAATCCATCGAAAACTCAGATATTCCGAAAAATTTACCTTTTTCAATAGGTTTGATTATATCACAACTATTCCAAAAACGATATAATTTTGGAAATTTTTTTTATTAAGACTGCCCTAAAATACGGGGTTGCCATTGGAAAATGGAGAAAACCATGCTAAAACCTGTCATTTATCTTGAAGTTCGGGTTATTTTATCAGCCATACCAGGCGTTTTTAATACAAATTCCAATATTCCGGAAGCAAAAGACATCCTAACAGCAAAAGCGAATTTCCAGGAAAGAACCACATCGCTTGAAAGTATATCATCAGCAACAGTCCAAACTGCGCCATTAAGAAAAGTCTCAACACTGATACAGGCTCTTGGTGGAAAAATCAACAAGAATATTGAATTAGAAAAACTGACCGCCGCTTTCCAGGAACCTCCGGATGACAAAGATTTCAAAGGATTTTCCGTTCGCGTTGGACACGGAGGAACACTGGACATAATGTTCCACCACAAACTAAAGACTATCCCTATTGAAGAATACCGCATTGAAGAAAGCATTGGACATTTGACCCGAAGCGGTGGAAAAATTCACATGGATTGGACCTACGCCGGATGTCCATGCCTTAGAATAAAAACCGCGCCTGTATTTGAGCTTGGAGAAGAAGCAGAATTGTTTTTGCAGGAACTCCGGACAGTCATGGCCTATCTGAAACTTTCAACAGGAGAACTGGGGGACGCATCCTTTAGGTGCAACGCATACACAGCCCTGCAGGAATATCCGAAGAAACCTTCCTATGTGGTAAAACTCCGGAATTTAAACTCATTCAACTTTGTTAGAAAAGCAATAAACAACGAAATCAGCAGGCAGGAAAATCTTATTTCTTCAGGAACTAAAATTGAAAGTGAAAGCCGATTGTGGATTTCGGAAACAAATTCCACAGAACTCTGGAAAGAAAGAAGCAATACATCAGCACAGTTTATCCAGCTTGTACCAGCCATAACAGTTGATTTGTCAAACGCCGGGAACAGCACAATTGAAGTTGAGCTGCCATCAACACGCAGAGAAAGATTTAGAACCGAATACGGACTTTCACGACTCAGGGCAAGATTTATCTGTGAAGAAAAGGACAGGGCCGACTATTTTGAGGAAGCCGTAGAAAAGGGTGCAGAGCCACATCTTTGTGCAAGATGGATTGCAAGCGAACTGACCGGTATTCTAAATCAAAGACGCCAATCAATAAAACAGTCCCGTTTGACCTCCCAATATTTTGCATCCATTATGATTTTACTGCAGCAAGAAAAAATACATAGTGGAATAGCAAAAGAATTAATCGCAAGGATTTTTGAAACCGGCGAAAATCCATTGGAAGTAGTTCAAAGTCAAAAATGGATTCAACTTTCTTCCGAAGAAGAACTGGAGCCCTACATACAGAATGCATTTGATGAAAATCCCCTTAGCGTTGAAAAACTTAAAAAAGGAGAAATGCCTCCTCTAGAACATTTAACGGGGGCGGTAATGAAAGCCACAAATGGGCGGGCCGTTCCAAGCGTTGTAAAATCCATAATAAAAGAAAAATTACAAATTTCTGTGGTCTACGTTTTGACCATGGGAGGTGCAATCACGGCTCAAAAACTTCCGGACGGAACAATTATGGCCGGCAATCCGGATTCCATAAAAGCGCTGGTAAACAACAACGAATCGTTT
The DNA here is from genome assembly GCA_045643225.1 of Treponema sp. Lineage (GTDB taxonomy): Bacteria > Spirochaetota > Spirochaetia > Treponematales > Treponemataceae > Treponema_D. Next base: position 342 of record JAZUKJ010000004.1, on the reverse strand, counting down.
CCTGTTCAAATAACCCCTGTAAGAGCCGTACTAAGCGAAGAAATGGAGCCAGCTGATTTAGCAAAACTTGTAGCGGAAATAAAAAACAGAATGGACAGTGGAATGGCAAACGGAATTGTCGTGACCCACGGAACTGACACACTCTCCTATACAGCGGCCCTTTTGTTCTGGTTATTTTCATCTGCGGACGTTCCGATTGTCCTGAGCGCTTCCTCTGATTTGCCGGGAGAAAGTGATGAAGCAAAATCAAATTTAAACTATGCAATAAAAATTGCAAAGGAAAAGAAAAACGGAGTCTATTTGGCATACAAGTGCAAACTCTACTCACCATTGAATCTAAAG
>JAZUKJ010000003.1:0-20370 GCA_045643225.1 Treponema sp. | reverse complement strand
TCCCTGCAAATGCACGACCAGCGGATTGCCACACGGATTCGAGCCAGCTAACTATGTCTCTTTAAAACTGTGGTATACGTAAGTTGAAATGCTTTACACAGAAGCATTGGTTTAAAGATTTTACGTTAGTAAAATCCAATCCGTGTGGCAACATAAAAAACAACGCACGAACAGTAATAGCTTTTTGCGGAAGCAAACAGTTATGAGAGAGTGCGCAACAACAAGCGGACCCGCACTGCATGAACAAGAATAGAGTTTTCCATCATCAAACAACAAAACTTGCAGGCATTGCTAAAAAATATTTTTAGCGATGACCATTACTATTCCCGAAAAAAATGCTATAATATAATCGGTATATTTTTTTTCGGGGGATAAAATGGCTGATATTCATGTTTTTCCAGACGCACCAGAGGGGACTCCGGAGAGCAAATTTGTTCATCTCCATGTTCATTCTGATTATTCCCTTCTGGATGGTGCTTCCAAGCTGGACACTTTGATTGCCCGGGCCAAGGAACTTAACATGAAGGCTCTTGCTTTGACTGACCACGGAAACATGTTTGGAATCCTGAACTTTGAGCACATCTGCCATGCCAACGGAATCAACCCAATCTGCGGTGAAGAATTTTATGTGGCCGAGGGAAGCCATCTGGAGCACAACAGGATTCCATATTCGAAAAACGGAAAATCCCATTACAACTATCACCTGATTCTTTTGGCCCAGAACGATATCGGCTATAAAAATCTTTGCTGGCTTTCGTCTTTGGCTTACACAGAGGGACTTTACTCAGGCGGTATTTTTGAAAAACCTAGAATCAGTTTTGAACTGCTCCAGCGGTATCACGAGGGACTGATTTGTCTGACCGCCTGTATCCAGGGTGAGATTCCACAGGCTTTGACTTACAACGACGAAAAGCGGGCCTACGATACTGCAAAAAAATATAAAGAACTTTTTGGGCCTGACCATTTTTATATTGAGATTCAGGATCACGGTCTGGAGGAACAGAAAGCCGTTGCCCCGAAACTGGTTAAGCTGGCCAGGGATTTGGATATTCCGCTGGTGGTGACTAACGATGTCCACTATTGCCGCAAAGAGGATGCCGACGCCCAGGACGCTCTTGTCTGTATCGGTCTGAAAAAATCTTTGAAGGATCCAAACAGAATCAGCATGTATTCTTCGGGACAGGAGTGGTATCTGAAAAACGATGAGGAGATGTCAAAACTTTTTCCTCAATATCCGGAGGCCATGGAAAACACTCTGAAGATTGCCTCCATGTGTGATTTGACAATCCACCAGTACAAGACCCAGGAACTTAAGGGATGTCTGCCACGGTTCGAATTGCCGGCTGAGTTCCAGAAGGACAGCGACTACACAAAAAATCAGGATGCCTATGTCCGCTACATTGTTGAGGAGGGCTTGAAAAAACGGTACAAGGAAATCACCCCGGAGATTCGTGAAAGGTGCGAGTACGAGCTGGGAATTATTTTCGGCATGGGATTTTCCGGTTACTTTTTGATTGTTTGGGAGTTCATCAACTGGTCCAAGCGAAACGGTATTCCTATTGGTCCGGGCCGTGGTTCCGGTGCCGGTTCTCTGGTTGCCTATTGTATGACAATCACCGACATTGACCCTTTCCGCTACAAGCTGATTTTTGAGCGATTTTTGAATCCGGAGCGCGTCTCCATGCCTGACTTTGATGTGGACATGGACTTCGAATTCCGCCAGAGGATTATTGAGCATACCGTTGATTTGTACGGCGAACCACAGGTTGGACACATTGTAACTTTTGGTACTCTCAAGCCTAAGCAGTGCATTGCTGACGTGGGACGAATCCTTGATATCCCTTTGTCCGAGGTCAACGCACTCAAGGCCTGTATCCCGGACAACCCTAAGGCAAAACTCAAGGACGCTTTTACTCCGCCAGATGAAAAACATCCGGACAATGGACAGCTGATTCCTTACACAACCATGGAGCAGTTCAACAACGACAAGACCAAGTTCGATTTGTACCAGAAAATGTTCGCCCTGTGCAAAAAACTGGAGAATGTTAATCGCAACACCGGTCTCCACGCTTCGGGAATGGTTATTGGACTTACGGCTCTTCCTGATTGGGCGCCTGTTTTCAAGGATAACAAAACCGGAAGCAAGGCGGTTCAGTACACCATGGACATTATTGAGCCATGCGGTCTGGTTAAGTTTGACTACCTGGGACTCAAAACTTTGTCCCTTATCCGTTATGCCGAGAACATTATCAACAAGCACAGAAAGGAAGGGGAGCCTGAGTTCCATGCGGAGGAGGTCAGCGAAACTGATGACAAAACCTTCGACCTTTTCTGCCGTGGTGATACCGTTGCCATTTTCCAGTTCGAGTCTCCGGGAATGCAGAAGATTCTTCGTCAGGCCAAGCCCCGTTGCATTGAGGAATTGGTTGCCTTGAACGCACTTTACCGTCCGGGACCTTTGGACTTTATCCCTAACTATGTTGACGGAAAGTGGAAGCCTGAGACTATCCATTATCCTGACCCCTGCCTTGAGGACATCCTGAAGGAAACTTACGGAGTCATGGTCTATCAGGAACAGGTTATGCAGGTTTCCCAGAAGATTGCTGGCTTCTCCCTGGGTGGTGCCGATATGCTCCGCCGTGCCATGGGAAAAAAGAAGCCTGAAGTTTTGATGGGAAAGAAAAAGGAGTTCGAGGAGGGAGCCGTAAAGCAGGGCTTCACCAAGGAACACGCCGACGAGATTTTTGATATCATGGTTCCTTTTGCCGGATATGGATTCAACAAGTCCCACGCCGCGGCCTATTCCGTTGTTGCATACAGAACCGGTTGGCTCAAGGCTAACAGGCCTGCCGAATTTATGGCCGCCAACTTGACCAACGAAATCACCTCCACCGACAAGATTCCTGTTTACATCGAGGAAGCAAGGAAAATGGGAATCCCTGTGGACCAGCCTGATGTTAACCGCTCCGACTCCATTTTTGATGTCGTTGACGGAAGAATCGTTTTCGGACTCATGGGCATCAAGGGAATGGGACAGGGGGCTGCGGAGGCTATCGTTCGTGAAAGGGAAGCCAATGGACCATACACTTCTTTCCTTGATTTTATCAGCAGGATTGATACCCACGATGTAAACAAAAAGGCCGTTGAAGTTCTGATTAAGACCGGCGGGTTTGACCGTCTGGACAAGAACCGGGCCACACTGATTTTGAACTACGAACAGGCCATCGCCTACGAGGAACAGAAAAAGCTTGGCGCGGACAGCGGGCAGATAAGTCTTTTTGAGAATACCGACATCCAGGAATTTGTTGAATACGAATTTGAGGAATGCGAAGAGATGCCCAAGATGGAAATGCTCAACATGGAGCGTGAACTTATTGGCTGTTTTGTCAGTGGGCATCCTCTTGATGACTGGCGGGATGTTATTGAAAAATGTGTCACCGTCAACAGCGACAACATAGACCGTCTTGGAAAAGAGGATAAGGCCATGAAGGAATCGCTTGCGGCCAGTGGAAAAAACAGCTGGCAGTTGAGGAATTCCGGCAGAACCTATATCGCCATCGGAATGATTCAGGATTTGAAAGTCATCATGACCAAAAAGGGAACCCAGATGGCCTTCGCCAAGCTTGCTGATTTCAAGGGCGTGATTGATGTCACCTTCTTCTCCAATACCTGGCAGGAACTTTCCTCAAAAATCCAGAACGAGGGAGTCTATGCTTTCAAAGGAAGGGTGGACGGTTCCAGGGAAACTCCATCCCTGGTTGTTGAATCCGTGGAGGATCCTCAGGAGCTGAAGAAAAAATCAATCACCTCCGTCCACATTCAGATGAAGTCGGGATTCAGTTCCCCTGCGGAAATCAACGACATGAAGGAATTTTTATTTGGCGGTCAGGGCAATTGTGTAGTATATTTTCATATAGAGGTTGATGGAAAAGGCTATATTGTGAAGGCAAATACGCAGATGAAGACGAAATCTGATGCGGAGACTTTACAGACCATAAAAGATTTACCGATGGTAAAAGACGTATGGTGCGAATAAAATCAATCTGAATTTTTTTTAGATTTTTACGGGAGTAAATGAATATGGGACCTTTGTTATTGATTTTGAAAATCGCTTCAAGTGTTGTATCTGTGTACGCATTTTTGTGTATGCTTAGAATTATATTTACATGGATTCCGCAGGTGAACGTAAGTCCGTTTGGAAATTTCCTTGCAAAAATCTGCGACCCTTATTTGAATCTTTTTAGAAACGTAAGATGGGTAAAGATTGGTAACTTTGATTTTGGACCGGCAATCGCTTTGTGTATCCTGGGTGCAGTATCGGCGATCCTTGGAAGCTTTTCTGCCAGGGTCTTTTCTTTGAGCTATCTTTTGCAGACAGTGGTGGGGCTTGTCTGGAATATCGTGAATTCCATAATCGTATTCTTTGTCATCGTCATGATTATCAGGGTCGTGTTCCTCTGCGTGAATAAAAATTCCTATGTATCAAATCCTATCCTGAATTTTATTGACGAAACCCTTGGCCGTATGGCTGAGAGGGTATCCAAAACCTTTACCGGAAACAGGCGGGTGGAATACAAAACCCAGCTCATAACTACAATAATAGTGTTCATTGTAATCTGTATTGCAGGTTCCCTCTTGGTGGGCGCGATTTGTAATTTGATTGGGCTCATAAAAATCTGATAACGGAGTGAATATTGAAGCTTAGTGATTTGGGAGCTGCAGTAGAGAATCTGGCAGGGGTAGGTCCCACTACGGCGAAACAGTTTGCAAGGATGAACATTTTCACTGTCGCCGATATTCTGTCTGCCTATCCTAGGGATTATGAGGACAGAACCAAGAGGGTCCCCCTGAAAGATTTTTCCGTAGCCAAGGTTCATACTGTTTGCAAGGTTGTCGCCCATGAGTGGTTTGGATACGGGCGCATGAGGACTTTGAAAATAGTTGTCGACGATGGCAGCGGAAATGCTGAGCTGGTTGCCTTCAACCGTCCGTTCCTGGAAAAGTCTTTGCCTGTGGGAAGCATAGTTTCTGTTACAGGCAGATTTGAAATACGTTATGGCCATTTGCAGTCCACCGCTTTTGATGCAGAGAAAATTGCTCCTGAAGGAAACCTTTCGGACTATCAGGATGCGAACATTCCTGGCAGCGGAGTTCTTCCGGTCTATCATCTGACGGAAGGCCTTTCCCAAAAAAATTTTAGAAAAACTGTGGCCTCGGCGCTAAAACAATATGGAAAGGCCGTTGAAAATGAACTTTCCGACGAAATCATCCGGGAACGGAAACTTTTGAGCAAGGCCCAGGCCCTCTACTATATTCATTGCCCTGAAAATCTGGAGCAGGTACGACTTGCGCGCCGGACTTTAATCTACGAAGAACTTTTTCATTTTGAGTACAAGATGGCAAAGCGGACCCTGGAGCACAGGGGAGTCCTTCCATCAATTGAACAGGCGGCGGTTTTTGAAAAATCTGAGGATTCCGGGGAACCACCTTCCGCGGCGCCTTATTTTGAAAGCCCGGCCATTACTGTCGAGTCCTTTGAAAAGCAGCTGTCCCCAAGGCAGAGGCAACTTTACGAGCGGCTTCCATTCAGCTTGACCCAGGACCAGATGTCGGTGATTGCGGAGATGGGCCGGGACATAGATAAAAGCCAAGGCGAATGCAACCAGATGGTCCTTGATCCGGAAAAACTTGACAGGTCTCCTTTTTCAATGCAGCGGCTTCTCCAGGGGGACGTGGGTTCCGGAAAAACTTTGGTCGCATTTTTTATGTGCCTCAGGACAATCGATTACGGTGGACAGTGCGCCTTGCTGGCTCCAACAGAATTGCTTTCCCGTCAGCATGCCGAGAACGCCGCAAAACTTTTGGAACCGATTGGCGTAAAGGTTGCTTTCCTGACAGGAAATTTAAAATCTTCCAGCCGGCAGCCTTTGTTGAATGCACTTAGGGATGGGGCTGTGGATATTGTTGTTGGCACCCACGCTCTGTTCAGCAGGAACGTCCAGTATAAAAAGCTGATGCTGACCGTCATTGATGAGCAGCACCGTTTTGGAGTTGCCCAGAGGGAATCCATTATTGCGAAGGGGCGGATTACTGCCGGAAGCATCAGCCATAGTCCTGATGTCCTGATGATGAGCGCCACTCCAATTCCCCAGACCCTTGCGTTGACGGCTTTTGGTGATCTGGATATCAGTACAATTAAATCCATGCCGGCCGGCAGAAAACCCATAAAGACTTATCTGACGGTGATGGGAAAGGAAGCCGATGTTTACAATGCTGTCCAAAAGGAACTGGCCGCCGGACATCAGGCGTATTTTGTATATCCAAGGATTTCGGAGACAGGTTATGTTGATGAAAATCCTGACGAGTTCAAGGGGGGCCATGACAGTCTGGAATCCGGTTCCGGAGATGGTGGTCTAAAATCGGCTGAAGAAATGTACAGGTTCCTGGACGGGACCGTATATCCAAATTATTCCTGCGCCCTTATTCACGGTAAAGTCGAAGAAGAGGAGCAGACAAAAATTCTGCAGGACTTCCGTAGCGGAAAAATTCAGGTGCTGGTGGCCACGACCGTTGTGGAGGTTGGGGTGGATGTGCCTAACGCAACCTGCATAGTAATTGAACATGCCGACAGATTTGGACTTGCCGAACTGCATCAGCTGCGGGGCCGTGTAGGTCGTGGGGATTTGCAGTCCTATTGTTTTTTGATATATGGAAAAAATATTACGGAAGACGGCAAGCAAAGGATGAAGGCCATACGTAACAACAATGATGGCTTTGTAATTGCGGAAGAGGATTTGAGGCTCCGTGGTCCGGGACAGATGAGCGGAACCATGCAGTCCGGTTATTTGACTCTGGGCATTGCCGATTTGACAAGGGATAAAGATTTGCTCCGCATTGCAAGATATGATGCCTTCATGAAGGTCAAGGAAGAACAATCTGGCCTTTGATTCGGGCCCGGCAAAAAAAATCCCCTGATGTTTGTCAGGGGACTTCCGGTGATGGCTTAAGCAACAAAGGCTTCCAGTCTGGACATGCGGACCGGGTGCTGCATCCTTGTCAACGCGCGGCGCTCTATCTGACGGATTCTTTCCTTTGTAAGATTGCAGATGTCCCCAACTTCTTTTAGTGACATTGGTTTTTCTCCGCTAAGTCCGTAGCGCAGCTTAATTACTTTTGCCTCGTTTGGTCGAAGGGTTTCAAGCACTGCGGAAATTTCTTCCTTCATGGAGGTGTTGATTGCTCCTGCGTCCGGGGCTTCGGTGTTTGAGTCCTCAACAAAATCAATAAGGGATTTCTGTGATTCGGAATTTCCGGCCACCTCTGTATCAAGGCTGACCATTTCTTTTGAGATGCTGATCATTTCTCTTACATGGGAAACTTCCATTCCCAGCATTTCGCCGATTTCAGTGATTTCCTGTTCTTCAGATTTTCCTGAACCGATAATCCTTTTTGCGTTTTCAATTCTGAACAGTTCGTTTGCCTTGTTCTGTGGGATACGGATTGTGCGTCCCTTTTCGCAGATTGCCTTTGAAATGGCCTGTCTTATCCACCACACTGCGTATGAAATAAAATGGTATCCCTTGTTTACGTCAAACTTGTCTATGGCGTTCAGGAGTCCAATGTTTCCTTCGCTTATCAAATCTGGAAGCTCCAGCCCGCGGTTTTGATATTGCTTGGCAACATTGATAACGAAACGAAGGTTTGCGCGAACAATCTTTGCTCTTGCATCCTTGTCTCCGGAAGCGGCTTTCAAGGCCAGTGAGTTTTCTTCTTCACGTGACAGAAGAGGAATATTTTTGATTTCATTGAGATACATTTCCAAAACTGTTTTTTCATTAGCCATTTTTTTTGCCTCCGGATATTAAATCTTTGTGGGAATCTCTAAAAATTGCAATTCTTGGAGATTACCTTATATATCCACTAGCAAGAACCGTGCCAAGTTTTAGAATGTTGGTAAAAATTGTCCTAAATAAAAGATTCAAGCCGGATAAGGTCTGCCATGGACTGTTTTTGGGGAGGACATCTGCGTGGGGGATGGAAATATGTGAAATTCGGGTGCAAAAAGCTTTGATAAAATATTCTTGTGGGTCAAAATGACTCATTATCTTTTTCCAAATTCTTAAAATGGGTCAAAATGGAAAAAAAACCTCTGGAAAATCTCCAGAGGGTAATTTTATGTCCAATAATCGGCTTGGACTATTCGATTACAGCAATAATGTCTGCATTTTTCAGGATAAGATAGTCATCGCCATCCATCTTAACGGCAGTTCCGGCGTATTTATCATAAAGAACCTTGTCGCCTACCTTTACAGTAATCTTTTCCTCTTCAGTTCCTGGTCCTACTGCTACAACTTCAGCCTGCTGTGTTTTTTCCTGTGCTGTCTCTGGGATGAACAATCCGCTGGCTGTCTTTGTTTCTGCTGCTGCCTGTTTAACAAGGACGCGGTCTGCTAAAGGTCTAATCTTCATAATTTCCTCCAAATATGTTTAGGGAGCGGTGCTCCGTTTTTGTTTCCTTATTATAACTTAATGAAAATCTAAGCAAAGGTCAAATTTATTTTTCAAACTAGGTCCAATTTTGGTTCGTGCCGATGGGGAACATACCACGATGCTTTGTGGCGAGATTTCTCATTGCCAAAGGCCCCGTTTTTTTTGTTAATGCAAAATCATTTTTGGTGTAATCCCTGGATTTATGGAAAAAAAATCATTTTTATAGTAAAATAAAAAGATAAATTTTTATTTGATTCGTGCCTCTGGGGTTCATCCCCGACGCTTGGCGTCGAAAAAAGGGGGATGAACCTCAGGGTGCGATACCTTATGAGAAAGAATGATACCCCGATGCTTGCGGCGGGGTTCATTCATTGACGAAACGGGAGTGAAAAGCGAAGGACAAATGCGCCGTTGTAAACGGATTGGACTGCTTTTTACGGATGTGCGGGCAATCGGATTTAGGTTTTGTTGAAACTTGAAATTCGACCTATTTAAAATTGTTATAAATATGGAGATAAAGATGATACAAGTTGAACATGTTTCACGCAAGTTCGGAACCTTCCGGGCAGTGGATGACATCAGCTTTGATATACAGACAGGAGAGATTGTAGGACTTCTTGGACCCAACGGTGCCGGAAAAACAACGACCATGCGAATGATAACCGGATTTTTGGAACCTTCCGAAGGTACCATAAAGATTGACGGAAAAAATGTTGTTGACTATCCGGTGGAAACGAAAGCCAAAATAGGATACATGCCAGAATCGGCACCGCTTTATGGTGAAATGATTGTTTCCGACTACCTGAAATACGTTGCAAAAATGTATGGGGTCAATCCGAACGAAAAAATACCGGAACTGGCTGAAACCTGCGGACTGAAAGAAGTCATGCATAAAAATATTTCGGATCTTTCCCGCGGAAATAAGCAGAGGGTCGGTTTGGCCCACGCACTTATGGGGGATCCGGAAATCTTGATTCTGGATGAACCTACCAGCGGATTGGATCCAAACCAGGTAAGCGAGGTCCGTGCCTTAATCAAAAAGATTGGAGAGACAAGGACCGTAATAATTTCAACGCATATTCTTAGTGAAGTGGAAATGTTGTGCAGCAGAGTCATAATCATTGCCAATGGACAGAAAGTTGCCGACTCCTCTACTCAGGAACTCCAGGAACATTACGGACATTCCGGACTTGTACATATGACCATAGGCGGACCATCCGAGAAGCTTGCAAAGGATACTCTGATGTCCGTTGCGGGAGTCGATTCCTGTTATGTCGCGACGGATGCCGAGGATCATTTGAGAGTCACTTTGGGAATAAAATCGGACGAGGAAATACGCCCAAGGCTGGCCATTCTGGTTGTGGATTCCGGATGGGATTTGTATGCAATGGAGCTGCAGAAAAACAGTCTGGAAGATGTCTTTAGATCTTTGACAACGGGAAGTGAAAACAAATGAGTACTGAAAATAAAAATAAAGAAAATGAAACCCCGAAATTTTCTCCTGATTCAGCAAGCGCAGCTTTGAGGGCCGCCTTTTTGGAACTTTCAAGTTCTGCATGGGATATTGAAAAAGAAATTTCTTCTCATGGAAGTTCCGCTGATTTGTTTGAGTCTGCCGGGGAAAACAAAAAAACTGAAGGAACGAAAACAGAAAGACGCTCCCCAATATTTACCATATCTGATGTAAAAGAGGATGCTCCGGAAAAATCTATTGCGGAAGACATGGCCGGCGAAGTGGTTGAACCAAAGGAAAGCTTACGGAAAAGCAGGAAGCGGTCAAGGAAACTGGAGAATAAAAAAGCTCTGGAAATAATAGAAGAAACTGCTTCCAATTTTTATCAGGAAGAAGTAAATATTGAACCTGCCATTGAAGAAACTCCGGCGGAAACTATTGTCCAGACAGAGGAGACTGTGGTGGAGGAAAGTGAAAAAGCTGACTCCCCAAAAATGAAATTCAATTTCCGTGGATTCATGAAAGGTTTTGCAAAGAAACCAAAAAATGTGATGTCGGAACAGGAAATGGCTGAACAGATAATGGAATCGGTTGGGCTTCCGGAAGACTATGCGGAGACCGCCGTTGAAGAGCCGGAAGAATTCGAGCAGCAGATTGAAACTGATGAAGAAATTGTGCCGGACGAGGAAGCCTCTAATCCGGTCATGGATTCGGAATCTGACGTGGAAACAAATCCTCGCAAATCAAAAACAAATCTGATGGGATTTTTTAAGAAATTCTCCAGACCAAAAAAAGAGGAAATATCTGCGGCTGTTGAAGAAGAGACTGTGGATGAAGAGTCTGCCGTTGAGACGGAGGAGGTATACTCCAGGGAAATCCCTCAGGAAAATTTTGATGACGAGGAATATTCCTATGAGGAGGAATCCGGTTCATCATCAGAAGAATATGAAAGCTACGATTCCTATGAGCAGGATTCCGAAGAGGCCGACGAACCTCAGTATGAAGAAGTGGCGGATGACATCAATTCCGAAGAGTCTCTTGAGGTTGTGGAAAACGTTGCTGATGAAATCCCTGCCGAAGTTGAAGTCAAGGAAACTAGAAAAAAGAATGGACCCGGTTATTTGCGGAGAATGTTCGAGGCGGAAGATAAATCGAATGTTGAAGTTACGGGACTGTGGCGTACAATCATGGGACGTGAATTGGGCTCATATTTTACAAGCCCGATAGCCTATATTGTTACCGCTATGTTCCTTGCGTTTTCAGGGTTCCTGTTTTTCTCTATCTTCTTCCTTCAGGATAGGGCAGAAATGAGAGGATTTTTTGAGAATCTTCCAATCCTGTTAAGTTTCTTTATCCCTGCATTGACCATGAGGTTGTTCTCTGAAGAAAAAAAGAGCGGCTCTCTTGAAACCTTGATGACCCTTCCGGTCACGACAGTTGATATAGTTCTTGGAAAATATTTTGCATCATTGATTTCTTCCCTGATGTTGCTGGTTCCAACTCTGTTCTACGTGGTAGCCTGCAACATGTTCGGACATCCTGATGCCGGTCCAATCTGGGGTGGCTATATTGGAGCATTTTTCCTTGTGGCTGCATATTCGGCAATCGGTTTGTTCAGTTCATCCGTAACCAGGAATCAGATTCTGGCATTCTTTGTTGCCTTCGCAATCTGCATTTTCTTGACTCTGGTTGGTACGTTCGTTGTTTTGCTGCCACCGGTTTTGTCGAAATTTTTTACATTCATTTCTGCATCCAGCCATTTTGATTCTGTATCGCGGGGAATTCTAGACAGTAGAGATTTTATTTATTTTATTTCGGTTACTGTTTTCTTTGTGGTCTTGACGGTGCGTTGTTTGAACAAATCAAGGAAGGGTTGATAAAATGAAAAAAAATATAGATGAACAAAAAAATTTGGGCGAAAAATTCAGATCCATTGGAAAGGCGATATCGGAAGGGTTCCTGAAATTTATACGGAAACCTTCTGGCATTTTTGCTTTGTTTGTTGTTGTCCTGGTATTGCTGAACCTGGTAGCTTCCAGGGCTTTTGTCAGATGGGACATAACTTCTCCAAAATCTTATTCCCTTTCCAACGCCAGTAAGGAATCTGTAAGGACTGTTGATGAGCCTTTGAATATAAAAGTGTTTTTCTCCAGCAATCTTTCTGCACCATATTCTTCCACCTATCAGTATCTAAAGGACATCCTTTCGGAATACAAGTCTGCCGGAAATGAAAATTTCTCTTATGAGATTTTTGACATGAACAAGGATGAAAACATAAAACTCGCGACCGACTATGGAGTTCAGCAGGTTCAGATTCGTGAAATCAAAAACAATGAAGTCGGTTTTAAAAATGTTTTCATGGGAGTTGTGGTAAGTTATGCCGACCAGACAGAGGTTTTGAACGGACTTGCATCAAGTGATGGAATGGAGTACCGGATCACTAATGCAATCAATAGTGTTATATCAAGCACCAATGCCCTGGTTGGATTGACAGATGGAATAAGGGTTACGTTGTACCAGTCATCGAACATGAATGATATGGAGATTGCTGGGCTGGCTGATGTTGAGCCTGCCGTAAAAAATGTAATTGACCGGCTGAACAAAAAATATGAAAACAGATTGGACCTGGCCGTCAGCAATCCATCTTCATCGGAGGTTCAGTCCCTGGCCGAAACTTACGGAATACCTTCGTATAAACTTGAGACAGAGACCAATGCCTTCCTTTATGGAACCGTGGCGATTGTTCTGGAAAACAACGACCGGAGCCGGGTTGTTCCAATTGAGATTGCCCAGGGAATAGATGTATCGACAATGCAGATTCACAACAGCATCCGGGGACTGGATGTTCTGGAGGAATCCATTGATGACGCGCTCAAGGCCCTTGCTTCAAATGTAACGTCCGTTGCATATATCACTGGCCACGGGGAGATGTCTATTAATGACGAGGAAAACGGAGCCGCAGTTCTTGCTGGTATCCTGGCGGAGCATTATGTCCTGAAGGAAGTGAATCTGTCAGAAAAAAACATACCGCTGGATACTTCCTGTGTAATGATAAACGGACCAAAATCTGTTTTCTCGCAGAAAGAACTTTATAAGCTGGACCAGTTCCTGATGAACGGTGGAAACCTTTTGCTGTTCCTTGATCCTTTTGATCCTGAGGCTCAGCAGCAGCCAAACGGAATGCCAAGTTATCTTCCTTTGGATACAGGGCTGGATTCCTTGTTGAGCAAATATGGAATCACATGCAATAAAGAATACGTAATGGATGAACGGTGTGCCCAGACTCAGGATAGATGGACAGGAAAAGTTGTTGATATCTATTACGCACCGATGCTGGAAACCGACAGTCTTAATCAGGGACATGCCATTACAAAAAATCTTGGCGATGTAATGTTCTTCCTGCCTGGTTCAATTGATGTTGATGGTGCGGAAAAAATTTCAGGCGAAAAAGTTTCTGTGCTTGCGACAACTTCAAAGAGGTCCTGGGCGGAAAAGGAAAACTTTATTCTGGACTCAAACTACATAATGCCTCCTGACAGGTCTGAAGAAAAAAGATCGAATGTGGCTGTCCTGGTTGAAGGTAAATTCTCCAGCGCCTTTGACAAAGTTCCGGAAGCAGAGGAAGTTTCTGCGGAAGATGAAAAAAAAGAAGAGGCAGGGGAAGAACTGTATAAATCTGATACCCATCTTGCGAAGAGCATTCAGAATGGAAAAGTGCTGGTTGTTTCGACTTCGCATATCTGCGGACCTTTCCTTAGGGAATCCTTTTTCCAGGGCACAGGAATTTTTGTAGAAAATCTTGTGGACTACATGAGCGAAAACGAGGACCTTTGTACGATGCGCACTAAAGGACTTAGCCTGGCATCGCTTGAAGTGGATTCACTTCCTCTTGCAAATGTTGTCAAATATTTTAATGAAATTGGTTTGGCCCTTTTGGTGGCTCTTGTTGGACTTTTTGTTTTGCTGATGAGAAAGAAAAGACGTGCACAAATACGTCTCAGGTATAATCCGAATGACAGCCGTGAGGAGCCAAAAAAAGTTTTGAAAGTAAAATCATCGATTAAAAATAAGAAGGGGGACAAAAATGAATAGGACTGCCGTAAAAAAATCTGTTCTCTTTATTCTGGCAATAGTTCTGCTGATTGTTTTCGTTCTTCAGGTCAGTATCTCGGGACGCACAAAAATAAGTGTTCTTTCCGTGAAAAAAGATATAGACACAATTACAATTGAAAAAAAATCTGACCTGGTCCGTTTGGAAAAAATTGATGGAAAATGGAAGGTCAGCTCCAACGACGATCCTCAGTTTCTTTGCGATGTAGCGGAGTATTCCGTCAATAGCATTGTTGATTCAATCACGTCTTTGCGTCTGTTGGGAACTGTAAGCAGTGGTGGTGCGAGTCGTGTGCAAAGATATGGATTGGATTCCGATTCCAAAATATATGTAAACGCCTATGGAAAGGGAAAGGTTTTAAGGTCAATTGCCGTCGGAAAAAATTCGTCATCCGGAAACAAATGTTATATCCAGGTTGATGGAAAAAAATCTGTGGTGATTGCCGATACATCGCTCCATACGATTTTTGACAAAACCCTTCCATCCTTGCGCGAAAAGAATCTGTACAACATTTCGTCCGACAGCATTTCTTCGGTCTCCATAAAAAAATCCGGAGTTGAATTTGAAATACTGCTGTCGCTGGTTGAAATGAAAGATGAGACGGAATCCAGCGGAATTCAGATAAATATCAATCCAATGACAGAATGGACTGTGGCAAAATCTCCGGAGGGAATGGAGGATGTGGTTTTGAATCAGGGAGCCGTTGGTACCTGGATTGCGGATCTTGCTTCCATTGATGTTTCCCAGTGGTGCGAAAAGGATGTGACTCTTCCTGAAAAAGAGCCTGACATTGTGGCGAACATTGCTGTCGGTGGAATGATGTATTCAATCGATATGTATCTGGATGAACAGGAAGATAAATATCTGTGTTCGACAAATAGAACCAAGGGACTTTTTTATATTTCAAAAGCAAATGCTGAATCCATTGCAAAAAATCTGGATGATTTGATTGTAAAATTCGAAGTGCCTGTGGTGGATGAACAATAATAATTTTGGGAAAACATAAGAAATGATTGATATTGATGAACAGAAAAAAATAGCAGTGCTGATAGATGCCGACAATACTCCAGGAAAAAAGCTTAGGCCGATTCTTCAGGAGATTGCGGTGCATGGACATGTAATAACAAAAAGGGCTTACGGTGATTTTACGATTCCTTCATTAAAAAACTGGAAGGATGATTTAAATAATAACGCAGTAATCCCGGTCCAGCAGTTTGCCTATACACAGGGAAAAAATTCCAGTGACTCCGCTATGATTATTGATGCAATGGATTTGCTTTACACAAACAAATATGACGCCATTGCATTGGTTACCAGCGATTCCGATTTTACAAAACTGGCGACCAGATTAAAGGAAAGCCAGATATTTGTTTTTGGTGTCGGCCAAAGAAAAACTCCCCAGTCTTTTGTTAGTGCCTGCGATGATTTTATCTACATTGAAAATTTAAAGGAAGTCGAAGAAGATGATGAGTCTGGAGTGCTTCATGATGATAAGCCGGCGGAAATAAAACATAGAAAAGAAAAGGTCAGGGGATTGTTTAAAAAGAATTCTGAAACCATGACCGACCGTCAGTTCCGTAAGATTTTTAAATTGCTTATGAAAGCCTATGAGACTTATGCGAACGAAGATGGATGGGCAGATGTTAGTGCCGCCGGTTCCTATTTCAAGCGTCAGGACCCTGGTTTTGATACACAGGATTATGGCTTCAGGAAACTGTCCGACCTTATTGAATATCTGGATGACGATTTTGAAATCCAGAAAGTTCCTTTGTCCAACAACCGTGGTGGACATTCCATTTTGTATTACCGTCCAATAGAAAAATAAGGCTCATAAAAAAAATCCCGCGTCATTGTTTTGACAACGGGATTCAATTGAGCCTGGTAACCAAATGAAAAATCTGGGCAGCGCCCTTGAGTTGTTACTGTTATTGAGCTGCAGTTTCAGTCGTGCTTGTGCCGGCTAAAAGTGCAGCTTTTTTTTCGTCATGGTGATAGATTGCCTTCAACAAAATTGGTGTGGTGATGGAGCTTACGATTATCAGCATGATGACCGAAGTAAAGAATGCATGGTCAAGGATTCCTGCTGATAGACCGCGCTGTGCTACAATCAATGCAACTTCTCCGCGGGTCATCATTCCGCATCCAATCTTCAGGCTGTCGCTCATATTGAATTTACATAACTTTGAAACCAGTCCACATCCAACGACCTTGGAGACCATTCCCACAATAACGAAAGCGATTGAGAAGAAAAGGATTGAAGAATCGAGGGTCCTGATGTTTGTCTGAAGTCCAATTGATGCAAAGAATATTGGTCCGAAAATCATGTAAGAGTTTACATCCATCTTGCGTGAAATGTAACTGGAATCTTTTGTGGAACAGAGGATTACACCTGCTATGTATGCGCCTGTGATGTCCGCTACGCCAAAGAAATGTTCAGCAAGGTACGCCATTGAAAAAGCCAGCGCCAATCCGACAATTGGAATGCGCCTTGTGTGGCTGTGCTTTTTTTCGTACTTCTTGAATATCTTGTAAAAGATGTATCCAACAACAACGGATGCCGCAAAAAATAATATTGTTGAAATCAAAACCCTTGTTATGCTGGTGGCCTGTGTTGCATCAGATTTGTTTGGGTTCAGGCTTATAACGAAGGTCAAAACGACAATTCCGATTACGTCGTCAATGATTGCCGCGCTGACGATTGTTGTTCCAACAAAAGTCGAAAGCTTTCCCAATTCCTTGAGCGCTTGAACCGTAATGCTGACGGAAGTTGCTGTCAAGATTGTTCCAATAAAGAGTGCCCGGTAGAATTCTTCTGAACCAACCTTGTCGAATCCATAGAAGCACATGAAGAGAATCGTTCCGCAGATTAATGGAATGGAAACTCCTGCGCAGGCTATTAAAGTTGCCTTCAGTCCAGATTTTTTTAAATCCTGGATGTTTGTTGCAAGTCCGGCGTTGAACATCAGCATGATTACACCGATTTCTGCCATACCGCTTAAAAAATTTGAAGTCTGGACCCAACCTAAGATGCTGGGGCCAATCAATAGACCTGCAATAATTTCTCCCGCAACCTGAGGAGCCTTAAGTTTACGTGCCAAAAGTCCAAATACTTTGGCAAAGATGATAATAATTGCCAGCTGTCTGACCAATTCTATGTTGTCCATCAAAAACCTTCTGTGCGCGAATAAGATGAATAAACATCGCGCAGTGGAGAAGAATATTACTACTTATATAGAAAAAAAACAATCTACCGGAAAAAAGAAGGACAGATTTTTGTGGATTACAAAAACACTTTTTCCAGTCCTGTTATTAGCGCCGGGATTTCTTCTTTTTTTAATGCCGAATAGTTTACAACCAGGGTAATATTTTGTGGTTCCCTGTTTGACTTTTTCTTGTTGAAATAAAAATCCTCCAGGTCTGCAATTTTTATTTTCTCCTGCAGCAAAAGTTTTTTTGCAGTCTCGCTGGTTTTGTTGGTCTGGATTTTTAACAGAAAGTGCAGCCCGGCATTTTCTTCCAGAATTTTCGATTTTTGAAAAAGGGGACTTCTTTCAAGGCTTTGTATTAAAGAGTTTCGGATGTTCCTGTAGGTGTTCCGCATTCGGGAGATATGTTTTTCCAGATGGCCTTCATCAATAAAATCCGAAAGTATAAGCTGGTCCAGTGCCGGAATTGGACAGGAATATACGCCAAGCTTTTTTGTAAAATCGTTAATCAGATTTTTGGGGAGGACCATGTAGCTGATTCTAAAGGATGGGGAAATGAGTTTGGAAAACGTGCTTATGTAGATGACATGCCCTTCGGAATCGGAGCCTTGCAGTGGTGGCAAAGGCCGTCCGTTGAACCTGAATTCACTGTCGTAATCATCTTCAATTATGTAACGTCCCTTTTTTTCTGCGCACCAGTCCAACAGTTCCAGCCGCCTCTTGATGCCCATGACGGTTCCTGTTGGAAAATGGTGGTTCGGGGAAATGTGGATTACCGAGGCGTCTGTCTTTAATAATTCCGAAAGACTCATTCCGTCGGAGTCTGTTTTTACGGCAACGGTTTTGATTCCGTTAAGTTCCAGAATTTTTGCAATTTTTTTGTATCCCGGATTTTCCACCGCAAATATTTTCTCTCTTCCAAAAAGTTGTGCGACCATTGAATACAGGGACTCTGTTCCCGCGCCTATCACGATTTGGTTTTCATCAACGGACAGGCCTCTAAAACCGGAAAGATATTTTGCAAGGGATTTTCTAAGCTGGGTTGTTCCAAAAACTGGAACCCTTTCCAACAGGGTGTGGTTCTGACTGGTCAGGACTTTTCTGCCTATGTGGGACCACAGTGAAAACGGAAAATTTTTTTCGCTTACGGAAATACTTGTCAGGTCAATCAAGTTGTCCATGACTGTGGACTGTACCGGCGAATTTTCCGTGACAGCTTTTTTTGTTATTCGCTTTGCATCCGCTTTGATTGCTCCGGTGGCAATTTTATTTGTCTTTATGTTTGTTACAAAGAATCCTTTTTTCTCTATTGAGTAAATCCAGCCTTCGTCAATTAGCAGTTGATATGCGGTTTGGATTGTTATGACGCTTACACCAAGATGGGACGCCAGATTTCTTTTGGAGGGAAGTTTTTCTTCTGGAGCAAGGATTTCATTTTCAATCTGCTGTTTTATGCTTAAATATATCCATTCCCAAAGGGGCAGTTTTTCTCTGTTTTCAAAATTGATTGTTATCATTTTTTCTCCGAAAAAAGATTGATTTTCAAAATAAATCTGGTATTAACATAATTGCAATAAATTGATTATATCAATAATACCAGATTTTGTGCTAGTTTTGTCTAGCTTAAAAAAAAAGAATGATATCCCGAGGCTTGCGGCGGGGTTGGAGGTGCAGAATGGACTCAAGGCTTTTGACAATTCAGGATATTTCCTGTGTGGGACAGTGTTCTTTAACGGTGGCGCTCCCGGTGGTTTCCGCTTGTGGAATTGAGACAGCGATTCTTCCAAGTTCGGTTCTGTCAAATCATACCGCATCCGGTTTTTCTGGATGGACCTTCCATGATTTGACGGACGATATGCCAAAGATTTTGGAAAGATGGCTTAGAGAGAACATTACTTTTAGTGCCTTTTATACCGGATATGTAAGTCCTGCGCAAATTCCATATATCCTTGAAATCATGGAAAAAACTGCCAGGCCGGGTGCCCTTAGGATTGTTGACCCTGTAATGGCCGACAATGGCAAACTGTATGCCGGTTTTAATGAAGATTTTCCGCAGGAAATGAAAAAACTGTGCAAGGGTGCTGACTTTATTCTTCCAAATTTGACGGAGGCGGCATTTCTTTTGGGAGAACCCTATGCCGGGGAAAAATACGACAGGGCCTACATAGAAAAAATCCTGAAGGAACTTTATGGTTTGGGAGCGAAAAATGTTGTCCTGACGGGAGTTAGTTTTGATGAAAAAAAATTGGGCGTAGCCTGTTATGACGGTAAAGAAATATCCTATTATTTTGCAGAAAGGATGCCGGTTTTGATGCATGGTACAGGTGATGCTTATGCTTCTGCTTTTTGTGGAGCGATTATGCGCGGAAAAAACTTGTCAGAGGCGGCTGCTATTGGAGCGGATTTTGTTGTGGAGGCAATCAAAAATACTATGGATGATAAGGACCATTGGTATGGAGTGAAATTTGAAAAAGCGTTGCCGTATTTAATTAGAAGACTGGAAAGCTGACGCATCCCTGAGTACAATGCCGCATAAGAAAGAATGAGTCCTGATGCATCGGGGTTCATTCTTTTTTTATCTTGATGAAAGCTGCCAAGTATTTTACAATTGTACGCAATGCCTGTTCGGAGGATTTTATTATGAAAAAGCTTTTGAAGAATCCATTGCTTGCTGTCTTATTTACATTTTTAGTGGCAATGACTTTCTGGTCCTGCAGTAATTTTATGGATGGCTCCGGTGGTCGGATAGTGCTGGCCTTGCCGGGAGCCAATTCAAGAGAAGGTGCAGAAGGGACTGCGGCTACTGGATCTGGTAGTGGTGGTGGAGAATATATTTTCAATATTACTCTGAAAGGTCCTGTCACTGTCCCAAAAAAAGGTGAAAGCAATAAGGTTGTTGTTATTGATAATCTGCCGGTAGGGGAATACAAAGTATATGTCGAGGCCTTGAGAAAAAACAGTCCGAATTATTTTTATGCGGACGGTGAAGAGACTGCTGTTGTAGAGCAAGGAAAAACTTCAAAGGTAAAAATACAGCTTGCAAAAAGATGTCTGGCCCCGGTGATTACAAAACAACCGGTGGAAAGGCTGGTAATAAATAAGAATCAAGA
>JAZUKJ010000002.1:0-5709 GCA_045643225.1 Treponema sp. | reverse complement strand
GCTGCAACTCAAAAATATCGCTACCAGTTTCTTTTGCAATCCGTTCCGCCATTGCTTTTGTGGTTCCGGTAAGGCTGTAATAAACGACAATGGATTTTGCATTCGCTGAAACGAATATGGAAAATAAAACTAAAATAGATAGAAATAATTTTTTCATCTTTTCCTCCTGTACAATGAAAAAAATATCAATTTTCGCGATTGACTTTTTAAGCATATCCGCAATGAACCGTGAGGATGTGCAGCTGATAAAGAAGTTTACAAAGCAAGCCTCAGTTATTTACAGATTATATTTTTATCGCCCTGATATAGCAAATACTTATTTTAGATAATTTCCCATGCTTTTTTTCTATACTTATGATATACTTGATTCATGAGATTGAATTTTCAGGTACTGACATATTTTCTTGCCATCGCGAATGAGGAATCCATAACCGCCGCATGCGAAGTTCTTCATGTGACCCAGCCAACCGTAAGCCGCCAGATTTCTGACCTGGAAAAGGATTTAGGTGTAATTCTTTTTGAGCGGGGACCCCGTAAAATCACATTGACCAAGGAAGGGGTCTTATTCAAAAGACGTGCGGAAGAAATCCTTTCGCTAATAAATATAACCGAGGAAGAAATATCCCAGGACTCTCAGGAACTGGAGGGGACAATTTCCATTGGCGGCGGTGAACTTAGGTCCGTAGATTTCATTTGCGAAAAAATGGCAGAATTTCAGAATCTTCACCCGAAAGTTTTTTTTGATTTCAACACAACGACCAGCGACATTATCAAAGACCAAATGGACAAAGGGCTTCTGGATATCGGTATTCTTTTGGAGCCAATTGAAATTGACCGTTACGATTATTTTAGAATTCCAGTTGAAGAAAAATGGTGCGCCCTTGTCCATCCGGATTCAAAACTTGCAAAGAAAAAATTTATATCGCCCAAGGATTTGATGAACGAAAAAATAATTCTTCCAAGGCGCAGCACGGTTAAAGGCGAACTTTCCAGCTGGTTTGGCAAGGACATTACCAAACTCAACACGGTTGCAATCCACAACCTTAATTCAAATACCGCTGTCATGGTTTCAAGGGGAATAGGAACTGCCCTGACAGTAGAAACCGAACTTATAAAAAATTTTTCTGGAATAAAAGTTCTTCCCCTACGGCCAATGCTTTGTTCAAGAACCGTTATTGTATGGAAAAAAAATATCCCCATGAATATGGCGACGACCAGGTTCATCGAATCTCTTAGGGGATAGATTTAATTCCGGGTACGCCAGAATTGACTTTTTTTTATTATATAATTGTAATATAATACTAGGTAACATCTTAAAGATTCTTTTATGAGCGCAACTATGAATTCAATCCAGACAATGGCTTTGGAATATGTCCTTTTGGTCATTAGTTTACTTTTAGGCAGGAAATGTTTCTCATTGTTAAAGAAAGGGATGAACTATTTTTTCATGTTCATTTCTTCTCTAAATCTTTTTTTAATAATAAACGTCCCGATTCGTCTGTACGAAACAAAAATACATATTTTCAATTCCGAAATTATTTTCTGGTTATATGCAATCTCAATCGTGCTAATGACCTCCACCATGTTCTTCTGGTTTCTGTTCCTTTTAAAATTCATGGACAGCAGATTTACTGATTCCCGGCTCAAGGTCATTCTTCTTGCAATCCCTGTAGCGTTGACAATTCCGTTGTGCATTGTAAACAGGTTCACTGGTTGGTTATATTGGATAGAAGCAGATTCCTATTTCCGTGGCGACTTATTTTTTCTTCAGGGCCTCATAGCTTATATTTATTTGTTCCTGACCATAGCTGGATTGATTGCCGGGTGTTTCAATAAAAAGAAAAGAAAGGCTGCAGCCATCGGACTTTTTTCAATGCTTCCGGGAAGTGTGTTCATCGTTTTGCAGATTCTCTATGGAGGATCCTTCCTGTTGGCCGGCATTACAATCTGTGCTGCCCTCATGTATATTGATATTTGTCTGGACAAACAAAAGACAGAAGAAATTGTAGAAATGAAAGAAATGTTCGTTCAGGTTACAGAAACTCTAGCCAGTGCAATTGATGCCAAGGACGAGTATACCCACGGACATTCAATCAGGGTTGCCCAATACTCCCGGCAGATTGCTGAAATGGCTGGACTACCGGAAGAGGATTGCGAGAAAGTTTATTTCTCTGCCCTTTTGCATGATGTCGGAAAAATTGGAATCCCTGACTGGATTCTGAATAAAAAAGAAAAACTTACTGACGAAGAATTTCGTGTCATTAAGCAGCACCCTGTTTTAGGCCGTGAGATTCTTGCCCACATTAGGAAACTTCCATATCTTACGCTGGGAACAAAATATCATCATGAAAGATATGACGGCCAGGGTTATCCGGAAGGTCTAAAGGCTACCGACATTCCCTTATATGCCCGGATTATTTCTGTAGCGGATGCATACGATGCAATGACCTCCAGCCGAAGTTATCGAAATCCTCTTCCACAGAATATAGTTCGCGAAGAAATTCAAAAAGGTTCCGGCCGACAGTTTGATTCAGAGTTTGCTTCAATCATGCTGCAGATAATTGACGAGGATAAATTTTATAAAAAGAAGCAGAATGAAAATTTAAATGAACTGTATTGTGTAGGTTCATGCAATAACAGCTATCCTGGAATTCTTCTTGATAATTTTGAACTGACCGTCAGGATGATATCCGAAAAGCTAAAAAAGGGAGCGCAAAATCTTCCTGTATTTGTTTTGTTCGACGCTGTAGACAGCCATGTCCATATTGAGGAACAGGAGAAGACGTTCTACTCTTACACGGAATATTTTTCGGTTTGTGTCGATGGAAAATACAAAGCGCCTAATGCCCGTCAAGTTGAGGTACAGGTAAAGCAGCTTCGAGAAAGAATTGATGATACAAATGAACAGCTCCATGTGGTTGTGACCGGCATAAAGCTAAGGGACCATATTTTTCTTCGCATAAATGACAGCTACACTGAAATAGAAGCAACAATAGTAGTTCCTGATAGTTCCCGGTTTGCTTTTATCGGAATCACAGGGCAGAGATGTTATATCCGTGATATTACGGAAGAAAGAAGCGGTGAACCGTATCCGGAAGAATCCCTTAAAAGAATTGCAGATGAAATCAACTATTTTGACAGACCGGACGGCGATGTACCCAACATAAAAGTTGAAAGCTGGAGAACTGCATCAACAGATGGTATACCGGTAAACAGATCGCTTGGCATTTCATTCCACATGCAATGCCTGCCGTTTGCCCGCTTAATATGGCACTGCCCGTTCATTGTTCTGTTCGAATCTGATGACGGAAAAATTTATGGAAAAAATTATCGGGAATTTTCTTTCATCCGTTTGGATGGCGAAAGCTGGCAGGAGGGGCCATATTCAAAAAATTCCTTCACCATTACAAAAACAGAGGAATTTAAAAATTGGAATCATTGGAAGATGGGCAATAAAAAAGGTCGCGATATAAATCTTTATATTAAACGGGAAGATAACAAAATATTATTTCATTCGGAGTGCGGAGGCCTTATACTAGATAATGTTACAACCATTTCAAATGAATATAAAAACCTGTATGTTGCATTGACAGGGGACCAGGTTGTTTTGGAAGCTATCAAAATATCGGGAAGAGATGCATAGTAGATCTATGGGGGATTTGTTTAAATGAAAAATTATTCTGATGATGAGATCAATGAAATCATATATGAAAATATTGATGCTGTACTTTTGGTTTGTTCCAAGGACGACCGCTATCATGCATT
Organism: Treponema sp.; assembly: GCA_045643225.1. Classification (GTDB taxonomy): domain Bacteria; phylum Spirochaetota; class Spirochaetia; order Treponematales; family Treponemataceae; genus Treponema_D. The sequence goes on along the minus strand of JAZUKJ010000002.1, from coordinate 1,944 downwards.
AAAGAGATCCGAAAGCATAGCTAACTTCATTTCCGAGGAAGGTTCATATAAAGACTTGATTGAAATGCTCCTGTTTCATATGAGCGACAAGAATACAAGAATTACAGATGACTATCTTGTGTTCCTTCCTAAGATGGGAGAATTCAATGGAAGAAATACAAGAAAAATTTGTCTTGAGATTGATGGACAAAAACATGCCATCCAGATGATAGTATACCCAATTGAAAACGAAAAAGGTGATTATGTAATCCTTCTTTTTGAACTTGACAAAAAAGAATTTGACCGCGACGAGGGGCATGAGAATAAAGTAAAAACAATTCAGGACACCTATCTATTTTCAATGTACGTCGATTTGAATAACGATATTGTAAACAACATCAATGTTTCAGAAATTTCTGAAGACGATATGCACTATACGGTAAAATATTCGGAATGGCGAATGATGATTGTTAATATGATATGGCCGGAAGATCAGGAATTGTTCCTCAGAAAAACAAATCCTGAATATCTGAAAGAAAATCTAAAGCCATCAAAATCTTTTTCATTTGACTGCCAGATGAAAAATCTTGAAGGAAACTATATCTGGGTAAAACTTATTTTCGGCCGCACCGATACAACCAGTGAACAGGATTTCCGTTTTGTATTTATGGTGCAGAATATCCACGATGATTCAATCAAATTGTTCAACGAGCTTAAGAAATTTGAAACCCTTGCTTCTCATGATTCATTGACCGGCGTCTATAATCACGGACGTATCGAAACGGAATTGAGCAATGCTATTGAGGGATTAAGCAACAGTGACAGACCGGTTTCTCTTATGATGTTTGATATCGATTTCTTCAAAAAAATAAATGATACCTATGGCCATGCTGTGGGTGATGATATCCTAAAAGAATTCGTCAGTACAATCAGCAAAAAAATGCAGGGATACGATATCAAGATTGGAAGATGGGGCGGCGAGGAATTCGTTTGCGTCTGTTATGATATTGATATACATGAAGTGCAAAAAATTGCAGAAGAAATCAGGCGTTCCATTTCCGAAAAAGTCTTTGAAATTGTAGGCTCAATGACCTGCAGCATTGGTCTTGCTTCCGTAACAAAAAAAGATTCCGTAAAGGATGCATTTGTTCGTTTGGATGAAGCATTGTACAAAGCAAAGACATCCGGTAGAAACTGCATTAGCTTAAATATTTGATAACCCCGGATTGCCATTTTGGGCGCATCCCTTCGGGTCGGGCTATCCGTGTTTCCGCTGTCGCTTCATTCTTCCGTTCTGGTGGTTTCGCCTAAGCTTAACCACCGCCACTACAGAACGCCTTCGGCGACACTACTATCCCTTGCGCGGCACCAACCAAAAAACTTGTTGCCCTTAAAAATCATTTCAGGTTTTTGCATAACCGCATAAAACTTCATTCATGCTCCGCTGACTTTTCAACGTGATACACATCCGCCAGTTTGTATTCATGATTGTAATGCTTATCAAACATAATGCAAAATGGAGTCACTACTCTGCTCTATTTGGAAATATTAACATGCCTCTTCAAAAACTCAATGTATTTTGTACCGTATCTGGAAAGTGCTGTTCCTTTCTTAACAATATAACCGATACTCATATGCTCGTCATAATCAAATGGAATGCTGATGATGCTTTTGCCATTTAATTCCCTGCTGATTACACCGGAACTTACTGTATATCCGTTCAACCCGATAAGCAGATTGAACAGTGTTGCCCGGTCCCGGACAAGGATAGTTTTGTTTATGTCGATGGCAGGATATGGTTCCTCTGCAAAATAAAATGAATTGTGCTCGCCCTGTTCATAAATCAAATACGGGAAATCTGCAAGATCCTTTACCGTAACTTTCTCTTTTTTCGCCAGCGGATTTTTGTTGGAAATAAAAACGTAAAGCGATGTATTGAATATCTCTACAAATTCCAGATCATAT
>JAZUKJ010000001.1:0-4714 GCA_045643225.1 Treponema sp. | reverse complement strand
AGATTTTACGTTAGTAAAATCGAATCCGTGTGGCGACATAAAAAAAACTGCACGAACAGGAATAGACCTTTGCGACAGCAAAAAATGTAAGCCCTTTGTCCAAAGATTCTACGTTAGTAAAATCCAATCCGTGTGGCGATATAAAAATTCAACATCTGTTCTTCAGGAAACGAATGATACTCCGTGGGCATAAAAAAAGACCCTCAGAATTAACTGAAGGTCTTTTACGCGCCCCTTGATGGGCTTGAACCATCGACACACGGATTAACAGTCCGTTGCTCTACCAGCTGAGCTAAAGGAGCGTATCAACTTGCGCTGATGAACCTATACTATAACATTTATATTTCTTTGTCAACAAGACTGCGAAAAAAAATTAATTTTTTTTATCTTTTTGTTCTCGCCAGAACAGATGGGACTTAAAACGTTTATTCCTGTGAAAGGGCGTTTTTTATCTGCGCATACGTGAACCCGCTACGCTGAAGGGAAGCATATATTTTGCTTTCCTCTGGATTCTGATGGGTACGGAGATATTTTTTTAATGCCCTCTGGCAAAGGTCGTTCTGATTGTGATCCTTGAAAAAAACGTCCAGGGCTTTTTTTGCTGCAGACGCATCCACCCCTCTGGCGGCCAGTTCCGCAGACAGTTTTGTCCTTCCTTCCGCATGGGAAATGTAACGGGTCCTGATCCATGCCCCAGCAAACCGTTCGTCATCCAGATATCCGGCCGACTCCAAATAATCAAGGGCGACAGATAAATCCTTTTTATCCACCCCTTTCCTTATCAACTTTGAGGCCAAACCGTTGCGGCATTGCTCGGCCCTGGCCAGATATGTCATGGCGGCGGCTTCGATGGTATAAACGAGAGCGGCATGCAAAATATCGGCAGTCTCTTCTTCCGAAAAAACTCCATCCATGCCGGGGGTCAGGTCGCCTTCATTTATAAAAAGCGTATCCCTTTCCGCCAGTCCACCGCTAACGGGAACAAGCCGTTCTTCCGAGACCAATTCCAAATATGCCGCGCGCAAAAAAAATGCAGACCCTGCATCCGGAGTGATTTCATACACACCTCGCAAAGTCTGCTTTATTCCACGAATTATCATTACGCTGATTTTAAACCAAATATACTGACTTTTCGCAGTAAAATAGTAAGTGCCAAATAAACCTTAGCGCTTGCTGAACTGGAATCTTCTACGAGCTCCACGCTGACCGTACTTCTTACGTTCAACCATACGAGAGTCACGAGTAAGATATCCGTTAGCTCTAAGAGCCTTGTGGCAGTTAGGGTCAACCTGTGTCAATGCTCTAGCAAGACCGTGGAGACATGCAGCTGCCTGTCCATTCAATCCACCGCCACAAACATTGATAAGAATATCAAACTTGTTTGAATTTGATGTAACGAGCAAAGGCTGATTTACAGTCTTAACCTGTTCAGCAGTTACGAAGTAATCCTTTACATCCTTTCCGTTAACAACAATCTTTCCTGAGCCTTCACGCAAAAACACGCGAGCTACAGCTGTCTTTCTTCTTCCTGTACCAATAGCAATATTTTCCACGATAGACTCCTAATTACACTTCAAGTGGCTTTGGGTTCTGAGCAGCATGTGGGTGTTCGCTGCCAGCATAAATCTTCAAGTTTCCAATAATCTTGCGACCAAGACGATTGTGTGGAAGCATACCTGCAATTGTTCTTCTAAGAGGCTCAATTGGGTTTCTTTCAAGCAATGTGTTGAATGAATACTCACGGAGTCCGCCAACGAATCCTGTGTAGTGGCGATACTTCATTCCTTCTGCCTTGTTTCCAGTTACCTGGATCTTGTCTGCATTGATGATAACAATACAGTCACCACAAAGTACGTTTGGCTCATAAGATGGCTTGTGCTTTCCACGGAGAACACTAGCAGCTTTTGCAGCTACACGGCCAAGAGTCTTTCCTGATGCATCAATGATATACCATTCATTTTTGACATCGGCTGGTTTTGAAAAAATTGTCTTCATTGTATATACCTACTAATAAAATTGCATCTTCTGAATTTGCATCTAATCAGAAAATGTTCACGAACAACGAGCAATTGTTCGCAATATATACGGGGTTACTAAATATAACATAATTAAAAGACATTGGTCAATGGAATTTACACTGAATTTTATGCAACCCAAATTCCCCCGCCGTCATGTCCTCCGCCACGTCACAAAAAAAGAACAGAATATTGTGCAACTCTCTACTATATAATATCACGCAGGACAGGAATATTGCCAATGGCTGACAAAATCTTCAACCGCATAATCCATGCCCCACCGGTTTCATGCTAGAGGGGACAGGCAACTATCTTTTCAGCGGAAAACGGTATACAATATTGCCATGAAATTCTTTTCCCCTTACCAGCACATGATAGACAGCGCCTCCCAGATTTCTGATAGCCAGAACGCGAAACTTCTTTTAAGGCACAGCATAAGATTTGACAATCCAGTCAACGGAGACTACACTCACCTCCTGCTGACCCCGGAAGGAATGAAACTTGCAAGGCAAATGGGAGCAGGACTTGACCGTCCGGTTGGGGTATGCGCCGCCAGCAAAATCAAAAGGTGCATCCAAACAATCCAGCAAATGTGCGAGGGATTGGACAAATATTTCCGCCCCCAGTCTCCGGAGATATTTGAAGACAAAAGGCTTTACGGAATAGTCGGAAATCCAAGCCCCATCGAAATGGGAGGGGTCGGCTGGTACACCTATTTTGACTATCTGCAGCAAGGGAACATACAGGCCTGCCGCGGAATCACCATGGACATGGAAATCAAGCCGATTCTGGACGCCATCTTTTCAGAGGGTGGAACGCCAGGAACAATTGACCTGTACTGCACCCACGACAGCCACATCATAATTGCAGCCAGCGCGCTTTTTGATCTAAAGACAGGCCCCGACGGTCATGACTGGTGCGAATATGCGGAAGGACTTTTCTTCACCGGAACAAGGGATGACTTCACCGCTTTCTGGAGGGGACAGAAGAAACGTTTTGTTGATTATCTGATATAAAAAAAAATGGTGCCCCATAGTCAAAGGAAGGCACCATACCAAAAATATCATTGGCATCCTCAAAAATTGTAATTTCCAAAGATGCCGCTATTAGGGAATAAAAACCGTTTCTAACCGATTATCCTTACCGGAACACCGGCGCAATCCAGTTCCTTTTTGATTCCACCAACCGTATAGTCCCCGGAGTGAACCATGCTTGCAATAAGAGCCGCATCAGCTTTTCCTTCCGTCAGGATTTTTGTAAGATGCTCAGGCTTTCCGCCACCACCGGATGCGATTACCGGAACATTGACCGCCTCGCTAATCATCCTGGTAAGGTTCAGTTCATAACCGTCGCGGGTTCCGTCAGCGTCGATTGAATTCAAAACAATTTCTCCGGCTCCCAGCTCAACGGCCTTGATTGCCCATTCCCTTGCGTCCAGTTCCGTAGCCACCCGGCCTCCGTTAATAAAGACCCTGTATCCGCTTGGCATATTTTCATCCTTCGCGGCATCCATCCCCAAAACGATGCACTGGTTTCCGAAAACCCTTGCCCCCTGGGAAATCAGCTCCGGATGTTTTACGGCCTGGGAATTCAGGGACACCTTTTCCGCTCCCGCAAGAATCGTGGAACGGATATCGTCCAGGGTTCCAATTCCTCCGCCAACACAGAACGGAATAAAAACCTGACTTGCGACTCTGGAAATCAATTCAAGGATTGGTCCACGTCCACGGGCGGACGCCATGATATCATAGAACACCAGCTCGTCAACTCCCTGACGATAATACTCCGCGGCCATATCAACAGGATCGCCAATATCAATATTGTTTTGAAATTTCACGCCCTTAGTGGTGCGTCCATCTTTTACGTCCAGACAAATTATTATTCTTTTCTTCAGCATTCCGGTTCCCTCCTACTTGTTAAAATCAGCGCCAACATAATTTTTAAGTATGCGCAAACCTGGTTCCCCGGATTTTTCTGGATGGAACTGGAAAGCTGTGACGCAACCTTTTTCGACGACAGCGGGAACCATCATTCCATAATTCGCATAGGCCTTTATGACTGTCGGATCCTTTGGCTGGATTACATAGGAATGGACAAAATAAAAATCGGAGCTTTCCTTTACACCGTCCAGCAATTTTGACCCGCCGTTACAGAACGTCAGATTGTTCCAACCCATGTGCGGAATCTTCAAATTGCCCGGCTCCAACGCGCCCTGCATTATCTCTTCTGCATCAGGATTTCTTTTGGACCAGAGCCCGCTAAAATGACGGATCTCGCCGGGGATAAATCCAAGGCACTCAGTATCGCCTTCCTCGCTGTAATCAAAAATGATTTGTGAACCAAGGCAGATTCCAATCAAAGGTTTTTCCGCCGCAACCCAGTCCTTCAAAAATACGTCAAAGCCTGTAAGCTTCAACTGTTCCATCGCATAGGCCGCATCTCCAACGCCTGGAAAAATCAGTCTGTCCACATTTTCCAAGTCCTTTGGATTTTTTGATAGAATATACGGAGCCTTGATTGCCTCCAAAGCCCGTTCCACACTTTTAATATTTCCTGCGTTGTAATCTACAATTCCTGTCATGATATGCAAATTCTAGCGGAGAGGATTTTCTGTGTCAATGGAAAAAACAGTCTAAAATTTTAGTGCTGGATATTTTTTTTGGACGTCAGCCCTGGCTTAAAACTGCAAGCCACTACCG